>NZ_CALMZC010000055.1 GCF_937873765.1 uncultured Thiothrix sp. | reverse complement strand
TGCAGGGCTGATTAATCGAATGGTGACTCACTCTTGACTTTCGCTAGAGGTCTAAAGTATGCAAATTTACCCCTCTTAAGAAAATCTGTTGATTTTTCTCATTTAGGATATTTTGGCCACTTACTTTTAAAAAACCAGTAGGTGCAGACGCTAAAACTATTGGCGACTGAATACTCAAAAAAACTAGATTTATAGTAACCAAGCAAAACTTACATAACACTTTAAGATAGACCAATTTATTCCTAATAGCGATGTACTTACTAATAAATCCCTTTAAAACACTCATACTAGCACTTAAGCTCATATCTCACTCCCACAACTACTCATAAATAATCTCAGCCCCCTAAGTATTTCAGCCAGATTGCTTTGATATAGTCACGTTCTTCAATGAAATATTCAGCACTAACAGTGGCGGACTCTTCTTGTAATGCATGCTTATGTGTATGATTCCGCAGGCTACGATAAATATCCTGCAAGCGGCTCACTTCATGTGCGCTTAGGATATTAGCCTTACGTAGTGAATCTAATTGGCGAATATTATCGCTCCATTCGACCAAGGCATGGTGCTGATGCGCATGTGCGAGAATCAGATATTGCACAATAAACTCAATATCAGTAATGCCACCTAGATCTTTTTTCACATTAAAGACTTTCTGATCTTTACTGCCTAAAGCATCCCACATTTTCTGGCGCATATTCACTACTTCTTGCCGCAACTGCTCAGTATCGCGGGGCTGGCAGAGAATTTCATGGCGAATCGATGCAAATTGCTGACGCAACTTAGAGCTACCCGTGATCATTCGCGCCCGCAACAGGGCTTGATGCTCCCAAATCCAAGCTTTTTCTAATTGATACTGGCGGAAAGCTTCAGCGCTAGTCACTAATAAACCCGAAGCACCACTGGGACGTAAACGGGTATCGGTTTCATATAAGCGTCCATCATGGGTAAAGGTAGACAGTGCATTGATGATTTTCTGCGCTAATCGGGCAAAAAAGACCGGGCTTTCGAGCGGTTTCTCGCCGTTCGTAAACTGCTGTTCGCCACAACTATCATGCAAAAACACAAGATCTAAATCTGAGCCATAGCCCAGCTCAATGCCGCCTAATTTACCGTAAGCTACAATAGCCATACTCGCATCCTGTTTTACCCCATTCAGGACATATTGCGGAATTCCTGACTTAGCCGTCATGGTTTGCCAAACATGCTGGGTCGTTTCTTCCAATATAGCTTCCGCAATCCAAGTAAGCTGATCGGAGACAATCATCAAAGGTAATTTGCCAGTAATGTCCGCCGCCGCCACCCGCAAGACTTGAGCCTGCTTAAACTGACGTAAGCGCTCCAGCACTAAACCAGTATCTTCAGGCTCAACATTACCTAAAACTTGTTTAAGCGCGATACCTAATTCCTGCCGATTGAGCGGGCGATAGAGTTGACGGGTATCTAGCAGGGCATCAAGCAAAATTGGATGCTGAGTGAGTTGGGCGGTAATCCAGACACTGGCATGCACCAGTTTCACGAATTGCTCTAAAGCCCCCGGATGATCAACGAGCATGACAATATAGCCGGAACGCCGCGCTATCGCATGAATCACGTGTAAACTACGGGTAAGCGCTTGAGCAGGATTAGTCTGGGTCGCGCAGACGGCTAAAAGCTCAGGCATTAAGCGATCTAAACGCGTGCGGGCTAGTTCAGTCAATGATTGATATAAGCGACTCGCGCGCAAAGTCTGAATCTGTTGCCAGCACTCAGCCTCAGGCTTTAAGCCCCAAGTAAGTAGCAGCTTACAGGCATGATCTTCATCCATATTTCCTTGCCAGAGTTGCATCAATGCCTGATTTGGGTCTTCGTCCGGCTTATCTTCCTCCCCGTCCACTGCAAAAATACGCTTAAAGATTAGGCTCACTTGTTCACGATGTACATCTAAAACTTGCATGAAGCTTGGCCAATCGGCAAATCCTAAAGAAGCTGCCATAAATTGCTGCTGTTCAGGCTCAATCGGCAAAGCATGTGCTTGTTCATCTTTCCACATTTGTACACGATTTTCAGCGCGACGTAAGAAATAATAAGCCTCGCGTAAAATACGGGCATCTTCTATGCTTAATAAAGTCTGCTGCTCTAAAATAGCTAAAGTTTTTAACAGATTGCGCTCTTGTAAGGTACGCTCACGTCCACCCCGCATCAATTGGAATACTTGAGCCGTAAATTCAATTTCGCGAATCCCACCTTGACCGAGTTTGACATCTTGTTGCTTGCCTTTGCGCAAGGCTTCCCGATTGATCATGAGCTTCATTTCGCGCAATTGCTCAATTGAGCCGTAATCTAAATAGCGGCGATACACAAAGGGTCGTAAGCGCTCCATCAGCTCTTGACCGTCTTGCACCTTGCCTGCCATCGCCCGCGCTTTCACCATCGCGTAGCGCTCCCACTCGCGCCCGTGGGTTTGGTAATAATGCTCCATCGCATCGAAGGATAAAGCTAAAGCGCCCACCTCACCAAAGGGGCGTAAACGCATATCGACCCGATAGGCAAAGCCATCCCCCGTCACTTGACCCAAAGTATTAATCAGTTTTTGCCCAACACGGGTGAAAAAGGTCTGATTGTCTAAACTACGTCGGCCATCGGTTTCACCTGCTTCAGGGAAGGCAAAAATCAAATCAATATCGGAGGAGAAATTCAGTTCACGTCCGCCCAGTTTACCCATGCCTAGAACCAGCATACTTTGCGGTACACCAGCACGGTTTAAGGGCTGGCCGTGTTTAGTCACTAGCGCTTGCTGCCACCAATCCAAGACACTACCGACTAAAGCATCAGCCAGATCAGAAGTGGTCTGTAAGGTTTCCACCAAATCAGCCGCTGCAGTTAAATCCCGCCAAGCAATGCGCACGGTTTCACGATGGCGAATTTGCCGCACTGCTTTTAATAAGCTTGGTTCATCCTTGATGGCTGCTATCTCTGCAGCAATCTTGTCGATCAATTCACCTTGTTGATACGGATAGCTGCTCAGTAGTCCATCTAGCCATTCGGGAAAACGAGTTAATTGCTCTTGGAGATAAGGGCTAGCATTTAAGGCTAATTCAGCCTTAGTGCGTAAATCAGTAGGAAAACGGGCTAAGAGAGCAGGCGCAATGGGCATTGATTTATTCTCCTCGTTTTAAGAGCGGCTCAAGGTTAATTGTATTACTTTTTCCGCAGACATTGGCGGTAGTGCTAGCAATTGGCACAATATCACTATGCATATTCAAATCATTTCTAATTTAGATCAAGTTTCACGCAGCGCATGGAACGCTTTAGTGCAGGATAATAATCCCTTTGTACGCCATGAGTTTTTAGCTGCTTTGGAACATCATAGCTGTGTGAGTAGCCAATTCGGTTGGCTACCACGGCATATTGCGGTCTATGAAGGCGATAAATTAATCGGTGCAATGCCTTTGTATGAAAAATACAACTCCTATGGGGAGTTTGTGTTTGATCATGCTTGGGCAGAAGCTTATAAGCGTCACCAACTCCGCTATTACCCTAAATTAGTGTCGGCGATTCCTTATACACCGGCGAGTGGGCAACGTTTATTAGCAAAATCAGGGCAAGAGGCTGAAATTTATCCCATCTTGTTAGCCAGCGCTTTGCAGCTTGCTGAAACTTTGGAAGCGAGCGGGTTGCATTGGCTCTTTCCTTTAGCGGAAGAACAAGATTGGCTTAGCCAACAGCAGCTCTTTACCCGCCATGATTGCCAATTTCATTGGCGGAATTTCGGCTATCAGAGTTTTGATGCTTTTCTTGATACCTTCAGCTCGAAAAAGCGCAAAAATGTTAAGCAAGAGCGCCGTAAAGTGCAGGAGGCTGGGGTCGAGCTACGGATTTTGGATGGGTATACAGCAACAGCCACTGATTGGGAGCGCTTCGCTTTCTTTTATCAGCATACCTTTGAAAGTAAATGGGGCATTCCAACTTTAAATGAAGGCTTTTTCAAAGAAGTGGCTGCTAACTTACCTGATCAAGTCATTCTAGTGATGGCCGATAAAAATGGAGAATGTATTGCTGGTTCATTAATGTTTCGTAGTGCTACGCGGCTGTATGGCAGGCATTGGGGCTGCACGGAATATTTCGATAGTCTGCATTTTGAGGCCTGTTACTATCAAGGAATTGAATATTGCATTCAGCACAAGCTGCAGGTATTTGAGCCGGGCGCACAAGGCGAGCATAAAGTACCGCGCGGCTTTATTCCCACTTTAACGCGCTCCAGTCATTGGCTTGCCAGCCCAGCGTTTCAGCAAGCCGTGCGCCAACATACCTTATATGAACAGCGCTCGGTAGCGGATTATATGCAGAGTGTTTATGCACATCTGCCTTATCGAGAAGATTTTGTAGCCAAACACCTTAAGCTGTGAATTAACCTAAGGAGTCATCCACTTGTGCATAATCTGCGGTGTCGGCATCAGCAGAATAGCTACTACGGCGACTAGTCGGATGATAAACACGCTGATAACTACGTACCCCTTTAAAAATCGCATCCGCTAATTGATGCTGATAATCTACATTGCGCAGACGCTGCTCTTCAGCCGGATTACTAATAAATGCTGTTTCCACCAACATGGAAGGAATATCAGGCGCTTTCAAGACCACAAAACTCGCACTCTCTACTTGTGGACGCAGCGGATTGCTCACAGAGGATAATTCTCGCAGGGTACGCTTTGCTAAAGACAAGCTCCGATCCATGGTAGCGTTTTGGCTTAGGTCTAACAGAATCGACGCAATTTTGTCGCTATTCCCAGCTAAACGTACATTACCTAAACGTAATTCATAGGAGTTTTCACTATCAGCTAATAAGCGCGCGGCTTCACTTGAAGCTCCATGTTCTGAGAGAATATACACGGAGGAACCATGTAAATTCGCCCGATTATTCGCGTCAGCATGGATTGAGATAAACAAATCAGCATTGTTGCGCCGAGCAATTTCCGTGCGCTCACGCAAATCTACGTAGCGATCATCACTACGCGTCAAAACGGCACGCATGCCGGGTGCACCATTGATGCGAGCTTTAAGTTTCTTTGCAATAGCTAAAACCACATCCTTTTCTTGAGTACCGCCACGACCAATCGCACCGGGGTCATGCCCACCATGTCCCGGATCGATCGCTACCACGAAACTGGCGCGGCTGGAGGGAGCGGGATCTTCATCTTCAGGCACTGCTTCTTGGCTACTCGCTTTCTCTGCTTGACGACGGCGACGTGAGTTAGTACTGCCCGCCTTATTCGTCATACTTAGAGTTAAAATATTATCGCCACCAGACTTGCTCATCTGCGCATCGAATGTCACAGAATTAGCCATGTCTAATACAACCCGTAACTTGCCATCATCGCGCACTGCATAGCGAATGGCTTGTAAAGGTGGACGATCGTGGCGACCTTGCTTGAGATTTCCATCTAAATCAGTTTGATAGAGGTCAATAACAACCCGCTCCGGGTCGCTTAGGGTAAAGATTTTATATTTGACCGGAGCACTCAAGAGCAAGGAGACATTTAATGCGTTGGCATTACCCGATAATTTTGCTCCCACTAATCTACCACGTGGGGCTGCCCATAATTGACCGGTCACCAAGCCACTACTCAGTATGCCCGAGGCAACGGCAAGCTTTAAAAGAAAATTTCGACGTGTCAGATATTGGTTTTGCATGATTTTTAGACCCAGCCAGCCTTCGAATGATCACTGAGGAATAGACAATTCGTCGCAGAGCAAAGATTACGGTATGCTCACATACTAACTTGCAACGAAATTTTTTCAAGTATTTTTTTATGAATACTTTTTAAGTAATTGAAATTATTGAATTAAGTGTATTCTAAATAAGCAGTTCTTCCCGCTAAATGCTGTTGAAGAGTAATTTGTAAATCAGCCTTTGGAATATAAGCCCCACCCTTGTCTGGCCATTCAAGGATACAAAGTGCATCTTGATCTAAATAATCCCGAATACCCATATATTCTAACTCTTCTGGATCAGCTAGCCTATATAAATCAAAGTGATAGATAGTTCGATTGATTAGATCATACGGCTCGACCAAGGTATAAGTAGGGCTTTTGACTGTCCCTTGATAGCCAAGTTCCCTTAATAAGCCACGAACTAAAGTGGTTTTTCCAGCTCCTAAGTCACCTTGCAATTTAATAATGCCACTTGAGGGGAATTGCTGCGCAATGTTAGCACCTAAAGCAAGGGTAGCAGCTTCATCTGCGAGATAAATTTCTGAGTGATTCATGGGTTAACCCAACTACGTAAGCTATTGATTAGATCGCTGGCTAGCATACCACGCTCACCTTGCTTAGCCGCTTCATCCCCAGCCAAGGCATGTAGTAACACGCCAACACAAGCAGCTTCCCATAAATTTAAACCTTGGCCGACCAAGCTGGTAATAATCCCTGTCAATACATCACCCATACCTGCCGTTGACATCCCCGGATTACCTGCTAAACAGATCGCGACTTGCTGTTCATTAGCAATCAAACTCCCCGCTCCTTTGAGCACAATCACGCCACCGTATTTTTGCTGCAATGCGTGAATAGCAGTGAAACGATCTTGTTCAATTTCTTGGGTACTACAACCTAATAAGCGTGCTGCCTCAGCAGGGTGTGGAGTTAGAATCCAGTTGGAACGCAACTGTGGCGCTTGTGCTAACAGATTTAAAGCATCGGCATCTAAGACTAAGGGTACATCGGTTTTTAGTGTATTCGCCCAAATAACTTGAGCTAAAGCGGTTTTCCCTAAGCCTGGTCCTAAGCCTACCACTGTTTTTCCCATTAAGAGTTCATCGAGGTCACTTGGTTGTAAAGCAGCAACCATTAACTCAGGGCGAGTGAGGTTCAACCATGCGGCATGGGTGGGGTCAGTACCTAAGGTCACTAAACCACTGCCCGTGCGTAAAGCCGCCTCACCTGCTAAGCGAATTGCCCCCGCCATGCCTGCTTGTCCACCAATGAGTAAGACATGCCCAAACTTACCTTTGTGCGCACACCGTGCCCGCTTAGGTAGCCGTTGAGTTAATAAACGAGTGGAAAGCGTAGACGTGTGCGCAGGGACTTGTTGCAGAACCGTAGATGGCAAAGCTAAATCAGCCAGTACTAAATCGCCTACATAATCACGTGCTTGACCGGTTAATAAACCTTGCTTTAGACCAATGAAAGTGACCGTCAGAGCAGCCTTCACCGCTACACCAAGAGGCTGCCCAGTATTACCGTTTAAGCCAGAAGGTATATCGACTGCAATAACCGGCTTGGGATAAGCATTCATGGCTTCAACTGCTATCGCAAACTCCGCTTGTAAGGGACGCGTTAGACCAGTGCCGAATAGAGCATCGACCAATAAATCGGCACATGGCAATTCACCAGTGAAGGCCTCAACTTGACCACCAGCCACTAAATAATCTTGATAGGCTGTGTGAGCGTCGCTCTGTAGCTGATTCGGAGTACTCACGGCTAATACCAATACCATCCAACCAGCTTCTCGTGCCAAACGAGCTAGCACATAGCCATCCCCTGCATTATTACCAGCTCCACAAACAATGCAAACTGAGTGGGCTTGCGGGTAATGCTCCATAATGGCTGCAAATAAAGCATTCGCAGCACGCTGCATGAGTTCATAACCCGGAATACCCTGTTCTTGAATGGCAATACGATCTAACTCACGTACTTGCTCAATGGTGTAAACTGGGAGTTTGTCAGAAAAACTGCTAAGCAACATGCCTGTAGATGATCCTAAAAAAGCTGCCTTAAGCGCTGATATTAGCGCTAAATTATCTGTATGGGGAGCAGAACTCGGTTTTGATGCACTAGGGATTAGTTCGATTGATTTGTCGAGTGCCGAACAAAAACTTTGGACTTGGCTAGAGCAAGGGTATCACGGTGACATGGATTGGATGCAACGGCATGGTACGAAACGCAGTCGCCCTGAAGAACTAGTCGAAGGGACTTTATCTATTATTAGTGTGCGGATGAATTATTGGCCAGAAGCCAGTGCACCTGCGGAGTTGGTCTTGAATCATCCTGAACTGGCCTATATTTCGCGTTATGCCTTAGGACGCGACTATCATAAAGTCTTGCGCCAACGCTTAGAAAAACTGGCTCAACGCTTAGAAACTGAAGTAGGTAGTTTGCATTATCGAGTGTTTGTGGATAGCGCACCTGTATTAGAAAAACCTATTGCAATAAAAGCAGGGTTAGGTTGGTTAGGTAAACATACAAATTTGCTTAATCGTAGCAGTGGTTCTTACTTTTTTCTTGGTGAGATTTATACTGATTTACCTTTAATAGAAACGGGTGAGGTGGCTGAGCACTGTGGGTCTTGTAGTGCATGCATGAGTATTTGCCCTACCCAAGCGATTATTCAGCCTTACGTATTAGATGCTAATCGCTGTCTTTCCTATTTGACAATTGAATATGCAGGTCCAATTCCGCTAGAGTTTCGCTCCCTAATGGGTAATCGTATTTATGGCTGTGATGATTGCCAATTAATTTGCCCGTGGAATCGTTTTGCCACTATCAGTCAGGAGACTGATTTTAAAATCCGTCACCAATTAGATAATGCCTATTTAATTGAATTATTTGTTTGGGATGAGGCAGAGTTTTTAGAAAAAATGGCCGGCAGCCCCATCCGTCGGATAGGCTATGAGCGCTGGCTACGCAATCTGGCAGTAGCTCTAGGTAACGCTCCTAGGCAGCTTCGCACTCAACAAGCTTTACTAGCCAAACTAGAACAGCCTATTAGCTTTTTAGTGCGGGAACATATTGAATGGGCTTTGGATCAATATGCAAAAACTTAAATTTTGAAATGAAACTTCCCTTAATCTCTTAATTAAAGCCAATTATCCAAAGAACCATCCATTCATCCAAATGATGGATGCATAAAGAAAAATTCTCTGCCACCATAAGCTTATACAAACCCAAACAGACCCAAAACATCATGAAAGCAATAAGAATAAGACCGTCAAAACGGCTGATGTTGCTAGTGTTGGCTAGCCAGCTATTAGTAGGCTGTTCCAGCATTCAAAGCAGTCCCGTTTACCAAACCTGGGAGCGACAAGCTTACGCAGCCTATCATATAAGCCTACCCGGCCCAGAAGATGGCATCGTGCCAAATTTTTTTAGAACGGTTGCTGTTCCGGGGATGCAAGTAGCTCCTCAGCGCTCAGTGCCACAAGCGTATGCCATAGCACGCAATAGCAGCCCTCAACCCCTATCTGCGTCCTTAGTCGTACCAATGCAAGAACAACAGTATATTGCTGATTTTTATGGTTTATAAAGTTTACTCGTGTTGTTAGCCCCTAGAGTCCAGCCTGGACTCCTATTGGCGCAAAGGTTCTAGCCCTTCCTTTGCGCTTTTTTAGCCAGACCTCGTGTCTGGCTTTTTTATTTATGTGTTCTAAGCGCTATAATAAAGCCTGACTTTAAGCGCTAAGGGACTCAGCATGGATATCGGAGCTTTACGACGCGAATACACGCAAGCAGGACTCAACAAGGCTAATCTAGCAGCTAATCCTTTTTCACAATTTGAAACTTGGTTTCAACAAGCCAATCAAGCACATATCACTGAGGTCAATGCCATGCAGATTGCCACCTCGACAGCTCAAGGCAAACCCAGTTTACGCACCGTCTTATTGAAGGCCTTTGATGAGCAAGGTTTTGTATTTTATACCAATTACCATAGTCAGAAAGCGCAACAAATCACCGAAAACCCACAAGTGGCGGCACTATTTTTTTGGAAAGAATTAGAGCGTCAAGTTGAAATCACGGGTCGGGTTGAAAAAGTGTCTACGCTTGAATCGCTAAAGTACTTTACTAGCCGCCCACGTGGCAGTCAGCTAGGCGCTTGGGTTTCAGCGCAAAGCTCCATTATTAGTTCACGTAAATTGCTAGAAGCCAAGCTCGAAGAAATGAAGCTAAAATTCAGCCATGGCGAGATTCCATTGCCTGATTTTTGGGGTGGCTTTCGCATCATTCCAGACACGGTGGAGTTTTGGCAAGGTCGTCCGAATCGACTTCATGATCGTTTTGAATACCGGCTTACTGAGCAAAATAGCTGGCAAATTGAGCGTCTATCCCCTTAGATTAAGAGTCTAGCTCAGTATGTTTTTTAGCTTCGCAAGCCTAAGTATCTTTGATACTCTAGACTATCTGTTGGTGTTCATATCACTGACAGCACCATTATAAGCGAGAATATTTATGCGAGTGCCCTTTTTGCCAATGCTTTTGTTGGCATCTGTTCTATCTGCTTGTGATAGTGGCAACCCAGTTGCAAACGACACTGCGAATGCTTCCTCCTTAGGTATTAGTTATCAAATGCGCGAATTTAAGCGCCAAGGTGGGGCTAAATGCCCGAGCGCAACGATCCGGATTAAACCCGAGGATGTTTTGTGCGCATTGGTACGCTTTAGCTATCCAGAAATTAGCTCCGATACTAAGCCTGAATTAGCCAGCAAAATGAATGAGCTGATTAAGCATCAGCTTCTAGATACGATTGACGGTGCACCTAGTCAAACCACTGTTCCCCAAACAATAGAGGCTTTTGCAGATAACTTCATTCAAGATTATCAGAATGATGTGAATAATTTCTCTAGCTGGGAAATCGAGCGCAAAATCAAAGTGGTTTACAATACCAATACCTTACTCACTTTATTGTTTGAGGAGTTTGGTTTTACAGGTGGTGCACATCCCTTTAATGGCAGCCGATTTATTGTACTGAATTTAGCCACGGGCAACCCAGTGACTTTGGATGATCTAATGAACCCCGGCTATGAAGCCGCTTTAAATGTAGAAGGTGAACGTGCTTTCCGTGAAGCGCGCCAGCTCGCTGAACATTCTAGCCTTGAGGAAGATGGTTTTACTTTTGTGAATAATGCTTTTGTCTTGAATGATAATTACGGCGTGAATAGAGATGGCTTAAGCTTTATTTTCAATAGTTATGAAGTCGCGCCTTACGTGATGGGGCCTACAGAATTCACGATTCCTTACGAAGATATTAGTTCCCTGATTCGCACGGATGGCTTATTAGGCAGTAAAGTGAAGTGACCACAACATCTTTGCCAACGGGTTTTGTGCGTTTATCGGCGTATGCACCAGCCATTATTCGCGACCTACGCTACTTTGGAAGTAATAATTTTCTAGGGGAGACGGTTGATGGCTATCTGAACAATGAGGCCATCCTCACCACTGCAGCGGCTAAAGCCTTAGTACAAGTGCAAACTACTTTGTTGGAGTTTGGTTTAGGCTTAAAGATTTTTGATGCCTATCGCCCACAACGTGCGGTAGCGCATTTCTTACGCTGGGAGCATAAGCCCGAAGATCGGGCGATTGCTGCACGTTTTCATCCTGATTTGAGCAAAACAGAGTTATTTGCCCAAGGCTATATTGCTAAACGTTCTAGCCATATGCGTGGCAGTACGGTCGATTTAAGTTTAGTCAATTTACAAAATCCAGCGCATCCAGAACTGGATATGGGCACTGAATTTGATTTCTTTGGCAAAGCCTCCGCTCCCGACTATCCCAAGCTTACCCCAGAGCAACGTGCCAATCGTTTACTTTTAAAATTAGTCATGGAACGCTATGGTTTTCAGGGCTTCGGCCTAGAGTGGTGGCATTTTACGCTGCGTCACGAACCTTATCCGCATCAATACTTCGACTTTGTCGTCCAATAAAGCGAGCTAGGTAATAGCACAATCATGCAATATATTCGCGACCCCGAGAAAATCGAGGTGCAAATCTGGGATCGTATCCGCGAGTTGAGTGATTTCTCAGAGTTAAGTACTGATCAGCAACAAATTGTCTTGTATTTAATTCGTGCTTGTGGTGAGCCTTCCTTGGCACAGCGAGTTAAATTCAGCCCACATGCCATCGAAGCAGGCAAAAAAGCTATCAAGAAATATGCCTATATGCTCTATGACCATGACATGCTCGGCGGCAATTTAGATAGTAGTTTGCTCTATCAAGAACCATTATGTTTTATTAATAAATCATCTGTTATTTCTATGGCAAAAAGCACTAAACAAACTCGTGCTATGACTGCTGTAGATTTATGGAAACCTTATTTAAAAAATAGCATTACAGTGTTTGGTTACTCTAGTACTGCTTTATGTCGCTTATTAGAACTGTTAAAACAAGGGGAGGTAGAAAAACCTTCTTTAATTATTGCTATGCCTTCAGGTTTTATTAACACTGAATATGGAAAAGAAGTTCTACAAGAAAGTTACGATGAATTAGGTGTCGAATATATTTTAATTGAGGGGCGTTGGGGGGGGATTATGTTTGCGGCAGCGGCAGTCAATGCCCTCTTGAGTATTCAACAAGGCATTTATCGTTAAAACTTACAGTTTTTCTAAATTTGCATAAGCCAAAACCAACCATTTACGCCCAACTGCGCTGAAATTGACTTCCACTCGTGCATGCTGGCCGGCACCTTCCGCATTCGTGATAATTCCCTCACCAAACTTAGCATGGCTCACGCGCTGACCAATGCTATAGCCGCCTTCGGTTTTGCTACCACGTGGCAAGCTATAAGCGGCAGGATGACTCGCTCGATAACTGGTTTGATAAGTACGCACTTTCGGGCGAACTTCATTCAACAACGCTTCTGGCAACTCACGCAAAAAGCGCGAAGGTGGGTTAGATCGGGTTTGCCCATGCAATTGACGCTGCTCGGCATAGCTTAACACTAACTGTTGCTCAGCCCGTGTAATCCCCACATAACAAAGCCGCCGTTCTTCCTCTAAACGTCCCGGATCATCTGCTGACATTTGATGTGGGAATAGTCCTTCTTCTAAACCGGCGAGAAAAACTAGAGGAAACTCCAAACCTTTGGCTGAGTGTAAAGTCATCATTTGTACACAATCTTCGCCCGCTTCACCTTGACCGTCACCTGCTTCCAAGGCTGCATGTGCGAGGAAGGAGGATAGATCATCCATTTCAGGCAATTCATCCGTTTGCACCTGAATGAAGCCCGCAGCAGCGGTGATTAACTCATTTAAGTTGTCGACCCGTGCTTGACCAGACTCACCCTTTTCTTTAGTTAGGAAATGCTCTTTTAATTTAGCTAGCGCAATCACCGTATCTACTTGCTCAGCTAAAGGTAGTCGCTGAATTTCCTCACCCATTTGTTTAATTAAATGAATAAATTGCAGCAAGGCATTTGCAGCACGTGGAGTAAACTCCCCAGAAAGTGCCGCTTCTTCGGCTACTTCCCACATAGCACGACCCTCTGCACGGGCAAACTGCCGGATAGTATCCACCGTACGCTCACCAATCCCTCGAGGTGGGTGATTCACAATACGCTCAAGGGAAGGATCATCCGCATGATTTAAAGTCAGGCGCAAATAAGCCAGTGCATCTTTAATCTCAGCACGCTCAAAGAAACGCAAGCCACCGTAAACCCGATACGGAATACGCTGTTCGTTAAATACACTTTCAAATACCCGTGATTGTGCATTCGAGCGATACAGAATCGCTACCTCTTCACGGCGTGCACCCTGATCTACCCATTGTTTGATGCGCCCTGCGATATAGCGCGCTTCATCCAGTTCATTAAAGGCTGCATATAAATCGAGTGGCATGCCATTGCTGCCATCTGTCCACAGATTTTTACCTAAGCGTCCCCGATTATGGTCAATCAGGGCATTCGCAGCTTTAAGAATATTGCCGGTGGAACGATAGTTTTGTTCTAAGCGGATGGTTTCACAGTCGGGATAATCGTGAGTGAAATTGCGGATATTCTCAATCTTTGCACCCCGCCAACCATAAATTGATTGGTCATCATCCCCGACGGCAAAAATTGGATTTTTCTGCCCGGCGATCAAGCGCAGCCAAGCGTATTGCAAGGCATTGGTATCTTGAAACTCATCGACCAATACATGTCGGAAGCGATTCCGATAATGGCTTTGTAAATCAGGATTATCCCGTAAGACTTCGAGCGAACGTAGCAGCAATTCGGCAAAATCCACCACGCCATTGCGCTGGCATTGCTCCTCATACAGGCTATACACACGAATCAACTGCGCTTGTACAAGGTCACCCCGATCATCGAGATGCTGAGCGCGTGAGCCCTCATCTTTGCGGCTGTTAATGAAGCCTGCGACTTGGCGCGGTGGCCAGCGAGTTTCATCTAAGTCTAGCGCTTTAAGGATGCGCTTGAGCATGCGCAGTTGATCTTCTGAATCGAGAATTTGGAAGGTTTGCGGCAATCCCGCTTCACGCCAATGTAAACGCAATAAGCGATGCGCTAAGCCGTGGAAGGTTCCCACCCACAAACCACCCACTTGTACATTTAGCAAATCCTGAATTCGCCCCCGCATTTCATTCGCGGCTTTATTGGTGAAAGTCACAGCTAAAATACTGAACGGCGAAACCCCTTCTACTTCTAAGAGCCAAGCAATGCGATGCACTAAAACCTTAGTTTTACCACTACCTGCACCCGCTAAGACAAGAATAGGTTTCGGCGGAGCACCTACAGCCTCACGCTGCGGCGGATTCAGGGAATTAAGAATTGGTGATATGTCCATGAATGAATTGTACGTTATGCAAATAAGCTGTCTAGCCATGCATGGTAAGTTACTGGTTTTAAGCGCTATGATTCGCTAAAAATTGAGTGATTAAAGGAAATGGGTATGCAAATCTGGGTAGATGCTGATGCTTGTCCCAATGTGATTAAAGAAATTCTCTTCCGGGCGGCTGAGCGACAAAAGATCGACGTTATTTTAGTGGCCAATCAGCCCTTGCGCATCCCACGTTCGGCGTTTATTAAAACCAAACAAGTGAGTGCAGGTTTTGATATGGCTGACAACTACATTGCCCAAAGTGTGAAGAAGGGGGATTTGGTCATTACCGCTGATATTCCCTTAGCCGCTCAAGTCATTGATCGCCAAGCGCATGCGTTGAATCCACGCGGTGAGTTTTATACGCCAGAAAATATGCGTGAGCGCTTAAGAATGCGGAATCTAATGGAAGAGTTACGCAGTAGCGGTGCTATTACGGGTGGACCCGCCGCGTTAAACCAACAAGATCGCCAAGCATTCGCTAATCAATTAGATCGATTTTTAGCACGCTATGCGAAAACAAAGACAAGCCCAACGAGTTGAGGGATACCTCTAAGAAGGGAGGTATCCCAAGGTACTTAACGCCGACGATTCATCGCATCGAGGCTTGCAAAAGCAGCCATATTCACAATCCCACGCACGGTGGTACTTTCAGTCAGAATATGGGCTGGATAGTTAGTACCCACGAGCATCGGCCCTACGGGTAAACCATCTGCCAGCATTTTCGTCATATTGTAGGCAATGTTTGCGGCATTCAAAGATGGGCAAACCAACAGATTCGCTTCACCAGTGAAGGCTGAATTCTTGAATAAACGGTCGCGAATTTCTTGGGATAAAGCAGCATCCGCATGCATTTCACCTTCGGCTAATAAATCGGGATATTTATCGCGTAAAATTTGTAGGGCTTGACGCATTTTTTCTGAATGTTCGTTTTGGCGGCTACCAAAATTAGAATGCGACAATAGGGCTGCTTTTGGCTCCATCCCAAAGCCACTGACTAACTCAGCGGCCAATGCAGTATTATCCGCGATTTGTGCAGCTGTCGGATTGACACCAACATGGGTATCGGTGAGGAAATAAGTACCGCGTTTGAGGATTAGCATCGTAACCGCTGCCACATCCACCAAACCAGCACGTGCACCAATTAAATCACGCACATAGCGTAAATGCGAAATGAAGTTACCCTCCACCCCACAAATCATTGCATCGGCATCACTAGAACGAACCATAATTGCAGCTAAAGCGGTGTTTCGAGTAGCAATCACTCGTTTAGAGTAAGAGGGCGTAATCCCTTTCCGACACATCAATTCGTAATAAGCAGCTTTGTGCTTTTGATATTCTGGATTATTGCGTGGATCAATCACTTCAATATTTTCGCCGACTTTTAAGCGCAGACCATAATTATCAATATTCTGCTGAATACTAACTGGGTCACCCAACAGAATTGGTTTACAAATGCCATCATCGACTAGGATTTGTACTGCATTTATGACACGCTGTGATTCACCTTCAGCAAACACAATCCGCTGGGGATTGCCTTTAGCCAGCTCGAAGACCGGCTTCATGGTCATACCGGTACGGAACACGAAGGTTTCTAATTGACGTTGATAAGCATCAAAGTCTTCAATCGGTCGAGTAGCTACGCCGGTTTCCATAGCCGCTTTCGCCACACGTGGCGGGATAATAGTCATTAAGCGCGGATCGAAAGGCTTAGGGATTAAATACTCACGCCCGAAACTGAAAGCTTTACCGCCATAGGCTGCTACAACCGTGTCTGAAGCTTCACGCATGGCTAAATCGCCAATAGCTTCCACGACGGCAATCTTCATGGCTTCATTAATTTCAGTCGCACCCACATCCAAAGCACCGCGGAATAAGAAGGGGAAGCATAAAACATTATTCACTTGATTGGGGTAATCACTACGTCCGGTCGCCATAATGGCATCACTACGTACTTCGTGAACCAACTCAGGACGAATCTCAGGCTCTGGATTCGCTAAAGCTAGGATCAAGGGATTCGGTGCCATCCGCTTTACGTGATCTTGCTTGAGGACACGTGGTGCTGATAACCCTAAGAATACATCCACCCCATCCATCACATCATCCAGCGTGCGTGCTTCAGTCTCAATGGCATACGCTGAATTGTAGGGGTTCATTTCATCGACACGACCTTTGTAAATGATGCCAAAGCGATCATTGACTGTGATATTTCCTTTCTTTAAGCCCATTTGCACGAGTAGGTTCAAGCACGCAATCGCTGCAGCCCCCGCACCTGAACAGACTAATTTCACCTCATCGAGATTTTTCCCTGCAACTTTCAAACCATTACGAATCGCTGCAGCTACACAAATCGCCGTACCATGTTGGTCATCGTGGAAAACGGGGATTTTCATTTTTGCTTTTAAGCGTTTTTCCACTTCGAAACATTCAGGGGCTTTAATATCTTCGAGGTTAATTCCTCCGAAGGTGGGTTCTAAAAGGCTCACTGCATCGACGAAGCGATCCACATCAAGCGTATCCACTTCAATGTCGAAAGCATTCACCCCCGCGAATTTTTTAAAGAGAACCGCTTTTCCTTCCATCACTGGCTTAGAGGCTAAAGCACCAATCGAACCTAAACCTAAGACTGCCGTACCATTAGAAATAACCGCAACTAAATTTCCGCGTGTAGTGTAATCCGCTGCACAAGCGGGGTTTTCTGCGATCGCTAAGCTCGCCGCCGCCACCCCCGGCGAATAAGCCAAGGCTAGATCACGTTGGTTGACCATATTTTTAGTAGGGGTAACTTCTAGCTTGCCGGGCATTGGATAGCGGTGATAATCCAAAGCAGCTTGGGATAATTCGTCAGCCATTGTTGTAGTCCTGCGGTGAAAATATAAGGAAAGCCTTTCACTTTACCCTGATCAGGCAAGCGAGAGAAGTATAAAACTTGAGTTTAAAGCTGAAGGATTAGAAAGTTTAGAAAAAAAATCGCGAACAGTGGTTAGAACTGAGCAAGCAGCATATCAATAAGTGCTTGCTCAGCTAGAAATACAACTACACTCGTTTAAACAAGCTGATAATAAATAAGAGTAAAACCGCGCCGATCGTGGCCCAAATAATAGCACCTACAATCCCTGGAATATTTAAATTTAACGCACCACTTACCATACCACCCACGAAAGTACCGATAACTGAGCCGATTAAACCAACGATAATATTGCCAATCAAACCAAAGCCGCCGCCACGAATCAGGTTGCCTGCTAACCAACCTGCTACAGCACCAATCGCCAGCATGATTAAAATTTCAACGACACCCATGTGATACTCCTCATTATAAGATCGATAAAGTCCACTGCTAAGTCGCGGACAATAAATAGTATAGTTCAGACATTGTTAATAGATTATTTTGTTCAGCAAATAATTTATATTTCAGGACGAAGTGGAAACAACAAGCGATAAGCCTACTTAACGCTGCTCACTGTAAGAAATGGTGTAGTTTTTGCCCTGCTTGAGCTTGCTATAATTACCGAGTACCTCTTGCAAATTGCGCTTCATATACTCGCGCAAACCATTAATAGTAACTAAATAGATACGCCCGTGGGGCTTTAGATGCTTTTTCATGTCATGCAGTAGAATCGTCATCATTTCCTTGCCGACTTTGGCAGGAATATTCGAGGCAATCACATCAAAGCGTAAACTAGGATCAATGTGCTGGAAACCATTACTCAGCACTGCCTGAGCATTCGGTAACTTGTTTAATTGCGCATTACGATTGCTATACTCAACGGCCATGAAGTCTTTATCGACCATCAAGGTTTTCCCTTGGGGTGCTAACTTCGCCATCACTAAACCTACCGGGCCATAGCCACAACCTAAGTCAAAGCAATCATCACTGGGATTAATTTCTAAATATTTCAGGAGCAAATCTGTTCCTTCATCAATCTCGCGTGGTGAAAAAATTCCCCATGTACTTAGAAAAGTAAATTTATGCTCACATAACTCTGTTTCAAAGCGAATATCCTGACGAATCTCGCGTAAATAATTGCTATTCGTCATATTTTAAACCTGCGGTAAATTGGAAAAAATACGATCAGCTTCAAGGATAGCAATATTTATATCCGGATGTAGCATACAGAAATGCCCCATCTTTCGCCCTGACCGCGCTGCATGTTTACCGTATAAATGCAGCTTGCTACTTGGACTTTTTAGGAGCTCATCCCAAACAGGTTGGCTGCTCCCCCATAAATCCCCCAAAAGATTCATCATCACGACTGGCGTATGTAAACGAGTATCACCAAAAGGTAATGCGCAGACCATGCGTACTTGTTGCTCGAATTGCGAGGTGACACAAGCATCTAAAGTATAATGACCACTGTTATGGGTACGCGGTGCCATTTCATTCACTAGTAACTCGCCTTGCTGGGTAACAAAAAACTCAACCGCCATCACACCAATAAATCCTAATTTAGCAGCGATACTTTGTGCCACCTGTTTAGCCTGCTCAGCTAAAGCATCACTAATTCGAGCAGGAACAATCGTTTGATGCAAAATGCCATTGCGATGCAAATTTTCAGCAACCGGGAAACAATGCATTTCGCCTTCTAAGTTACGCGCTAATACCACTGAAATTTCTTTTTCTAGCTCGATACGCTGCTCCAGTACACAAGCTACCGCTTTGAACTGCTGAAAAGCTGATTCGACCTCACTTGGATGATTAACCGTGATTTGACCTTTACCGTCATAGCCTAAACGTACTGTTTTTAGAATGGCTGGA
Source organism: uncultured Thiothrix sp. (assembly GCF_937873765.1). Classification (GTDB taxonomy): domain Bacteria; phylum Pseudomonadota; class Gammaproteobacteria; order Thiotrichales; family Thiotrichaceae; genus Thiolinea. The sequence continues at coordinate 89,228 of NZ_CALMZC010000055.1, read as the reverse complement.
AACTTGATTTGGCTACAAGCCTGCGGAATGTCCGTTAGTTGGCGAATCGGCGCAAAGGGGACAGGTGACAAACCACAACTACGCACAAACTCTTTTTCGACGATACGGTCTTGGGTGACTTGTACGGCACTTGCAGAAGGGCGCACGGGGCAAAATTGAGTTAAAAATTCCAAAGTATGGGCGGGGATATTTTCAAATTCAGTAGTCACGACATCGCATTGCTCACCAAACTGCCGCAAAGCTTGCTGATCATCATAAGCGGCACACAGATGCTGATCAGCCAGTTGACCCGCAGGGCTTAAAGGGTCTGGCTCGAGCACAATCACTTTGTAACCCAAAGTGCGCGCTGCTATCGTAAACATGCGCCCCAACTGCCCACCACCGAGCATACCAATTGTCGAACCGGGAAGAAGCATTAATGTGCCACTCAATTTAAAGATAGGGGTTTAAATACTAGCGCCTATTCCGCAGGGGGCGGTAAGGGCATATTCAAGGCAAATTCGCGTTGTACCTCACGGAAATCAGCTAATTGCTGCGCTAAAGCCTGATCTTGTAAAGCTAACTGTGCAATCGCGAATAAGGCTGCATTGGCTGCCCCCGCTTCACCAATCGCAAAGGTTGCCACCGGAATGCCTTTGGGCATCTGTACAATCGAATAGAGAGAGTCTTGTCCATTCAAATAGCGTGAAGGCACCGGTACACCTAATACGGGAATCTGCGTCTTAGCTGCCAACATACCCGGTAAATGAGCGGCACCACCTGCACCCGCAATAATACATTGTAACCCCCGAATTTGTGCGGTGCTGGCATATTCAAACAGCAAGTCGGGAGTACGATGTGCCGACACGACTTTATATTCGTGCGCTACCCCAAACTGCTCTAGCAGTTCAACGGTCTTGGACATGACTTTCCAGTCGCTATTGCTGCCCATGACCACCCCTACGAGAGGTTGCATCATCTTGCTACCCTTATGAAACGAAAAATCTGATAGTATAACGGCTTAATCCATTTCTCACTACTTTATGCAGCAATGAGCCAATCTGTCACTACGTCAAATTCACTTGCCCCTGTCCTTGAAACAAGTCTACAAAACTTACCCCTGCTAGCGCGGGGTAAAGTGCGTGATATTTATGCGATTGGTGATCAACATATGTTGATTGTAGCCACTGATCGCCTTTCGGCCTTCGATGTAGTGTTACCTACTGGAGTGGCTGACAAAGGCAAAATTCTTACCCAAGTGGCATTGTTTTGGTTTGAAAAACTTAAAGACATCGTACCCAATCATTTAAGTGACTTAAGTTTAGATGATTTGCCGTTGAGTGCTGAAGAAAAGCAGATGCTGACAGGGCGCAGTATGTTGGTAAAACGTCTAAAAACCTTGCCGGTCGAAGCGATTGTGCGGGGCTATTTAATTGGCTCAGGCTGGAAAGATTATCAACAAACGGGAACTGTCTGCGGCTTACCTTTACCCAGCGGTTTGCAAATGGCGCAGCAATTACCTGAACCTATCTTCACGCCATCGACCAAAGCCGATGTAGGTCTACATGACATCAATATCAGTTATACCCAAGTCGAAGAGAAAATTGGTAAAAACTTAGCTACGCAAATGCGTCAAGTGAGCATTGAGCTATATCAGCGTGCCGCTGCTTATGCTTTAGAACACAAGATTATTATTGCGGATACCAAATTCGAGTTTGGTTTAGATGAGCAAGGCCAATTAGTCTTGATTGATGAAATTCTCACCCCTGACTCCTCGCGTTTCTGGGCAGCTGATGAATATCGAGTTGGCAAAAACCCGCCTTCGTTTGATAAACAAATCGTGCGTGACTATTTAGAAACCCTCGATTGGGACAAAACCTATCCGGGTCCCAGTCTGCCTAGCGCGATTGTCGCAAAAACTGCCGAGAAGTACAGAGAAGTAGCTACACTGCTAACCCAGTCAAACTGAGGAATTTTAGCAATGCATGTGCTTGTTACAGGTGCTGCCGGTTTCATTGGCATGCATGTAGCCCTGTCATTATTAAGACGTGGCGATAGCGTTGTCGGCTTGGACAATCTAAATAGTTACTATTCAGTTGAGTTAAAACAGGATCGTTTACAGCAGATTCGCGCACAAGATAGCGAACAGCGTTTTCAATTCATAAAAATGGATCTAGCCGATCGTGAAGGGATAGCACAGTTATTTGCTGACCAGCAGTTTGATAGCGTAGTACATTTAGCCGCCCAAGCCGGTGTGCGTTACTCCTTAGAAAACCCACTCGCTTATATTGATAGTAATCTGGTCGGTTTTGCGCATATTCTCGAAGGCTGTCGCCAGCAAAAAATTAAGCATCTGGTTTATGCGTCTTCCAGTTCCGTCTATGGTGCCAATGAAGCCATGCCTTATTCAGTGCATGATAATGTCGACCATCCGTTATCATTATATGCCGCCTCTAAAAAAGCGAATGAACTGATGGCACATGCTTACTCACACTTATATGCGTTGCCAACTACTGGTTTACGCTTTTTTACGGTTTATGGCCCTTGGGGTCGCCCCGATATGACCCCTATTAAATTTACTAAGGCTATTTTAGCGGGCAAGGCCATAGATGTTTATAATTATGGTAAACATCGTCGTGACTTTACTTATATTGATGACATTGTGGAGGGTGTGATTCATGTGCTAGACCAACCCGCCGTCAAAAATACCGCATGGAATGGCAAAAAACCTGATCCAAGTAGTAGTTCTGCGCCGTGGCGAGTCTATAATATAGGGCAACAACAACCAATTGAGCTGCTTGATTATATTGTTGCACTGGAGTCACATTTAGGTAGAAAAGCACAGCTAAATCTTCTACCCTTGCAACCCGGTGATGTCCCTGACACTTTTGCGGATGTTGAGGATTTAGTAAAGGCTGTCGGCTATCGACCTAGCACTTCCATTAATGAAGGCATAAGTCGGTTTATAAGCTGGTATCGTGCATATTATAAGGTTGATTTTTGACTGCACAGGTTTGATCTATGCAAAAGCTTAAGCAACAACAACTGTTGGATCGTATGCTGGAAAAACTTCCTGATCATGTGACCTTTTTATTAGTCATACTCAGTGGTTTTCTCTTAGCTCGCCTGACATGGACTTTATTTCCCGCCGATCCTGCAGCTATCCACGCAGCCAATCAAACTGAAATTGCTCCAGCGGTCGAAGTGATTCCAGCTACCGCCAGTGCCACCGACATTGGACAAGAATTAGCAAATTATCATTTATTAGGTGTTTATCAGCCACCCCAAGCACCGACTCCAGTCCCTACGTCCAAACCGACACCTGCTCGACAAGCTCCTCGTGTGCCTTTAAGACTAGTAGGTGTTTACGCACTGCCTAATAAAAGTGGGGTAGCTGTGATAGAAGTAAATGGCGCTAATCAGAAAGTCGTAGGCGTGGGTGAGACGATTGGCGAGAGTAATGGTATTACTTTAGAAAAGGTTTTTTACGATAAAGTAGAAATTAGCTGGCAAGGCAAAATTGAAACTTTAAGCATGCCCAAATTAGCTGAATCTACCAGATCCGGTGTTCAGGCAGCTCCAGTTGAGGAGTATATACCTGAACCAGAGCCTGAAATGGTACCTGATCAACTAATGTTACAACAGCAAGAGATCGAACAGCAAAAACTACAACAAGAAGAAATAGAAGAAGAGGGTAAAGCACAACAAGCGCCTTTGGTGCCTGGTGCAGCCCCCCCTCAAGTACCGCAACCACAAATAGACCCTGAAGCAAATGCAGGTAGTGCATCTGATCTCAGCAGCTTTCGTCAGCAAGTAGCACAAAATAATTTAAAGCTTTTAGAAGTGGTTCGCCCCAGCCCTGTTTCTGAGAAAGGTCAATTAACCGGTTTTAGAGTAGTGCCTGGGCAGAATGAGGCTTTATTTAGACAAACTGGTTTGCAGGCAGGCGATATCGTTACTGGCATCAATGGCACACCTTTGAACAGCAACTCCTCCAGTTTGCAGGCGATGCAGGGTTTAATGAGTAGTGCTAGCGCGGATTTGACTATTTTACGCGCCGGGCAAACCACCTCTGTGCGCGTAAGTTTTTAAAAGATTGATTAAGAACGCCGTTGTGCATCTTGGACTGAAGGTAATTGCATCAGGCGCTCCAACACCTCAGACAATTGCTCGATATCCTGAATTTGAATAGTTAAGTTAATAAACGATACCTCGTCATTTTCACGCGGTAGAGTATTAATTTCATGAATATTGATATTTAGGCGTGCTAAAACATCCGCTACATCACGCACTAGACCCGGTTTGTTCTCCCCAGAAACTTGAATATCCACTGCATAATCCATGGTTCCCCCTCGCCAACTCACATCGACTAAACGTTTTTTCTGCTCATCGTTTAAATGTAGAATATTTTTACAATCTGTGCGATGCACTGAGACACCACGGCCAATTGTGATATAGCCAATAATCCCTTCTCCCTGCAGAGGTTGACAACATTGAGCGATTTGAGTGACTAAATCGGAGACACCCTGCACGCTTACTCCCCCCACCGGCTTAGTCGGTGCCACCTTTTTGATTTTGCGCAGTGGAATTTCAGTAGAACGAGAGCGAATCAGAGAATCAGCAAATTGCTTGGGTGTAATATCACCCCGGCCTAAAGCGATCAAAAAATCACGCTCGTTTTGTCGGCCGAATTGCTGATATAAGTCATGCGGCTTAAGATTAGGAAAATTCAGTAAATGCTTCTGACGATCTAAAATCGCAAGGCCTTCTTGATAATTACGCTCGTGATTTTGCTGGCGGAACCAGTGGTTGATTTTTTGCCGAGTCCGCGGGGCTTTGATGAAATTAAGGCTGCTATTCAGCCAGTTCATTTTCGGACGCGGTTCTTTGTTAGTGATAATCTCAACCTTATCACCATTTTTTAGCTCATAGTTGAGTGAGGTCAATCGATCATTCACTCGTGCACTATGACAGCGATGCCCAATATCGGTATGAATCGCATAGGCAAAATCAATCGGTGTCGCACCTTTGATTAAATCAATAACTTTACCTTTAGGCGTTACCACAAAGACCCGATCTGAAAATAACTCTGCCTGAAAATCCTCAAGTAACTCACTATCATCAATGTCAGCCTCTAAGAGGCGGCGCATGGAGTTAATCACCCGTTCTAAATTCCGATCATAGCGACCGCCTTCTTTGTAGCGCCAATGAGCTGCAACCCCCAGCTCTGCAAACTGGTGCATATCGTGGGTACGAATTTGAATTTCAACCGCACGATCTTGGGGGCCAATGACTACAGTATGGATGGATTGATAGCCATTGGATTTGGCATGCGCAATATAATTATCAAATTCCTCTTGAATATGGGGCCATCGGGCATGCACCATACTCAGAACTTCATAGCAAAGGTCGTTGTCGTCAACAATAATCCGAATCGCCCGTAAGTCATAAAGCTGATCAATCGGTACTTGCTTACGCTGCATTTTTTTCCAAATGCTATAAATATGCTTGGGGCGACCATAGACTGTGGCTTTAATATCTGTTTCGGCCAGCATCATGCGAATAGTGTGAATAAAGTCATTAATATAGTTTTCACGTTGCAGACGTGTATTGGCTAAGGCTTTGGCGATACTTTTATATTGCTGTGGCTCTAGAAAACGGAAAGATAAATCCTCTAACTCCCATTTAATCTGGCTGATTCCTAAACGATTGGCTAAAGGCGCAAACAGCATCATGGTTAGATTAGCGGCATGTGTATGGATAGGTCCTAAATTTTCACGCGCTAACAGACGCAAATATTGTAATTGCCAAGCCAATTTGATCAGCACAGCCCGCATATCACCTACCATTGAGAGCAACATATTGCGGACTAATTCGGCTTGTTCTTTTTGCGTAGGGTCAGCGGCTGCAGCGGTATTTTCACGGAAGGAATGCAAACTCCACATGCCAAAACAAACGCGACTCACCTGATTGCCATATTCGCGCTCAATCGCACCCTGCTTTAAAGCATCGGCATATAAAGGATCGGAGAGCAAAGCGGCTAATAAAGTAAGTTGCTCGGCTTCAATTAAGCGCAGGTTTTCAGCCACATCTAAGCCGCAAGGTTGGAGTGGCTCACATTCACCACGATCCAATAAAGGCTTGATCGCTCTATAGAGCAAGTCTAAATCACGCTCTTGGTTTGAAACCCATAAACGCCGTACCCAAGTATCGAGGTCACGTGATTTAGAGTTGACGGTTTGGCTGTGTTGCATACTGAAATATCCTATCCGTCTTCATCCATGAAGCGATTGGCGGTTATAAATTATTCTAGTGAGTACGAACGCCCTTAGAAGCATTTATAATAATTTAAGTAGTGCTTCTATTTCAGCAAAATTCGTCATAATTGCATCTGGCTTTAGTCCCAAAGGTGGCTCCCGTCGTTGAGGGTTGAACCAAATAGTACGTAAACCAACTTGTTGAGCGCCAATCACATCTTTTTCTGGGTCATCACCAACGTAAACCATTTGATGTGGCTCTAATTGAAGTTTATTTAAAGCTTGCTGAAAGATAGCAGGATGAGGTTTGGAAACACCCGCTTTGGCAGAGTTCAAGGCAAACTCAAATAGATGCCCAATACCGATATGATGTACATCCGCGTTGCCATTGGTAATGACGCCTAAAGCATAGTTTTGTGCTAAACGTTCTAAACTGGGTAAAACCTCTGGAAAAAACTTTACCTGATTGCGCGCTTGCCAAAATATTTGGAAAATTTGCTCAGCATGAGCTGGGTTATAAGCACTTTCTGCTAAGAGCTGTTGCAACCAATCGGTACGTAAAGCAGTCAAATCATGCTGTAACTCAGGATGCTGACTAACATAAGCTATTCGATTTGCCACTAGGCTATCTAAACAAGGATAGTGCTGGCTAATAATAGGATAGTAAGCTTGCAGCCAACGATACATCACTTGTTCGGCATATTCGATGACGCTTTGGCAATCCCAGAGCGTGTCGTCTAAATCAAAGGCAATACAGTGAATCGTCATTAACAGTAGTCAAACTAAGGAAAACTCTATACTAGCAGTAAATAGCTGCTTTAACCGATAAGGGTAAAATATGAAGTTGTTTACGCGTCTAGCTACACTCACATTAGCTTTATTGAGCACACTAGCTCAGGCAGAAACTTTAGTGTTAATCCCCGGCTTTCAAGAACAAGGGATGGCTTGGCGCTTTCAGCACGTGACCTCAGCGTTGCAGTCTTCAGGGTGGGTGGATGGTGGCAATTTAGTCTTAACTCCGCGTGGAATTATGAATAGTACACACTTAACTAAGCGCCCAAAAAAAGTCCTTTATACCCTCGAGCTACCTAATCAACTCTCGATTACTCAACAAGCGGGGGTTTTAGATCAGTATTTGCAATTGATCTCCGCGCAGCGTAAAGAGCCAATCTCTTTGGCTGGTCATTCTGCAGGCGGTCTAGTGGGACGTTATTGGTTAGTTGCTCTAAATACTGTACCAGTGAATACTTTAATTACGATTGCTACTCCGCATACCGGTACCCCTTGGGCTGATTTATCAGAAGTGGCGATTGATACGCCCTTAGCTGAACTGGCTGCAGGTATGGGCATAGACTTACCACACTCTAGGCAGCTTTACACTGAATTACGTGAAGAGCGCCCCGGCACTTTCTTATATTGGCTAAATCATCAAGCCCATCCTGCGATGCGCTACGTGTCGATTGTGCGTACTAGTAAAAGCCCTGAATCTAGTGACTTTGTAGTGCCTGCACACAGTCAAAACATGCAAAATGTGTTTGCTTTAACTGGACACACTGAAACCATGTTTAGTGAAGGTCAGCATATTTTAAATGCGCATGATGGTTATCGGCTGGCGGATATTTTGAGCACGCCAACACCGCCCAGAAAATAAGCCTTTAAGAGAAAGCTACCTATCTAAAACGTCTAATGTTAGTATTAAACTAGATAGGGTAAATAACCAAGGGCTGTTTGTGGCTCAAATAATAGAATCATTTAGCTACCTAAATAGACAATGTAAATGAACGAGGCGATTTACGCACCGAATCATACTCCTTTGATCAAAACGCTGCCCTTAGCGCTGGCAGTGCATGCGGCTATTATTTTTGGCATTTCGTTTGCGCCTATCGTTCTACCGCGTTTAGCGATACCTCCGGCTCTAGATATTACGCTTGTGCAAACGCCTAGTGAGGTCACACCGAAAGAAGTCAATTTCTTGGCTCAAGCCAATCAGGAAGCCAGTGGAACTGAGGATGAAGACAATAAACCGCGCAGTCCGCTAGCCTCTTTATTGTCGCAAAATAATGAGGGTGAAGCACCGCTTCAGTCAGAAGCTAGCACTGAAGATTTGCAGTCTAAACTTGATCCACAAATACTGACGACTAAAGCGGCGACTTTCACTGAGCTAAGTAAAGAACCCGATCAACCTGATACAATGCATGATCTGATTACAGAGATAACCGCAGATAGTGCACAAGAAATTGCACAACTATTAGCAGAAGTAGATGCTGCAGAAGCCCAATATGCACGGCGTCCGCGGATTCATTTCATTGATGCGGTGAGTGCTAAAAGTGCGGTAGAAGCCGAGTATATTGATAGCTGGATCAAGAAGATCGAGCGCATTGGTAATATTAACTTCCCTGAGGAAGCTATTCGCCGCAATATGAGCGGGAAGCTGATTTTGAATGTGACGCTTGATCATGCAGGGCGTGTAGTCGATAGTCAAATTGATGTATCATCGGGCTTCAATGTGCTGGATAAAGCCGCGCTACGCATTGTGCGTTTAGCTTCTCCTTATCCGCCTTTGCCCGCAGACATTCGTAAAAAATGGGATCAATTAAATATCACCCGCACTTGGATTTTCCATAGCGGTACTTTCAACACAGAATAGAGTCTATGCAGGCCATTTCTAATTTGCGTAATAATTTGCTGATTGCTATGCCCAGTATGCATGATCCAAATTTTGATCACACGGTGACCTTAATTTGCCAGCATGATGAGCAAGGTGCTTTTGGTGTGACCATTAATCGTCCCCTAGAAGTGACTTTTGGTGAGCTACTATCTCAATTAGATATTGAAGTGAACGATGTTCGCTTGGCTAATCGAGTCGCGATGAGTGGTGGCCCCGTGCAAGCGGAGCAAGGCTTTGTGCTGCATAACACCAATCGTGCTTGGGAAAGTACTTTGCATATCGCGGAGAATCTATCGATTACCTCCTCACGAGATATTCTTGTCGATATTGCGGCGGGTGATGGTCCTGATCAATTTCTTCTGGTATTAGGCTGTGCGGGCTGGAGTCCGGGGCAATTAGAGCAAGAAATCAAAGAGAATGCCTGGCTCACCTGTGATGCTAAAAACTCCATTCTTTTCGAGATGCCCTATCCACATCGTTGGCGGGGAGCGGCTTCTACTCTAGGAATTGATGTGAATTTACTAGGCTCGGTGGCTGGGCACGGTTAATGTCGATTACAGTCTTAGGTTTTGACTTTGGCTTGAATCGTACTGGCGTTGCCGTTGGCAATACACTCACTGGTTTAGCAACCCCAGAAACCGTTTTATATTCCCAAAATCATCAACCAGATTGGGGGAGCATTGAGCGTTTAATTCAATTATGGCGTCCGCAAGTTTTAGTCGTTGGTATGCCACGAAAATTAGATGGTTCTGATAGCAGTATGCAGGAAAGCATCCTAAAGTTTTGTCGTGAACTCGAAAAGCGCACTAAGCTCCCTGTGCAGACTGCAAACGAACAGTTATCCTCTCGAGAAGCAGAACAGCTTTTGAAGAGTGCACGCCAAGCGGGTCGTAAACGCAAAATTCGCAAGGAAGAAATCGATCAATTGGCAGCAGCGATTATTTTAGAAAATTGGATGCACGATTATGCCCAGCAATAACAACTATAATTTACCTAATTTACTCACCCAGCTCGCTGAGCAACTGAAAACCTACCTAAGCGAACATCAAATTATTGACCCTTTGTTAGTCGGAATTGAGCGTTCTGGTGTTTGGCTCGCCGAAGTGTTGCATGAGCGCTTACAGCTTACTGAAGATTTAGGGACTTTAAATATTAGCTTTTATCGCGATGACTATAATCGTACCGGCCTACCAGTACAGACCGAACCTTCGCGCTTACCCTTGAGTTTAGAAGATCGGCATATTATTTTAGTCGATGACATTATTCATACAGGTCGTACCATTCGAGCGGCAATGAATGAGCTGTTTGATTATGGCCGTCCGGCCAGTATCACTTTAGCTGCGATTGTAGCGCGTCAAGGTCGCGAACTACCGATTGAGCCACAAGTCTGTGTACTACGCGAAGACCCGGGTAAAGAATATATCTACCATATTTCCCAAGAGCCACTGCGGATGGAATTGGTCAGGAAAGCCTAAGAGAAAGGGTTTAACAGGCAGGTACAAACTTGTAAAATACTCCCACCTTAGCCATCTAGCGAATCTGCCTCATGCACCCTCATCTAAAGCCCGGCCCCTTGCCTTTGAGCATGCAGCTCGCGCCGGGGAATAAATTAAATCATTTCCTGACTGTTGAAGGGCTACCTTACCAATTACTGCACGATATTATGGATCGTGCCGAACAATTCGTCACCCTACCTGCGAAACAGCAAAAGAAAGCACCACTGTTGCGCGGTAAAACCGTGATGAATCTGTTCTTTGAAAACTCTACCCGTACCCGGGTCACCTTTGAGATTGCCGCCCAACGCCTCGGTGCGGATGTCATCAACCTCGATATTCGTACATCTTCCACCGCCAAAGGTGAAACCTTATTGGATACGGCGCGCAATCTAGAGGCGATGAATGCAGATATGTTCGTGGTACGCCATGAACACGCAGGTACGGCACAATTCATTGCCCGCTATGCCGCACCGCATATCAGTGTTCTAAATGCAGGCGATGGTCGCCATGCTCATCCGACCCAAGCCATGTTGGATATGTTTACGATCCGCCAAAAGAAAGGCGCTTTCGAGCCGCTCAAAGTCGCAATTGTGGGGGATGTTTTACATTCACGCGTAGCACGCTCACAAATTCATGCATTAACCACCCTTTTGACCGGTGAAGTTCGTGTGATTGGCCCGAAAACTTTAATTCCCGCCAATATTGAGCGCATGGGTGTAAAAATTTTTCATGATATGGATGAAGGTTTAAACGATACGGATGTGGTTATCATGCTACGCCTACAACGTGAACGCATGGCTGGGGCTTTACTCCCTTCTGAGCGTGAGTTTGCCAAGTTATATGGCTTAAATGAAAAACGCTTAGCGCTGACCAAGCCGGATGCGATTGTGATGCATCCGGGACCGATTAATCGCGGTGTTGAGATTGATACTGAAGTGGCCGATGGAGTGCGCTCAGTGATTTTAGAACAAGTCACCAATGGGATTGCCGTGCGGATGGCGGTGATGGCAATGATTATGGGTGGGAGTGCAGCATGAAGAATCTAATCATTCAACAAGCCCGCGTTCTTGATCCCAACTCACGCACTGATCAAACTGCTAATGTCTATATCCAAGATGGCACTATTGTTGCCATAGGTGACCAGTCAACCACTTTAGAAAACTTTCATGATGCCGAAAAAGTTAATGCCAATGGTCTATGGCTAATGCCCGGTGCAATTGATCTGGCCACTTGGCTGCGTGAGCCGGGCTTAGATCACAAGGCAACTTTAGCCAGTGAAACCCGTGCTGCCGCCGCGAGTGGAGTCACGACACTCTGCTATCAACCTGATCCAGCAACCAGTATTGATAATTCAGCGGCTGTGAACTTAATCCGCAAAATTAACCAAGGTTTACAACTAGCCAATGTTGAAGTCATTGGCAATATGACTTTTAAGCTAGAAGGTAAACGCTTATGCAATATTGGAGGGTTAAAGCGGGTAGGTTGCGTCGGGGTTAGCAATGCGTGGCAACCCTTTGAAAACTTGAATGTGATGCGCCGTGCAATGGAGTATGCTTCTACGCATGATTTAACCGTGTTCATGTACCCTTTAGAGCATGGCCTAGCGGCTGGCGGCGTAATGCATGAAGGCGAAGTCTCTACCCGCTTAGGCTTGCCCGCTATTCCTGCAGCGGCTGAGACGGTCGCGGTTGCACAAATTATTGCTTTAATGGAATTAACGGGTAGTCGGGTGCATTTCTGTCGTTTATCTGCCGCAGGTAGTGTGCGCTTAATTCGCCAAGCGAAACGAGATGGTTTAGCCGTGACTGCGGATGTAGCTGCTCATCAATTGTATTTAACCGAACGCAATGTGCTAGATTTTGATCCCCTCTGCCATGTACGCCCACCGTTACGCGCCCAAGCGGATCGTGATGCCTTATTGCAAGGCTTAAGCGACGGGACAATTGATGCCATTTGCTCCGATCATCAACCGCATGAATTAGACGCGAAGTTAGCACCGTTCCAGCAGACCGAGCCGGGAATTTCTGCTTTAGAAACCTTAGTTCCTCTCACTTTGCGCTTAGCGGAAGATGGAGTTTTACCGCTCCTACAGGCTTTAAGGAAGATCACGTTTAATCCAGCACGTATTATTGGTAGCCCAGCAGGTTGTATTGCTATCGGCGCACCGGCTGATTTAGTGCTATTAAAACCTGATGTCCTTTGGGATTTCACTTTAGAAAAAATGCTCAGCCAAGGCAAAAATACACCGTTTGCTGGTTGGAGCTTTCATGGTCAAATCCAACGTACTTGGTTGGCGGGTCACACCGTTTTTCAAGCTCAGGAGGCTAACTGAGCCATGCTGCATGTTGCTTTATTTGAACCCGAAATTCCGCCGAATACGGGTAATATTATGCGTTTATGTGCCAATACTGGCTGTCGTTTACACTTAATTCATCCACTAGGATTTTCCTTGGATGAGAAACAAGTACGAAGAGCAGGGATGGACTATCGAGACTTAGCGGCCGTGCAAGAGCATGAAAGCTTTGCAGCTTTTAATCAAGCGATGCTGGGTAAGCGTGTATTTGCTTGCAGCACTAAAGCTAAAACTTCGTATGCGGAAACTATTTTTCAAGATGAAGATGTCTTACTGTTTGGCCCGGAAACCCGTGGTTTACCTGAAATTCTTTTAGCGAGCTTGCCAGAAGATTTAAAACTACGTATTCCGATGTTACCGGATAGCCGCAGTTTGAATTTGTCGAATACCGTGGCTGTGGTCGTCTATGAAGCTTTGCGTCAGCAAAACTTTGTCGGCTTAAGCTAACCATGAAGCTGCTTCGCTCATGGACTCACTCCAGCCAAGCTTGTATTGCAACGATTGGTAACTTTGATGGCTTACATTTAGGCCATCAAAGTGTCATTCGGCAAGTACAAGATAAGGCAAGTCATCTAGGCTTAGCATCCACCGTGATTAGCTTTGAACCCCTACCTGCTGAATACTTACGTAAACCGCCGCCAAGCCGCATTTTACCGCTGCGTGATAAATTAATTTATCTAAAAAGCTTAGGCGTGAATCAACTAGCTTGTTTACCCTTTAACCAAGCCCTCGCTGAAATGGAGCCTGAGGCTTTTATTCAAGATATTCTTTTAAATGACTTACAAGTGCGAGCGCTCGTAGTCGGTGATGATTTCCGTTTTGGCCGCAAACGCCGTGGTGATTATCAACTGTTACAAACCATGGGAGCTCAGCAGGGTATGGAAGTCGTACAAACCTCGACTTTATTACATACTAATGATCGGGTGAGCAGTACTTGGGTACGCCAAGCTTTAGCACAAGCCGATTTAGACACCGTAAAAACCTTGCTAGGGCGGCCGTATTCGCTATCTGGGCGGGTGCGACATGGGAATAAGTTAGGACGCACGATTGGTTTTCCTACGTTAAATCTACGGATTCCAGACAATATTGCTTTGGGTAAAGGGGTGTATGCGGTACAGGCTTATCGAGCTAGTGGGGCAAGGTTCAAAGGTATTGCTAATCTAGGCTCTCGCCCTACAGTGAATGGTTTAGAAAGTCGCTTGGAAGTTCATTTATTTGATTTTGCTGAACAGATTTATGGACAGCATTGGACGATTGAACCCACTGCCTTTATTCGTGCCGAACAACGCTTTGATTCTTTTGAGTTACTGAAACAGCAGATAAAACTCGATGTGGAGCAAGCTCGCAGCTTACTCCACTAGCACCAATTACAACTGGTGATAATCGATCACGCGCTGAACTTCGTTCTTCGAACCTAAAACCACAGGCACACGTTGATGCAAAGCATAAGGCTGAATATCTAAAATCCGTTCACGTCCCGTACTGGATAATCCACCTGCTTGCTCTATCACCATACTCATTGGGTTAGCTTCATAGAGTAAACGTAGCTTGCCTTCCTTACCAGCTTTACGCATTTTTTCATCCAGTGGATACATAAAAACGCCACCCCGCGATAGAATCCGATGAACTTCTGCCACCATCGAAGCTACCCAACGCATATTGAAGTCCTTACCACGTACACCTTCTTTACCAGCCAAACACTCTTGAATATAACGTTGGATCGGTGCTTCCCAATGGCGTTGGTTAGAGGTGTTAATAGCAAATTCCTTCGTATCTTCGGGAATCTTCACATCGTCACGAGTCAGGATAAATTCACCACAGCTAGTATCGAGAGTAAACATACTGACACCACGCCCCGTGGTAATCACCATTATTGTAGATGGCCCATACAAACAATAACCCGCCGCCATCTGTTTCGTTCCAGGTAAGAGAAAATCTTCCGCAGTCGGATTCATCACACCTTTAGGAGCTTTGACCACAGAGAAAATGGTACCTACTGACACATTCACGTCCATGTTAGAAGAGCCATCAAGTGGATCAAAGGTCACTAGATAGTCACCTCGACGTTTACCTTCTTTGAGGCTATAGACGGTTTCCATTTCCTCAGATGCTAAAGCGGCCACATGCCCATTATTTTCTAAAGCCTCAATGAAGACATCATTAGAGATAATGTCCATTTTCTTTTGAATTTCACCTTGGACATTCTCTGAATTAGCTGCTCCCAACACCCCAACTAAAGCCCCTTTCCTAGTTAAACCAGCTAATTTTTTACAAGCGGTTGCAATATCATTGAGTAATCCCGTGAAATGTCCCCTAGCCCCTTCATACGTATACTGTTCTTCAATAATATATTGAGTGAGTGTTGTACCAATTTGATACATAGTATTAATCCTAAAATAGAACAAAAACCCCTAAATGAGCGCGGTGACAGAGCAGCCTTGCTCGATCTTGAATGTTCAAGAATAATAGCAGCTTGCTTTTAGATAACGATATAGATCAATAGGTGTAAAAGTTCGGGTCCGAAGACCCGATAAATTTGCGAGGGAGTATTATAATTTTATGATAAATAGTTCGAGTGTGTTAGTGATGATCAACTAAGACATAAGCTACTACTCAATGAATCCGAGGTATCGTTTGGTTAAGTCTCAGTTCCACAGTAGTTTGTTAACCAATGACTCTCTGTCGTACCAGTGCAGCCGTCGGTTCATTTGTTTTTTCTACCTAGCTAGGGCTGCAAGAAAAAATCACAAGAAGTTCAAACCAAATAATGACTCAAGGCGACGAAGCTAATGAACGGTTCAATCAAGCACCAAGAAACTGATAGCCATAGTGCGGAGCAAAACATTAGGAATGTTGGCGACGAGGAACTTTTAAGCCAAATTGCTCAAGGGGATCGACAAGCATTTAGTCGCTTGTATTTAAAGTATCAACCACGTTTAGTGAGTTATTGCGCTCGCTTGCTCAAGGATGATGTTGCACAAGCCGCAGATATTGTGGATGATGCGCTCTTTGATGTGTGGCGATCCGCTGATAAATTTGAAGGTAAGTCCAAAGCCTCTACTTGGATTTATTCTATTGCACGTAATAAGCTCATTTCTTGGTTAAGAAAAACATCTGAAGTGACTTTAGATGATGATGCCATCATGTTGGCTATGGAAGATAGCGCTCCCAATCCTGAAGAAATACGGATTGACGAGGACATGAAGGATCAATTACTGCGCATGATGAACCATTTGACAGATGAACACCGAGATGTCTTAAAACTCACCTATTTTGAAGATAAGTCGGTCAAAGAAGTAGCTGAGCTTCTTAAAATCTCTGAGAACACTGTCAAAACACGCATGTTCTATGCTCGCAAGCGTTTAGGTCAAATGCTTGAAAAAGCTGGAATCATGGAATTCGATATCTAAACTGGTCATCTTTATGAGTCATCCTGAGTCTAACGAACTCTTGGAAGAAGCGCGCCGCTTACTTCCTTGGTATCTCACTAATAAGCTTAGCAAAGCAGAACACAGCTTAGTGAATCAAGCATTGGAGCAGTTTCCAGAACTACAGCAAGAGCTTGTACAAGAAGAAAAAATGATGCGTATCGTGCGCACTAACACAAGCTTATTAGAATTATCGGCACTGGATACGACTGAACAACGCTTAAACAAACTCTTGGGACGGATTGATCGCGCTGACGAAAAATTGGAAGAACCTAATCTTAGCCAAACGAGTTTAACTGCTGCGTCTAGCAGACAGGCGGCTCCAGTCACTCAGCCAAAAGCTCAAGCTAAAAAAAATTGGTTTGATTTTCTATGGCGCAAACCTTTATTTAACCTTGAATGGCTGACACCAGCAAATGCAGTATTTGCAAGCTTAGTGATTGCTCAGGTTGCGATCTTGGCCTATAGCCAGTTTAATTTAGCCTCTGATACAAAGTTTACAGTCGCTAGCGTGGAAACTCCGCATGCAGTGAAGATAACTGTGGATGGAAAAACTGAGGTCAGTCGCTTCTTAGTGCAATTTGCCAATAACGCCAAACACGCAGAAGTGTGTGAGTTCTTGAATAAATGGCAGGCACATATCGTTTCGGGTCCTAATGCTCAAAACATTTTCACGATTGAAATGCCTGTCGCCCCGAATATCGATAAAGTCGCCTTAGCTGACAGTATTATGCAGCAGACGGCTCAGCAAAGCTCACCCTTGCTATTTTTAGGTCCGCAGTTTGAGGATAACAAGCCACAGTGACTAAAATTGTCCTCCAATTAGCTGCGGCTTTAAAACATAAAGTTCAAGGTTTTGGCTTTATTTTGCTGGGTTTCAGCACAGTCAGTTTAGTGGCCGCAGCACCAGTCGACAAAAAAATCAGTTATGACTCACCAGCGTGTCAAATTTCTAATGCTTGGTGTGTAGGCAATCTGCCCGATAATAGTCGTGATTATCGGCAGAATGAACTACTTCTGTTATACGATGCTAGGCAATCGGCAGGTTTTGCTGAGGATATTTTACAGCGTTATCGTCTGACGCAAAAGCGTAGCGATGAACTGGGTGCTATCCGCACTAAAATGTTGACGGTGGGTACGAATGGGCAGGATCCTAAGTCTTTAGTGAATACTATCAATAACAAAGAGGCTAAGGTCGAAGCCAATTTAAGTAGTTTATTTTTTACTGCAGCAGCCAGCCCAGATAATAACTCCTCTGGATCAGTGGGCTATCCTCTAGGTTTGACGGGTATTGCTCAAGCGCACCAATTTACCAAAGGTGCTGGTGTTAAAATTGGTATGGTAGATACACCGATTGATATTCTGCACCGCTCTTTAGATAACTCAAAAGTTAGACGTGTTGAATTAATCCCGGCTGGTGACAGCAATAACCAAAAGCATGGTACTGCTATAGCCGGCGTCTTAATTGGGCAAAATCCAAGGATTGGCATTGCCCCAGAAGCCTCTCTCTATGCTGTAAGTGCTTTTAGCTCTGACCAAAAAAATCCAAATAATCGTAGCAGTACGGCAGGTTTAGTTGCTAAAGCGATTGATCTCTGTATTCAAGAACGAGTCGATGTCCTTAATCTTAGTTTCGCAGGTAAAAGTGATCCTTTAGTTAACAAAATGATCCAGAAAGCCGTCGAAAACAATATTATTGTGGTGGCCTCGGCAGGGAATGGTGGCCCTCAAGCTGAACCCGCTTATCCTGCTGCGTTTGATAATGTCTTAGCAGTCACTGCTGTGGATGAGCAGGAAAGCGTATTTGGCCGTGCTAACCGTGGAGCTTATATTGATGTTGCAGCGCCCGGGGTTAATATTTTCACTACTTCACCTGCAGGCACTTTTGATTTAGCAACTGGCACTTCCATGGCAACTGCACATGTAACTGGCTTAATTGCACTCTTACTCTCAATGAATAAACAAGGGGTTACGCCGCACCTCTTAGAACAAACCGCTATCGATTTAGGTCTTCAAGGCCGTGACAATGATTATGGCTATGGATTAGTCAACGTAGATCGCGCTTTAGCTGCTTTACGCGCTGCTCGCTAACATTTAATTCTCATAAAACTTGACATAAGCCAATAAACCTACAATTTGGCGGATTGCGTTTGATTAAAATCAAAGTGGTTTTTTAGGCTCAGCTCAAAATTATGCTTGTCACAGTTCAACTAGGAGACAAGCTATGTCAAGTTTTTTCAGCAGCTTTAATGGCATTTTATTTATGTCGAGCGTTACCATTATTTTCATTTTAGGCTTCCTGGCCTACCTATTCTGGAAGTTTATGAAACTGTCGAATCATAAGCCCCAGCCCGGCGAAAAATCTTGGTAAGTTCAGCCAGAGCGTTTTAGCTGCCGCCTAAACCCAGCCAATCGCGAGGCTTTAAGAAATCAGTGTATAAACTTGCCTCAACAGAATTTGGTTCAGGATGCCAATCATAGCGCCATTTCACCAAAGGCGGCAGCGACATCAGAATCGATTCCGTGCGTCCACCGGATTGTAGGCCGAATAAGGTTCCACGGTCACAGACCAGATTGAACTCTACATAGCGCCCGCGCCGATAGAGTTGAAAGTCACGCTGAGTTTCAGTGAAAGGTAAGTTTTTACGCTTCTGCACAATTGGGCGATAAGCTTGAATATAGTGATCACCCACGCTTTGCATAAAAGCAAAAGTCTGATCAAAGCCCCATTCGTTTAAATCGTCAAAGAATAGCCCACCAATTCCACGCGGTTCATTGCGATGTTTTAGGAAAAAGTACTCATCACACCAGCGTTTATACTTAGCATACACTTCAGAGCCGAAAGGATCACAAGCCTCTTTAGCGGTTTGATGCCAAGCAATACAATCCTCTTCAAACCCATAATAGGGGGTTAAATCAAAGCCACCACCGAACCACCACACTGGAGGTTCTGTTGGATGTTCAGCGATGAAAAAGCGTACATTCGCATGTGAGGTCGGGACAAAGGGATTATGCGGGTGAATCACTAAAGACACACCCATCGCTTGGAAACTACGCCCGGCTAATTCAGGGCGCGCAGCCGTAGCAGAAGGTGGCAGTGTTGAACCAAAGACATGAGAAAAATTTACCCCGCCTTGTTCAAAGACAGCACAGTCTGCCAAAACTCGGGTGCACCCACCGCCACCACCAGGACGCTCCCAAGCATCCTCAATGAATTGGGCTTGACCATCTTCAGCGCTCAATTGCGCACAAATATCATCTTGCAAGGTTAGTAAATAGCGCTTAACCGCTTCAATATCCGGTTGAGTCATGGTTGGTGCTCGTGCTCGCTAAACAGAAAGTGGCCTATTGTAACGAGATTTTACCTTGCAGGTCGACGATACCGCCTAAACCTGATTTACATCAAACCCAGGCTTTTCACGATAGCAAAACCCATACTAGTGCTTAAGACCGAACCTATGGTGGTCAAGGCAATGATATTGGCGGCTAATACACTATTGCCCCCCATCGCTCTAACCATCACATAACTAGCCGCTGCGGTTGGAGCGAAGGACATCAGGACTAATACACCTAGCTCAATCCCACTAAATCCCACCCAAATTCCACCAGCCGTGAATGAAAAAGGAATAAAAATCAACTTACCCAAACTCGCACTCACGGTATTGTGCATATCTTGACGCATCGATTTAAAGCTTAGTGAGGCTCCCGTACACATTAGCGCGAGGGGCAACGTCATTTGAGCAAAATATTCGCCTGATTTTAGAACAATCTCTGGCAGTTGCCATTCCATATAAGAAACCGGCAGGGCAAGTAAAATACCGATAATTAAAGGATTTTTCGCAATGCCTTGCAGAACCGGCATAATCCCTTGATCCTTTTTATGCAGAGAGCGGCTCAATGTAATCACTGAAAGAATATTAAAGAGAATGGTGATCAAGCCTAAGTACAAGGAAGCTGCCGCTACCCCTGCTTCACCATAAGCATTAGCACAATAGGCTAGGCCGATAATGCCCATATTGGAACGGAAAGCACCCTGCACAACCACACCACGATCCTCAGTTGGCTTAACCGTGTAATAGGCAAATACCTCTAGGATAAGAAAAGTGCCAATCGTTAGTAACGCAGCTAAGCCGATCAGTTGGAAATTGGCCGTTTCACTGATATGCGTTTTGCTGACACTGATAAACAATAATGCCGGTAAAGTCACATTAAAAACTAAGCGTGAACCTGCTTCGACAAAAGCATCAGTTAACATGCCAATGCGCTTTAAATAAACCCCCAGCATTAAAATCAGAAAAATCGGGCCTGTGACATTTAGGGAAAAGGCTAAAGAGACGAGAAACTCAGACATGATTGAACTTAACTATTTACAAAAAAATACTCTACGCCTCGGCTGCAACGAGAGCAAGCTAGCCATTTACCAAAAGCTGATACGATCTTAATTGACCAAAGGGAAAGCTGGCAGGTATAACAGCAAGCTGTAAATCGGAGACCCTGTCTTGACTACTAAAGCCTCTACTTCTAGACCGTCCTATCCACAAGTGGTTCTACAACGCGGCCGTGATAAAAATATTCGTGCCCGCCATCCTTGGGTCTTTTCCGGTGCGATTGCTAGCGTCAAAGGGGAGCCGGCTCTAGGGGAAACCGTTGAAGTACGCTCCGAACATGGCGATTTGCTTGGCATGGGTGCTTGGTCGCCACAATCACAAATTCAAGTACGCTTATGGGCGGTCGGGCGAGCAACCATTGATCGCGCATTTTTTGCTGAAAAAATCCAAGCCGCTTTAAAGCAACGTCAAGCCTTAGGTATCACTGCACGTAACACGGCGTATCGAGTGCTCAATGCTGAATCGGATAGCTTACCCGGCGTTATTGTGGATAAGTTTGGTGACTGGCTCATTATGCAAGCCCTCACGGCTGGCGCAGAGCATTGGAAACAAACCCTTGCTGAGCTATTGATGGAACAGCTTCCTTGCAAAGGTGTGTATGAGCGTTCTGATGTGGATATTCGTAAAAAAGAAGGTTTAAGTACTACCACAGGCTTATTGGCCGGAGAAATGCCGCCTGCTTGTATCGATATTCTTGAAGAAGGCCGTCATTATCGCGTCGATGTACTCAATGGGCATAAAACGGGTTTCTATTTAGACCAACGGGATAATCGCTCAGCAGTCGAGCACTATGCACACGGTAAAACTGTCCTTAATTGCTTCTCTTACACCGGTGGTTTTTCAATCGCTGCTCTCAAAGGTGGCGCAAGCAAAGCTATTAATATTGATGCCTCCCAAACTGCTTTGGACTTAGCCGCACAAGCCGCTCAACTCAATGGCTTCACATCAGAGCAGATGGAGAATATTCAAGGCGACGTCTTCCAACTATTGCGCCAATATCGAGATGAAGGTCGCCAATTTGATTTAATCATCTTAGACCCTCCTAAGTTTGCCGAAAATAAGAGCCAAATTGAGAAGGCAGCGCGTGGCTATAAGGATATAAATTTACTAGGCTTTAGGTTATTGAAACCCAATGGTCTACTATTTACTTTTTCATGCTCTGGTTTAATGGATAGCAATTTGTTCCAAAAAATCGTGGCTGATGCTGCGGTGGATGCCGGTTGTGATGCACAAATCATTCGTAAGCTGGATCAAGCGAGCGATCATCCTACCCGTTTAGCTTTTCCGGAGGGCTATTATTTGAAAGGTCTGATCTGTCAGAAATAGCACACTCACATCTTGATAAGGAGTTAAACCATGTTAGTTCGTTTTGATAGTAAAGTCGGTACTTTCTCTATGTTTGAAAAGGATGCACGCCATATGATCACACTTATGGGGCATAGCGATACGATTCCGGGAGCTATTTTAGGGGCTGATATCGAAAAAACCTTACAGACATTTCAAACGAGTCTGACCGAAGCGTCTAAACAAGAAAATCAGCATGTTGCGCCAAAACAACATGAGGATGAAGAAGAAACCGTGTCTGTTAACCGCCGCGCTTATCCAATGATAGAGCTGCTTAAGAAAGCAGCTAAACAACAAGCAACGGTGATGTGGGATTTTGACGATAAGCTAGTCTAAGCCACCATTATTACGGCTGCCACTGCATGAAATTTGCGAGCAGCCGTAAACCATCATTTGCCGACTTTTCAGGGTGTGCTTGAATCGCAAACACATTGTCCTTGGCAATCGCTGAAGCATAGTTCAAACCATAAGCAGTTTCACCCGTCACTAAGTTCTTGTCCGTTGGCTCTACATAGTAGCTATGCACAAAATAAAAACGTGCACCGTCTTGAATTCCAGCCCAGAGTGGATGCGCAGTTTTTTGCTGAATTTGATTCCAACCCATTTGCGGCGTTTTTAAATGAGCGATATTTAAGTGCTTAAAGTAGTTCACTTTACCCGCATAAACTCCCATGCACTCCACCCCTGCGTTCTCTTCTGAGAACTCCATCAGCACTTGCATGCCCATGCAAATACCTAGAAAGGGTTTGGTTTTAGCCACTTCGCGCACGATTTCGCTTAAGCCCCGCGTCTCCAGTTCGCGCATACAATCGCGTGCTGCTCCTTGCCCCGGAAAGACAATCCGATCAGCATGACGAATAAAATCAGGATCTGCAGTAATTTCAACCTGAGTACCGGCTGGGGCAACATGACTTACTGCCCGTCCCACCGAATGCAGATTGCCCATATTGTAATCAATAATCGCGACTTTCATTACAAGCTGCCCTTCGTGGAAGGCATAATCCCCGCCATCCGCGGATCAAGCTCCAGCGCCATTCTCAAAGCACGCCCAAACGCTTTAAAAATCGTTTCAGCAATATGATGCGCATTGTGACCACGCAAATTATCAATATGCAGAGTCAATAAGGCATGGTTCACAAAGCCTTGGAAAAACTCGAAGAATAAGTCCGTATCAAATTGACCAATATGAGAGCGCCGATAATCAGCATGATGTTCAATACCCGGGCGACCAGAGAAATCGACAACGACTCGGGATAAAGCTTCATCTAGAGGCACATAAGCATGACCATAACGCCGTAAGCCCTTCTTATCGCCCACCGCTTTACTCAGGGCTTGACCTAGAGTAATCCCAATATCTTCTACACTATGATGATCATCGATATGGCGATCGCCTTGGCAAGTAATTGTAAGATCCATCATCCCATGTCGGGCTACTTGATCGAGCATGTGCTCCAGAAAAGGAACCCCTGTATTAAAACTAGATTTACCCGTGCCATCCAAATTGATCGTCACGGAAATGCGGGTTTCTAAAGTATTTCGCTCTACAGTAGCAATACGCTCGGTCATACCCATCGCCTATAAGTTCAAACTGCTAAAACCGCAGTTTAACACAGATCTACATAAGATTAGGCGTCGATCTTTAAGGATTGATCTTGTACCCGCACACAAGCTCGACCACTTAAAATATGGGCGAATAAGTCATTCACTAAACTACCCCGCCAATCATCTGAGAGCTGAGTACGACCTTCAGTGAGCATTTTTTCAATTTGCACACGATTAGCCAGCATCGTGGCTGAAATATTGTGAGCCAGCGCTTGTTGATTCACGATGACCATTAATAAATCAGCTACTAAGGATAATTCAGCATCCAATTTACGCCGCCGTGGTAAGTCAGGCCATTCTTCAGCCGGTAAAGCTTGCGCACGCCGAATCAGCTCTAACCAACCTTGCCCATAGCGAGCGATCTGCTCAGTACTTAAGCCGCGAATATCCGCAAAATCATGCAAATCCCGATTTTTCATCCGTGCCATGTCGACCAATACTTCATCAGTCAATAGCCAACGGCGGGGCAAGTCCTTCTGAATCGCTAGCTCTTCACGCCAAGCGCATAGTTCACGCAAAACTGCTAATTGCCTAGGCTTTAAGAGCTGTACACCTTTGACCCTCTCCCAACTCAGCCAAGGATCAGGCGTATATTCGCTAGCTTCAGTCAAGCGTTCAAATGGTTTATTCAGCCAGTTTAAGCGTCCAGTTTCTTGTAGACGCTGTTTAAGCAGTGGGTAAATCTGACGTAGGTAACGAACATCATCAATCGCATAATCGAGTTGTTGATGAGTCAATGGCCGCCGTGCCCAATCAGTACGCGATTGTGACTTATCCAACTGCACGCCCAACAACTCTTCTACTAAGCGTGCGTAACCTAATTGATCCCCTAAGCCTAAGACTGCAGCCGCTATCTGCGTGTCAAAAATAGGTGCAGGCACTTGCCCGCTAAGGTGATATAGAATTTCCAAATCCTGCCAAGCTGCATGAAAGACTTTCAGCATCTTAGGATTTTGTAACCAAGTAAAAAAGGCTGATAAATCTTCGATATTTAAAGGATCAATACAAACTAAATCATCGGCAGTGGCCAATTGAATTAAGCAAAGACGTGGGTAATAGGTTTTTTCTCGAATAAATTCAGTGTCTAAGCTAATCCACTCAGAATGCTGAGCTTTTTGTAAAAAAGCATTTAATTGTTCTGGTTTATCAATGTATTCAAATTCGGCCATGAGTGCTACTGCGAGAAAGGAATCGGCTAGTATAGTGTAATTGCTAAAGCACGCATATTTTAGAATTCACTAATAAACTAAAATATTTGAAATCAATGCTTTATGGGTAAGATAGATTTGACTTCTGCAATTTTTTGATTAAACTCAAGTCTACATCCAAGACTTAACTTGATTCGTTTTTCATTCCTCAACCGCTAGTGAGGAAACTAGCTACAGTGCACTAAACCTGTAGCCCATTCTGGCTCGGAAACATTAACTTGGATCCGAGCCGTATTTTAAGCGACTAATTTTGCTCAAAATAAAATTGTCTCAATGTATTGTTTAATCTCCGTAGCGGTTTTTCTTTTAGAATGAGTAAAATCAAACTCCCCAATTAACGCAGCCTCTGTTAACCCTGCTAGATAGCGAATCATTAGCACTCCATCTTTGTTCGCCTCCAACAAACCATCTCCATCCAAATCTAAGGTGGGTTTCATTAAATCGAGTTTAGTTTCAAGCTGAGCGAAGTTTATTGTAGCAGTTGTAAGATTATTAGTTAGCTCAACCCCATGTTTACCCGCTAAATAGCGCGCCATAATTATACCATCTACTAAAGCAGTTAACGGCTGATTAGGATTCACCAAGCTGGTTACTGTACCACCGGTAGCCTCCAGCCAAGTCGTCACATACGGATGAAAACGCTCCAAGCGCGTATATTCATCGGGCGCGTTGGGCGTAGCACAACTGGATGCACCCCCGACTAAAGTACCTTTCAAATAGGGTACGCCATTGATAGTCGTCCATAAACCCGAACCACTGCTGCCCTGTGCTGTAATCCCTTGAGTCCAAGCCACTTGCGTAAAACTACCGGCTGGATCTTTAGTTACTATAAAACCGCTAGTGGTAGAACTCATATTCGCATAGCTTACAAAATTGCCTTGGCTGAATTGCTTGGGATAACCCAAACCATGGTGAATGCCTACAACGGGAGCACTCATGGCTAAACTGTTTAAAGTCCAGCCTGATAACATAACCCCTATTGGTGGTGAGCTTCGCAAGCGTACTAAACTACTATCCAACTCAGTGCGGTAAGCTAATAAATCAGCACCCCCTGTCGTACGTGCCCAAGATGCATTACCTGAACCACAGCTTGTTTCTTGATGAAACCAGTAAAAATCCATGCTGGCCGCTAAAACTGCATCATTGATACAGTGCGCCGCCGTAATAAAATACGGTATTTGCGTGCCAGTATCTTTATCTACCAGCAGTGTACCGGTACATAGAAAACTGCTACCTGTACTATTCGTAAAAATATAACGTGCCACAGCTTGAGCAGTCGGCTGCCAAGTTGACGAGGCACAAGCCATGCTCACATCACAACTAGAAAACTTTAAAACAGATTCATCGGCCAACTTAAATTGGGATGTTTGAAAGTCATAGTCAATATGTGAAATTTGTGGAACACTTAATTGAATCTGTCCTACATCAACACCATCAGGCGCAAATACTTCTAAACCTACTTGGCTACCGGTAAGCGTGGGCGTCCATAGTTCTAACTGCTTGGAGCCTTCCAGCGCTTTAAAATCACTAACTTGATAAACCCCATAAATCTCATCAGCGTGCATGGGAGCAAAGACACGTAGTTCTACGCCAGTGGGTAAGGCCTGCTCAAGCTGAATTAAAGCGCGCAAATTCGCGGCAGCTTCCGAGCTAATAATAAATTGCGCAGCTTGCCCGCCTAGTACTGGCTGCCAGACCCAATCTTTTAAAGTGGGGAGTGCGGGAACAGTGCGCTCAATGCCAATTTTTAAGGCTCTATATCGCGTATCTTGCTGAGTTAGTCCACTCAACTCGGTTGAACTAGGTTTACCCAAATGCATGGACTGCGCAGGGAAAAGTAGTGCACTTAAACCACGCTGCGCAGGGTTTAAGCTAGTCAATTTAAGTTGCGCTTGATTAGCAGATGAGGCATAGGGTGCTGGCTGATAAATTTCAGATTCTACTAACTCATCCGCTTGGCTGGGATTACTGAAGCTAAGTAGAGTGCTTAAACTTAATCCTAAAACCTGCAAAATAATTTTCTTCATGCTTTGGCCCTTAGCTTTAAATGCTGATACAACCTCAGTTGCATAAGAGCTAATAGGCCTAAACAAGCACTTAATAACATTAGCATCAACTGACTTAAACTTGGGATAGCTTGAGCTTTACCCTCATCCAAGGCTAAATTTGTATTATTTAAAGCCTCATCATCTAGAAGTGTTATATCTAAATTGTTGAGATCAGCTAATTGATAAAGAGGATTCGCTTGTAAACTAATTTTTAGAGTTTCTTGTTGTTCTTGCTGAGTATCATTGAATAAATTTAAGACGAAATTAGTTCGGGTTTGTCCAGCAGGAATAAGGATTGAGTTGGGTAGAGCTTGATAATCGCTACCCATAGTCGCTGAACCACTGGTTTGCAAATCAATAGTTAGCGCCTGACTGAGATCGGTAGTTTGGCGAGCTAGAGTAAGATTAAGGCTAGTATCTATGCCTTCGATCACTTGTGTTTTAGCACTAGTCAGCATGACCATTGGTAGAGAACTAACACTCGCATCCTGCAAAATCGCACTGGCTTGAGTGCTACTAGCTAACTGATAGTTGCTATTGGCCTGTAAATTTAGAGTGATTGATTCATCCGCTTCCATTGATCCATCTACAAGCGGTGTCACTAAAATACTAGCTTGTTGGCTACCGGCTGGAATCATCACGCTACCGGTTAAAGACGCGTAATCACTGCCCGCTGTAGCTGTACCAGCTAGCTGATAATTCACCTTCAGATTGCCGCACTCTAGTGGCAAGGCGGCAGCAAGACTCACTTGAAAACTAGCGGTGTTTGCATTCTTTTCATTAGCAATAGCATCAGTCACGCTGATAGACACCACTGGTTTAGCACAAATTACTACAGGACTTGTTTGAAAACTCGTATTTTTTGCTGTACTTGCTGCCGTCAAGCGCACTACAGATGAACCAGCAAAACCCGCCTTTGTTCTAAAGCTGCTGCTGAGTAAATTTAAGGGTATTTTACCCGTACCCGGCCAAGCAGCATTAACATCAACCCAAACGAGAACCCAGTATTTATCAGTATTTAGATCACCATCCAAATTTTGCGTATCGTCACTGAGCACACCCAGAGGTTGTAATTGGCTTGTGTAAGGGGTTTGGCTAGTAAAATCTAAGGCCATAGAGTTGTAGTGTATGCGTAAGGCTAAACCAGCGGTGTTTTCAGTTTCAGGACTGGTAACGGTATAGGTCAGATTCACTGGAATAGTGCTTAGGCCATCAGCAAACTGTATA
This sequence comes from uncultured Thiothrix sp., assembly GCF_937873765.1. GTDB lineage: Bacteria > Pseudomonadota > Gammaproteobacteria > Thiotrichales > Thiotrichaceae > Thiolinea. Next base: position 61,230 of record NZ_CALMZC010000055.1, on the reverse strand, counting down.
GGCACGGTAGGTTGCACAGACTGAGCTGCTTGCGTATGAGAAGCAACTAGCCAACTGAGACTAGCTAATAAGCACAGAAGGGGCTTGAGCTGATTCATGCCTAAGTGTTGTTATTAATAAGTAAAGGGCTTAAACCAAATTAACAAAAGCCTCTCTTAGACACAATTAATTATTGATATGAAAACAGAAAAACGATGAGCGGTGGCTTACTTAAGCGTTTTCCAAAGCTTCCCAACGAGCAAACGCTATTTCGAGTTGTATTTCTACTTGCGCCAGCTCTTGTTGTTTTGTGGTAATTTTTGCTGCATCCTGCTGATAAAACTCCGCAGTTCCCATGGTTGCTTGTAATTCAGCCATTTGTGTTTCCAGTTGCTCAATCCATTGCGGTAATTGCTCAAGCTCACGTTGTTCTTTGTAACTCAGCTTCTTAGCTTTTACAGTTGATTTAGTGTCTTCTTTACTAAGCCCATTAGCTTTGGAAGCTGATTTTTCCGTAGGTTTTTCAGTCAACGGCTCAGGGCGTTGCATGAGCCAATCATCATAACCACCTGCGTATTCACAGAGCGAATCATTTTCAAACACAAGGCTACGCGTCACCACTGCATTTAGGAAGCTACGGTCATGCGAGATCAAAATTAACGTACCTGCATAATCAATCAATAGTTCTTCGAGAAGTTCTAAAGTTTCCGCATCTAAATCATTGGTGGGCTCGTCAAGCACTAGAAGATTGGAAGGCTGAGCGAACAATCGGGCTAATAATAGACGGTTACGCTCCCCCCCCGACAAAACTTTAACGGGCTTTTGAATCTGCAAAGGCGTGAATAGAAAATCTTGCAGATAACTAATCACATGTTTGCGTTGACCATTGATCTCCACAAAATCAGAACCGGGAGCAATATTCTCACGTAGATTCTTCTCATCCTCAAATTGTGACCGGTGCTGGTCAAAATAAACAATCTGTAAATTAGTTCCTTGCTTAATTTCACCAGTTTGGGGAGTTAGCTCACCCAGCAGCAGTTTAATTAAGGTGGTTTTACCCACCCCATTCGAGCCAATAATACCGATTTTATCGCCACGTAAAATGGTGGTGCTAAAGTTCTTGATTAAAACTTGTTGTTCAAAACCATAACTGATTTGCTTAGCTTCTAAGACCACCTTACCCGAAGCTTCTGCTTGACCGATTTGAGCTTGAACCTTGCCTTGTAGATTACGTCGTTGCCGGTATTCTTCGCGCATCGCCTCTAAGCGTCTGACACGACCTTCATTCCGTGTCCGACGCGCTTTAATCCCTTGGCGAATCCAAACCTCTTCTTCCGCTAAACGCTTATCAAACAGAGCGGATTGTTGAGCCTCAGCATCCAAAGCCGCTTGTTTATTCTCGACATATTTATCGAAATTACCCGTCCAACTGCTTAAGCGCCCACGATCTAGCTCAATAATGCGGGTTGCTAATTTACGCACAAAAGCCCGATCATGGCTAACAAAAAGTAGCGTGGCTTTGTAGTTAAGTAGGAAGTTTTCCAACCATTCAATCGCTGGAATATCTAAATGATTGGTTGGTTCATCCAATAGCAAAAGATCAGGATTAGCAACTAACGCACGGGCTAATAAGGCACGCCGCTTCCAACCACCGGATAAATCATCAAAAGCTTGCTCGCCGTCTAAGTTTAAACGGCTTAAAACCGCCTCGATTTGCCATTGTGTTTGCCACTCTTCTTCAGCGTGCAAATTGCCTAAACCAGCCGCGACAATCTCAAATACTTTGGCGCTGCTACCATGCGGCACATCTTGCTGCAAACGAGCAATTTTTAAATCAGGAGAGTGGATAATTTCACCATCATCCGCTAGCACCTCACGGCACAAGAGCTTCATCAGCGTCGATTTACCCGTACCGTTACGCCCCACTAGACATAAGCGTTCGCCTGCTTCGATTTGCAGCTCAATGCCGTCGAACAAACGATTATCCCCGTTTTCGAGGTGAATATTGCGTAGATGTAATAATGCCATGCTGACAGATTATCTCAGCTCGTTTTTCACCTGACTAGGCCAGTGTGGGATTATTTTCTTGGGTTGCTGTAATCAAATTCACAGTATGCATACTCAATAAGTGCTGATGTACCTCGTGACTATGCTGACGCAGTGCAGCTAAGGAACAACGTAGAGCTAAAACTTGCTGCTGTGCCACATCTAATTCGTTCATTTCCCACAAGATAGGTTTAGGCTTTTCCTCAACCACTGCCTCAAGTGTAACGAGTGGCACAATATTTTCACGGAAGAGTTTCTCCAGATCTATGCAACCTTGTTTGTAAGCTACTGGATTTTTTAAGCGCAACTCTTCGCGCAAATAGAGGCGAATCCGCTCAGGTACTAACAACAGATCATGATGCCCCGCAATAGGCTGTTCCAGCAGGTTTAAACGCCGCAGGTTTTCAACCACCCAATGCCAATGATCCTCATTCAGACGACCGAGTGGTGCCAAAAAACGCACATAATCATCCCGCCGACTTAACCAACGCTCGACAAAAGTTGAGCGGAAAATAAGCTTCATGGGCAATTGAGGTACTGGCTGATCACTTAAACTTACGAGATACAGCAAACTCATATCAGAAGCACCGGCTAACTTCATTTCAAAAGCAGCTAATAGGCGACGCAGTGCACGTCCTGTGGGACGCTGATCGAAGAGGATAGGGATACTTTCTAAACCATTTAAACGTCCTGCATACCAACGACGCAAATAGGTACTCAACAAGCGTAAAGTCAAAGGATCGTTATCAAAATTTTGTGCGACTTGCTCTAATTTAGCTAAATCGCCTTTAATGCCCTGCTCTAATAAAAAACGCCCACCCTCAAATACTTGCGCTTGTGGCAAAGGAGTAGAGAGATTGTTTACATCCTTATCAAGAATTGGATTGCCAGACATATAAGCCCCCGTGTTTAGACCCTAAGCCCTAGGTCTTTGATATATTTATACAAACACCTTAAGAGTTATTTTCCAGCAGGTCAATAGCTATTCAGTTTTTAAGGAGGTTTCGGGCACTAGCTCTTCCGCACCGGGCAACGGTTTTTCTACCAGTTCATTCGCAATTAAGGCTTCCGGATGACTTATAGTTTCATCCACAGGTTGCTCAGCAGGCTCTGCTGAAGGACTCGCCGTCGTTTCCATATCTGAGAGGTCGATGGTCATACTAGCCAAACAATCTTGGATACTGCTATCACGCGCAGCATCCTGCAAACCTTCATCCTCAGCATAGCTCTCACACAATTCTTGCATGAGTTTGTTACTATCTGCATCTACCGGCGCTTCTGCAGCCATGGCATCCTGTACTGGCAAAAGACTATTGGTATCGGCTAGTGCTAGATTCGCCACTAAACCTACAGATCCAAGTAATAACATGATCGGTTTCATCTTAATCTAGAGCCTCCATAAGGTCTTAGCTTGATTGCTTCCCTAAACCAATTATGGACTCAGTGTGAATGGAATAGTTCCAATCTAAGCAGCGACACTCATAATTCGGGCGGGTGGTAAATAATCACGCTTGCCGAAATACCAGTCCAACGAACTGTGCGTCACTGGTAAAGGCAGAGGAATATCCTCCCATTTTATCAGACCTTTATGGGGAATAAATTCATAGAGTAGATTAGTTTTAGGGTCTTTTACCGCCAACTGCAACCATTCATTGTCCAAGAGCTGCCTTAAATAAGCTTGGCGCTGATAAATAGCGCTGACTGTTTCCACCAGAGCTTCCACCACCACTAATAAGCGCATGGGCTCATGCAATTCAGTCATCTGCTGGGCGAGGCCGGTACGTAAATCACTGGCAGTACCCTCCATGACCCCAAAGCCCCCGACCAAATTATGCAGTACCTTACTCCCTGAACCCAAATAGCCATTTTGAATCCGCGAAAAATAGTAATCGAGCGCGATACCGACTCCGACTACACCATTCCCTAGCAATTGCCCCTCTAATAAATGCCCCTCTGGATCTTGAGCATAATCATAAGAGATCAAGAAGGAGCGTCGATCCCAAAAACGTTGTTGGCTCATACTACGCTTAGCAATAAACGCAACTGCACAACCTTGATGACCCAGCTCTGCCCGTGCTTGGTCAGGGGAGGCAGCACGAGCTTGCACATGCTGGAATGCTTGCGCTGGGGTGAGGGTTAAAGGGGCGGTTGCAAACTTACGACAACGTTCATGGGCAAAGGCTTGTGAGGCTTTAGTAAGTTGTGCTTGCAGATAAGCAAATTCAGCTTGATGGCTAGCAGGAATTAAATCGGTGTCAAACCAACTAATTTCATCACTGGTAGTATCATGCTCAGCCGCGACAAACCAGCATTCGGGTGGAATATGTATTTGATGCCTAAGAGCTAAAGCAGTTCTTACTTCTGGATCATTAATACTGCCGACGAACGCTCGTGCGTTAGGCCCGCCAAAACGTCCACTACAAGCACCACATCCATAGGCTAACAAGTGGGGATTATTTAGATGCTGCGCGCGATGTGCCAACAAACAAACTAAGCGCGAAAAATCTTGTGTAAAGCCAGCTGCTTTAATAAAAGCAGCAATCTTTTCAATCTTTTCTGCCAAACTCAAGCCGAGTTGCATCGAAGCAGGATTGATTGCTTTAGATTCAGGGGCTGTATATTGCACACGCAACTGAACCGGTTTTAACACTTGCTGGCTCAGCTTTTGAGTGAATTGTTGATAGCGCCCTGCGGCTAAGTTACGCCCTATCAATTCGCTGAGTGCAAAACTACTCATCAGCGGCAAGCTAAAAAAAGTTTTCAAGCCATCTTGACGCAACGCATGACTTTTAAATAATTTTATCCACGCTAACCAACTCATTTTTTTGCGATAGTTTTCAATCGCAGCTGATGCTTCATTTACATCAGGCACTTCCCGAAACTCATGCACTGCTGTTACTACTGGCTGTGCTAATTTAAGTGTTTTTGGATTATTGAAACTTCGCCAATTATTTGGCAGGCCAAATACACCAGCGACTCCCACCGTGACAAAACGTGGCTCAATTTCCTCTAGATGACGACGCATGGCTTCTTCACGATCATCCATACAAAATAGGATGTGTGCTAGAGTTTTTTTCGGTAAATTGAGTTGGAGCGGACTCATCAAAGCATTAAAAACTTGCAAGCGATAATGCCGCTCATAAGCCCGTAACCACAAATGACCACGCCGAGTTGGATCATCTAGGGCTTGCATTAACAGGCCTACATGCCCAATTTGTTCGCGCGTTACTTGTGACAGTTGCTGGGCGCTAAGACCTAAATATTGAGACAATACAAACATGCGCCATACGACTTGGTACATGTCCATGCGTACCGGTAGGGTAGTACCTGCTGCCAACTTCCAAGTCATAATCATATGCGCGAGTTGATGCCATTCGGTACTTGATACTTCATCCCCAATCCCATTCAAGACCCCTGAAGCGAGCATTTGTAGATGTTCAGGGAGGCGAGCTTGCCATGCATAGAAACGCACTAATAATTCAGACAGATTGTGATTAAAGTAACCACGCAACTCTGGCAAAGAGGCTTCAATATTCCAATGCTCACGCGTAACCTTACGGCAATGCAGATGCTCTAGAACTAAGCGTACCGCTAAATAATCAGCCATCACGATGGAATTAGTTTGCTCTCCATAATTAGGATGCTGTGCTCGCCAATTCACCATCCCTGACCAACCCGGAATTTCTAAGGCTAAGCTGCGTAAATAAGCGCCCCAATTTTCGCGTGCTATACCAATACGCATCAGCTCTGTACGAATGATCACTAGAGGATTATCGTCTAAAGAAATAATGTAATCATGCCAAGGATCTAGCTCACTAAATCCGGGAAAATGATCATTTAATGCTAATTGCTTCCAATAGCTCAAAAAGCTCTGCGGTTTCTCCGTCAAGCCTGATAATTCTAGGTCTAACCATTGCCCTAATTGGCGAAACAATAAAGGGCAAAGCTCATGCAATACGTCCTCACCGGTCAGGCTTTTTAAAAACCCGCGCAAGGTAGTCACTGACCCTACTTGATTAATTAAACGCTGCAAGCGTTCATGCCCTGCATGCTGTACCTGCTGCTCCATGTCCGCTTCATCCAGATGGGCGATTTCCTTAATTTCCTGCCAAAGATGACTTAAGTTACTCACACTTAAATAAGTAACCGCTTCAGGATGGGTAAAATCCTCGTGCACGTCTAAAATATCTAAGGTGGCTTGCCATAAATCGTTTAACGCTTGGTGCGTTTGACTTACGTCTAAACCAGCAGACTTTAATAAGCGTTGCTGGCTTTGTTGTGACACCTCTGTTTGGAATTGTTCGAGGGCTTGCTCCTCTTCAATCTTCCAGCGCACTTGGCGATAACTCAGTTTCTTAATCGGGTGTAGAAGCATCAGTTGACTAAGCTCGCGTGTTGTCCAGCCCGCTACTAACCCTTTATTAGCGCTTAAATCTGTCTCGGTACTCAGAACAGCTTGTAGATCATCATCCGTAATCCGCCCTTGTTCATAAAAGCGCTTATATTCGTTTTGGCTCAGATAACCTAGTGCACCGGTACGCTGATAGACCTGTTTAAGCGCAGTCGCAAAGGGTAACTGTTCATAGTGCATAAGCGGATTAAAATGCACAAAATCAGGTAAGGGGGCTTGAATCGGTAGGACTGTCGCCAAGGCATCAATTTGCTGTTGGAGATAATGATGCTGCGCGTGAATATCCATACAACCCCAGAGACTTAGGTTAAAAGAGGAATATGATCACTAATTAGTTCTGAGGGTCAAGCCTCTCAAAAGAAGAGGGGTTGCGCTTAAACCAGTAAATAAGCTGGCTTAAGCGCTAGATTTAGTTTAGCCAATCACTGCTTTAACAATATGTTCAGGCAGGGGCGCTGATTTACCACTTCGCCGATCCATCCATACCACTTTGGCATAACCTTCACTGGCTATTTGCTCTGGCTCAGATAAAGCAAAGACCTCATACCAAGTCATAAAACTAGAGCGCCCCATTTCACCCGCATAGCAGTCAATACGCACACTATCTGGATAAGTAATGGGTTTGAGGAAAGTGCAACCTACATTGATGACTACAGTGGCAAAATCCCCCTCAGTGATTTGATTACCCAGCATCGCAACCAGCATTTGTACCCGCGCTTCCTCAAGATAGCGCAGATACATAGCATTATTCACATGCCCAAAAGCATCCATATCCCCCCAACGCACGGGTAAGGTACAGCTATAGACTAAACGACGATCAGTAGTGTCACCCATCTTAGCTAGCCTTAACACGCACATAATTGCCGGGGGCATCACTAAGGATAGCCAACTTGCCAGAGCCGGGGATACGCGCCTCGTTCTCCCCACCCGCATATTGTGAGATCCACTGATCCCAATCATGCCACCAAGATTTTTTCACTAGCAGCGCTTCTTTGAACCACTCTTCAGAAGAGGCTGGCAGTTGTTCGTTCACCCAATGGCCGTATTTATCGGTTGAAGCTGGATTAATAATTCCCGCAATATGCCCCGATTGACCCAAGACAAAGCGTACTGGGCCAGCAAAAAGCTGAGCACCATCATAAGTACTCCGCCAAGGCGCAATATGATCATCATAAGCAGACACAAAATATACTGGCGCTTTCACCTTTGTTAAATCCAAGGGCGTGTTGAGCAGCTTAATCCCATTGGGTTGGCAAAGTTTATTTTCCAGGTACATATTACGTAGATAGAAGCTATGCATCGCCGCTGGCATGCGAGTACTATCCGAGTTCCAGAATAATAAATCAAAGGGCATCGGGTCTTTACCCAATAAATACAGATTCACAAAAAAAGACCAAATCAGATCATTAGCCCGCAACATATTGAAGGCAGAGCCCATATTCTTACCGTCTAAATAACCACCATTTTCCTCCATGCGCTGTTCTAAAGCCGTGACTTGTGGCTCATCGAGGAACACACCAATCTCACCCGGCTCAGAGAAATCTAGTAAGGTCGTAAAGAAAGTAGCACTTTTGACACGATCATCATTATTCGCTGTCAACCAAGCTAAAGTTGCCCCTGTTAAAGTTCCACCTAAGCAATAACCTGCTACATTCACTTCACGTTCGCCAGTCGCAGCTTCAATCGCATCTAGAGCGGCTAAGGTGCCAGATTTCAAATAATCATCAAAACTTAAATTGCGTTGTGCCGAACCCGGATTTGCCCAAGAAATAATAAACACGGTATGACCCTGATCAACTGCCCATTTTACAAAGGAGTTTTGCTCACGCAGGTCGAGAATATAAAACTTGTTGATCCATGGTGGAACCACTAAGAGTGGGCGTTTACGGACTTTCTCGGTACTAGGACTGTATTGAATCAACTCCATCAAATCATTGCGGAACACTACTTTACCGGGAGTAGTGGCAATATCTTTGCCTAACTCAAAGGCTTTCATATCCGTCATACGGATCCGTAATTCGCCGTCTTGGAAATCATTTAACAGATTTTCCATACCCTTCACTAAATTAGCACCTTGGGTGTCATATACCATCTTCCATACTTGTGGATTGGTAGCGGCATAATTATTAGGTGAGAGTGCATCAACTAAGCTATTTAAAAAAAACACGGCTTTTTTAGCTTCGTGCTCTGGCAATCCCTCCGTGAGATTAATTAAACTTTTGCAATAATCAGCCAGATTCAAATAAGACTGCATTAAAGTTTCGCCGACTGGATTTTCACGCCAAGCAGGATCTTTGAAGCGACGATCTTTCACACTTGTTTCATCACTAATACTTACACCGGAAAAACCCAGCATACGCATACCCATTCTTTGTCCGAGCTGTGACTGATCTTGCAAAAACTGGTAATTGGCTTGCGCAATCGCAAAAGGATGCCAGACTAAATTAGCGGCCCAACGCAGCGCTGAATTTTGGAAAGCCATATCCCCCGCAGAAATGCGTGGTTTAGCTTTTAGAGCAGCCCCCGTAGCGCGCAGTAAAAACTGCTGCCAAAGTCCAAAAGCTTTATTGAGATTAGTTTGTAGTTCTAGAGGATCAAATTGATCGGTGGTTTCAACATCGAAGGGTTTGCCCATAAGTATCGTCCTATCCGTTAGCTTGGCCCTGAAAAGCAGCAGAGGAGGTGAGGTTTGTGCGTCTGTTGCACAGGATAAGCCAGCATCATAAGCATTTTGATGCTTAGCACAAGATGTTTTTCTGCAAAAATACCGGGGGCTTGGTAACAAGTTTTGCTTTGGAAACCTTAGAGCAAATAACGAAGATAGCCTCTAAGAGGCTTTGCGAGTATTCTGCGCAAATTGCAGCAAATAATTTCAAACTTAGCAGGATTAATATGCGTACAGACAGCACTTGGAATCTGGATTCTGCCCGCCAGCTTTATCGAATTCGTAATTGGGGCAATGGTTATTTTGATATTAATGACCAAGGTCATGTGGCCATGTGCTTGCCGCACAGTCAGCAACAAGTGGATTTGTATGCATTCGCTCAGCGTGTTAACCAAGAAAATGGGATGCGCTTTCCCCTATTAGTACGCTTTGTGAATGTTTTACATGATCGCGTACAACGCCTACAAATTGCCTTCAATAAAGCGATTGCCGAATCAGGCCGCTCTAGCCGCTATACTGCTATTTACCCCATCAAGGTCAATCAACAGCGCAGCGTTGTACAGCAGATTCTAGCTGGAGGCAAACAGCAAGTGGGTTTAGAGGCTGGTAGTAAACCTGAGCTCATGGCCGTACTTGGCTCAGCACCAGAAGGCTGTACCATTGTCTGTAATGGTTACAAAGATCGCGAATATTTACGCCTTGCCCTGATCGGTCGGCAAATGGGGCATAAGATTTATATTGTGGTCGAAAAACCTTCTGAACTTGTAGAGACTCTAGAAGAAGCCGAAAAGCTACAAATCGAACCCTTGCTAGGGATTCGGGTACGCTTGTATTCATTAGGCAAAGGTAAATGGCAAAACACAGGTGGGGAGAAATCCAAATTTGGACTATCCGCAGCACAAGCACTGCATATGCTCGATACCCTCAAGCAAGCTGGTAAACTCGATTGCTTACAACTCTTGCATTTTCATATGGGTTCACAGATTGCAAATATTCAAGATATTCAACGCGGCATGCGTGAGGCGAGCCGCTATTTTGCAGAGTTACACCAACTCGGTGCGAATATTCGTGTTGTCGATGTAGGTGGTGGTTTGGGTGTCGATTACGAAGGCTCACGCTCGCGTAGTGAATGCTCCATCAATTATACCTTACAGGAATACGCAAACACGGTAGTACGCAGTGTTCTAGATGCCTGTGAAGATTATAATGTGCCCATGCCTGATTTTATTACCGAATCCGGACGTGGTATGACAGCCCATCATGCTGTGCTGATTACAAATGTAATTGATACTGATCCAGAACAACCTGAGCCAGTCCCAGTTATTCAAAAGCCACAAGAAGCAGACCCTACCATTCTGCATAATCTATATCGTTTACTCCAAAACTTAAATACCTTACCACCTTCTGAGATTTATCATGATGCAGCTTATTGGCTAGGAGAGGCTCATGGTTTGTATGCACATGGGGCAATTAACCTACAACAACGTGCCCAAGCCGAAAGCTTGCATCGGGCGATTAGTCAAAAATTGATTGCCAACCCTGAAATTTTTAATTCACTTGAAAGCGAAATTCAAGCCAATCTACGTGAGCGTTTAGCGGATAAATACTTCTGTAACTTCTCACTTTTCCAATCCATGCCAGATGCTTGGGCGATTGATCAAATCTTTCCAATTATGCCTTTGCATTGTCTGAATGAAGCACCAACGCGCCGCGTCACTTTGCAAGATTTAACCTGTGACTCAGATGGCACCATTGAGCGTTATGTCGAAAATGGACGCCTAGAAACCACTTTACCTCTGCATGCTCTGAAACCAGAAGACACCTACTTACTTGGCATCTTTATGGTGGGAGCTTACCAAGAAATCTTGGGCGATTTGCACAATTTATTCGGTGATACTGATTCCATCAATGTGGAACTGTTTCCTGATGGTAGCTATCAAATCAGTGAGCCAGAACGCGGCGATACGATTGATGAACTCTTACGTTCAATCCATTTTGAACCGAAAGATTTATTAGCACAATGCCGTAAGAAATTAGCGTCTGCCGTCGATAATACCGATCGTCAGAAAATGCTGCTGCGCGAAATTGAAGCAGGTTTAATCGGTTATACTTACTTAGAAGATTAAAAGTACTCAGAGGATTTGCTGTGGAGTATCTATTAATTATTGCGTTCGCAATAGGGCTATTGTTATTTTTAATAAGCTGGTTAAGGGTAATTATTGCCGGCTTTGCACACCACTTTTTGACCGGTGTTGTCGCGGTTATGCCTATCGCCAATATCCTAGTCTTACCTAGTGTGTGGCATCAAGTCTACGGTTGGGTCATGGCAGGTTTTATTGGTTTATTACTTGCTATTACGACTTGGTTTGCTGGAGCTGACAACCAAGTTTATCAATATGCGAAACAAGCTGGTATTCAACTTCCTTCTAAACAAGTAGCTGAGCCTGTTGCTACTGGCGAGCTACCTTTTCACCAAGAAACGGTCACTGTTAAATTACCTAACGTTAATCCTCAAGCAACGACTACTAGCTATACCGCTAACAACGACCCAAGCAAACCAGCGGCTCCTTTACCTACTGGCAAAGAATTACCTAAAACGGCTTTATTTAGCATGTCTTACAAATCGGTAGAACCTAGGGAGTTAATAGATTATCAGGGACAATATGTTCGCCTTACACAAAAAGATCGTCGGCAATATGAAGGTAAATTATTGGGTTCTGAAGCCGATGCTTTACGCATCGAGCGGCGAGTAAATGGTGGCTTGGTAGAGCATAAGGTTAGCTTTGCAGATATAATCTCTAGCGAAGTAATGACCCGCGAATAAAAGGACAGCCTAATGCAATGTTATGTTTACCGGAGTCGGCGTAAACAGCAGACTTATCTATTCCTACCGCAACGTGACGATTTTTCCCAAGTACCTGTTTCCTTATTAAAGTTGTTTGGAGAGGCTGAGTTCTCATTTGAATTTGAGCTTTCGTCTGAACGCAAAATGGTCTTAGCGGAAGCCAGTGAAGTAAAACGCAATATTCAAGAAAATGGCTTTTACTTGCAGCTACCTCCGGGTGAAGAAAAGGCTTGCTAAAATGACGATTAAAGCCTTTGAAGGCCATTACCCCCAAATTGATCCCACAGCTTGGATCGATGAATCAGCTTATGTTAGTGGCCGTGCAAGTTTAGGTGCAGGCTGCTCTGTTTGGCCGATGGTAGTGATTCGGGCGGATATTAACCCGATTAACATTGGTGAGCGCACCAATATTCAGGATGGTTCCATCTTGCATGTCACTCATGGTGGACCATTTACCACACCCGAAGGCCTTGCTTTAACTATTGGTGATGATGTGATTGTTGGGCATAAAGCCATTCTGCATGCCTGTACGATTGGCAATCGTTGTCTGATCGGGATGGGTGCGATTGTGATGGATGGGGCTGTTGTGCCCGATGAAACTATTATTGCCGCTGGTAGCCTAGTACCACCTGGCAAGCAACTTGAAAGTGGTTATTTATACGCAGGTAGCCCCGTCAAACAGTTCAGACCCATTACTGATAAAGAGCGAGCCTTTTTTACTTATTCTTCTGCTTACTACGTCAAATTAGCTCAACGCACAGCAGCTTCCTAAAGCTGCTGTTTTCTCTTTAATCCATTGCCAAAACAACTCGATTACTTGTATTTTCTTTTACCCAAAATTGTCGGCTGCGCACCCTTGAAGCATGGGTTGCTACCACTTCATAGTAACCAACAGGTATAGTAATACCTTGTGAGTGCTGGTGATAGCTACCTACATAATGGCGCTCACCTCTCTCTAGGCGAAAGACTAACCATTCCACTGGCCTAAATAAAGGTTGCTTGTTCTCCACAGCGATTAGGTTAACTTCTACTAAGGGAATATCCATATTTAGTACATTGATTTCGCCTGCTAGCACGTTCACTACTTGACGACGCTTCACACCACTCTGCGTAAGAGTAATCTCATAAAATCCATTTGGAACCCAAGTATCTACTTGCTGACTTGCTTTAAAGTTAAAACTAATATCGGGATAACTTACATTGGTGATCGACCAATCTGCTAAGTGATTGGCCGTAATGACTAGACGTCCAATATTGGCCTTAAAATAAGATTTAGTCCGTGTATCTGCTTTCACTGTTAATAGTTTAGTGGCAGTGAATTGACCAATACTAAGCTGTACTTGATAGTCACCTTGATCTAGTTGCACAACTTGCTCTTGCCCTTGTAGTTGCCGTACCGGTACGCCTTTGCGGTCATGAATCCGCCACTCAATAGCTTGTGTAGTTAACTCCATACCTGCTGGAATGTGAGCTTTTAAGAGCAAGTTTTTTTTATTTAATGAAGAGGTAAGCGTAGAAACAACTACCTTAGTTGAAGTAGATCCTGCATCAAAGATAATTAAATCCATTGCAGCATAACTAGCTAATGTGCTGCAACTTACACCCACATAGAAAATAACTCTAGAAAATTTAGTTAAATTGAGAGCATGGCAAAACCCGCCTGCGGCCATTATTTTTGTAATCATTAGTTGTGTGGGGTTTGTTGGTATAGCTTATCTAAGCGAATTTTCAGGCAAATAGCTACCAAAAACCGATGGGGAATCAGGTTTATAGGCTTGATGGTTTAAGCCTTGAAAACGGCTCAGGTAGGATTCAGATTAAGCTGAATTAGCGCTGAGTGACCAACTTAAAGCTGGCTTGATAAGCTTGCTGTGGCGCAGTTAAATTAGCAGTTACACGCCAGTGCATTTCAGATGTGCTACAAATGGGCAGGCTAAAGTTTCCTTGCCAGTCACTTTCATTTAGCTTGGCTAGCTGCACAGTTTGAAAGCCCATATACATATTTTCGCCTTCAATTTTAAGATTAGCACTTGCCAGATTATTTAAGCCCTGTAGCTGCATCCTCACCTGTACTGGCTTCATTAAAGGTACTGGTTGTGGAGTTAGCTCTAAACTGAGTTGAAACGGCGCTTTGCCTGCAGTACAGATACCTTTATTCAGTAAGCAAGTTTCGGGAGAGACGAGATAAATCGGAGTTGATAGGTTTGCTTGAGAAGGTAACCTGCCTTGTAAAGCAAGATACCCGCACACACCTAAGAGAAAAATAACTAAGAACAGAGCAAAAGACTTCAAGCCGCTTGCACCAAACCACTATGCCGTAGCAGCGCATCAATGTGTGGCTTGCGCCCACGAAAAGCGATGAAAGACTCCATCGCCGGACGTGAACCACCTGTTTGTAAAATCTCCTCTAAGAAAGCTTGCCCCACCTCAGCAGCAAACAAACCTTCTTCTTCAAAACGTGCATAGGCATCTGCTGAAAGTACTTCTGCCCATTTATAGCTGTAATAACCTGCTGCATAACCACCTGAAAAAATATGCGAGAAACTATGAGCCATCCGATTAAAAACAGGGGGCTGAACCACAGCTACTTGTTTTCGTACTTCTGATTGTATTTGCTCCAAACGCCTAGGTTCGGCTGCTTGTGGATCCATGTGTAAGCGCATATCAAATAAGGCAAATTCTAACTGCCGTACCATCGCCATAGCAGTTTGGAAGTGGCGTGCAGTTTGCATTTTATTGAATAAGTCTTTGGGTAGCGGTGCATCAGTTTGCCAATGCCCAGAAATCATATTGAGCACTTCAGGCTCCCAGCACCAATTTTCCATAAACTGGCTAGGTAGCTCGACAGCATCCCACTCCACACCATTGATCCCTGCAATATCCGGATAATCAACCTTAGTGAGCATGTGGTGCAAACCATGGCCAAACTCATGAAATAAGGTCACCACCTCATCATGGGTAAAGAGCGCTGGCTTATCACCTACTGGGGGAGTCCCATTGCAGGTCATAAAAGCGACCGGAATTTGTACGCCATCTTTGCGTTTAAACCGACCACAATAATCACTCATCCATGCTCCACCGCGTTTATGTTGGCGAGCATAAAGATCTAAATAGAACTCTGCACGTAAACTCCCATCCAGCTCATAAACTTGATAGAAAGTTACATCAGGATGCCAAACATCTACTGCAGTCGATTGCTGAATGCGCACACTATATAAACGCTCTACTAGACCAAATAGTCCCTGAATCACCTTATTCACTGGGAAATAAGGTTTTAAATCCTCATCCGTGAAGTCAAAGCGTGCTTCCTTCATTTTTTCACTGATATAGGTTACATCCCAAGCCTGTACATCATTAATGCCTAGCTGCTCTTGTGCAAAAACCTTTAGTTCAGCAAACTCCAGTTCTGCAAACGGTTTACAACGCTTAGCTAAGTCCTCTAGGAAATCGACGACTTCTTGGGTAGTGTCGGCCATTTTCATCGCTAAAGACACTTCTGCATAATTCGCAAAACCCAATAACTCGGCTTCTTCTTGGCGCAGTCTTAAGATATCACGCATCGTTTGGGTATTATCCCAAGCAGAATTAGTACCTAAATCCGAAGCGCGCGTCGTGTAAGCACGATAAAGCTCTGCTCTCAGCTCTCGATTGTCCGCATAGGCTACAACAGAATAATAGCTCGGAAAATCTAAGGTAAAGACCCAACCGTCTAGGTGACGCTGCTGTGCTGCTTGCTGAGCCATATCTAGCCCTGATTCAGGAATTCCTTTTAGCAGCGCTAAATCAGAAACCTGCTTAAACCAAGCATTGGTTGCATCCAAAATATTGTCAGAAAATTTTGAGCTTAAGCTGGAAAGCTGCTGACTTATTTCACGATAACGTTGCTTTTTATCCTCAGGTAAAGCGACACCACTTAAACGAAAGGAGAGTAAGCTTCTAGCTAAGGCATGTTTTTGGCTCAACTCCAAGTTTGGCTCAGCATCCGCTACCGCTTTAACGGCCTCATATAAGGCTTGGTTCTGCCCCATATCGGTGTGATAGTCACTTAATTTAGGCAAGCAGGCATTATAAGCTATACGTAAAGACTCAGTATTCGCCACTGCATTTAAGTGACTCACAGGCGACCATACACGCTCTAAACGATCACCTGCCTCATCTAAAGGGTAAATCAAATTATCCCAAGAGGCCTGCATAGGTGCTGCAAGGCGACTTGCTAACCATTCCCGATTATCTTTAAGCACTTGCTCCAAAGCTGGCTCTACATGTTCAGCTTGAATCGCACTAAATTGTGGTAGCCCGTCTGTTTGTAATAATGGATTATGCATACCTATACCTATCGGTTTACTTGTGCTAAACAATTCAATGTTTCACGTGGAACTTAAATATCTAAGTTTTCCACGGCTAGGGCATTCGTCTCAATGAACTCACGGCGCGGTTCTACTTGATCACCCATCAGTGTTGTAAAAATTTGATCCGCACCAATAACATCTTCAATCTTGACCTGCATCAGACGTCGGGCAGCAGGATTCATCGTGGTTTCCCAAAGCTGGTCAGGGTTCATTTCCCCCAAACCTTTATAGCGGCTAATAGTTAAACCACGATTCGCCTCACGCATTAGCCAATTAGCAACCGCATCAAAGCGCTGAACCTCCAGTTTGCGCTCACCACGTTGAATATAGGCACCAACAGCTAATAAACCATCCAGTTCTTGATTAACACGCATGAGTAGCTTTAATTCAGGGGTGGCGAATAGGCCTTGATCCAAGACTAACGCGTGATCTAAACCATGCTGCCGGCGACTCACCTCAATCGACCATTGCTTATCATCCTCTTTACAGAAAGCAACTTTATATAAACGCTCGCCATTCATCATCGTGTTTAAGCGGTCGATAGCATTTTTAAACCAAGTAAAATATTGGTCAGCGACTAACTCATCACTAGAAGCCAACATCGGCTCAAACAACAGACTAGTTAACACATCCTGATCATAGCGGCGGGCTAAACGCCCAATAATTTGTCTAGCTGAATTATATTGCTTTAATAAAGAGTCTAAGGCCTCGCCACTGATAGCTGGCGTATCGGCTGACAGATGTAACTGTGCTCCATCTAAAGCCAGTTGAATGAGATGATTTTCCATTTCATTTTCATCTTTGACATATTGCTCTTGCTTACCCCGCTTCACTTTGTAAAGCGGCGGCTGAGCAATATAAATATGTCCGCGCTCTACCAACTCCGGCATTTGCCGATAGAAGAAGGTGAGAAGCAAAGTACGAATATGTGAACCATCAACATCCGCATCCGTCATGATAATGACGCGATGATAACGCAATTTATCAGGATTATAATCTTCACGGCCAATGCCGCAGCCTAAAGCGGTGATTAGAGTTCCTACTTCTTGGGAAGCAAGCATCTTATCAAAGCGGGCTTTTTCCACATTAAGGATTTTGCCCTTTAACGGAAGAATCGCTTGAGTCCGGCGATCTCGACCTTGCTTGGCAGAGCCACCTGCAGAATCCCCTTCAACTAAGAATAATTCTGATAATGCTGGATCTTTCTCTTGGCAGTCCGCTAGTTTGCCCGGCAAACCAGCAATATCTAGAGCACCTTTGCGTCGAGTCATTTCACGTGCTTTACGCGCTGCTTCCCGTGCACGGGCGGCTTCAATCATTTTACCCGTAATAAGTTTAGCTTCTTGAGGACTCTCTAATAGAAAGGCACCCAAGCGTTCGTTCATCACCGCTTCGACTACGCTTTTTACTTCCGAGGAGACTAATTTATCCTTAGTTTGTGAAGAGAACTTAGGATCAGGTACCTTTACAGAAAGTACCGCCGTTAAACCTTCACGCGCATCATCACCGGTGGGGCTAATTTTTTCTTTTTTTGATAAGCCTTCAGTTTCGATATAGTTATTCAAGGTACGTGTTAGGGCTGCGCGGAAACCAGAAAGATGCGTGCCGCCATCACGTTGAGGAATATTATTGGTAAAGCAGTAAACATTTTCCTGATAGGAATCATTCCATTGCAAAGCAACTTCAACTCCAATCCCATCTTGTTCAGTAGAAAAATAAATAATACTTGGATTAATAGGGGTTTTGTTTTTATTTAAATGTGCCACAAAGGCTTGAATTCCACCCTCATAAGCAAAAATCTCTTCTCGACCTTCACCACGGCGATCTAGTAAACGAATTCGCACGCCAGAATTCAAGAAGGAAAGCTCACGTAAGCGCTTAGCTAGGATGTCGTAGTGAAATTCAGTTTGCGTAAAAATGGTATGGCTTGGCCAAAAACGCACTGAAGTCCCAGTACCTTCAGTATCACCAATCACTGCTAAAGGTGCAACAGGATCCCCCAGTTTGTAAATCTGTTGATGCAATTTACCGTTGCGACGAATAGTTAATTCAAGTTGCTCTGACAAAGCATTAACGACCGATACCCCGACGCCATGAAGCCCGCCAGACACTTTGTATGAATTATCATCAAATTTACCACCTGCATGTAGGATGGTCATGATCACCTCAGCCGCAGAGCGACCTTCTTCAGGATGGATATCTACTGGAATTCCGCGACCATCATCAGAGACTTTTACTGAACCATCACTAAAGATTTCTACTTTAATTTCTTTGCAATGTCCGGCTAGAGCTTCATCGATGGAGTTATCCACCACCTCGAACACCATATGATGCAAACCAGTACCATCATCCGTGTCACCAATATACATGCCAGGCCGTTTACGTACCGCTTCCAAGCCACGTAGTACTTTAATATTCGAGGAATCGTATTGGTTCTCGCTCATGACTAATCCTAAGTATTCAGCAGATGAATTTGACCTTGTTCCACGTGAAACAAGTGAGCATCTGTAGGTAGAAATTCGGGTAAAGGTTGACGTGTACCAGTGATAATCAATTGTTTCTGAGTTTTTTGTAAGACTTGAGCCAGTAGATATTGATTATCCACATCCAGTTCAGCAGCTAGATCATCAATCGCTATGATACCACGTTTTGCTTCGTTTGTGCTGATAGCCTCACTCTGTGCCAGTAATAGGGCAATGCCTAATAATTTCAGTTGCCCACGTGAGGCTCGACGCATAGCCGGCTCGCCATTGATTGTAATCAGCAAGTCGCCTCGGTGAGCACCATACAAGCTCATGCCATAACGCAGTTCTTGTTCTTGACGCGCTTGGTAAAAGCCCTGAAGAACTTGGAGATTAGTGGGATCCACTTGAGCTGGAAAACCGGTGTGTAGTTTTATCTGGATTTGACCGATTGATTGATACAGTAAGCTTACGGAATTCAGCGCTGCAATTAAAGCTTCCGTCGCCCTCAATCTAAACTGATAAAGTTTAGGCTGAGCTTGAATCAGTTGTTTAGTCCAATCAGTCAAAGCATAGCGCTGTTTCAAATCACGCAGACAAGCATTACGTTGCTTAAGAATACGCTGGTAATTTTTCCACTCTAACTGAAACTCAGCTTCACGATAAAACGCTAACCAGTCCAGCAAACTACGGCGCTGTACGGGTGATCCTGCAATTAGATCAAGACTATCAGGATGGATCAGCGTGAGAGGTAAATGGCTGCTCAACTCTGCCTGTTGGCTAACATCCACATGATTAATGCGAATCCGTGTTTGCCCATTACGTTGCTTAGCAATACCTAAGCGATAGCTAGTTTCTAGTACATCGTCAAGCAACCTGCCTGTCACTGTAATAGTCTCGGCCTGCTGATTAATTAAATCAGTTATTCGATGGGTGCGAAACGAACGCCCACGCGACAAAACACACAAAGCTTCTAGAAAGCTAGATTTCCCAGAACCATTCGCCCCTGTCAAAAAATTAACTGTCGGCGATAGATTGACAGCAGCCTGCTGAATTAACCGGCAATGTTGAATAGCAATATGTTGCAACCAAACAGACAAAAGCCTTACCTACAACCGGATAGGCATAATGACATTGCGAATCGCTTCGTCCTGAGGGTCAGTCACCAGAGCGCTACTTTCAGGTGAATTCAATTGCAAGACAATAGTATCATTATTGATATGATTAATCGCATCTAAAAGATAATTGACATTAAAGCCAATATTAAACTCCTCACCTTGGTAATAAATATCTAATTCATCTTGAGCTGTTTCTTGCTCGGGATTATTCGATTGAACCGTTAATACATTAGGTTTTAAGTTTAGACGCACGCCTCGGAACTTCTCATTAGAAAGAATCGCAACTCGTGTCAGCATATCTTTAAATGCTTTACGATCGACTTCAATACTAATCCGACCTTTAGCCGGTACAGCAGCCTGATAATCTGGGTAGCGCCCATCGACTAATTTGGTGGTGAATTGCAAGTTATCAAGCTGTGCCCTTAAATGGTTTTGGCTAATTTGCAGACTCACTAGGTTTTTAGCATCACTGCGTAATAGTCGAGTTAACTCAATAACTCCCTTCCGTGGTAAAATAAACTGCACTGAACTATCCACAATGTCTAATTCCTGTGGATAAGTATACAAAGATAGACGATGCCCATCGGTTGAGACTGTACGCAAATAAGTTGGGGATAACTCTAGCAACAGGCCATTCAAATAATAACGCACATCCTGATTCGCCATTGCAAAGGCTGTACTATCAAGCAAGACTTTTAAATTTGCTTCAGGTAGCATTAACTGATAACTCTCACCAATATCTTCAAGACTAGGAAAATCCTCAGCAGGTAAAGTCGTTAATTCAAAACGACTGCGTCCACAACTCACTAAAGCACGCTGATTATCTAGCACTTCAATCGTGATTAAGCTTTCAGCAGGTAAAGACTTGCAAATATCAGCGAGTTTGCGTGCAGGTAGAGTAATAGAGCCTTCGGTCGCATCTACTAGGAAGCTTGAAGTTGCAATCTCTAGTTCAAGATCTGTACCACGCCAATAACTGCGACTGTTAGCAATGGTCAGTAGTACGTTTTCTAAGATAGCTGAAGTATTGCGTTTCTCAATAGCACCGAGAGTTGCCTGTAGGGCTTCGAGTAAAGTTTCACGAGTCTGTATTAATTTCATTTAGATATATATCTTAACTATAATAATAAAGCTAACAAAATCTGTGTATAACTGCTCTATCTATTTGATTTCAAAGCTTATAGCTGATTGAAAACTAGGTGGATGAGCTACATAGCAAGCTGTGGATAAAATGTGGATGTTTTTGACACTCTAAGTTATCCACAGCTTTTCCCCATAACTATCCCTATACTTATCCCTAACTTGTTAGACTCCGTACTAGAATCCGATAGTCCTCTTCCATGCGAGGATCAGATTCGCGTAATTCAGCTATTTTCCGACAAGCATGTAATACCGTTGTATGGTCACGCCCACCAAATTCTGTGCCAATTTCGGGCAAACTGTGGCTAGTAAGTTCTTTCGCCAAAGCCATTGCTACTTGACGTGGACGTGCTACAGAGCGCGTGCGGCGCTTGGAGTCCATTTCAGTAGCACGTACATTATAGTGCTTAGCAACGAGCTTCTTAATATTGCTAATCGAAACCATTTTGTCTTGGCTAGCTAGTTGATCACGCAAAACATCATGCACAAAGTCCATATTAATTTCATGAATACAACGTAAGCGCATACTCGCAATCACACGTTGTAGAGCACCTTCTAAATCACGAATATTAGAACGGAAGTGCTTGGCAATAAAGAAAGCAATATCTTTGGGTAAATATAGTTCATGATCTTCAGCCTTTTTGCGCAAAATCGCTACCCGCGTTTCTAAATCAGGAGGCTCAATTTGCATAGTTAAGCCCCAGTTAAAACGTGAGCGTAGACGATCATCTAAACCATCTACATCTCGTGGGTAACGATCACTGGTCAAAATAATCTGCTTTTGCCCCTCTAATAAAGCATTAAAGGTATGGAAAAACTCTTCCATAGAGCGATCTTTATTTGCAAAGAATTGAATATCATCAATGAGTAAAGCATCAACGCTCCGATAATGCTGTTTGAACTCTTCAATACGAGAGGTGCGTAGAGCATTCACCATATCGTTTACAAAACGCTCAGCATAAACATATAAAACATGAGCTTCTGGATTTGCCTTTAAGATACAATTTCCGATCGCATGCATTAAATGCGTTTTCCCCAAACCAACTCCACCATAGAGGAATAGAGGATTATAAGAGATCCCTGGATTCTCCCCGACTTGTAAAGCAGCAGCTCGGGCTAATTGATTAGACTTACCTTCCACGAAATTTTCAAAGGTCATTTTGCTATTTAAAGCATTGACAAAACGCTCTGAAACAGGCGCAGGAGTTATTATGCTAAAATCTATAGAGTTAGCGCTATTCGCTGTTGCGGGCGGCGCTACTATAACTGGTACTACGGAGGGGGGCGTCACCACTACGGGGGTAGGTGCTGCTTTAGGCAAGGGCTTAGGCGCACTGCGCGAGCCGATTTGCAACATTACATCAAAACTATGATCCCCTGATAAATTGCGTACATGCCGAACTATATGGGGTAAAAAAACTTCATGGATATGTTGTAAGACAATGGGATTCGGCGCCAGCAGGTATAAGGCTTTCGGCTTCTCAACTGCATGTAAGCTCCTCAACCAAGTATTGATCTCTTGGCTGGGAAATTCATGTTCAAGTTGAGTTAGGCATTGTTGCCAAAGCATAAACTAGCGTCCCGTGGTGGTGAACAGGAAAATATAATTAAGATGGATTAGGTTATTATAGTGCCTGCCGGAAGTTATCCACAAGCTAAGAACTTTGTTTGTGGATAAGCTCTTCACTTGACAAAACTAGGCTTATCAAGTAATTTGCCTGACCTTTTAGCGGCTGGGCTAAGGCGTTATTTTGCATTTAACCCCAGCAAAACTGCGTTTAATTCAATTTTTGTTGGTGTATTGCAATGAAAAGAACCTTCCAGCCTAGCAATTTACGTCACGCACGTAAACAAGGTTTCCGCGCTCGTATGAGCACTGCTGATGGACGTAAAGTGCTGAGTGCACGTCGGGCAAAAGGTCGTAAAAACCTAATTCCATAATTTTAGAATTAGCGTGGCTACCTATCCGCGCACCTGTCGTCTGACTCGGCCTAGTGAGTTCCAGCGTGTTTTTGAGCGTGGTTTGCATCGGCGAGTTCAGGTTCAAGGCTTATTTGCCCGTGTGCGCGAAAGCTCTAGTAATGAGCCTCGGTTAGGGTTTGCTTTATCAAAACGCTCTTTAAAACATGCTGTTGATCGTAATCGTATTAAGCGTTTAGTACGAGACAGTTTTCGTCTGCATCGAATGCAGCTACCTAGATTAGATATTGTGATCATCACGCAGTCTGAGGTGGCACAACTTAACAACGCTGCTATACTGCAGCAGCTTGTAGTCTTATGGGAGCAGTTAGGGAGATTATACCCTAGTTTAAAAACGACTCCCCAAGCAAAAATGACCCTTTAAAGCTTTAACTCCCCAATAATTGGACCGAATCATGATGGATTCCCAACGCCCGTTCCTATACCTGACCCTAATTTTTTTAGGGTTTTTGTTATGGACTAGCTGGCAACAAGATCACGCTCCTAAGCCTTTACCTACCCCAACGACACAAACCAATCCGGAAGTTAGCTCAGTGCCTAACCAAACGGCTACGACCAGTGCCTCTCAGGCTGTACCTGCTATTCCTAATGGTAGTGGTGGTATCACGACAGGAGCTGGGCAAATTGTGCGTGTTAAAACTGATGTGCTAGATCTACAGATTAGTACTAAGGGGGGCGATATTGTCGCAGCGGATTTGTTAACTTATCCGATTAGCTTGGAAGAAAAAGATAAACCAGTACGCATCCTTGATTTAAACGGGCGTAGTTATGTCGCCCAGTCGGGTTTGCAGCATAAAACGCTTGATGATCAGGCTGCAGATGCCTTAGCACCGAATCACTTGGCTGATTTTAGCGTTGACAAGACTGAATATGTCTTAGGTGCTGATCAAGCTGAGGTGATAGTGCCTTTAGTATGGCAAGGCTCGAATGGTGTGATTGTTACCAAGCGGTATCGTTTGAAGAAAGGTAACTTCAATATTACCTTAGAAGAAGAGGTTAAGAATAACTCTAGTCAAGCTTGGATAGGTTCAGAATACCGTCAGCTCAAGCATGGTCCTAGTCATGTGAATAATAATATTCTCACCAGTGGCGTGCAGGCCTTTGTGGGTGGCGCCTATTATGCGGATGACAAATATAAAAAGCTGAACTTCAAGGATATGAAGGAGCCAATGACAGCGACTGCTACTGGTGGTTGGGTAAGTATGTTGGAGCACTATTTTATTAGTGCTTGGATTCCCCCTCAAGATCACCAGAACACTTACTACAGTATGGAGCTGCAACAAAACGGTACACCGAACTATATTTTAGGAGTAAGGAGTCCAGTTAAGGAAATTGCGCCTGGTGCTACTGATACGTTTACAAGCCAGATTTGGATCGGCCCTAAACTTCAAGATGATTTAGAAAAAATTGCTAAAGGCTTAGATTTAACGGTTGACTATGGGATTTTTGCCTTTGTTTCCAAACCTATTTTCTGGGTAATGCAAGCGATTCACTCCTTTGTGGGTAACTGGGGCTGGACTATTATTTTGTTGACTCTATTTATTAAACTTCTATTCTTCTGGCCTTCGGCAGCCAGCTATAAATCGATGGCAAAGATGAAAGCGGTTTCACCGAAGATGAAAGAGATTAATGAACGCTTTTCAGGCGATCCGCAAGCTAAACAAAAAGCCATGATGGAGCTGTATAAGAAGGAAAAGATTAATCCTTTAGGTGGTTGCTTGCCAATTCTAATTCAAATTCCAGTATTCATGGGTTTGTATTGGGTGCTATTAGAAAGCGTTGAGTTACGCCAAGCCCCGTGGATTCTGTGGTACAAAGATTTATCCATCATGGATCCCTATTTTGTGTTGCCACTGTTAATGGGGGCTAGTATGTTCCTACAACAGAAATTAAATCCACCCCAAATGGATCCAGTGCAGCAGAAGATTTTCCAATTCTTACCCCTGATCTTTACTTTCATGTTTCTTTGGTTCCCAGCAGGTTTAGTATTGTACTGGGTAGTGAACAACGTCTTATCCATTGCTCAACAATGGTTTATTAATAAAAAGATTGTAGGTCACGCTTAGGTAACTGATGAATACCGATACCATTGCTGCCATAGCAACTCCACCCGGACGAGGGGGTATCGGTATTATTCGTCTCTCTGGTTCAAATCTAAGATCCTTGGCTGAGCAATTGCTTGGCCAAGTCCCTCCTTCTCGTATTGCTAGCCACCGTTCATTCCGTGCTCAAGATGGTAGTGTTTTAGATGATGGCTTAGCTCTGTTTTTTCCTGCGCCCCATTCCTTTACCGGCGAAGAGGTTTTAGAACTGCAAGGGCATGGTGGGGTAGTGGTGCTGGATATGGTGCTGAAGCGCTGCTTAGAATTGGGTGCGCGTTTAGCCCGTCCCGGAGAGTTTTCTGAGCGTGCTTTTTTAAATAACAAATTAGATTTAGCCCAAGCCGAAGCGATTGCCGATTTAATCGATTCTAGTTCTGAGCAAGCGGCTCGTTCTGCTTTGCGTTCTTTGCAAGGTGAGTTTTCCAAGGCTGTGAATGACTTACTCACAGCCTTAATCGAATTGCGTGTTTATGTGGAAGCTGCCTTAGATTTTCCTGATGAAGAAATAGATTTTTTAGCAGACTCAGTTGTCACTCTGCGTCTTGCAATGATCAAACAGCAATTAACTGAAATTTTTCAAAAGGCGCAACAAGGTAGTTTATTACGCGACGGTATGCATCTAGTGATTGTCGGGCGGCCGAATGCAGGTAAGTCAAGCTTATTGAATGCGCTCGCTGGGCAAGAAACGGCGATTGTCACCGATATAGCAGGTACGACTCGTGATATTTTGCGTGAGCGGATTAATTTAGAGGGCATGCCTTTACATATTGTAGATACTGCAGGATTACGTGAGAGTAATGATCCGGTTGAAAAAATTGGTATCGAGCGGGCTTGGCGTGAAGTTGAGCAAGCTGATTTAATTCTAATGCTAGTCGATGATACTCAGATAGAAAGTGCCGAGCATATGTCCATCCTCACTAAACTCCCGTCCAGTATTCCGGTATTGACGGTGCATAATAAAGTGGATCTAACAGGCAAAGCGGTTGGTAAGCAAGGACAACATCTATATATTTCGGCTAAGCAAGGTTTGGGTTTAGATGTACTCAAAGCGGAGCTGAAAGCGCGAATGGGGTATCAGGGTGAGCGCGAAGATACTTTTATAGCAAGGCGACGTCATTTGCAAGCTTTGGAGATTACGCAAGCCGCTGTGGAGCGCGCTGAGCAGCAATTACTCGTTTTTAATGCAGGTGAGTTAATGGCTGAAGAGTTGCGTTTAGCACAAGATGCTTTAGGGCAAATCACTGGTAGGTTTACTTCTGATGATTTATTAGGCGAAATCTTTAGTTCATTCTGTATCGGTAAATAAACTTTTACCTATATACCCCAATGATGGTTAAAGAATTGGGGTATATGCAAGCCTGTTTCTCTACACTTTAATTTATTTAACGGCTTTTAAGCCGGGAGCTAAACCTTTTAAGGAAATTGGTAAAATTACGGGTTCTTTATTAGGACCTGGGCGATAAGCCAGTAAAGCACGCTGACCCTTAGCAATCTGTTGCATCATAGCATTATCTAAAGTAAAGCCAGCGCGACAACCTTGTTGATCGCACTTGCCTTGGAAAGCGACAGCTTGGTTTTTGTCAACCTTTAATTGTACGCCTTGTTTCATATCCACCCCTTTGGGCAATTCAAAAATTGCTGTCGGGAAAGGTTTACCTTTGCCATAACCTAACACGGTAATCATTAAAGGTTGTTTGCTACCTTTTTCAGATAGCACTTGCTGGACATAACAGACTTGGGATTTATCAGGAATGGTTTCACATTTAACACCCCAATCCCCGAAGCGTTGCCCAGTTTTTGCATTGGCGGCATTAGCATTAGTTGCTACTAGTAAAGTCACCACAGCTAGCGCAACAAATGATCCGAATTTTAAACTCATCGTTTAGTCTCCACTATAATAATAAGTGCGTAAGGATTTCATTATAGCACTCGAAGTCCTTTGACATTCATCAACGCAACTCAATTGACAAATAACATACGCTTGTCTTATGACAGATTAAGGCAAGCTGGAGTTCATATGGATACGAAAGAAGAACATTCAATAAACGAAACAGAAACAGGAGTTGAGGCTCTCAATGCAGTGGAAGCAGTAACTGCTGCACAAAATGCGCAGATTATCGCGGCGACTGAAATTTTAGATGAGGCTAAGCGAGCGAGTCCTGCGGATGCAGAAGAGATGCTCAAGCGTTTACAAGTGATGCTGGAAGGGGCTTCACCGGATGATAAAGAAGCTTTAGAGGCGGCGCTGGTTCGTTGGCAAACGCATGCTCCAAAAGCGGTGGTGAATAAGGATGATGAGTTAGTCGATAACTGGCGTTCTGCGGTTTATCCCTATAAAAACCGTATGTCACGGAAGAATTATGAAAAAGAAAAATTCCGTTTGCAGGTTGAATTATTAAAGCTGCAAATGTGGGTGAGAGAGACGGGTCAACGCATCGTCATCCTGTTTGAAGGACGTGATGCGGCGGGTAAAGGGGGGACGATCAAGCGTTTTATGGAACATATCAACCCACGGGGTGCACGTGTCGTTGCTTTGGAAAAGCCGACTGAAGCAGAACGTGGTCAATGGTATTTTCAACGTTATATCCAGCATTTGCCAACAGCGGGTGAAATTGTGTTGTTTGACCGCTCTTGGTACAACCGTGCTGGGGTTGAACGAGTGATGGGTTTTTGTTCTGATCGAGAATACGATGATTTTTTACGTCAAGTCCCAGAGTTTGAACGCCATTTAGCGAGTAGTGGGATTCATTTAATTAAGTTCTGGTTCTCGGTGAGTCGTGCGGAGCAACGCCGACGTTTTGAAGAGCGCAAGCTACACCCATTAAAACAATGGAAACTCAGTCCAATCGACTTAGCTTCTTTGGATAAATGGGACTCTTATACCACTGCTAAAGAAGCCATGTTCTTCCACACTGATACTGCAGAAGCACCGTGGACAGTCGTGAAGTCGGACTGCAAAAAACGCGCCCGTTTAAATGCTATGCGTTATGTTCTGCATAAAGTTCACTACAATGGTAAGGATCTGCGTAATATTCAATCTATTGATCCTTTGATTGTCGGTCGCGCCAATATTATGGCTGACTTATAAGCAGGACTTCTAATTATACTTCGCAAAGCCCCTTATTAGGGGCTTTGTTTTTAGTGCTGCTTAATTCTCCTCGCTCCCATTCTGAAAGCACGCTAACCTTAAGGCTCTTAAGTTTTCACGAGCCTAAACCATGAGTTCCCCTAGCAAGCCCCTCATTCTAGTCGATGGGTCATCCTATCTATTTCGCGCTTTTCACGCTTTACCATCTTTAACTAACTCCAAAGGTGAAGCAACCGGTGCTATGCATGGGGTCTTAAATATGCTGGATAAGCTTCGCAAAGATTATGAACCTGAGCATATGGCAGTGGTCTTCGATGCTTCGGGTAAAACCTTTCGTGATGAACTCTACCCTGCTTATAAAGCCAACCGCCCACCGATGCCAGAGGACTTACGTCAGCAAATTCAACCACTCTTAGACATGGTGAAGGCCTTAGGTTATCCCCTAATCATTGTTGAAGGGGTTGAGGCCGATGATGTGATTGGCACGCTGGCTAAGGCGTATGAGGGGCGTGTGGTGATCTCCACCAGCGATAAAGATATGGCACAACTGGTGGATGAGCGTGTACATCTCATCAATACCATGAGCAACACCTATCTTGATCCAGCAGGCGTGGTGGCAAAATTTGGTGTACTTCCTGAGCGTATTCGTGATTATTTAGCGCTGATGGGGGACGCTGTGGACAATGTGCCGGGTGTGGATAAAGTTGGGCCAAAAACGGCGGTTAAATGGTTACAAGAATATGACTCGCTCGCACAGATTATCCAGCATGCTGAAGTCTTTAAAGGCAAGGTGGGCGAGAATCTACGGTCGGCTTTGGTACATTTGCCTTTGTCCTATGAGTTGGTCACAATTAAATGCAACGTGCCCTTAAAAATCAATCCAGAAGACTTAGCGTTTAGTTCGCCTGATATAGAAACTTTACGCGAGTTCTATACCCGTTACGAATTCCGCTCGCGCTTGAATGCTTTAGATAAATTAGAGTTACCGAAGTCTAAGTTGACTAACACTAGTGCGGTCAATCCAAGTTCAGTGCCCTCTTCTTTACCCTTAAATTTACCCTCTGTTCAGAATCCTAGCACTACGCAGTATCAGACCATTCTCACCCAAGCTGAGCTAGAGCAATGGCTGACTCGTCTGCAAGCGTCCGGTGAGTTTGCCTTTGATACCGAAACCACAAGTTTGAGTTATATGGATGCACAGATTGTGGGTGTATCCTTTGCTCTGCAAGCGGGTGAGGCGGCTTATTTACCCTTAGCGCATGATTATTTAGGTGCACCGGTACAGTTAAATCGCGAAGCCACCTTAGCTCAACTCAAACCTTTATTAGAAAACCCAAGCGTGGGTAAGATTGGGCAAAATCTTAAATATGATCGTAATGTGTTACTCAATCATGGCATTACTTTAAATGGGATTAAGCAGGACACGATGTTGGAATCCTATGTGCTGGATTCAACCGCGAGCCGCCATGATTTTGATACCCTCTGTGAACAGCATTTACAGCATACGACGATTCACTTCGAGGATATTGCAGGTAAAGGCAAAAGTCAGCTCACTTTTAATCAAGTTGCTCTGGAGCAAGCGACTCCGTATGCCGCAGAAGATGCAGATTATACCTTGCGCTTACATCAGTATTTTTGGCCACAACTACAAGCCTTAGATGGGCAACGCGAGTTGTATGAACAAGTCGAAATTCCTCTAGTTCCCATCTTGTCTACGATGGAACGCAATGGGGTGAAAGTCGATGCTCTGATGCTGAATAAGCAAAGCCTTGAGCTTGAGCAACGTATGCAAGCATTGGTGGAGGAGTCTTATAAAGTTGCTGGACGAGAGTTCAATCTAGCTTCGCCCAAACAAATTCAAGAAATTTTCTTTGAAAAGCTGGGTTTACCGATTTTGCGTAAAACACCGAAAGGGCAACCCTCAACTGCTGAAGATGTATTAGAGGAATTGGCGGATTTAGGTCATCAATTACCCGCGTTAATTTTGGAGCATCGCGGTTTAAGTAAACTCAAATCAACTTATACAGATCGTTTACCTGAACAGATTAATGCCCGCACAGGACGGGTACATACCTCCTATCATCAAGCGGTTGCCGCAACAGGGCGGCTTTCATCCACTGAGCCGAACTTACAAAATATTCCGATTCGTACTGCCGCCGGACGGCGGATTCGCCAAGCCTTTATCGCAGAGTCCGGTTGTAAATTGCTAGCAGCGGATTATTCACAAATTGAATTACGCATTATGGCGCATTTATCGGGTGATCAGAGTTTACTGGATGCCTTTGCGCACGGTTTGGATGTGCATCGTGCGACAGCGGCTGAAGTGTTTGGCATGAGTTTAGAAACGGTCACTACTGAACAGCGCCGTGCAGCCAAAGCCATCAATTTTGGTCTGATTTATGGGATGTCGGCGTTTGGTTTGGCACGGCAATTAAATGTGGATCGGCGTGAAGCTCAAGCCTATGTCGATTTATATTTTGCCCGCTATCCGGGTGTAAAAGCCTATATGGAAACTACCCGTGAGCAAGCACGTGCTCAAGGCTATGTCGAAACCTTATTTGGACGGCACTTGTTCTTACCGGATATTAAATCGCGTAATGCTGCAACTCGCCAATATGCTGAGCGCACTGCCATCAATGCACCTATGCAGGGTAGTGCTGCTGATATTATTAAAAAAGCGATGATTGCCGTGGATCATTGGTTAAGCGCTAGCCAAGTGCAGACCAAAATGATCCTGCAGGTGCATGATGAGTTAGTGTTTGAAGTCCCTGAGGGGGAGTTAAGTTTGGTGCAACCAAAAATCGCTGAGCTTATGACCCATGCAGTGAGTTTATCGGTGCCTTTATTAGTAGAAATGGGTGTAGGTGCTAATTGGGATGAAGCTCACTAAGAAAAAAGGCATCTAAATTTAGATGCCTGTAATCTAAGCGATTTGAAAATTCTTGATTAGTATAGCTTTTACCTAAAATTTAAATTGTGCTTCAAGCTGTAAGCCATTAGGGTCTTCATTCGAGGGCGGCATCCAAGGTGCTAAGCAGGCTGCACTTTTAATGCAGGGATCTGTTAAAGAGCGTAAAAAGTTTGCTAAATCCTCGATAGCAGTTTTGCTTAAACGTGCAGGCCGTAGCGGGGTTATGCCTTTTTGTTGATCTTCACGTAATTTATTCAGGGCTTCAAAGGTATTCTTCTGTGCATTTTCGGTTTGAATGCCCGGATTTTCATTTTTTACTCGGTTAAGCTGATAATTAGCGACTGCCCAAGAGGGGTCTAAATGGTGTTGGATCACCGCTTCTAGAGTATAGTAGGCACCTGCATGTGAATAAGGTTTAGTCCCTTCCACATTTAGTAAGGAAGGTGTACGGAATGTGAAGCGATCAGTATATAGTTGCGTTTCATTACCACGTCCGTAGTCGTGAGTATTATCTGCTCCACCACGCCCACCTTTGCCCAACTGTGGCATAGCTAAATTATAGAACTTCTCGTCGGTAAGTTTGTCTCCTTTATGACAAGCAACACAGTTACCACCGCCTTGTTGATAGGGCTTGTAAAATAGCACTGCTCCTCGTTTAGCACTTTCACTTAAGGCTTGGTTATTCCCTTGGATATAAGTTTGCCAAGGATTGTGGGTGAAGGTTTGTGAGCGCTCATATTCACCAATAGCATCGAAAATATTTTGGGTCGTTATCACCTGCTCGGGTGAGCTAGTTGGCGTACCGTACACTTTTCTAAATAGACTTAGCCAATATTCAGGTTGAGGTAATTCACCAATACCTTCACCAAAACCACCTAAGCGGCCCGCTAAATGTGTCCATACATAAGGATTTTCCCTATTAGCTGCTAAATCACCACGCATTTCATCATGGGAGGTGACTGGAAATTTGGCTTGAGCAGCGACTAAATTAGTACCTGCTTGTAGATCAGCTATACCTAAAGGCGTACTTGGAGTTCGGATACCTCCTATGCTCCCATTCATACCCGTTTGTTTCGTTAGACTTTCAATGCGTCCATCCCAGAAAACAGAGACGTCCCATAAAGACATATTAAAGGTGGTAGGTGCATTGCGTGGAACATTTGGATGCCCTAATACCTGTAAACGTCCAGGGCCTAATAAATCAGGATTGACTGCCCCCACGCCAATTGAGAGAGCCAAATCGTCACCACCACCCAATAAAGGATGATGACAAGTGACACAGGCCGTATCTTTATTGCCACCCAATGCTTTATTAAAGAATAAACGCATGCCTAACTGGGCTTTCGGGCTACTAATAGTAGGGATAGTACGCCCTTTGCTAGGGTCTCCGCTTAGGCCATTCTGCTTAATTAGAGAACGCAGTTCAGTATCTAAGCTATAAGCTGCATGAATAGAGTTCGTACAAGTTGCTAAGGCAATTGCTAAACCCACTGATAAAGCATATTTATTGTTCATTTTGGACTTCTTTAGATCATTACTGATCAATTAGTTATTTGAATTTATATTCAAATAATATTTATTTGATAAGTTGAAATAATCAGTAAAGATAGTTAATGGTGGGTTTAGGGTGATAAGTGGTGTTATGTTTCTCTAACTCTTGAAGCTTACTAATTGACTAATAAGCAGTGCACCACTGGTCTTGGAATGAATAGATTTGGTCTAAGTTAATTAGTTTTCTTAATAGTCAGTCGTTGTAAGCGAACAAACTTTAGTGTGAGTCGATAAGAAAAAGCCCGCATAAAGCGGGCTTGTGTCCATCCTTGGAACTAACGAATTACCACTTAATCGTCACATTTTTGCGCCCAAAGCGCCGTGCCTTGCGGTGATCCTTCCCCATGTAAATATCAATCTTTTTTTCCCACCGCTCATGCATTTTATCGAGCACTAGGAATTCACCATCAAACCCACTGATCCGTACCTTAGCTTTGCGTTTTAATCCATATTTATAAAGCAGGTCACGAGATACAGCGATGGCTTTCATACCTGGGCGTAAACGATCACCCCAAGCAGCGAGGTCTGGACTTGCGTCCGTTTGACTCGGTAGAGAGTTATAAGCAGTTGCAGTTACGCGAAGACTGATTGTCTTCTCCTTCTTTCCGGCTGCTAGCACTGGACTTGAGCAAACAAGCGCCATTACTAGTAAGGCTAGAAAATGGTTAAACAAAGTCATATAACAATAACCTAACAGTTTGTTTATAAAAGAAATTCATAACTAACCTTGAGGATTAACTATGAATCGGGGCGAACTGTAACACGTGCTTCCCTAAGGATGAATAGGCTTAGCCGCCATTTTTTGGATGGTAGTCTAGGTGATAAATAGATGATTTTTATGTTTATTTATTTTTTTTATATATTAATAAAAAAACTCTGAAGCCAGTTAAAATAAGGCTTGCAACCTCTCTTGACAAAATAATGAAACTATGATTAATCAAAAAATAAGTCATCTAAAAAATAGATTGATCGAACTAAATGTTCCTATAAATGTCGCATTAAAACTACATCTAATCTCTTTACAACAG
Organism: uncultured Thiothrix sp.; assembly: GCF_937873765.1. Taxonomy (GTDB): domain Bacteria; phylum Pseudomonadota; class Gammaproteobacteria; order Thiotrichales; family Thiotrichaceae; genus Thiolinea. Next base: position 27,555 of record NZ_CALMZC010000055.1, on the reverse strand, counting down.
GCTGAAAATCAGATTCATTGCACATTTTGTGCTAGACTGCGCTTCGCTTCTTTCATTATTAACCTATATGCCCGAAATTTTGCTTTCTACGCTTAATGCACGCTATACCCATGCATCCCTAGGGCTAAGATATTTATTTGCGAATTTGGGCGTTTTGCAAGTTCAGAGTGAGTTAGTAGAATTTACGATCTCAATGCGCCCTTTGGACATAGTTGAGCAAATTCTGGCCAAAAAGCCTAAAATTGTCGGTTTCGGCGTGTATATTTGGAATGTCACGGAAACTACCGCAGTTGTAAGCCTGCTAAAAATGCTGCAGCCTCAATTAATTATTATAATAGGTGGTCCAGAAGTGAGCTATGAAGCTGAAGGGCAAACTATCAGCCAACAAGCGGATTATGTGGTCAGCGGTACTGCTGAGCAAAGTTTGCGCGAGTTATGTATTCAGCTTTTAACTGGGCAAACTCCAAAAGAAAAATTTATTCAAAGCCCACTGCTAGCCTTAGCCCAATTAAATTTACCTTATGAGCACTACACCGATACGGATATCAAACAACGTTTCGTGTATGTAGAAGCTTCGCGGGGTTGTCCTTTTAAATGTGAATTTTGTTTGTCAGCTTTGGATAAAACCGCTTATCCTTTTGAATTAAATAAATTTTTAACTGAAATGGAGCAATTGTGGCAGCGTGGTTTGCGTCATTTTAAATTTGTTGATCGTACTTTTAATTTAAAAATAGCTACTACCCAACTCATTTTAGAGTTTTTTCTTGAGCGGCTGGATGCTGATACTTTCCTCCACTTTGAACTAGTGCCTGATCATTTGCCAGATGTTTTAAAAGAGTGTATTCAGCGTTTTCCTGCAGGTAGTTTACAGTTTGAGATTGGCATCCAAACTTTCAATCCTGAAGTACAAGCTTTAATTAGTCGTAAACAAGATAATGACAAATCGATTGAAAACCTGCGTTGGCTGCGTCAGCATAGTGCTGCACATTTACACACGGATTTAATTTTTGGGCTGCCGGGTGAGGATCTAGTGAGTTTCGCGCAAGGCTTTGATCAGTTAGTCGCACTACATCCGCACGAGATTCAAGTAGGTATTCTCAAGCGTCTGAGAGGTGCGCCTATTATTCGCCATACCGAAGCCTTCGGCTTAATTTTTAATCCCTACCCACCTTATAACATTTTAGCGACTGATCGTATTGATCCGTTCACGATGCAGCAAATGAATCGGTTTGCGCGCTATTGGGATCTCATTGGGAATTCAGGGCGGTTTGAGCATAGTTTGGATTTGCTGCTAGGTGAAACCCCGTTTGCACGCTTTTGGGTGGTGAGTGAGCAGTTACAGCAACGCTCTGGACAAACTCATCAAATTGCTTTGCCGCGCTTATTTAAGTTAGTGCATGATATTGCATTAAGTGACTTGGAGCTAAGCGAAACTTTTACTGAGCAATTATTAGCGGACTATGCGCGTAGTGGGCAAAAAGGTGAGATTCCCTTTGTGCCCGGTTTGCGCCAACGAGCCGTACAACAAGCAGGTACAGATACACGCAAACAACGCCAAGTTCGGCATACCTTGGATCATAGCTAACAGCCTACTACTGCTAGCTATGTATTGAAGCCTTACACAATTGGATTACGATAAGTATCGACTCGATTTTGCCAGCCACGCAACCAACGGGCTTCATTACGCGATGGGTCGGAGTTTTGTACGCGGCGTTGTAAGACGCGCATCGCAGCATCAGCAAACTCATGTAGTGCCTGTTGGCCTTGTGCAGTGGGACGCATTTCTTCCAATACTTGGCGTAAACCCCAGTTTTGGCCACGATAACCACCGTTTCCTAAGCCCTCACCCTTGAAATTCACATAATCAATCAGTGCATACCAACCACCCGGTGTATTTGCAACGGCATTCAAATTGTGCGCCACTATGGATTGTTGATGAGAGGCTTTCACCAACTTAGGCATCGCTGTACGGGTACGATCTACAATATATTGTGCTTGTAGTTCACGGGTGTTGTAGAGCAGATTTTGTAGTTGCTGAACTTGGGGTGAGTTTTTCTGTGCCATCAGTTCTTCACGAGTTGACCAAGGTGCGCCTTGTACACGTGCCTGTTGCAACCAACCCGGTAATTGCACCCCATTTTGTGCCATATAGTCCAGTAAACCGGGGAAGGTATTGCCAAAGCTTTGGCGGCGACCGGCTGGATACCAAGTAAAGTGACCAATTCCCATAGAAGCAAAGTCTTCGCCATCATTCCAATGCACGAGATTATTCAGATTTCCACCGCCTTCGTTATTGAAAATCTGATCACCGATGGCGCGCAATTCCACTCTAGATAAACGTGGCATTTGGTTATTGCTAACCATGTGTGGTGGAATCGAAGGAATACCATAACTGTTTGGGGGATTATGGTAATTCATATTAGGTTTTGGGTAAGCATGTGGAATAGGACGCTGATAGCCTAATTGCTGAGATTTAGGAACACGTACAGCTTGTTGCGCATACGGTGGACGTACCACAGGCGTACTTACTAATGCATCCGCTTCAGGAATCGCTTGGGGATTTTGACTACAAGCAGACAGCCCCATACCTGCAATTGCAGCCAGTGCAAATAGATTTTGTTTTTTCATTAGTCGTTGCCGTTCGTTGTTTTTATTATTAGGATTTGCCATCCAAATATAAAATCATTCACAAAGCTGCTTAAATTTACCCGACGAGCTGCCCGCCGCTCCATACGCATCCTCGCAGTCTTTGCCTGAACGGTGACTGATTAATTAAAATGATTTATAAAACTTGCCCTAAACTAGCTGATTTGCTTCAGATGTTTTATGCGATTTCTGGGAAACTAAGGTTTTTTTGAGTCGCTGCCAAAAACTGACTTTGGTTTTTAGGCTGTCTGATTTGATACCACCCGATTTAATGACGGTCTGATCAGTTCTTAGTGTTGGAGTTTGTTTTGGTTGATGGTGAGGTGCAGTAGTTGGTTTGTCTGAACTAGTTTGTTTAGCTGCGCTGCTAGCAGTTTGCCTAGCTTGCGTAGTTTCTACTAGTTTTTGCAGTAGAAAATCATTCGTGTTGGGTAGATCCGCAAGACTATTGAATAGCGTATGATTCTGCACCAAGCAGCGTACACTTAAACCCGCTTGATAAGCATAGGCAACTAGCTCACGATTGCGCTCCATCGCGGTATTAAGTAGCTTACCTTGTTTAAGTGTTTGCGTCGCATCTAAGCTGATATTTAAGTGTCTTAAGCCAGCCGTACGGGCTGCAACAAAAGTATTCAAATCAAGGCCTAAGTCATTTTTACCATCTAAAAAAATCGTGGCTAACCAACGGCAACCCGGTACAACTGCTTGAATATTATCGATTAAGCCATACCACATTGCTAAGTTGGCATTAAGACTGGGATCCAAAAAGATAAACTCTTTGCATGGGTAACGTTTTGCCTGAATATATAATTCGCTTAAGACTGCTTGTACCGGACGGCTACTGTAAATATTTTGTTTATTTTCTAATCGAGTGGTACGACTTGTAAGGATAGGAATTAAAGCGGAACGATGCAGTTGCCAAGCAAAATCCGATAGATCAGGTAGGGGCAGTAATTCTAATTCTTGTAAAGGTGGTGCACTGAGCGTTTCCATCTCTAGCCCTCGTTGACAAACTCCCGGCCATACGGATAAATCTTGTTTACCTAGGACGGTGGCTACTAACTCAGCAATGACCCAATCGGCTTCACCCACAAAAACGGCGGTGACCCCTTTTAAACTTAACCATAAAGGCAAATCTTCAGTACTACATGTTGTTAAACAACCTCCCCCTAAAATCAACGGTAGTCCTAAATCAGCCACACAATGGGCTAGTTTTTGAATAGCTACATAATGATTTAAATAACTGGGAATCAAAATTAGGGCAGGCTGAGTACTCTCTAAATATTTTGGGATATTGGTCAAATTCAAGTTAGTTTGACTAGGGTTTTGCTTCTTTTCTTCAGCTACAAAGGTTTCGACGACCACTTGCAAACCCGCAGCACGTAAGGGTGTGACTAAATAAGCAATGGATAAGTCTGGGTAAGTGAGCTTGGGATTAAGATCAAGAATTAAGATTCTAGCCATCATGACACGTCCTTTTGTCCATGGAAGCGCTGGTATCTTAGTGATTTAGGCAAAGCTGTCCTGTTTTAAACGTTTCTCACTGCTGAAGCGACTTATCTAAGCGATGAGCTGTCATTTAAGGTACTGACACAGTAAGTAACAGGGAGGAGTCCACCTTTTTTTGTGGTTTTACATTATAGTTAAACAAACCTATCTTAGAACGGAGGTAAAGAGTGTCATCTGAACCCGTACAGGCCGAATGGCTTAATACTACACAGCTAAAAAGTACGGCTGCTCGCCGCTTTGCTGAGTTTTGTCAGCAAAATCTTACGATGGCAGCTAATCAAGAAAATTTTGATGCCCATCTTTATCGAGCAGCAGCGAAATTAGTGATTGAGCGTTTAGAGCAGGCTGCTATAGGAGATCAGGGATGATTATTACGGAACTGCTTGCGGAGAACTTCCGTAAATACAAACGACTGCATTTAAAAGAGTTACCCCAACTGGGTTTGATTCTAATTACGGGTGGGAATGAGTCTGGGAAAAGTAGTCTTGGTGAAGCTTTAAGTTTCGGCTTATTTGGACGGACTGATAATTTAACAACTGATCGTACTAATAAATTAATTCATTGGGGCGCTGAGCAAGCTAGCGTCACAGTGAGCTTTGTCCATGCCAGCGAAACTTATCATTTAAAGCGCAGTGTCAATAAAACTGGAAATCAGCAGGCTTCTTTATTAGATGCTCAAGAACAAGTGCTTGCTTCTACCTCTGCGGCAGTAGAGCAATTCTTAACGCGCTTAGTCGGATTTAACTACTCAACGTTTAGTCGTACTTTTTATTGGAGCAAGCAGCTAGGGACTGAGCGCGAACCTGATATTACCAATTTACAAAAAATGGCGGGTATTAAAGCCTATGCGCAGCTTGACGAGGAGCTACAGCAAGAGTTGCAGAGTGCTCAAGAGGCTTTGGATAAGCTCGAAGCTGACCATAAAACCACCCAAGCGGCTCAAGCAGCGATTAGCGTAGATGCCCAACGTTTACCAGATTTATTAGAAGTTCGGGAAACTTTAGAGGATCAGCAAAAGCAAGGCCAAGCCTTAGTCAGTGCAATCCCAACGGGCAGCGAGTTGTATTTAGAAGGGCACGGTTCTTATCAACGCTATCAACGTAAAAGTCGCTGGCTAGGACATTGGAGCCTGTTGGGGATTATTGGCCTGCTGCTGGTATTAGCAGCTTGGGCTGTTTTGACTTTATTTCCCCAATGGCTAGATGGGGTTAGTCGGCCTGATTTTACTCGCGAGGCTTTTTTTGCGCGCTTACTGCTATGGATTGGAGTGGGTATAGCAATTGTTACTAGCTTTGTCCTCTTCAGAGGTTGGTATGTGGAGCGTTATCGTTTGCAACCGCTGCTTGAGCAGGCTAATCAGTTTAGCCATACTTTACAAACTGGCTGGGAACAAGCTAATACTGCAATCGACACCATGCTAGGTACTAGGTCTACAAGCTATCTGCAGGAGCAGCATCTTTTTTCACAAGCACCTAAAGTGGGTAAATTATCTAACGATTTATCCTTATCCGCCGATCTGCCTAAACAAGTTCGAGAGTATGCGGTCTTACCAGATCAAGTGCGTTACACCAGCAATGCGATTAGTGAGGACTTAAAACAGCGTGGACGCTTTTTCGGGCAGTGTATGGCTAGCCTTGATGAGGATGTGAGTAAAGAGCGTAGTTTGGTTGATCAATTAATGTCGTTGAATCGTGAAGATACGGAGCAAACGGCACAAATGACAGCTTATCAACAAGAGCTTAAAGTGAAGACTAAAGCTTCGGAGTTGCTTCGTCAGTCTTCGCAGTTCTCGATTGTCCGCTTTAATCAAATCGTGCAGCAACGTTGCCAAGGTTTGCTATCGGATTTCACTCATAGTCACTATAACAGTTTAGAAATCAATAATGATTTTGCGCTACGGGTGTTGTCAGATGAGAAAGGTGATTATCTCGATTTCGATGAAATTTCTTCGGGGACTCAACGGCAAATCAGCCTAGCGATGCGGATGGCTTTAGGGAATTCGCTCGTCGAAAGTAATGACATGGAGAGCCAGTTTATTTTCTTGGATGAACCATTTGCGTTCTTTGATGTTGAGCGTACTTCAGCAGCTTTACAGAGCTTACAAGAGGCTACCCTAGGGCATTTGAAGCAAGCTTGGGTGACCATGCAGGAAATGCCTAAAGATGTACAAGTGGCAAAAACTATTCATTGCCTGCAGAACGAGTCGGTGTTAGATGTTTAGGTTCTAGACGGATAAATTAAGCATTTGGAGGAAAATTTAAGTTAATTAGGCGTTCAGGTAAAAAAATGCTTGAAACCTATCTCTGATTGTGTAGAATGCACGCCTCGACGGGTCGTTAGCTCAGCCGGTAGAGCATCTGACTTTTAATCAGGTGGTCATGCGTTCGAATCGCATACGACCCACCACCTTTAAAGCCTTGTAAATTAATAGTTTACAGGGCCTTTTGCTTTTTAAGACACGTCATTTGTATTTTCAATATAGGCGAATGAGGCAGCTGCAAGTTTAAATTTTTATCAGCAGGCGTTCGGTTTGCAACTAAGAGTGTTGCATGATTAGCCAAGTTTAAAACAGAGTGATGTCTCTTAGACATTTTCAAGAATAACTTGATTACCACCACCATGTTGAGCCTTATACAGGGCTTGTTCTGCCGCAGCTAATAGGTGAGCAGGATAAGTGACATCGTGTTGATCCTGCTCAATCTGTGCTTGTTCACGTGTTACTTGCGGTTGGCAGCTGGCTGCACCGATGCTGACTTTTAATCCAGCTAACTGGGCGCAAGTTAGTTGCTTGCGTTCAATTTCGCTACGGAATTTTTCAGCGAGTTGTGCGGCTTCTTCAGGATCAGTAGTGGGTAAAAGTACAATAAAGCGCTGATCATCATAACGTGCGACTAAATCACCAGCTCGTTGTACGGCTCCCTTTAAATAGTCCGCTAAAGCAATCAAACATTGTTCGTTAGTATTGACATGAATCGCTTGATCAATGCCTAACATCAACAGTGCTAAAGGTTCACGAGTACGAGCCGAACGGCGCCATTCTAATTTAAATAATTGTTCAAATTGGCGGCGGTTGGCTAATTGGGTAAGCACATCGGTATTCATTTGCTCTAGCAGTTTGCGCTGAGCAAGTTGAAAATTACTCATTAGTTGCGCTAAAGGTCGACTCGCGAGCATAGTCACAATGGCTGCCGCGATGAGTACTAAGCTCAATAAGCGAAAAATAGGCTCACTTGGCCAAAGCAGCATTAAAGCCATTGGGAGCAAGACAGCAGCGATTTGTATTGAGGCAATAGGCCACGATAGCAATAGCATAGGTAAAGCGCCCAAACTAATTAAGAGCAATAAAGCACTGTGTACTGCTGAGACCTCTATTTGATTTGCAAATAGTAAAATCCCGGATGCACCCCATAAGGCATGCAAGAGCGTGCTGAGCAATACATAACGTTGTGTGCGAGTTAATAAATTATCTTCTGAAATTTTATCAATATGGAAATGGCTACTAGTCCACCAACAACTGGCCGTCAATAAGCTAATAATCAGTAGCCAAGCTATGAGTAAACCCGCGCTAAAAGGCGGATGTGCCCAAATTAATAGACACAAAAATAAAGCCGCTAGAGTATGTAGCCAAAATAGAACGGCGCCGTAACTTGCTAAACAAGCGAGTTGTTCATGCATAACAGCGGTTGGTAGTACCAAGAAATTATCCGTCGACAGCTTATGTTTGCCCATATACCCCGATCCATTACTAGCAAGCCACAGTTATAGCAGAAGCTTTTCTGTTTTTAGGCTGGCCACAAAGTTTTTCCGATGAACTGTAAGCACATCTCCACAGTGCCTAACAAGGTTAATCGTTTATTGGCTTTGCAATGGTATACTCTAGAAATAAGTTTGCCATATAAAAACCAATAAACTAAGGAGAGAATCATGTTCTTATACTTTGCTATTGCCATCATGGTGTTGGTGGTCACTTTATTTTTCATGGGGGTGAAGACGGTTCCACAAGGCTTTGCCTATACCGTGGAGCGCTTTGGTCGTTATGTGTATACCCTGCAACCCGGTTTGGGGGTGATTGTTCCCTTTGTTTACCGGATTGGTCGCAAGGTTAATATGATGGAGCAAGTCTTAGATATTTTGCCGCAACAAGTGATCACTGCCGATAATGCGAACGTGAGTATTGATGGTGTGGTGTTCTACCAAGTTTTCGATCCGGCCAAAGCTACTTATGAAGTGGCTCATTTAGAAAATGCTATTTTGAATCTTACTATGACCAATTTACGTTCTGTCTGTGGTTCGATGGAGCTGGATCATTTGCTGAGTAAGCGCGATGAAATCGGTGCACGGGTGTTAACCATTGTGGATGAAGCCACTAGTGCTTGGGGTGTCAAGGTTTTACGGGTTGAGATTAAAGACATTGAGCCGCCTGCCGAGTTAGTACGAGCCATGAATCTACAAATGACCGCTGAACGCCAAAAGCGCGCCCAAATCACGGAAGCAGAGGGTAAAAAGCAATCGCAGATTCTTGAAGCTGAAGGTGCGAAATCAGCAGCCTTTTTGCGAGCAGAAGCCCGTGAGCGTGAAGCCTTAGCTGAAGCCAAAGCAACACAAATGGTTTCAGAGGCGGTTTCCAAAGGTGATGTACAAGCGCTTAATTATTTCGTAGCGCAGAAATATGTCGAAGCTTTGGGTAAGTTTGCGGATTCCAACCAACAAAAAACCATCTTTATGCCTTTAGATACCAGCGGTTTAATGGGGTCGATTGGCAGTATCAATGAGCTGTGGAAAGTCATGCGGGAGAAGGCCTAAACATGATGAGTTTTGAATTTTGGTACTGGCTGATTTTAGGCGCAGTGCTGCTCACTTTAGAAATGCTCGCGCCCGGTGTCGTTCTAATGTGGTTTGGCTTTGGTGCTGTGCTAACCGGTGTAGTGCTATGGATTTTTCCTGAGTTAAGCTTAGGCTGGCAACTTTTGTTGTTTGGCGCAACTTCTATTTTAAGCCTTTATGCTTGGCGCCAATCTAAGTTTTTTCGCGATCCACCCCCGATGGAGCCAGAGCTAAATAATCGCCTACTCAGTCATATTGGTAAGCGTTATGTCCTCAACGAAGCCATCATCCAAGGCAGTGGCTCCCTAAAAATTGGTGATAGTACTTGGCGGGTGCGTGGTAAGGATCTACCCGCAGGAACTAAAGTCGAGGTTGTGGGTGTTGAAGGTATTATTTTGCTGGTAGAGGCGGTGTAGCAAAGGCTAAGCAAGCGATAGTGAAATTAGCCTATCGCTTGAGAATCTGGCGTCTGCCCACCATTTTGATGCGCCAATAATAAGGGTGCTAAGGGCAGAAAATGTTTACGTGCATACCACCACAACCACGGCAGACCGACTACTAAGCCAAAAACGCCCCAAGCGGCTTGGTCATAAAAATCTTGCATAGTCATGGGTGCAAAGCCACTCCACCAGAGATGATCCATCCATTCGATACTGACAGCGATCAGGTTGTTCGCAAAATGCACAATGATGGGGCCAACTAATGAGCGTGTTTTCATAGATAGCAAGCAGAGGAACACGCCAAACACAAAAGCCCCCAGCATATCAACGTGCAGAAAAGCGAATAAACCCGAAGAGAGCAAAATGGCAGGCAGCGGGCCTAGTTTAAGTGTCCAGCGATTGAGTAAATAACCGCGAAAAATAAATTCTTCCACCATCGGGGCAAAGATCACGGCTGCCACTACTGCCACAAAATTGCCGAGCCAATAATAGCCTTGCTCATCCCAATATAATAACGGGGGGCTTTCTAAAAACCATTTCTGCACTAAATCGGGCGCAACAAAAGACAAGGGGTAATACATTAAATAAGCCAACCCCATCGAGGAAATAATCATACCGACCGCTAGCCAAAGATACTGGGGAATTTCTGCCGGTGCGGGCACATTGAGTAGTAGTTCGGCAATTTCCTCCCGATGCTTGAAACTCATCCACCACAATAGCCCTGCCAATATTGGGTAGGTCATGGCAAATACGAAGCTTTCAATCGTGAAGAAGCCGCCGGTTGTGAAGAGATTTTGATTCTCCTGCACTTGTTGTACGAAGGCGTAAATCGAGCCAATCAAAAAATAAAGTACAAAGAAAAAACTCCCTACGACCCAAGTGGAAGGAACTTCATCGACAGGATTAAAGCGCATGCACGATCCTTAGTTTAGTGGTCAGTATCATTGAATAGATCGAGTGAAGCTTGTTCTTGCAAGGCAGCATTACTAGGCATCGACATGCCAAAATATTGCCAAGTATGACGCGTAGCTACACGTCCACGGGGGGTGCGCATCAAAAAACCCTGCTGAATCAAATAGGGTTCCAAGACATCTTCAATCGTGCCACGTTCTTCGCCAATAGCAGCCGCTAAACTATCCACACCCACTGGACCACCGTCAAATTTTTCTAGCATGGCTAGTAATAAGCGCCGATCCATATGATCTAAACCTTGATCATCAACATTCAGCATATTGAGTGCTTTATCTGCAAGTTCAGGGGTGACACGCCCATCACCTTTGACTTGTGCATAATCGCGCACGCGCCGGAGTAAGCGGTTAGCAATTCGTGGTGTACCGCGTGAGCGCTTTGCGACTTCATAAGCGCCACCGGCTTCCATCGGCACGTTTAAGATATGGGCTGCACGCCCCACGATGTACGCGAGATCATCCACATTATAGAATTCTAAGCGCTGCACAATTCCAAAGCGGTCGCGTAGCGGTGAGGTTAATAGACCAGCACGAGTCGTCGCACCGACTAAAGTGAAGGGTGGTAAATCCAGTTTAATCGAACGGGCTGCTGGACCTTCGCCGATCATAATATCCAACTGAAAATCTTCCATCGCGGGATAGAGAATTTCTTCGACCATCGGGCTAAGGCGGTGGATTTCATCAATAAACAGGACATCATGCGGCTCTAGATTAGTCAGTAGTGCAGCTAAATCGCCGGCTTTTTCTAAGACAGGGCCTGAGGTTTGGCGTAGGTTCGCGCCCATTTCTTGCGCAATAATATTCGATAGGGTGGTTTTGCCTAAGCCGGGTGGGCCAAAAATTAAGGTGTGATCCAGTGCATCACCTCGTGCACGAGCCGCTCCAATGAAAATCTCCATTTGCTCACGCACCACGGGCTGCCCAATATAATCTTTGAGGCGACGCGGGCGAATATGCTCATCCACATACTCTTCTTCACGCGAGCTAGTAGGCGAAATCATGCGCTTATTTTCAGACATTTTTCTATTCCAAAGAGCCTGTCAGCCCTACACGATAGCAAATGCAGCTTGAAAACACATCCACGTATTTTGTGCAGAAAAAAGCCCTTTTACATCAAGCAAAAGGGCTGAACAAGACCAGAATAACTAGGCCTATTGCTTAACCACCACTGGGTTAAATACCGGAATAACAGTTCCGCGCTTAGCTTGGAACACCGCTGTTTCGGCTTGCATTTCTGTGGTTGCCGCTAAGGAACTACTTGGATCTAACAGTGAGCCATGCGCACCTTCCGTGAAACGCACGACTCCATCCGGTGTACCAGTTTGGGTAATCGATTTTAAGCCCATGATGCTGATCAAGGGTTCAGTACCCGACAACGGTGCACCTCCCACCCGATTAGGAATGACTTTATCACTACCCCCCCCATTTATGCCGACCACTTCCAGCATATGAATGGGATGCTTGGCAGCAGTTTTCTTGCCTAGAACAATCGGATCGGCAGGGTCAATGACCCATTGTGCAACGGCCATGAAGGTATCATAAGCACTCGTACCTTTGACGATACCACTAGCCGCTAAGCCTTGTTGAATCGGCGGGCCAAAAGTCTCAGAACCATCCAGCAAGCGAGCAATGCCACCTCCGGGGACTGCAAGGGTAGCAGGTGTAGACTTAGCTTCTTGACTCAAATAACCCGTGCCAACGATAGAGCCTAAGGAAATGCCTACAAAGCCAACTTTCGCAGTATCTAAAGGAATAGAACTAGCACTTTGCATGTTGCCTAAGCTTTTGCGTAATACTGTCAAATCAGACATGCCTTGACGCATATTATCCCGCGAAGTACGCAAACTGCTCAAATTGATAAAGTAAGAGCCAGAGCTGTCAATGCCCCCATCTGCACCTGTAGCTCCTGTATTGTTATTGCGTAAGTCCAAATTGAAAGTGCGCTCTACATCCTCTGAGAAAATTGGGTTGAGATCGGCTTTCAGTGGATTAGTGGTATCAGTAATCCCATGCAATGGCAGGTCAATCGCTACCACTACAAAGCCTGCATCCGCTAGAGTGTCGGCAATGGCTAGCATATCTAAGCGGCTACGGGTAATACCATGCTGGAAAATGATCACTGGCCAACCCGAGGCAGGCGGGGTTGCTCCTGCTAAGGATGTGGCATTGGGCACGCTCATTAAAACTGGAATGGTTTGCGTACTCTTTAACTTTGGTGCTGGGTTATAGCGGGTGAGATTGCTGTCGCCAGCACCTTGCCAATAACTAGTTAAGGGCGCTTTCGCATTCAAATAGTAGGGTAGATCTAAGCTACCGACATGCACATTCGCTTTACCACGTAAGCTACTAGCGAAGGTCTTGGTAGTGCCTAAGGCCGGTGACATCAGCATTTTGCTAGCTTTTGCTTGAGAGATGGCGGCTTGTAGCACGGGCGTGACAGATTGCGTAGTAAAAGTCCAGCTTAGAATAATGCGTGCTTTTGCTATCCCTTTTCCTACCGCTGCTGCTTCCTGAGTACCAATCAGTTGACGTAAAGGCTCTAAAGCTGCATAAGGCGTGCTGGCTAAAGATTGGCTAGCTTTAGCCAGTAGATAAGTGGATGAACTAGCGGCTGCTTTGCCAGCTTTATCTTTAATACTATTGGTCAAAACGACCATATAGCTGGTACTTTCTTTTAAGGGTTTAAGTGGTACTAGCACTAAAGTTTTGCCATCCGCAGTAGGAGTGGCGTAAATATCTGCCGCAGTGAGTTGTTTTTCAACACTGGTCACAGCACCAGTCGCCAGATCTTTTTTGACTTCATATACATACACACTGCTACCGACTTTTACGCTGGCGGCATCCATCACATTGCTGAAAGCCGCTGTAATCGGTGCAGTCAAGGCAAAGCCGTCTAAGGAGTTAATGGCATCGTACAATGGCAATTGTGTAGTAGGCAGATTAGTCGTGGGAATATTCAAAGTACCATCCGTGCTACCACGAAAGAGTAAATCATTAGTACTAGGAATAATGCCATTTGCAGGATCAAACAGAGGTGAAAGTGCCGCACTGTAATTATTTTGTGCGTCCGTTTGGCTGGCATCAAAATCATAAGCTAGTGCACTGTAACTGGCTAGGCCTAAGGCTGCCACTAAACAGAAGGCTAAGCTTTTACGTTTAATCATGGTTAGGCCCTCTTAAAATGACATATTGAATTGTGCGCTGATAATATCAACGCTAGCATCGTAAACCCCACGTATCGCATAGCCATTATCTTCGCTCGTATTATCAATGGGGGTTTCATCCATAAACAAATGGGCATAGCCAACATCAAGGCTGGAGTTCTTATTCAATTTATAATTTGCACCCACCGCTAACCAAGTGCGGTCATTGTCTGGGGTACGTGGTGTACGCAGTTTAGCGTTGGGGATTGGCGTCTTATCTAAAGCTATCCCGCCCCGTAATTTTAGGCGATCATTATATTGGTAATTAGCCCCGACCGAATAACGGGTCACATCTTCCCATTTTTCATCCACATTGGTGACGATCGCGCCAGTTTTCTTATCCACTACGCGTAAACGTTCGAAGCTACTCCAACCTGTTTGAGTAATATCACCGAGTAATTCGACTTTATCATTCACTTTATGCGCCACTGATAAGGACAAAGTATCAGGTAGATTCGCCTCAGCAGTCACATCAACATCATTAAAGCGAGTAACACCCGTTGCAGTTAGTATCGGTTGTAAGGCAGCATTAACGCTATAATCAGCCTTACCCTCCAATTCATGATTCACTGCACTACGATAACTGATGCCGACTTTAGTGTTAGGATTAGGCTTATACATCGCACCTAAGTTATAGCCAAAAGACACATCGTCACCGCTAATGACCACTTTGCTGTCGGTAGCCTTGTTGGACAACGTGGGCATAGCGTTTAAGCAGCTCAGCAACAAATCGCCGCTATTGGCAGCACTAGCAATACTGCGACAAGCAGCGGCTGAATCAATCGCACTCCCTAATTCCACAGTAATATATTGCAGATTAATTCCCCCACCAAAAGTCAATTGCTCATTCACTTCATAAGCAATCGAGGGATTAATATTGACAGTTTGCATCGCTGAATCTAAAGCGTTATAACGCCCAATCCAATCATCGTCATAATCAGTCTCTAAGCCGAAAGGTGCATTAATCCCTATCCCTGCGGTCACTTTTTCGTTAAGACGTTTCACTGCATAGGCATTCGGTACAAAAGCCGTTTTGCCGCCATCATCGTTTTTCCCAATTAAGGCTGCTTTGGCCTGATCAAAATTTCCACCAGTCAAGGCGGGGTTAACCCAAGAACCTTTATTGGTGAATTTCGCTTTAGGGATAATAATATGGCCCGCTGAGCTAACTTGAATGCCATCGCCCAATTCCGCCATACCGGCAGGGTTAAACCAAGTGGTGGATGCGTCTTCAGCAACGGCAGCAGCCCCTGCAAAAGCATTCCCCATGCCTGAAGCTGAGTTTTCAATGAGGGCAAAGCCAGCAGCATGAGCGGTGGTACTGAGAGCAAAGGTTATAGATACGGCTAGAAAGGTTCTAGCAGGTAGCTTTATCATCGTTATTCCTCCTCCTGTTGGATACTTTACAAAAGTAACAGAAAATCTGCTGGAAAAGAAACTACCTGTTGCAAAACTACGACAGATCTTGTACTGCACAGGTTTTGCAAACCCTTACACATAAATTCCAAATCCTTTCACCCTAATTTTGCATGGTCATTGCTTAGTCTAGCTAGCAATGCATAAGGAGTTTAATCATGCAAAACTATCGCTTAGCCTTAAAACTGTTCATTATTTTTATACTTATTATTTTGCTGTTTATTCCACAGGCTTCTTTAATGGGTTTAGTAAGTGAGCGAGCGAGTTGGCGTGCTGAAGCTTATAGCAGCATTGAGCAAAGCTGGCCGGGTTCACAAGTACTAGCTGGCCCCGTATTGGTAATACCTTATACCCTCACCGTCAATCTAAAAGAAACTATCACTGAAAAAGACGGAGCGACGCGGGAGGTGGTGAAAGCACAAACGGTTGAGAATCGCTTGATTATGCTGCCTAAGCAATTAGAAATTCAAAGTAAACTAGACAGTGAAATCCGCTATCGGGGTATTTATGCAGTACCGATTTACAATAGTAACTTACAAGTTTCAGGCCACTTTGAAACCCAAGCTTTGGTCGATTTAATCAATGAGCACAAAAATGATCAATTGCAATTATACAGCCCCTATGTGTCGGTATTAGTGCGTGATCAGCGAGGGATTGCTGCACCCCCTGAGTTAATCTGGAATCAACAAAAACTCGCCTTTAGTCCGGGTACTAATCTACCCAATGCCGCCGCCGGTATGCATGCAAAAATCCCAGATTTCAGTACTGTGCCAGCTCAGCAATTTCAGTTTAATTTTGATCTGCAATTACGCGGTATGAGTGCGATGAGTTTTGCCATGCTGGCGGAAAATTCTGATGTGCGCTTAGTGGCAGATTGGGCACATCCTAAATTTAGTGGTGAATTACTGCCTGAGGAGCGCTCTATCAATGATCAAGGTTTTACTGCTCATTGGCGTGCTTCTTCTTTTTCCTACAATGTGAATGCTGTTTTAGAGCAATGTCGAGCCAATCAATGCGATGCTTTGCTGAGTCGCTCCGTCGGTTTTGAGTTATTGCAGCCAGTGGATATGTATCAGCAATCTGAACGCAGTATTAAGTATGCGGTGTTATTTATTCTACTGACTTTTACCGTACTGATTATGTTTGAATTATTGAAGAACTTACGTATTCACCCGATTCAATATTGCTTAGTAGGCTTAGCTTTAACCGTATTTTATTTACTGCTGATTTCTCTATCTGAACATCTTGATTTTACTTGGGCTTATGTAATAGCGGCTGTAGCAAGCACGGGTTTATTAACTCTATATTTTGGAGCAATCTTACATAGCCGAAAATTAGGCTTATTATTAGGTGGTGGTTTATTAAGCTTATATGCAGTGCTCTATGTGATTTTGCAGGCTGAAGATAATGCGCTGTTGATGGGTAGCTTACTGATCTTCGCCATTTTAGCGGCCTTAATGCTCGCTACTCGGCATTTGGATTGGTATGCCTTAACCGCTAATGCTTTACCTCAAGCTAAGCAGGTTGAGCCGACAGCCGAGAAGCTACTCACAGATCCCTCAAATTAAGCAAGATTAATTCCAATCTTTACTAGCTTGGCGACCTGCGGGTCGCCTTTTTTTGGTGTAAGCTTGGCACGGTAAAATTTTGCATTTTGATTGAGGAATTAATAATGCGCTTAACAGGGATGCTGGTTGCAGTGGTACTCTTTAGTCTGAGCAGTATGAGCCATGCCGAAGATCGAGTTTATTTACTGGCTGGGCAATCGAACATGATGGGCAAAGGAAAAATTGCTGAGCTACCTGCTAGTTATCGGCAAACACCAACGAATGTAAAATTCTATTATCAAGGCCGTGAAAAAGGCTTGGGTCAATTTGCCTATTTTGGCCCAGAAATTGGTTTTGCTCATGAAGTCGCGCGTGCTTTCCCCAACGATCGCCACATTATTATTAAACAAGCCGCTACCGGCAGTACGATTGAGCGCTGGTTGCCCGGGCAGGCCTTATATAAAGGTTTGTTACGCCAAGTAGGCTTCTCCTTACCTGTAGAGCACGATAAAAAGATTGATGCCATTGTTTGGATGCAAGGTGAAAGTGATGCACGCAATGCGGATTTAGCAGGTCAATATGGCGGGCGTTTGAATCGCTTAATTCAAGCTTTACGTAATGACCTCAATTCACCGAATAGTTTGTTTATTCTTGGGCAGATCAATCCGGAAGATTTAGCTTTTTCAAAAGTTGCCCAAGTACAAGCCAGCCAACGCCAAGCCCAGCAGGCGAGTGGCAATACGATACTGGTATCTACCGAGGGCTTAGGCAAAATGTATGATCATGTGCATTACAATGCACAAGGGCAGTTAGAGCTGGGCAAGCGCTTTGCCAAAGCTTATATCGAGCAAGCGCGTAAACGTAATCAACTTGCAGTCCGCTAAGTCTATTCTATGCTTGAAGCAGTCTTACGTATTATCGGTATTATTTTTCCAGTATTTGCTTGTGCTGGTCTAGGCGCTTATTACGGTTGGCGCTTGCGTCCTGATATGTCAGTGGTGAATAAGCTAAATATGGAGATTTTCGCGCCCTTTTTAGTTTTTTGGGCGCTGATGGATAAACCTTTTGATTTTAGCGGCTATTGGGGCTTAGCTTTAGGTGGTTTGGCGGTAGTGCTCGGTTCGGGGTTATTACTGTTGCCGATTGCTTTAGCATTTAAAATCAATCTGAAAACCTTTTTGCCGCCGATGATGTTCAATAACTCTGGCAATATGGGGATTCCGTTGATTCTATTTGCCTTTGGTGAAGACCTGTTACAAGCGGCTGTAGTGTTATTTATTATCGAGATGCTGCTGCATTTTACGCTGGGTTTGTACCTGCTTGATCATAAAACCAATCCCTTACAGCTACTGAAAATGCCGATGATTATTGCCGCGATTGCCGGTTTGACGCTCAGTTCCCTGCACATTACTTTACCGATGCCCTTAGCAAATACACTTAAACTGCTTGGACAAGTTTCTATTCCGTTGTTACTTTTTTCTTTAGGTGTACGCTTGTTAGACGTCAGATGGAATGACTGGAAATTAGGCGTGTTTGGTGCGATTGCTGGACCAGTCGCTGGTTTGATTTCAGCTTTAGTTTTGCTGCCCTTTTTACATTTAGATGCGGTGGAAACAGGAATATTATTAGTATTTGCCGCTTTACCACCCGCAGTGCTCAATGTTTTAGTCGCTGAGCAATATCAGCAAGAACCAGAACGTGTTGCTTCGCTGGTGATGTTAGGCAATTTGGGTAGTCTAATTATTATTCCTGCTACTTTATGGTTTGCCCTGAAATTATAATCCCTAAACTGCGGTAATCACTCGTATGTTAACGGGCATACGAGTGCCATCCGCTAAAATCAGTAGACCTTTAATCGAACCGCGCGTGCTGTCTAAATAGAGATGACGTGCAACCACTTGATTGCCTTCGTAAAAGACGGGCTTCACTGTCTCATCATATTGGATGGCAATTACTGCCGAAGGATAGTCTTTAGCTTCACCCAAGAGAATAAGATCCTTATCAGGAAAAGGATTTTCTGGATCGACGAGGCGTGGCATACGATCTGCAATACCGCGTACTTCACGAGGTTGCCCTGCAGTGCTAATCGGTTTATAAAAGCGTTGTGTAGCTTGCTCTGGCTTACTGCTTTTATGTTGATTACCGTCCTCGCGCCCGACGATCTGTTGTAGGAAGTTACCCACTAAACGTGCCATGTGTTGATATAACGTTTTTGGCAGGTCAAAGTTGACAAAGCGCTCAGCTTGTCGCCGTAAATCGCGCTGGTTGTATGAATTAGCTTCTATTGGCTCAATCGTACTAAGATGATTAGCGCGGATTTGCCCGTTTTGGATGGGTGTTAACATTTGGTCTTTCCCTTTACCCCAATAAAATCCCGAAATGTTCTTCTTAGGATTCATCATCTTAGATTCATTGCCAAAAGCGGAGCTTAGGGAGGACAAGTGCAAAGGTATGTCCGATAAAATTAGTAATATTTGTAAGGAAGTGGATATATTTATCTAGGGTTAAGCTAAGCATGCTTAAATGCTTAACACCTTAAGTTTTCTGGATAGGGGTATTTGAAGCGTAAAACTAAACGCTGCAGTGATTAAGCATACAGCGTTTGATGCATACTTTTAAATGGACTGTAAGATTGCCTGATGCACGTGCTTATCTAAACGTGCTCCATACACTTGAATAATTTGAGCAGCAGCGCGACTCGCTAAAGTACCTGCTTGGACATCGCTCAACCCTTGTGTGAGTCCGTATAAAAATGCCCCGGCAAACATATCACCAGCTCCATTGGTGTCTAAAGGCTTTATCTTCTGTGCTGCGATTTTTACTTCATTATCGGAATTGACTACTAAAGCACCCTCACTACCTAAAGTGATAACTAGTTTATGTGCCAAAGGTTTTAGAGATTGAATGGCTGCTTGCAAAGTCTGCTGGCCGGTAAAAGCAAAAGCTTCTTCTTGATTACAGAATAAAACGTCTACACCTGCGCCGAGCATTTCCGCTAAACCGGCTTTAAAATAAGTAGCCATCGAAGGATCAGAAAAGGTCATAGCCATTTTTACGCCATGCTCTTGAGCTACTTTACGTGCTTCTAATACGGCTGCACGCGAAGTATCTGAAGTGACTAAATAACCTTCCACATATAAATATTTAGATTGCTTCAATTCCTCATAATGCAGTTCAGCGGCAGAAAAATCACTAGTAATACCCAGATAGGTATTCATGGTGCGCTCGGCATCTGGGGTGACCATGACCATACATTTACCCGTTTTGCCTTCAGAACTCGAACGTACTTGATCTAAACGGGTATCCACACCTGCAGCATGCAAATCCTGCATATAGAATTCGCCAAATTCATCATTAGCAACTTTGCAGGCATAAAAAGTTTTGCCACCAAATTGGCTGACCGCAACAATACTATTGGCAGCAGAACCACCGCCTGCGCGTTTTTTTAAGCCAAAGCTTTGTTTCAGACTGGCTAATAAATGATTATGGCGTGCTTCATCAATTAACGTCATCAAGCCTTTTTCGATACCTTCAGCGGATAAAAAGTCATCAGTTACTTCAAATTCTTTATCGACTAGCGCATTGCCAATACCGTATACGTCATATTTCATGGTTTTTCTTTAAGCTAAAAAGATGGGAGGCACTTTTACCGTATTCATCACTAATTTTCTAGAGAAGACTACTAATCAATTTATTTTAGAAGTAAAGAGCAAGCAGGGCAAAACAAACTAGAGAGGCTGTGAACGCACCACCAACTAGTTATCGACAGACTTATCCACAGGCTTATGCACAATACTTCACTGCTTAGCGCAATAATTTTTTAATAAGAAGTGGAATAAGCTTGGCGAAATTTCTGATAAATTGATGTTTAAAGCCCTAAAACTACCATTTATCAGCAAAAACCTACCAAAAATCTCATGTAATCTTGATACTCGCTAAGTACACCACATGTAGTGGTTTAAAAAAGGCTTGACCACAATGAGCAAGCTCAGGACTTATCCACAGCAAAAAATACTTGACAGCTTTTCGGATAACTAATCTAAGGCTCAGGCGAAAACTGACCAGTACGAATAAAATGCAAGCATTCTTTTACTACAAGTGCAGAAAACAGCATACTGCTATGTGAGACTGGTAGGACTCGATGCGCCGTTTGGGCAGGATGATAAGTTTCTGAAAGTGCTACCACTCCATCATTGATTTCAGCAATACCACCTAAAATTCGTCCGACACCTATCGGTTTATTGCCTGCAAGTGCGCCCCACTCATGTTGTAATAAAGTTTCGGGTAAACCTTGTCCATCTAAACCCCCTTCAAAGCTGCGTCCCATCAATGGGCGAAACCAATGATGTTTAGCTAAGCGCTGTGCGATTAAACTGCCTTTGGCTGGCGTACCTAAAGTCACTAAGCGTCCAGGCGGTAATTCGGTATAACTAGTCAGCATTTGCAAAGCTACAATACCACCTAAACTGTGCGCGATAATATGCAAACGCTTCGTGGGGAGGGCGTAGTGTTGAACGGCTTGATAAATGAGGCCGACATTAGTGGCTGAATTCGAGCTAATCGAATGATAGACAGGCGTAACGACTGCATATCCAGCGCTAGTAAATTGTTGCTGTAGCCAGCGCATCGCCCAAGGATGTAACCAAAGGCCATGCAGTAAGAGAATTTTCTCAGTCATCTATTATTAAAATTTTATTTCTGGCGAATCGAGGGCAGGGTCTTTTTTCTCAACAACACTAGCAGTACTCGTGCTGGCTGATGAGGACTGATTTCCCTCTAAACGTCGGCGCATACGTTCAGCTACCTGCGTCTCTTCCTCTTCTAAACGGCGCATTTGCCGCTGCTGAACAAAAGCACGCCAGATCATCGCCAGAATAAACAGTAAGGAAATCAAAGCTACTGCTAAAGCTAAGGGTGAAACACCACGTAGTGGTAAGGAGGCATTACTAGTTCCGGTGCTACTTTGCTGACTAGATTGGGAGATTATTTGTGAAACGGGCACTGAACTAGGGGTTTTCACCTCATTGGTCGGTACTAAATGAGCAGCACTCTGAGTATGACTAGGTGCTTTAATATCAGAATCGTTGCTGGCTATGACTGGTGACTCACTAGCAGCAGTGGTTCCAGTAGCTGTATTGCCTGTAGCTTCGGCTGTTTTGCTGGCAGTATTAGTAGGCTGGGTAGCGTTTTCGGTTTTACTTTCAGCTATCTGGTCTGCAGATTTAGTGGTTTTTTCCGTCGACTCGCTGGGCTTAGCGGTATCAGTACTTATTTTACTGTCAGGCTCAGCAGTCTCATTGGTTGATTTTTCAGCAGAATTATCGGGTTTAGTCGCTGCGGTAGGCGAATCTCTATGTTCATCGGCCCAAACTGATTTAGTTGCATTATCTTTATTCTCAGAGATAGCCGCACCTGCAACGGCAGCAGTGGAGGCTTCTACCGTGGTGAGTTTTAATTCTGATTTGCCTTCGGAGTTGGGCGAGCTAGGAACACTTGATGGGCTGACTTCTTTTAGTTTGTCATACAAGCGCATATTGTCTGCATGTTGCGCTTTGATAGTTTCACTCGCATTTTTTAAAGAGGCTTGCAGTGTCTTAATGTGATTGTCTTTTTGGTCAAGCACGCTAGTTAGTTCTTGCAGCTCAAGCTTCAATTTTTTGACTTGTGCATCTAATTGTGGATTGGGCTTACCCTGTACTTGTTTAGCTTGTAAAGACTTGAGTTCATGGGTTAGCTCTTGATTTTTGGCTTCAACAGCTTGTAATTGAGCTTGTAAGCGAGCCAAGCGGCGGCTGGTATTGTGTGGAGTCGTTGTGTAAGCGCTCGTTTTAGACCTTAGTTTTGACCCTATCGGTCTAGAGCGTTTAATTACAGAGCGTTCTTTGATTTTCGGCACTGGCGGTGGCTCGGTACGAGGCAAAGCCACGCCGCGCTTCCAAAAATGATTATGTTTTCTGGCTTCCCGCAAAGCGGCTAAACGCTGATAACGCCGGGCTTCAGCAGAGCTGGGGGCTTTGAGCACCGCACCTTTCATTAAAGAGTTAATATTATTACTAGCAAAGGCTTGGGGGTTTTTGTAATAGAGCGCGAGCATAGTTTGCTGCACGGTAGCACGGTTATCAGGTCGCAAGCGATCAGCAATCGTCCAAAGAGTATCTTGATCTTTTACGGGACCATAAGAACGCGGGGCGGCATCAACAGTACCGGATAATGCTAGCCCTAAGAGCATTATCGGCAGGGTAAGCTTCAACATAAGCGCGACAAGTCCAATTATTAGCTATTCTGTATCCTTGGTTTATAGCTGATTATGCAAAGGAATGCAGCTTGATATTTGATAAGCTCGGTGGAATTCCGGCCAGAACACTGCTAAATAGCAATAAGTTCTGGCGGATAGTCGGGTGGGATGCTTAGATTGCGACTTTATTGAATTGCATCGCTTCAGCATAACGTGGAGCTAACACATATTTAGGTTTGCCTACACCACCTTCAGCATTCAATTCAACAACCGTTTCTTGCTCAAGTGTGCGCAAAATAGTCTCGGCGATTTCTTGGCGCTGGGGTTTGCCTATTAATGAGGCTTTAATCCCCATCCGCTCGCCCTTTTCACGGATAATCTCACCCACTGCATCCGTGACGGGACGGATGGTTGGTTTCAGCTCACCATTTAAAATACGATTACGGACATCGGTATAAATAATCTTAAAGAAGCGCTTTTGAGTCATATCCGCAATTTTGTTTTCCTCAGTTTCTATATCTGCTAATTTTTGTGAATTTTCAGTAGGCATCGTGACAGACATGCGTTCATTGCGATCAGGCGAAACCCAATCTAAATACTCATTACGTAATTGATTGGCATGATCTTTGGGAATATTTCCACCACTAGCTAATTGTGCTGCTAAAAGAATACCATCGGGTGTATTAATAATATTCCCATGTGAATCGCGACCTAAGGATAACAAAGCGGCGCGATGATCAGCCACATAAGCACCTACAAAATGGAAGGCATACTCAAAAGTCCCAATAATAATCACTGAGAATAAAAATGAAGCCCAAATTCCGGTTACACCCAAAAAGGCTTTAATTAAGCGAATCATGGCGTAATGTTTATCTTCATCATATTCCAGTTGCTTTGCTTGATTAATCGCACTGCTTAATAAAGTTGAGCGTGTTTGATCTTGCATTACCACTTGATGATTATAAGATTCTAATTTGCGCTCATAATCGGCAATGCGTCTATCCAAGGTTTTATGCGAGTATTTAACAGACTCGTGCTGAGCGGTTTTCTGTGCTTTTAAATCTTGCCAATAAGCTAATTGGGCGCGAGTATCAGCTAAAGCACGTTGTTCATTAGAAATACTGGCAGCGCTACTCGCTAAGGTATTGATACTACCCACTGCGGCTTGGAATACTACAGAGTTCTCAGAGCGATGCCGTACTGTGGCATCCTCACGCTCCATCGACTGTGAGATTTCAGAGAATAAACCAAAGAAAACCACAATAAAGGTGGCGATAATAGCAGCAGGACCTTTATAACCTGAGGCATATAAAAAGGCTTGAGCTGCTGTGATTACAGCAGTAATACCTAATCCTAAACAAGCATTGAGCCACTGTTCTGAAGTCCAAGTTTCGGGCGTCATCTCGCCACCCACAAAGTATTTCACCACAAAAAAGGCAGAGGCTAAAAAAGCGGCCACAGCGGCTATCAGTAACCATAATTCAGCTTTACGCAAATCACGTAATAAATCTCGTAGGGACTTACTGCGTGCAATATAACTGGGCCGATCAAATTTGGTTTTTACCTTTGAATCAGTCATAATTAATTCTCCTGTCGAATCTTCCCAAATGACACAGGATAAGGTGTGGAGAGAGTTGCCGCTTTCTTCACACCCTTTGTTTACATCCAGCCTGCCAGTAGTAGCAAAACGCCTAAAAACCATAGTAAATGCTTATCAGAGCGCATGCTGTAGGAAGCAAAAATTGCAGCAATCAATCCTAAGCCGATAAAAATATTAGGCAAATGCAACATGGCTGTGGTCGCATTTATAATCTTATCCATACCAGGTAGCATGACCAATAATAACCAAACACCTAAAGCCCAAGCGACTAAGACCCAGCGAATCACTCCCCAAGCTTCTTTGAGATCCAGTTGGTTTTTAATTTCATCTGTGTTGTCATTAATTACTAAATCATTGCTTGAATTATTTAGTGCAGTTTTCCAATTTCTTGGAGGTTTTAAATTCTCTTTAATAGCCATGTTGTAACTCCTATTATTAATATATTCTTAAAAAAAAGGCAGCGGTATACGCTGCCTATAATCACCCTAGTGGTTGGTCTAGGGATCAGGGCATCCAATTAAGTTCGGTGGTTTAGGTTTAGTAGCTACGAAATAAGCCGACCATTTTGCCTTGTACCTGTACGCTATGCGCTGGATAAACCATCGGTTGCATAGTGCTATTTTCTGGGTGCAGCTCGATACGCCCATCGGTTAGATAAAAAATCCGTTTTAAAGTCGCGCCATCGCCTTCTACATAGGCCACGACAATATCGTTATTGGCAGCAGTTTCAGCATGTTGAATCACCACATAATCGCCATCCATCACGCCAATATCACGCATCGATTCGCCTTGGACTTTTAAGGCATAGCGATTAGGGCCTAAAAATAATTCATTCAGGCTAATCTCGTTTTTATCTAAAGCTTCAATCGGTTTACCCGCTGCAATTTTGCCTAATAATTGTAGGCTACTATGCACAGATTCCGGTTCTGTAGTCCAATGAGTAGGAATGCTGTAGGCACGTTTACCCTCAGAAGCTTCATCGAGATAACCCAAACTAATTAAACTTTGCACATGTTGGTGAACGGTACTACGGGTATTGATCCCTGCTTGGATACCAATTTGATCTAGCGTAGGGGCATAGCCATTCAGCTCAAACAGCGAGCGTATAGTTTGTAAAATCTCCTGTTGCCTACGTGTTAACTTTGACATATTCCGTCCTTCTCATTGCAAACCGAACCAAACACGAACTAAATATACGAACAAATGACGAACTTTGCCAATCAAAATTTCTTAGTGATTATTCGTTTTTTGTTCGCTTTTTCCGATGAGTGGTAGTAGTGCTTAGTTACAATGGAATGAAGATAGGTAAGATGGGTAGCAAATTGGAACACTTACGGTTCAGAATACGTTTAAGATGAGTGAGTGAGCCTTGATGCTCTATCAATAGTCGTTTAGGTTGGAGAATTTTATGGAGTCTATGTATGGATCAGTCATTAACACCGGAATCTAGTGCCGTCTTAAAGCATATTGATATGTATCAGAGCTTGATCATGCGGATGGCGGCTAATAGTGCGGCTTGTAAACAATGGGCGGTGGGTTTGGTTTCTGCGATTTTAGTGTTAGTTGCGGAAAAGGGGATGGTTCACGCGGCGGCTTTAGCCATTATTCCAGCAGTATTGTTTTGTTTTTTAGATGCCTATTATTTAGCCTTAGAGAAGCAGTTCCGTTCCGCCTATAACCAATTTATCAACGCACTTCATGCGGGAACTTTGCAGGCCAGTGAGCTGTATAAAGTACGAGCTGATGGTAAATTACCCACTACTTTTTTGGAGGCTTTAGTGTCTTGGGCGGTATGGCCGTTTTATTTGGGGATGTTGGGTTTGATCGCTTTGGCGAAGTGGTTGGTGATGTGAGAAATCAAAAAGAGGTCAGTGATGCCAGCACGAGATATTTTTCATAATGCAGTCAGAGTTGCTTTACAGAAAGATGGCTGGATTATTACTCATGACCCACTTTCGATTGCCGCAGGTGGTTTTGATCTCTATATTGATTTGGGAGCTGAGCGATTGCTAGCTGCTGAACGCAATGGAGAGCAGATTGCTGTTGAAATCAAAAGTTTTTTATCTGGTTCTTTGGTTTCAGAGTTTCATACAGCGCTAGGTCAATTTTTGAATTATCGGTTGGCTTTAAAAGCAGATCATCAGGATCGTTATTTGTATTTGGCTGTAGCGGATGATACTTATAAAACTTTCTTTTCCCTACCTTTTGTCCAGTTGGCTCTATCACAGTATCAAGTGAGTGTTTTGGTGTTTAATCCTGAAGTAGAAGAGGTCTCTTTATGGAAAAAATAACTCAATATAGGCGTTATATTCGTCAGATTTTTGAGGAGTATGCCCGTTTACCTATGAGTGATGAGCAGATTAAGCGTGAAGTTTTGTTTGATACTGAACATGATCGTTATCAGCTACTGGTTGTTGGGTGGAAGGGGCATGAGCGTTTTCATGGTTCTATTTTGCATGTGGATATTATTGGTGAGCAAATTTGGATTCAGTATGATGGAACAGAAACAGGGATTGCTAATGAGTTAGTTGCTTTAGGCGTGCCCAAGGAAGATATTGTGTTGGCATTTCATGCTCCGTATAAGCGGAAGTATACGGGGTTTGGGGTAGTTCCTGTATAATTAGTTGCTAACCGTAAAAAATAATTTAAGTAAATTATTAGCTTTTTTGAGTCTTTAATCGAAGTCACTGCTGTGATGTGTGTAAGCCGATGGCGTTGTTTTCGGTGTTGATGCTGGGGTCTTTCTTTTTCATGCGTGTATCTCTACGGTTTCTTTAAAGAGACTCGTTTTTCTCTCTGTCTACTATTCGTGGAAGGGATCAGCTTCAGGGGAGCAGTGGATATGGTTATAGTTTAACAGAATTTCTACCCCTGATAATTTTTGCCTAGGTAATTATTAGCATTACTTGAATACTAGTATATTATTTTTCTATATATGGAAAATTATTGTCATCGTAACTTCTATATAAGTCCATATAATTCTTACCTTTTATTTTCAGTATTGCTTTTCTTGTGGCATAAGCTAAAGATCTGAAATTTTCTTTTTTAAACTCATTGTAGTTTTTATTAACATTTATAAGGCATATAGTAAATTTTATTAAATTAATACTATATTTGGTCATGCACCAGAAGAGTTGAAAAACATCTGATTAATGAATTCGCCAATG
>NZ_CALMZC010000054.1 GCF_937873765.1 uncultured Thiothrix sp. | reverse complement strand
GCTTTGAAATTCTCCACCACTTTCTGAGTAAAACTCACGGCGCTTCGATGCAGGCCATTGAAGGCTTGGAGCTAAGCATTGCCAAGTACAGCGCACAGCCTGAACCGGTGATGCAAGCCAGCTATTCAGTGTCAAAACCCTTTGAACCTGAACCGGTCAAGCAACCTATTGGGTTTGGTTTTCCCTCCCCTAACCCTGCACCACGTACCGCACAACTGGAATCTAAACCGACCTTGTTTAAGTACCAAGTGCAGGCCAAGGAAATAAACGAAATCAACGAAACGAAAGCACGTCGACCGATAGGCTTTAGTTTTCCGACTAGCGCCCCCCAAACTCAAACTGTATCCAAGCTAGGTACACAGGAAGAACAGATACCCTTGCCTGATTTTGGAGCGTTTAAAGCCCGTCGAGATGTGTTCGCTAGCCCTGCGTTGAGCGATTCTGAAACCCTTAGCGAACCGTTAGCTAACGGTGTCGACGATGAACCGGTTCAGAGGCCACTAGATACCGTTAGTAGACCGTTAGCTAACCGTCCTGATGGGCTTTTTTCGGAATGGGTGCAGGCGGTCAAAGTAGGTGACTGTTTACCCTCCGTTAAACCCACTTGGACATGGATTCAAAAGCGTATCAGCAACAAAGAGACCGGTAGTCGAACCCATGACCGTACCCGTATCAGCAACATGCAGAAAGCCTTCTTTGCTCGTGCAATGAAAGAGGGCTTGATGATCGAAAACCCGAACTACAAAAACGGAGGCAAGAAATACTTATGGATAGCCTAATCAAGCAACCGACCACCCAACACATTTACTACTGGTTAGATGGCTATTGGGTGACTGACAAGGAAGAGGCCGAGCTGATGGATAGTATTAATGCCTTCGGTAGCTTGCACCAAGTCCTAGAACTCCCTGTAACCGCTGATATTGACCAAGCCGTCAAACAGCGCTTGGAGGTGAGCCACTAACCAACCACGGGGCAAGGGAAGCCTTGCCCCTTTTTTCAACCTAAGAGGTAACAACCATGAGCCAAACAAACAGAGTATTAGAACCATTCAAAGTTTTAGATATACAGCAATGGCGTAACCAACAGCGTAACAGAAAAGCCGATTTACCCTTACAAGATCGTTTCTTAAATGCGCAGGAGGTAGCCGATAAATTGGGAGTACACCGTACCACCGTTTATCGCTGGCGAAACAATGGCATACTACCCCTGTCACAACGGAAAGGGCGCACGGTGAGATGGTCAGAACAAGCAATTGAACAATGGTGGCACAATGCCCCAAAGGAAATGGGAAAATGAATACCCCAAAAGAAAAAGCCCTGATTGCGGGAAACAATCAAGGCCTCAAATCAAATAAAGTACCAACTAATCATATAACAAGTAGCGCTAAAAATGTACTCACTTTGTCGGATATTTTGCGGAATTTCCGGCAAGCTATCCATGAAAGTATTGGCATAGAACCCAAGCTGATTAAGCCGTCTGGCCAGTTAGAGAGGTTTTCTAGCAATGGTAAGCAAGGGGATGTATCCGGCTGGTATGTTCTGCACTTGCACGGCCAAGGGTATGCGGTCGGCGCGTTTGGTTGTTGGCGCTTAGGCATTCGGCAAACATGGCATAGCACAAACGGCTCACAGCGTTTAAGCCGTGAAGAGTGGCAGGCTATTCAGCAAGCCATTGCAACAGAGCGCCAACAGCAGGCTGCAGAGCGTACAGCCAAAGCTCACCAAGCCCAACAACAAGCGGTCAAATACTGGACAGCAGCGGGGCTAGCCGATTCACAGCATCCTTACTTAGTGCGTAAATCGGTTGGTGCTTATGGTATACGCCAGCAGGGGACACAACTCTTAATCCCTGTGTGTGATTTAGATGGCACTTTGTACGGCCTACAAACTATCAATGCTGAAGGTAAAAAGCAGTTTTTAGCCGGTACACCCAAGCAAGGACATTGCTGCTTAATCGGTGAACGCTGGTTTGATCTATCAGGTATTTATCTCTGTGAAGGTTACGCCACCGGTGCGAGCCTCTATGAATGTTATGGCTTGTCAGTACTGGTGGCTTTCGATGCGGGAAATCTCCTACCGGTCGCTAAAGCTTACCGGGCAAGGTATCCCCATATTCCTTTGACAATCTGTGCAGACAATGACCGCAAACACCCCGAAAACCCCGGATTAACTAAAGCACGTGCAACGGTCGCAGCCTTGCCGGGTGTGGGTTTAATTGTGCCTGAGTTTCCACCTTCTGCACCCCTTGAACTCTCTGATTTTAATGATTTAGCTGCCTTGCTGAGAAGCAACGCAAACCTAGGAGGTATTGCGCTATGACCACTACATTAATGAGCGCAAAACCCGCGCTAGCGCTTGTAAATAATTATGTACGGACTGAACAACCTACTGCAGGCGCTTGGGAGACTCCCGACAGTCTCACCGGCCAAAGTCAAAGTGCTAGCTACCCGGATAGAGCCTTGCCCGGCTTAGTGGGTGAGGCCATCCGCGAAGTTGTAAACATCGTGAAATGCCCCACCGCCTTGGCTGCTAATGCTGCTTTATCGGTACTCGCCACCGCAGGGCAGGGAGTTGCCAATATTCAAGCGCATCAAAAGCTTAAACCTAGTCCTTTGAGCCTGTATTTACTTTCTATTGGTGAGTCAGGGGAACGGAAAACCACAGCAGATCGCTATTTTTCGGAGGTACTAGACCAATGGGCATTCAACAAGCAAGAGGAACTCAAACCCGGCTTAATCAAAGCACGCGCACGTATTTCCGCATGGGAAAAAGAGTGTGAAGGGATTCGGGATGCTATCAAACAGGCAGGGCGTAAAGGTGAGGATATT
The DNA here is from genome assembly GCF_937873765.1 of uncultured Thiothrix sp. Classification (GTDB taxonomy): domain Bacteria; phylum Pseudomonadota; class Gammaproteobacteria; order Thiotrichales; family Thiotrichaceae; genus Thiolinea. Next base: position 108,982 of record NZ_CALMZC010000054.1, on the reverse strand, counting down.
CACCTCTTAACTGAAAAATTAATCATTGCCGAGCAGTCCAAGCCGTCTATGGTATATACCCCTAAAATGATTTTCGCCGATGCAACCCCTGAAGCAATTGGCCATGATTTAGCACATCGTTGGCCGTCGGCGGGAATACTCTCAGGTGAGGCCGGAATTGTCTTTGGTGGCTATGGCATGAAAGCCGACAATATCACCCGCAACCTTGCGTTTTTGAATGTTGCTTGGGAAGGGGGCAGCATTCCTATTGCTCGCAGAGGTGAGGGCGGCAGTTATGACTTAAGAGATGTACGCTTATCAATGGGCTTAGCAGTGCAACCCGCCGTGATTCACGATTTTTATGAAAAGAATGGTGAGCTTGCGCGGGGTTCAGGCTTTGCAGCGCGTTTTCTGCTAGCTTGGCCGACTTCAACCCAAGGTACACGTTATCTAAGCCATGAAGAGCTAACCAGTGACACACCTACTAATGCTTTACACTGTTTCTATGGGCGTTTGCATGAGGTTTTAGAGCAGCAATATCAGCGCGGCCAACTAGGGACATTGAAGGAGTTGCCCACACTGCAACTTTCTGCACTTGCCTTAGAGTTATGGCGCGAATATTTTAATAGTGTTGAGTATGAACTACGCACCGGCGGCGATATGCAGGACTACAAGGATATAGCTAGCAAATCAGCCGACAATGCAGCACGTTTAGCAGGCCTGTTTCATTTGTTTGAAGGGTGCAGCGTTTACGACACCATTCACCCTGACATTATGGAGGCAGCGATTACCTTAGCCGCTTGGCACTTATACGAAGCGCGGCGCTTCTTTGGGGAAATTGCTGTACCGACTGACTTATCAAACGCGATTCGCTTAGATGCATGGCTCTTAGACTATTGCAAAACTAATCACACCAGCCGTTTAGGGCGGCGTGATATTCAACGCTTTGCGCCTAATCGGGTACGCAATGGCAGTGATTTAGATAAAGCCTTGTATGAACTGGAAGCAGCTAACCGTATTCGTCAAATAAGCGAAGGGCGAAAAGTACATATTCAAATCAACCCGGCTTTATTAGGAGGCTAGTCTTATGCGCTTACGTGATCTCTTACATTGGGAAACACCTGTACCCACTAAGCCAGTTCTAGCACCGAAGGCTAGACCGTTAGACGCTTGGTTAATTAAACCGGTTAGCCTACCCAAAGACCCTAAACCCATGCAGCCTATAAAATCATAATAGGCAATTAAGCAACCCTGAAAAGGCCGGGATAACCCGGCTTTTTCTTTTATAGCACCTCAGTTTTAAGGAAGTGTCGCAACTGTCGCAACTGTCGCAGTCGCAACCGCTCCAAATTGAATAAACCTCTGACTGATCACAGCTCAATAAAAACAATCACTTAGCCAAGGCTAGTCGGGAAGTGTCGCAACTGTCGCAACTGTCGCAGTCGCAACCGTGCAAAATGACGAAAGGGGGAGTGTGTACTTGTCGAAAAATTCTTAATCCAACTAACACTTGATACTTACACTATGAAGGTGAAGATTCTGCCCAATAGCATGGGGTAGATTTTTAATTGTGTATATCTTTGTGTATATGATGGCTTTTTAAATGGGGTAAAATTTTTATGAAACAAGTAGTTATAGAGGTTTTTTGGTTGCAATTATGCCTACCATTTCTCTGTTTCAAGTTGTTTCAATCCGTTTAAAATTCTCTTAAAACTTCTTATTCTTCAAGCATCTGCTGTTAAAAGTCGTATCAAGTCGTTTCAACCTGTTACCTAAAAATGGCTGTGTTATTTACTGTACTTCCAACTTTGATTTGAGGAGTACAGCAAATGAAGCGCAATTTAACCGATAAGCTCATCAGCAAAACCAAACCAAAAGCAGATGGTAGATCTACCAACTTATCAGACGGTGGTGGCTTATTTATTCAGATAAAGCCGACTGGTAGCTATTGGCGTTATAACTATCGTTACAGCAATAAAAGAAAAACCCTCACAATTGGCAGTTATCCCGAAGTCAGTATTCACCAAGCTAGAGAGCAGCACCTAGAAGCTAGAGCTTTGTTAGCAAGAAACATTGACCCTTCAGAATATAAACAACACCTAAAAGCCACACAGAGTGAAGCCAGCCAACATAGTTTTGAAGCTATCGCTAGGGAATGGTTTTTAAGATCGAAAGAGGGATGGTCAGAAGGGCATGCCAAACGAACCAAGAGACAGCTTGAACAAGATATTTTCCCGTGGCTTGGAAAGCTCAGTTTTGATCAGATCACAGGCAGTGAAATCATTAAAATCATGCAGCGAGTAGAAGATAGAGATTCAGGTGATATGGCGCGGCGCGTCAAAACGCCTATCAATCAGGTGTTTAAATACGCTAAAGCGTTAGGACTCGCTAGTTATAACCCTGTGGCTGATATTGAAACAAAAACCGTTTTGAGGCCAAGAGTTAAGCGGCGGTTTGCTGCTATTACTGATCCTGTGAAGGTAGGGCAGTTATTACGGGACATAGAAGGTTATCAAGGTGGTTTAGTGGTGCGGTGCGCCTTGCAATTATCGGCTTTAGTCATGCTCAGACCGGGTGAGCTACGTGGTGCAGAATGGCAGGAGATCGACTTAGATAGTGCCACATGGACGATTCCTATTAAGCGCATGAAAGCACCAACCCATATCAAGCAAGCGAATCAAAGTGTGCATATTGTTCCTTTATCAAGGCAAGCAGTAGCGATTTTAAGAGAGTTAAAGCCACTTACAGGCCGTTTTAGCTTTGTTTTTCCTAGTGCTAGGGGAGCAAGTCGCTGTATGAGTGAAAACGCGGTTAGAGTCGCTTTGCGTACAATGGGGTATGACAATGAAACCATGACGGCACATGGATTTAGGGGCATGGCTTCTACATTGTTGAATCGTATGCGTGGCAAGGATAACCAACGCTTATGGGATGCTGATTTAATTGAATGGCAACTTGCACACAAGGGAAGTGATGAAATCCGAGCCGCTTATAATCGTTCTGATAGTCCAGAGGCCATGAGCCAACGGCGGGAAATGCTGCAAGCGTGGGCTGATTATCTTGACGCATTGAAAACCAATAAGGGAAAACTACAGGCATTCCCGACAAAATGACTCACTCAGAGCCGGACATGTTCCGGTTTTTCTTGCAGTGCAATAAATAAAAAACGGGAGAATGTATTTTTAGGTGTAACTGGTGTAACCGGTGTAACCAATTAAATATATACTTATATATCATATACTTAATATAAATAGTATGGTTACACCACTGTATAACCAAGGTGTAACCGGTGTAACCAGTTTAAAATCAATGAGTTATAATGGTAAAGTGTGGAATTGAATTGACTAAGTACAGTAAAAGTTACACCTTTTGCTGTTTTACAGTCCCTTACACAGGGTTTTGCCACGTTATGATAAAATTCCTAGTGATATAGCAAACTGGTACAGAGAGACCATGACCGACACCCCCAAAAAAACGCTAACCCTCAATAAAAAGCCTGCTAGCACCACCACAACCACCGGAACGATTAGCCGTACCGGTAAACGCATCATCCGACGCGAAGATTTGAACCCTGCACCGGCTAAACCCGCGAATCCAAAAGGTAAACCCACCAGCAAACCGACTAATAAGAAAAAGCCAGCGCGGAAACCCACTAAGAAGCCGACCATTGCTCCTAGTGACCTGAAGGCTAAGGAGCTTAACGACCGTTTGAATGCCTTTCCTGTTTGGTTGAACTTCCAGCCCTTAGCACTTGGAATAGATAAAGACGTGTTCCGGCTGGTGAATGATGAACACTTCCCCGGTGCTAGTAAGAAAGTAGTGCAGAAGGTTTTAAGAATGCACACCCATCACGGGCGCTATTTAGCGGCATTGGTGCAAGGGAATGAGCGCTATCAGTTGGATGGCGTGGTCAATGGGGCAATCAGTGAGCCAGAACGGCAATGGGCGGCGGAAAAGATTAAGACACGGCAAACTAACTACCCATGAGGTTGACAAGCTTTGTACGGAGGCGCTATATGTGCATATTGAATACATACAAGGCGATAGTATGCGCATTGAGTGGGATCAAGACAAAGCCAAAGTCAATGAACTCAAACATGGTATTCGTTTTTCAGAGGTCGATTCTGTTTTCTATGACCCATTCGGGGTGACAATTGAGGATAAAACCTCTGATGGTGAGGTACGTCACATCACCTTTGGTGCGGATATGTTTGGGCGAGTTTTGGCTGTTGTGTATACATGGCGCGGCGATGTGATCCGCATTATTTCAGCTCGTAAAGCGACTCACCGAGAGAAAAGTGACTATGAAAGAGGAATATGATTTAAGCCAAGGCCAACGCGGTGCTGTCATTGCTAATAATGGTAAGACACGGATCACCATTTGGTTAGATGATGATGTTTTAGAGTTATTTCGCCAACGTGCAGAAGTCGAGGGGATTGGCTATCAAACGCTGGTGAATCAAACGTTAAGAGCCAGTTTGTCACCGCAACCCATAATGGATGAAACCCTATTGCGGCGTGTCATTCGTGAGGAAATGCAAGCGGGAAAAGTAGCGGCTTAACCCTCGTGTAGTTGCATGCTTTGGGTAATTGCCCTCACCCGTGCAAAAGTATTCACGTACAAACGAGGCTATCCCAGAAAATTAGGATAGCCCAAGCTAATTCACTGGGTTTTACGGGTTAAATGATTGATTCAGCAAGAACTACTAATGGTCTGAAAATTAGTAGAGCGTAAAAGCTGTTTTACACTCCACAAACTTTTTAATGGAGTGTCCAGACTCCACAAACAATCACCTCAAGCCGGACACGATCCGGCTTTTTTGTGCCTGTTGATTGCCCCCCATCGCCCGGACTCCTCCTCACCTGCCGAGTTTTTGCAATTTTTTTCACCAATAAGCCCAAGAATCTAGGAAAAACACCGGTTCTAGCGGGTTTGAACCGCTTGCCCATGTCACACTGTGTCACAAAGCGTCACACTGTGACAGGCTCTAAAAATGTTCTAAATAATTGATGAAAAACAGGATTTGACAAGCCAGAAAAAAGCTATATTCTGTAGTTGAACAGCTTTTAAGCTGTGTACCCGTCGTGATGACGGCTTAAACATTCCCAACGAAGGAGGCCGCTTTAATGCAGCCAAAGACACCTCAAGCTTTTGACAGTTACACCCGTGGTTTAGGCAGTTGGTTAGGCTATAACCGTGATATTAAAAACGAAAAAGTTTTCTACCCACCTGAACGTCAACAATCCTCTTATACTACCGTCGCAGAAAAAGCTGACTTTCTGAAAAAGGTCAATCATGTGCCTGTCAATGCACAGCGTGGCGGTCATGTGGGGATGGGCATTAATACGCCGATTGCGTCTCGAACAGATACCGATGTGGAAGACCGCAAAACCCGCTATGTAGGCAATGTAACGGGCGATGAATATGACGCCACGCAAACCAATTACGACACCCACACTAAGTATTCAGTGTTGGACGCATGGGCGCACTTAAATCTATTTCACCAATCGTATGGTGATCATTTAAACCTACAAATTGCCCGTGATCAGTTGATGATCGGATTCAATGGAACACACGCGGCCAAAACCTCCGACTTTGCCACGAATCCCCTATTGCAAGATGTGAATGTCGGCTGGTTAGAGAAAACCCGTCAAGTCGAACCTAAGCGCATCATGGGGCATGATTCCACCGGTTTAGCGACAACTGACACATGGAAATTAGGCGAGGGTGGTCAGTATCGCAGCTTTGATGCGTTGGTTTTCGACTTGATCACGAATCTATTGGATGTTTGGCATCAAGGGGCTGATGATCTGATGGTGCTAGTGGGGCGTGATGTGTGGTTGAGCCACGGCATGATCTTGCTAGGCTCTAGTAATCTACCGACTGAACGTGCTGCTTTACAAAGCTGGTTTGCAGCGCAAACGGTGGCCGGTCTGCCTTGTGTTATGCCCCCGTTCTTCCCTAATCGAGGGGTTTGGGTCACCAGCTATTCTAATCTATCGGTCTATCATCAATTGGGAACTATGCGCCGCTTTATTTTCGACAATGCCAAGCGTGATCAAGTGGAGGAATACCGCTCTGAAAACTTGGCCTATGTGGTCGAGGATTACGGCAAAATAGCAGGGGTACGCAATGGTGCGTTGTTATTACCCGATGGTGCAGGCGGCTGGGCTTAATCCATGTTATCCCCTGCTGCCCAGCACCGTTTAAAAGTCAGTGCTGAGTCGCCAGAATTGGCCTCCAAACCGCTGAGTGTGGAGCCGGTGACAGACGATTACAGTGCTACCCATGAACCCGTGTTTATCGGGCAATTTAAAGCTGACTTTTACCGCATTAAACAGATTAAGAGCCGGACGCGACGGACGGAGGCCAAGCGCCTTGCTTTATCACGTTATCAAGGCTGGCTGAATACCTTTATGCAACAGCCGAACCATTCGACCGGTACGCAAGCGGGTATGTTTGTCTGGTTACTGTTGTGGCATCTGGATATTAACGACTGGCGGCGGGGTTTGGTATTGGCGCAGTTTGCCCTTGCACAAGGATTCTTTGCGCCTAAAGACTTTAGTCGAACGCTGGTGGAAACCGTTTGCGAGGAAATAGCAGGCGGTATTTTGAAAGCGACTGAACCCGCTGATTATGTGGATATTATTACCGATTTAATGACACTGGTCGCAGGGCAGGACATGACCGACCCGATTACGGCCAAGCTGTATAAGGTTTATGGGTTAGCCAAACTCACCAGCCAACCCGATGAAGCTAAAACTTACTTTCTGCAAGCTTTAAGTTTAGATGCAGGGATTGGCGTTAAACGCTACTTAAAAGCCTTGGATACCACGCATAAAGCGCGGAAAGCACCCGTGGATATTCAGGCTTATAGCTTATCGGCAAGAGCGGCAGCGCAACTAGCTAACATGACTGCCCCCGCCTTCCTTCGCCATGCGAAAAAATGGCCTGAAAAATTGCCTTATATCGCTATTCCCGTGGGGACGCGCACGCTGTACCGCTCCCCTGCACGTTCGGGCTTATTTAAAACAGCACCACGTGGCTATTTCAAAGGATGCTAACCATGTTCAATCTTAATGGGGCTGGTCGCGTGCCAGAACCCCATGTTGGCGCTAAGCGCTGGTACAACATCAACAGCAATGCAGCTACAAAACACGCTGAAATCTATCTGTATGGGGTGATTGGTGGCTATTACGCCAATGTGCAGCAATTCTTAGCCGATCTACAGGCGGCGAGGGATGTGGAGCATATTACTGTTTATTTAAACACCATCGGCGGTAGTTTTTACGATGGTTTGCCGATTTACAACACCCTGAAACAGCACAAGGCATCAGTGACCGTCAAAGTGATGGGCTACGCCTTGAGCATGGGCAGCGTGATCATGTTAGCCGGTGATACGGTCGAGGCCGCCGAAAATAGCCTGATTATGATTCATCGGGCGCAAGGCATGGCATGGGGTGATGCGGATGACATGGCACAGGCGGCCACCGTATTGCTCAAGCATGAGCAGGCTATTTTGCCCGAATACATGCGGCGGATGGGGCAATCCATGCAAGCGGTGCAAGCCTTACTTGCAGCGGAAACATGGTACACCGCTGCTGAAGCTAAACAAGCCGGTTTAGTGGATGTGATTACCGGTGTGGTAGAGGCCGATACTGAAGCGGCAAAACTCGAAGCCGAGGCGTGGAATTATGCGGCGGAGCATTACCGCAATATTCCACAAGCCTTACGCAAGCAATTGATGAATTTAGACGAGGATGAGATTGTGAAACCAGAAGATATTCAAGCCATTGTTACCGCCGTCGTAGGCGCTTTAAAACCCAGTGAACCAGAAAGTGAAGCGGTGAGCTTACGTGAATATCAACGTTTAGAGGCAGATTTTAAAGACCTAAATGCTAGATACGATCAGATGAAGGGTGAGCATAACTCTTTGCAGAATAAATTTAATGTCTTAGTAGAACAGAAAGATGAATTGCATGCAAAGCTCTCTGCCATTGAATTGCCCGGCACAGTGCCTCCGTTGTCGACCGGCCCCGCTAGTTCTGGTCTAACTGACCCACGTTGGTTTTAGTTGATAGTTCAAACACATTGAAACTTGGTTTGGGTGGCTCTTCGGTCATGTCAGGGTTGCCCCTTTTTAAGTGGTTTTTTGCTCAGTTTAGGTGTGCTTAGCCACGCCGCCACCTGTCAAGGCAGCCTTTCTAATTCCATTTGGGCTGCCTTTTTTAAAAAGGTTTTAAATAGTAAAAGATAAAATTTGAAACCAGTTGACGGAATAATGAGAAATAGTTTATTTTTGAAAGTGGCGTTAAATAAATTTGATGGTTTTTAGTATATTTGTTAGCGGTGTTATAAATATCTACATGCAGACAAATGTGTAACAAAGTCATAAGCATTGCAATCATTAAACTGAATAATTCCTGAATGATTTTAAATTTAATTAAGCAAGATCAAGCTATCGAATCCTAAATAATTGTTTATTAAAAGGATTCTTTCAAAGGGCTATATATCCAAAAAGTTGAATAGAGTAGAGTCTAATGAGATTCCGCCCCTAGAGAACGGAATGATGGCAACGATGGAGGTGTTATGTCCGAAGTGTTCCAGTGCGGTGTATTGACACGGTAAGGCGTCAAGTGGAGAGGGGCGTTATCGCTGCCGAGGGTGTCATCCCTGTTTTCAGTGGAACGACCGTAGTGCGCCATTTAAAAAGCTCAGCCCCGCGTCGGTGACCCCCTTCCCGCTAGAAGCCCTTGCTTTGGAACATGGCTTAGAGCTTGTGTGTGAACTCGATAAACAGTGGTCGTTTGTGGGAAGGAAATCGGAACCCCGCTGGTTATGGTCTGCGTGGTCACTGCACTTCAAACGCGTCTTTGCATAGACCTTCGGACGACAGGGGGATGAGTGTTTGAAGGGACTCCTTGGCTTACTAGAGCGATTCACATTCCGCTTGTATTGCACCGATGATTGGGGCGCTTATGAGCGTTTATTGCCAGAGGATCAACATCTGATTACCAAGCGCTACACTCAGAACATTGAGCGACAGAGTTTGAACGAGAGAACTCATCTAAAGCGTTTAGCGCGGAAGACGATTTGTTTTTCTAAGTCCGTCGAGGTACATGATAAGGTCGTCGGTGAATATATCGCTAGACACTCCTTTCAACTGGTTTAGTACATGACTGTTATTTTTTATCCCCATTAGAAACCTAGTAGCTGCTACCTTATAAATCAAGACTTATAGCTTTTAAAACTAAGGGAGATAGATAAAAGCTATGAAGTCTCTAACACTCAATAATATTCACCGCTAAGCCACCACGCGCTGTTTCTTTATATTTAGTTTTCATGTCTAAACCCGTTTCACGCATAGTTTTAATGACTTTATCTAAGGATACATAATGCGAACCATCACCCCGCAAAGCCATCCGCGAAGCATTAATCGCTTTCACCGCACCCATTGCGTTGCGCTCAATACATGGCACTTGCACTAAGCCGCCAATCGGATCACAAGTGAGACCCAGATTATGCTCCATCCCAATTTCTGCGGCATTTTCAACCTGTTCGGGCGTTCCCCCTAGGACTTCAGTTAAAGCCCCTGCCGCCATTGAACAAGCCGAACCAACCTCACCTTGACAACCGACCTCTGCCCCTGAAATAGACGCATTTTCTTTATACAGAATCGCAATCGCACCCGCAGTGAGCAGGAAACGTACAATTCCATCTTCATTCGCACCTTGCACAAACCGCCAGTAATAATGCATCACCGCAGGAATAACCCCTGCTGCACCATTGGTCGGTGCGGTGACCACGCGCCCACCCGCTGCATTCTCTTCATTCACCGCCAACGCGAATAGATTAACCCAATCCATCGTACCTAAGGGTGCGGTATTGAGGAGGTTATCATGTTGCAATTTACGACAGAGTGGAGCAGCACGACGCTTGACTTTTAAACCACCGGGTAAGATACCTTCGGTGCGACAACCCTGCTCGACACAATCCTGCATGACTTTCCAGATATGCAATAAACCCGCCCGAATTTCTGCCTCACTGCGCCAAGCTTGCTCATTGAAAAGCATTAACTGACTAATAGAGTAACCGTGCTCTTTACACAGAGCCAGCAACTGTCTACCAGTTTTAAAAGGATAAGGTTGAGGCGTTTTATCAGCTACAATCGGCTCTTCGGCACTATCTGGATTCACTACAAAACCACCACCTACCGAGTAGTAAGTATTCGACTGTAAACACTGTCCATCAGCATCAAAGGCGTAGAAAATCATCCCATTCGGGTGAAAAGGTAAAGATTTGCGACGATGGAAAATTAAATCAGTCGCATAGTTAAAACTAATCATGCGCTCCCCCCCCAAACTCAGCACTTGTTGATCAATAATGCCTTGCATGCGTGGCGGAATTTTTTGTGTGTCCACTGTTTCTGGTTCGCTACCCTCTAAACCCAGTAGCACGGCTTTATCTGAGCCATGACCTTTTCCAGTGGCACCTAAGGAGCCATAAAGTTCGGCTTGAATACGCGTAACTTGTGCAAATAACCCACGCTCACGTAAGCGCTGTAAGAAGTAATTCGCGGCACGCATCGGGCCCACGGTATGCGAACTAGACGGGCCGATTCCTATTTTGAAAATATCAAAGACACTAACTGCCATAACGCTTAACCTGTGATGCGTGACGATTTTTTAAAAGCTGCGCCAAATCAGTTAAGCTAAGGGCGCTAGGGTAGATTTATCACATTAATTGACTAGTCAGTCAATAGCACTATGACCTAAATCGAGAGGAATATAGATGAAAAAAATTACTATTATTGGCGCTGGTTTTGCTGGCCTCACTGCCGTGCGCCAATTACGTAAGCTTGAGCAAGATGTAGAAATTACCCTAATCGCTCCACGCCCTGAATTGCAATACCTACCCAGCCTCATTTGGGTGCCCTCAGGCTTACGCAAACGTGAAGATATTATTATTCCGCTAGCCAATTTCTTTAAACGTATGGATGTTAACTTCGTACCAGCCAGCGTCACGGGTTTAAAAGACCAAGGCCGTACTGTCGAAACCGATCAAGGCTCTGTAACAAATGAGGGTCTAATTATCGCTTCCGGTGGTCGGTTTATTAAAAAGCTACCCGGTATTGAGCATGCTATTACCCCTTGTGAAGGTATTGATGCCGCTGAAAAAATTCGTGACCGTTTAGCCGCAATGCAAGGTGGCACGATTGCGATGGGCTTTGCGGGCAATCCCAATGAGCCGAGTGCGATGCGTGGCGGCCCGATGTTTGAATTTCTCTTTGGTACGGATACCCTCCTACGCCAGCAAGGCCGCCGTGAGCAATTTAAAATAACTTTCTTTAGCCCAGCCCCTAAACCCGGCATTCGTCTTGGTGAAAATGCGGTGAAAGGTTTAATGGATGAAATGGCTAAACGCGATATTAGTACGCATTTAGGCCATAAAATGCTGGGCTTTGAAGCGAATAAAGTTAAAACCGAAGGGGGTGAATTCGCTGCCGATCTGATTCTTTTCATGCCCGGTATGACGGGTAATTTATGGTTTGATAATAGTGAATTGCCTCGCTCGGCAGGTGGCTTAGTCAAAGCCAATCAACACTGCAAAGTTGAAGGCCTGCCTGCGGTCTATGTAGCCGGTGATTCTGGTAGTTATCCCGGCCCTGATTGGATGCCTAAACAAGCCCATATGGCTGATTTACAAGCCGAATGTGCCGCCAAAAACTTAATTGCTGAACTCACCGGTAAAACTGCGGAGGCTACCTTCAAAATTGAATTAATGTGTATTGTGGACTCTTGTGATAAAGGTTTATTTGTTAGCCGCACTGAAAATAAAAATACAGTTTTGCCGGCTAATAAAGCGATGCACTGGGCGAAGCGTGGGTTCGAGTGGTGGTATTTAAGGCAGTATCGGTAATTGGATCAATATTCTTTTCTTGATCAACAACTGGCTGCTTTATTAGTACGTTTATGTGCTGAGTGTGGTTACACCCTCAGTACCAGTCAACAAGAAAACTTGAAATTGCTAGCCTGCTATACTAGCGCCGCTACTCGCCAAGGTATTATTGCAGCACCGTTACCCAGCTCTATTCGTGTTAGTGAGCTTGAGGCTTTACTAGCCTCTCCTGTGATTGGGCAAGCTCATGCTTATACGCCACTGATTGTTGAGCATGGGCACATCTGGCTCAATCGCTATTGGCAGTATGAGCAACAATTAGCGATCAATATTGCGCAACGCTTAAAGTTAAAGTTGACTACTGATCGAGCTGCTTTACAGGCTACTTTGGATCATTGGTTCCCAACTGATTCTCAGGATCTGCAAAGACAAGCGGTGGAGCGTGCTGCAACCCTGCCCTTTCTGATTATCTCCGGTGGCCCCGGTACTGGAAAAACCACCTCGGTGACGCGTTTATTATGCCTGCTGATTGAACATTTCAAGATCAATCCGCAACACATCAAATTAGCGGCGCCTACTGGCAAAGCCGCCATGCGCATGCAAGAAGCGATTCGCCAAGCTAAAACCACTTTACAACTTCCTGCCGAACTGGCTCAACTCATTCCCGAACAAGGTAGTACCTTACATCGCTTATTAGGTTATATGCCCGGCAAAGTAGGCTTCCGCCATCATGCCCATTATCCCTTACCGGCTGATGTGGTGATTGTTGATGAAGCATCGATGATTGATATTTCTTTGATGAGCCATCTATTCGCAGCAGTACGCCCTGATGCGCGTTTAATTCTGCTGGGGGATCGTGATCAATTAGCCTCCGTCGAAACCGGTTCCATTTTCAGGGATTTATGCTCAGTCGCCCCCCACGCACATCCCTTAAACCAACACATGGTGGTACTGGAGAAAAGCTGGCGCTTTGATGCTAGTGGTGGCATTGGCGAATTAGCAAAAGCCGTGCGTGATCGGCAAGAACAAAGCCTCTTGGATATTTTACATTTGGCTCCCAGCGGCGTGACTTGGGATCCAAGTCCGCAAATCAGCGAGCAGTATTTACACTATGTGTGGCAAGCTTATTTAAAACAGGTCAAAGCTTGGCAGCAAGATTTGACTCAACTGCCTGCTCTATTTGCCGCGTTTAATCAATTTCGCTTGCTCACACCCTTACGCAAAGGCAATTTAGGCACTGAGCAGCTCAATCAACGAATCAGTGGCTTATTACGACGTGTTTTACCGAATCGCTTTCAAGGCGCTTGGTTTGCAGGTCGCCCTGTGATGATCACCGAAAATGATTATCGGCAGCAGTTGTTTAATGGTGATATCGGCCTAAGTCTAGCGGATGCGAATGGGCAATTGCGGGTTTGGTTTGCAGAACCGAATGGCAGTTTCCGCGCTTTTGCTCCAGTACGCTTACCCGCGCATGAAACTGCTTGGGCCATGACGATTCACAAAAGCCAAGGCTCCGAATTTGAGCGGGTTTTATTAGTTTTACCTGAAGACGCTGAAGCACAGATTTTAGGCCGTGAACTCTTGTACACTGGCATTACTCGCGCCCGCAGTCAGATTGATTTAATGGGCAAACAAGCCGTAATTTTAGCCGCAGTGCGCCGTTCTCTGCCTAGCAGCTCGTGCTTAGGCTGGCGGATTGCGGAATACTCGGCCTTATGACCCTTGAATTAAGTTTGAATACTTGCGCAGCTAGTTCTTCTCGAAACTTCGGATGAGCAATATTAATTAGTTTCTGCGCACGCTCGCGTAGACTACAGCCACGTAAAGAAGCAATCCCATATTCAGTGACAATATGATCGACCTGTGCACGTGAAGTTACGACCCCCGCGCCCTGATTTAACATCGGTACAATACGCGACTGCTTACCTTGTAATGCAGTGGAAGGTAAAGCAATAATCGAACGCCCCCCTTTGGAAAGTTGTGCACCCGTCACAAAATCGACTTGTCCACCAAAGCCTGAATAAACCTGCTTACCAATCGAATCGGCACAAACTTGACCGCTGAGATCAATTTGAATCGCACTATTGATCGATAATACTTGTGGATTTTTCCGAATCACCGATGGATTATTCACATACTCAATATCTAAGAATGCTACATTCGGATTATCATCCACAAAATCATATAAAGCGCGTGATCCTAGTACAAATCCTGTAACAATCCGCCCGACGTAAATGGCTTTGCGACTATTATTAATTACCCCCTTGTCCACTAGAGGCAAGACTCCATCAGAAAACATCTCGGTATGAATCCCTAAATTTTGATGCCCACCTAAGCAAGTTAAAACTGCATCAGGGATAGCACCGATACCCATTTGCAGACAATCGCCATCTCTTACCAACTCAGCCACCTGTAAACCAATCTGCTGATAAACCTCGCTGATAACAGGTGGCGTATGGCTAGGCAAAGGACTACTTAGTTCTAGTGCATAATCAATTGCTTTGAATGGAATGACGCTATCACCATGAGTACGCGGCATCTGTGGGTTAATTTGTGCAATCACTGTTTTTGCAGCTCGACAGGCGGCTAAAGTTGCCTCCACTGACACCCCTAAAGAACAATTACCATGCTGATCAGGGGGCGAAACTTGAATTAAAGCTACATCAATGACTTGCTCACCACGCCGAAATAACTTGGGAATTTCGGAAAGAAACATCGGCACATAATCTGCTTTACCTTGATTCACTAATTGGCGTGTACTACTACTGACAAAATAGCAACGATGACGCAAATATCCATCTACTTCAGGTATACAGATGGCTTCAGCATTTTCTAAATGTAATTGCAGCAGCTCAATATTATTCAAGTGTTGCACTTGTCGAGCTAAAGCTTTAAATAAGCTATAAGGTGTGGCTGCCATTGAATGACACCAAATGCGGTCACCAGAACGCAGACAAGCGAAAGCTTCCTCAGGAGTAGAACATAAAATCGTCATGAACAATCAGGCTCTTAAATTAATTATTGAATTAAGATTGTAAAAAGCAAAGATGACAAACTGTTGAATGGAAATTGCTAGTTTATGGCATAAGTGCTGCCAAGCGTAAGGTTAGTAGACGTGCGGCTTCAGTCTCTAATTCAGCTTGAATGCTGCGTTCTTCCTCACTCACACCCAAAACATAACGACTATCATAGATTTGGTTACGCTCGACACGAATTGAAGACTCTAATGGCTTTAGCTGGGGATTAGCCTTAGCCTCAGCGCTAAAACGCAAATCTAAAAAATGATTAAACTCCCGCACTTGGCGCGCTGCTGAATAGGCCGTAGCAATTTTATCTTCTTTTAAATAGGTAATAGTCAATTGCACAGTAGCGGGTGAGTCGGTAGCCACACCCGCACCCGCTTGTTCTAAAGCACTGCTCAACTTACTGCCAAAACTAATTTTAGAATCTAGCCCTTGTATCAAAACTTGTTGGCCTTTAAGCGGAGTCAATAAAGCGGAATCAGCCCCTCTTAACTGAAAACCGGCACAGGCTGCTAGACTTAGCACAAGCAGCAGGCTAAGTAGCTTTTTTAATACGTTTAACCACACCTTATTTGACCACGATATTTACTAAGCGCCCCTTGACCACGATCACTTTATCTATCGTACTGCCCTCCAAGAAACGCTTGACATTTTCATTGCTCAAAGCATTTTCTTGAATCTCTGCTTCACTTGCAGACGCATTAACTTTCACTTTACCGCGTACTTTACCATTCACCTGCACAATCAATTCGAGCGTATGTTGGACTAAAGCCGCTTCATCAACTTCAGGCCAAGGCGCATCAATCAAAGCACCTTCACGCCCTAAAGCCTGCCACAGAGCATGACAAATATGTGGTGTAACTGGCGCCAGCATTAACACGATGGTTTCTAAAATCTCTTGGCGCAGCTTCCGACCATTCTCTGACTCATCGTTAGAGCGCGTAATTTCATTCATCAATTCCATATTGGCAGCGATAGCGGTATTGAAGGTATAGCGCCGTCCCATGTCGTCTGCGACTTTTTGCAAGCTTTGATGCAATTTACGCCGTAAATCCTGCTGTTCAGAGCTAAGCTTGCTATAAGGTGTACCGCTATCTACTACCCCAGCACAGACATGATCATAAACCTGTTTCCACAAGCGACGTAAGAAGCGCTGTGCCCCCTCCACCCCGAAATCTGACCACTCCATACTCTGATCAGGTGGTGCGGCAAACATGGAGAATAAGCGCAAAGTATCCGCACCATATTTCTCAATCATTACTTGCGGGTCTACACCATTTTTCTTCGACTTAGACATTTTACTCATGCCTGAAGGAATCACGGGCAGACCATCACTCGTTAGGATAGCGCTAATAATTCGGCCTTTTTCATCGCGCGTCACATCCACGTCACTCGGTGGAATCCACTCCTGACCACCGCCTTCACGTTCGCGATAGAACGTATCGGCTAAGACCATGCCTTGCGTGAGCAGATTAGTGAAAGGCTCATCGGACTCCAACATGCCATGATCACGCATGAGTTTATGGAAGAAGCGCGCATACAATAAATGTAGAATCGCATGCTCAATCCCGCCGATATACTGGTCAACCGGCAACCAGTAGTTAGCACGCTCATCCAACATCGCCTGATTATTATCAACACAAGCATAACGCGCAAAATACCAAGAAGACTCAAAGAAAGTATCAAACGTATCGGTTTCACGTCGGGCTGAGCCTTGGCAAGTAGGACAAGTACAGTCATAGAACGCTGGCATTTTCTTAATCGGCGAACCACCTGTTTCGTCGAATTCGACCTCCTCTGGCAACAGCACAGGCAAGTCTTCAGCAGGCACCGGCAATACCCCGCAACTATCGCAATAAATCATCGGGATCGGACAACCCCAATAACGTTGGCGCGAAACCCCCCAATCACGCAAGCGGTAATTGATTTGTCGACGTCCTAAACCCTGCTCAGCTAATTCATCAGCAATGGTAGCGAAAGCATCGCTAGAGCTTAAACCGTTATAGCGCCCCGAATTAACTAAAATACCTTTCTCTGTAAACGCAGCCACCGCCATATCGGTCTCACGCCCATCCGTTGGTGCTATCACTTGCTGGATGGGTAACTGATATTTAGTCGCAAACTCCCAATCACGCTGATCATGCCCCGGCACCGCCATCACTGCACCTGAGCCATAAGACATCAGCACAAAATTTGCCATCCAAATCGGTACTTCTTCCTTAGTTAAAGGATGAATGGCTTTCAAGCCGGTATCCATGCCTTTCTTTTCCATAGTTGCCATATCGGCTTCAGCGACTTTGGCGAGCTTACACTCTTCGATGAACGCTGCTAATGCTGGATTTTTCTCGGCCGCTTTCAAGGCCAATGGATGCTGCGCGGCAACCGCTACATAAGTCACACCCATTAAAGTATCAGGACGCGTTGTGAACACAGTTAACTGCTCTTTACTATGTTCCAAACCAAATTGCAGCTCTACCCCTTCTGAGCGACCAATCCAGTTTTCCTGCATGATACGCACTTGTGACGGCCAACCGGGTAATTTACTCAGCTCATCCAATAACTCATCCGCATAAGCGGTGATTTTTAAGAACCACTGATCAATCTCCCGCTGTTCGACTAGAGCACCAGAACGCCAGCCACGGCCATCCACCACTTGCTCATTAGCTAATACAGTTTGATCGACGGGATCCCAATTTACAGTGGATTTTTTGCGATAGACCAAGCCTTTTTCATAGAGTTGAGTGAAAAACCATTGTTCCCAACGATAATACTCTGGCTTACACGTGGCTAATTCGCGCGTCCAATCAATCGCCAAACCCATCGATTTGAGCTGACTGCGCATATAATCAATATTACGATGAGTCCATTGGGCAGGGGCTGTTTTGTTTTGAATCGCTGCGTTTTCAGCAGGTAAACCAAAGGCATCCCAACCCATCGGTTGTAAGACATTTTTACCCTGCATGCGTTGGAAGCGCGCAATTACATCGCCGATGGTGTAATTGCGCACATGCCCCATGTGCAGCACGCCACTAGGATAAGGGAACATGGATAAGCAATAGTATTTTGGCTTATCGGGGTCTTCCTTAACCTCGAAAGATTTGGCTGCGTCCCAAAAAGCCTGTACCTCGGCTTCTAGCGCTTTAGGCGTATATTGTTCCTGCATGCTGCTCATGAATTCTACTAACCAGCTATTCTAAAACGCGAAGGATACAAAGCTTACCCACTGATTACCAGCTACCCAGTGCAATTCTTCACACAAACTTGATAAGGCTGAACATTTCCACCGCAACTTCCATAGCACTGCCGATAAGTTTGATCACAGCCACAATCTTTAGGACAAGTTTCGGCTTGAATCCGTGTTGTTTCTGATTCTAAAGTAGGGCGCTTAGGAGCTGGCACCGGTGCATCGGGGCGATCCCAATCATCAGGATAAGCTAGGCCTCCATAATGCCGTGGGATACGTGTACAATTGCGCTCACTCGGACGACAGCGCTGCAAATCGCGCTGTAAGTCACGCATTAAACGCCGCTGGCGCATTTCCATTTCCCAGAAACGTAAATCGGTTTCATAGCGTTCCATCGCTTTTTCCCAAACCTGCATATCACGCTCCCAAGCACCCAGTAGAATAGGCAACTCCTGTTGTGCTTGCATTCGAGCCTTGGCTAGACACTGACTGGTTTTAGCAGCACATTGCTGCTTACATTTCCCTAAAGCAGCATCACAACGCGTTAAGCAAACTTTGCCTGCGCCCGCAGGTGGTGGAGTTAAACGATAATTAGTTTGGTATTGCGGGCTGACACAGCCAGATAAACCTAGTATTAATAAGAGTAGAAAATAGCGAAACATCAGTGGCTTGCTCCCCTATAACGATTTAGATAGTGTCTGAACACACTGCTTAGAACTTAACAACCAGTATGAAGTTCTCTAGACGAAGTACAAGCAAACTTAGTTTGATAGGCAGAATAAAACCGTTAATACGTTAAATCAGCTCTGCAAAAACGAAAAAGCCTTGATAACCGAGTAGCAAGGCTTTATCTAGAATCGAATAACAACTAAGGCTAGGGGCTAGTCGCTAGTTTTATCTCCCGAAGTACGTGGGCGCGCAAATGGACTAACATTACTGGTTTTTCCTCCATCTAAAGCATGGATTTTACTTACCCCAGGTTTTTCAACCTCATCAATGCGAATAATCGCGTGCAACGGAATGAAGGTACGATTCACCGATGCGAATTCAGATTTGAGGCGCTCTTCGGCGGGATCAATAACTAATTCGCTTTGTGAACCAAAAACCAGTTCTTCAATAGCAATAAAACCATATAAATCAGATTCATAGACTTGCTTAGCGAAAACTTCGTAAATCTTATTATGGTTAGCAAAAGAAATACGGTAGATACGTGAACTGCTCAAGGCTTTTCCTCAAAAAATATCCCCCACCCAACTGAAAGGAGCAAGGGATGAAACATGGACTTAGCCTATCAAATTTTCTAGCAATGTTCAGCTTTTTAACGTATGGGCGGCGATTTTCTGCTCAATAATATGATGCCATTTAGCAGGGCCTGTAGTGTGTACCGACTCACCTTGGCTATCTACCGCTACAGTGACGGGCATATCTTTGACTTCAAACTCATAAATCGCTTCCATACCCAATTCAGGGAAAGCGAGTGTTTTTGACCCTGTAATTGCCTTGGAAACTAAATAAGCAGCACCACCTACGGCCATTAAATACACCGCACTAAACTCTTTAATGGCATCAATCGCGACGGGACCACGCTCAGATTTACCGATCATGCCCAATAAGCCCGTTTCCTGCAGAATCTGCCGCGTGAACTTATCCATGCGCGTAGCCGTTGTTGGACCGGCAGGCCCGACCACTTCATCACGCACTGGATCAACAGGGCCTACGTAGTAAATAAAGCGCCCTTTCAGATCAACTGGCAGCTTTTCACCCTTATTCAGCATATCAACCATACGCTTATGCGCGGCATCACGACCCGTCAACATTTTGCCGGAAAGTAATAAAACTTCGCCCGGCTTCCAAGTTTTCACCGCGTCTGGGGTAACCGTATCTAAATTCACCCGGCGGGAACTTTCCCCCGCGACATAAGTCATTTCTGGCCAATCCTCTAAACTCGGTGGAGTTTGGAAAGCAGGGCCTGAACCATCTAAGGTGAAATGGGCATGGCGAGTGGCGGCACAGTTTGGAATCATACAAACTGGCAAAGAAGCGGCATGGGTTGGATAATCCATAATTTTCACATCCAACACCGTCGTTAAACCACCTAAGCCTTGTGCACCCAAACCTAGTTCATTCACTTTGTGATATAACTCAATGCGTAATTCCTCAACCCGATTTTTCGGGCCACGAGCAATCAGCTCTTGAATATCGATAGGCTCCATTAGCACTTCTTTCGCCATCAAAGCAGCTTTTTCAGCGGTACCGCCGATTCCAATCCCAAGCATACCAGGTGGACACCAACCTGCACCCATAGTTGGCACTGTTTTTAAGACCCAATCAACAATGCTATCTGAAGGATTCAGCATCACCATTTTCGATTTATTTTCAGAGCCACCGCCTTTAGCAGCCACATCAATCGACACCGTATCGCCGGGGACGATTTCATAGTGAATCACGGCTGGAGTATTGTCTTTGGTATTCTTACGCGCACCAGCAGGATCGGAGAGAATCGAAGCGCGCAGCACATTATCTGGCCAGAGATAGGCTTGGCGCACGCCTTCGTTAATCATATCGGTGACACTCATATCACCTTCCCATTGTACCTTCATCCCGACTTTCACAAACACCGTGACAATGCCAGTATCTTGGCAAATCGGGCGTTTACCTTCAGCACACATGCGGGAATTCACCAAAATCTGGGTAATCGCATCTTTCGCGGCAGGAGACTCTTCACGTTGCCAAGCAGCATACATGGCATCGACAAAATCTTTCGGGTGATAGTAAGAAATATATTGCAGCGCATCGGCTACACTGGCAATTACGTCAGCTTGCTTGATGATAGTCATAGTGTCCTCCGTCGGATAATCAGTCTGGCTTACTGGGTGCAGTGACTGTATTTGTGTGGTGCACAAGGTTATGCTATTTGACGGAGGGAATCCAGCTTTAAGGCTGAATCCCAAGCCTAAACGACAGCATTAACCGGCTTAAATATAAGCTGGTATCAAATGTTCTTGATGACGAATATGTAAAGACAAACCCAAGGCAGACAGGCCATTTTTATCTAATAAACGGGCGCTTAACGGCAAAAAGACAGCTTCTTCAAACAAAGCATGGGCTGCATAGTGAGTGACAATTTGCTCAACAATGACTTTGTCTAAATTCGCTGCTTTACCTTTAGCCAGCTTTTTAAGGGTAGGCTTAATGTCTTGCCACCACGCTTCAATTTGGCGGTGTTCTTTGGTTAAGCGCTCAATATGTAATTTCGCATCCGCTAAATCGATGGGATCGGGATGCAAAGCAGTGCGCACTGCAGTAAATAGCTCCTGCTCCTCTTCTTGGTGATGATTAATGATCACTTTATGATAGAAATCTTCTAGCTCAGTAGCTAGGACTTTTACCTGCGAATTGGAACTATCTTGCTCGACTAAGCTAGCCAGTTGATCTAATTGTTGTATATGTTTGAGAATTCCATCATGGCAACCGGAAAAATTCTCCAGTGGACTTGTCGTGGTGCTCACGGTAGCAGCTCCTAAAAACTTAATAATAATCGAACATCATAAATCGGAGTCAACAGGAAGCTGTTGATTTGGGTCAAGCCTTAACTTGGCCCTAGCAAAAAAGGGCAAGTATTTAATGAGTGAAAGGGGATCTAGCGACATATTCGCTAATGACCTTATCATGCCCTTATTGGTCTTGGAGTAGTACACGCTCATAAGTTACCCACTTATCAGTGCAGTGCAAGTGGAAGGTGAAACTCTGAAGTAATCCCAGTAGCTGTTTTAAGGATTCATGGCTCAATAAACCGTTGGTAGCTGGGTAATTGAGGAAAAGCTGCCTTCAAATAGACTTGAACCTGCTGCAGGTAGTACTACTCGAAGATGTGACAATCCGACTGATGATAATACGCCCCCAATTGTCATGACCTCATGCAAACTTAAACCACACGCTTTGCTCGGGTTTGACAGTGGGGTAAAAAGCGTTGGCAAAAAAACAAGCGCCTATCTCGCTGAAAAGTCGTGTTAACATAACAGTAGTAGCCTTGCGTAGAGGTTTTTAGGACATGATTATCCCCTGAAGTATTCTACAAAAGGCTGTGACTTGCTTATGGTAAACCCAGGTTATTTAAGATCGTCTCATTACTCGCTGATTAGATTGCCTAAATCAAGAAAATCCAGCTAAATGAATTGCTTAGCTTGAGATTTTAGCCTTTGCTAGGGCGAATTAACTCGCCCAGCCTTTGCTCATCTCTGGCTGAGCATACTGCTCTAGCACCCGTTCAGGATAGTTAGTAAACACTCCATCCACCCCTAGTTCAACCATTGCTTGAAGGTCTTCTAGTTCATTAACGGTATAGACATACACTTTTAAACCCCGTGCATGCGCATCGTCTACATAGGCTTGATCAATCAGTTCTAACGAAGGATTCACGGCAATCGCACCTAAATCTTCTGCAAACTGGGCATGACCGACAGGAATGGAATAACCCAAGGCAGCAATATTTAAGCTAGGGTCTAAACGTCGCACTTGTTGCAAAGCGCGATGATCAAAGGAGGAAATCAGGAGTTGCTCGCGCCGCCAGCTACTAATCTCAGGATGGAGCATAGTTTGAATGAAATACACCACATCCGCTGCGACATTATGGCCTTTTAATTCAATATTCAGGCAAGCTTTACCATCTATTTCTCCGCAAACCTCAGCAAGGGTCGGAATCCGCTCGCCTTGACCTGCATCAAGGGAACGTAAATAGCCAAAATCATGCTCGTTTAGCTTGCCTTTACCATTGGTAGTACGTTCTAAGCGTTCATCGTGAATCACTAGCAAATTGCCATTCACACAATACACATCGATTTCAATGCAAGGTGCGCCCAGTTCTAGGGCTTTACGAATGGAAGCAATCGTATTTTCAGGCGCATGCCCCATCGCACCGCGATGGGCAATACATAACAAACTAGGTCGGTTATTTTGCTTAAACATGTAAAGTCTTATTTGGAAAGGGTCACCAAAGAGCAACAGCCAGACATGACTTTCTGACCATTTAATACAGCAGTTACGGTGTAAGGATAGTTTTTATCAGACATACCATCGCTGCAATCTTCAACTTTCTCTAAAAAAGCCGTGGTTGACGCATTGCCCCGCGCACCTGCCACCACCGCAATAGTAGTGCTATTAGCAGATTGTTGACGCATATTCACAGGCACAGTAAATTGCGCGCCACCCATAATATTTACCTTCATTTCACGCTCACTCACACTCATACTCCAGAAGGGTTCAGTTCCACCGCACTGCATCACCACTTCAGGTTTGACCACAGGTTTAGGTTTGGCTGGATTGTAGTCCACAGTGTCCACATCTTCGCGCAAATAATATTTATTCACCCAACCTTGCTGGCCTGCCCACGCGACTTTAACCCAGATTGAATTACCCGATTTCTGTTCCTGACCTAGGCCGATTAAACCTTTTGCATTCGCGGGTAATACGGCTACCACACTGCCACCTGTGCCGGGTTGGGTACGCATATTTAAACCATCATCAGGCGCAACTTTGGATACTGCATACACGCGACTTAGACTTGTGGTAGCAGGCGCTGCTGCTGTATTGGTACTCAAATTAATAGGCGCAGTCGCTGTCGGAGCTGCATTCGCAGTAACGGTGGTATTGGCCGCATAGCTACTGTTAGCAGTCATGCTGATTAAGCCAGCAACAGCTAGCACTAAAGTCCGTTTCATCACAAGGCTCTCCTCGATAAAAGATGGTAAAAGTGATAGGTTCAAGGCTAAATAACCTCTAGTTTAGCGCGGTTTGCTGAGTTTATGACAGACTGTTGCTCAATCTAGTTCAACTGAGCCACAATCCGATTTCTACTGTTAGCAGCTTTTGAGGATAAGGGGAGTAACCACCATGCATTTGCTGGGGATCGATTTAGGGACATCCAGTATCAAAGCGGTCTTAATGAATGAGCAACAACAGATACTCGGCTCAAGCAGTCAAGCACTAGAAGTATTCCGTCCGTATTCAGGTTGGTCTGAGCAAGACCCTGCGGATTGGCTAGGCACTATTGACCAAGCCTTACAAGCTTTACAGCAAGCCCATCCACAGGCAATGGCGGATGTACAGGGTTTAGCTTTATCAGGGCATATGCATGGTGCAACCTTGATCAATGCTCAGAATCAAGTCTTGCGCCCCTGTATTCTTTGGAATGATACTCGTAGTTATCTTGAGGCGGCTGAGTTAGATGCTAAGCCTATTTTCCGAGACTTGTCTGGCAATATCGTTTTCCCGGGGTTTACTGCATCTAAGTTAGTTTGGGTACAAAAACATGAGCCAGCTATTTTTGCTCAAGTCCATAAAGTGCTGTTACCTAAAGATTATGTGCGTTGGTGGTTAACGGGCGAATATGTCTCTGATATGTCAGATGCAGCGGGTACTGCGTGGCTCGATGTCGCTAAGCGTGCATGGTCGCCAGAATTATTAGCTGCAAGTAGTATGCATCTTGAGCAGATGCCACAAGCAATTGAAGGTACTGAGGTCAGTGGTTATTTGCATCCACACTTAGCTGAGCGTTGGGGGATTAAACAGCGTGTGGTAGTTGCAGGTGGCGCTGGTGATAATGCTGCGGCTGCTTGTGGGATGGGCACGGTGGCGGCGGGCAGGGCTTTTGTCTCCTTAGGTACTTCTGGGGTGCTCTTTGCAGCGACCGCAAGCTATCTACCCAATCCGGCGAGTGCCGTGCATACCTTCTGTCATGCCATCCCGAATACTTGGCATCAAATGGGTGTTATTTTATCTGCTACCGACTCATTAAATTGGTATGCGCAGATTGCTAATCAAACGCCTGCAGCATTGACTCAAGCTTTAGGCGAGCACTTAAAAGCGCCTAGCAAAGTATGTTTTTTACCTTATTTATCGGGTGAACGCACACCACACAATGATGCTAAGGTACGTGGTGCGTTTATTGGTTTGAGCCATGCGGATCAGCAACAAGATTTAACCCAAGCGGTATTGGAGGGTGTAGGTTTTGCGATTCGCGATAATCTAAGCGCACTAAAAGCCGCTGGCACGGAATTAGAGCGTGTTACGGCTGTAGGTGGTGGTTCACGTTCGCATTATTGGCTGAAAATCTTAGCCACCACGTTAAATCTACCGATTGATTTGCCCGCAGAGGGTGATTTTGGAGCAGCATTTGGAGCAGCGCGTTTAGCATTAATTGCCACGACCCAAGTCCATCCCTTGGAAATTTTAACCATGCCTAAAGTTGCGCAAACTATTGAACCAGAGACCGATTATATTCAAGCCTTTAGCGAGGCTTATCAGCGTTATCAACAATTATACCCCGCTATTAAGGGAGCATCACTATGAGTACAGGTTTCTTTGGCAATCTTGCCCCTATTCCTTATGAGGGTTCTGAGAGTCGCAATCCTTTAGCCTATCGCTTTTATAATCCTGATGAATTAGTGATGGGTAAGCGTATGGAGGAGCATTTGCGGGTCGCTGTCTGTTATTGGCATACCTTCTGCTGGCAAGGGAATGATCCCTTTGGTGGTGCGACCTTTGAGCGTCCTTGGTTTGGTGATGGGATGAGTATGGCGAAAATGAAGGCGGATGTAGCCTTTGAAATGTTTAGCTTACTGGGTGTGCCTTATTTCTCTTTCCATGATTTGGATATACGTCCAGAAGGAGAAACCTTCGCGGAAAGTGCTTATCGCTTGCATGCGATGGCGGATTATTTCCAGCAAAAAATGGAAGAAACCGGCGTTGGTTTGTTATGGGGTACGGCGAATCTATTCTCTCAACGCCGTTTTATGGCGGGAGCTTCGACCAATCCTGATCCGAATGTATTTGCCTATGCCGCTGCTACCGTGAAGCATTGTATGGATGTCACGCATCAACTTAAGGGCGCGAATTATGTGCTTTGGGGTGGGCGCGAAGGCTATGAAACTTTACTGAATACCGATTTACGCCGTGAATTAGATCAATATGGGCGTTTCCTGAATCTAGTAGTCGAGCATAAACACAAATTAGGTTTTACTGGCACGATTCTAATTGAGCCTAAACCGCAAGAACCGAGTAAGCATCAATATGATTTCGATGTAGCGACGGTGTATGGTTTTTTAAAGCGCTATGGTTTAGAAAATGAGGTTAAGGTTAATATTGAAGTGGGGCATGCCGTCTTAGCAGGGCATACCTTCGAGCATGAAGTCGCGTTAGCCAACGCTTTAGATATTTTTGGCTCGATTGATGCTAACCGCAACGACTATCAATCAGGCTGGGATACCGATCAATTCCCCAATAATGTCCCTGAAATGGCTTTAGCCTATTATTACATCCTGCAAGGCGGCGGTTTTAAGAATGGTGGCACCAATTTTGATTCAAAATTACGCCGACAATCCCTTGATCCTGAAGATTTATTAATCGGTCATATCGGGGGGATGGATACCTGTGCAAGAGCTTTAAAATCAGCGGCTAAAATGCTGGAAGATAAAGCTTTATCGCAAGTTTTGGAGAAACGTTATGCGGGCTGGAATGAGACAGAAGCGCAAGCCATGTTGAAGGGCGAGCGTTCTTTAGAGGAGATTGCTGCTTATGTCACTGAGCAGAACTTACATCCTCAAGCTCGTTCTGGCAAACAAGAGCTGCTAGAAAATATCGTCAATCGTTATGTTTAATCTATGAGAAGCTTAATTTTAATCGCTCATGGCAGTCGCCGTGAGACTTCAAATGAAGAGGTACGCGCCTTAGCGGCTAAGCTTGCTAGCATGTCACACCGTTTTGATTCAGTGACTTGTGCCTTTTTGGAGCTGGCTGAACCTTCCATTCCAAATGGAATTGAAGCTTGTGTGCAACAAGGCGCTAAAGACATTGTGATCTTGCCGTACTTTCTCTCAGCGGGGCGGCATGTGGTCGAGGACATTCCAGCCTTAGTGCAACCTAAACAGGCGCAATATCCTGAGCTAAATATTGAATTGAAGTCTTATTTAGGCGCTGCAGAAAGCTTACCGGCTTTATTAATGGCACTAGTAGACTAGAGTACAAAAATACAAAAAACTAGGGATACTTTTTAGCATCCCTAGCTTGTCTAGTAAGGATTTATTTATCAGTTTTTTGTCTAGCTTGTTCTGCAGCCGCTTCCTGAGCGTTCGCTTTCCATTCTTGAGTTTTAGCAGTCGCTTCTTCTTTTACCTCTTTAGCGACATCGACTGCTTTCTCTTTTAAGTCCTGCGCAGTTTCAACCGCTTCTTGTTTAAAATCATTAAAGTTTTCAGAGGCTCGATCCGTTAGATCCGTTTTAGCTGATTGCCGCTCGGATTTAGACGCTGTATTAAGGCCAAGAACTTTGTATAAGCCGCAGAAACTCAATAAACCGGTTGCTAGGATAACAATACCTAGAATAACTAGACCAAAGCTTTTAAAAATACCGATGGCAATCAATAAAATACCAATACCAATGCGGATATTTTTGTCAGTACGGCCTACATTACGTTCAAGTTCCATGGAAAACTCCTCTGGTTAAGCTGGTAAAATTTTCTTTCGATTTAAAAGTAATTTGGGGGTATTTCTACTTAGAACAAGAGGCAGGATAAAGTTTGTGCACTGCACTTGCAATTAAAAACACAGAACTCAGGTACTCCCTGTTTCAGACGTATCAAGAATTATTATATGCTTGTCGGGGTATACCCGTTCCACAGTTTAACTAGTTGAGGAATTTCCATGAAGAAGTGTCTGCTGGCCTTATTGGTTTCTAGTGTTTCAACTTTAGCGGTTGCTGCTGATTTGCAGCCTGCGATTGTCTATGACCTCGGTACTAAGTTCGACAAATCGTTCAATGAGGGGGTCTCCAACGGGGCAAAGCGCTTCACTGAAGAGACTAAGGTAGAAGTTCGTGAGTTTGAGCCTGCCAATGATTCACAAATCGAGCAAGCTATTCGCAAGATGGCAAGCCGTGGTTCTGATCCGATTATTTCTGTTGGTTTTAGTCAAGCAAATGCTCTAACTGCTGTGGCTAAAGAATTCCCTAAAATCAGCTTCACAATTATCGACAGCGTGGTAGAACAACCGAATGTGCGTTCAGTGACTTTCAAAGAAGAGCAAGGCTCGTTCTTAGTGGGTGCTTTAGCCGCAATGGTATCTAAAACCGGCAAAGTCGGTTTTGTCGGTGGTCAAGATATTGCTTTGATTCGTAAGTTTGCGTGTGGCTATGAGCAGGGCGCGAAATATATTAAAAAGGACATTGAAGTCTTCCAAAATATGACGGGTTCGACGGGTGCAGCTTGGAATAACCCGAGTAAAGGTGGCGAGTTAGCAAAATCTCAGTTTGACCGTGGGGCAGATGTGATTTTCGCGGCAGCGGGTGGTACGGGCATTGGTGTCTATCAAGCGGCGAAAGACAATGGCAAATATGCGATTGGCGTCGATTCCAACCAAAACCACTTGCAACCGGGCACGATGCTCACTTCCATGATCAAGCGGGTCGATAATGCTGCATATGATACCTTTAAGGCAAAAATGGATAGCAGTTGGAAGGCAGGTGTTGTTTCTTTGGGGCTTGCAGAGAAAGGCGTAGGTTGGGCAGTCGATGAGCACAACGAAGCCTTAGTCAAACCTTATATGGAAAAAATGGCTGAAATCGAAAAAGGAATTGTCGATGGCAGCATTAAAGTCCATGACTATATGACCAACAACCAATGTGAGTATTAAGCCTTGAGTGCCTGCGCCTTAGAGCTGATTGGAATCAGTAAACGCTTTGGCTTAGTCAAAGCGAATCAAGATATCTCCCTGTGCGTTCCTGTTGGAACTATTCATGGCATCATCGGCGAAAATGGCGCAGGCAAATCAACCTTAATGAGCATTATCTACGGATTTTACCAAGCGGATAGTGGTGAAATCCGTATTCAAGGTCAACCTGTTACCGTCCATGACTCTAAACAGGCGATTGCGCTTGGCATTGGGATGGTGCATCAACATTTCATGTTGGTGGATGAGTTCACGGCTTTAGAAAACATCATGTTAGGCGCAGAAGGTGGTGCTTTACTACATGAAGGTGAACAGCGAGTACGTACACGTTTATCTGAGTTAAGCCGCCTTTATGGCTTAGAAGTGCCTTTAGATATTCCAGTGAACCAGTTAGCAGTCGGTGTACAGCAGCGGATTGAAATTCTCAAAACCCTCTATCGTGAAGCCCGTATTCTGATTCTTGATGAGCCAACGGGTGTGCTCACCCCACAAGAGGCTGATGATTTATTCAAAATTTTGCGGACTCTCAAAGCAGATGGCGTGACCATTTTGCTGATTACACACAAGTTGCGTGAAATTATGGCGATTACCGATCAAGTTTCCGTGATGCGTCAAGGCCAAATGGTGGCTCATCGTGCAACGACTGTAACCAGTATGCCTGAACTCGCTGAATTGATGGTGGGGCGCAAAGTTCGTCAATCGGTAGACCGCTACGCACAGCCTACAGGTCGAGTGCTGATGGAAGTGCGTAACTTAACCGTGCGTGATAAACAAGGTATTGCACGCGTTAATCAGGTCAGCCTAAAAATCGCTGCTGGTGAAATTGTTGGGATTGCAGGGGTGTCGGGGAATGGGCAAACCGAGTTATTGCAGGCTCTAGCTGGTATCCTTCCTTTCAGTGAGGGTGAAATCAGTTTTGCTGGGCAAAGCATTACACCTAAGCAGCCAGTAAATGCGGCGCAGATGCGGAAATTAGGGATCGCGCATGTTCCAGAAGATCGACATCGAATGGGTTTAGTCCTCCCTTTTGCGGCTTATCAGTCTTCCATTTTGGGTTATCAGCGTGTGGAAAAATATAACCACGGTTTAACCCTTAATGATCCAGCGATTCGCACTGAATATACTGGGCGCGCCGAGCAATTCGATATTCGCCCGCGTGATCCTTTCCTCGGCTCGAATAATTTCTCTGGTGGGAATCAGCAAAAGATTGTCTTAGCGCGTGAAATAGGTGCTGACCCCCAGTTACTCCTAGTCGGGCAGCCAACACGTGGGGTCGACATTGGTGCGATTGAGTTTATTCATCAGCACCTTATGGACATGCGCAATGAGGGGAAGGGTGTTTTGCTGGTGTCGGTGGAGCTGGATGAAATTATGACGCTCTCAGATCGGATACTTGTCATGTGTGGTGGCGTGATCACGGGTGAAGTCAGTCGTGAACAAGCGAATGAACAAATCCTCGGCCTATTAATGGCCAATGCTTTAGACACTAACGACCAACAAGGACACTCTGCATGAAAGCAGCGACCTTAAACAAGTTTTTATCGATTTTCCTATTGCCTGTGTTGAATATTCTCACGGCATTTATTTTTACTACTTTACTTTTTTTAGTGATTGGTATTGATCCTTGGGAAGCGGCCAAAATTCTAGTGCAAGGTGCTTTCGGTTATGAAGAAGGTATTGGCTATACCCTGTATTACACCACCAATTTTATTTTCACCGGCTTAGCAGTAGCCATCGCTTTCCATGCAGGGCTATTTAATATTGGGGGCGAAGGGCAGGCGTATATCGGAGGCTTAGGTGTGAGTTTAATTGCTTTAGGCTTAGGTTCGTTCTTGCCCCCCTTATTGTTGCTGCCTTTAGCCATTCTAGCGGCAGCAGCTTTTGGTGCGGCTTGGGCGGCAATTCCCGCTTACTTGCAAGCCTACCGAGGTAGCCATATCGTTATTACTACGATTATGTTTAATTTCCTCGCAGCTTCGTTGATGGTGTATTTGCTGGTCAATATTTTCTCTGAGGCGGGTCAAGGGATGCCTGCAAGCCGAGCTTTTCCAGAAAGTGCGAGCCTTTGGACTTGGCAAACTTTCATGGCTAAGTGGGGTGTCGAGTTTGCCGCCTCACCCCTCAATGTATCGCTAATTCTGGCTCTAATATGTTGCGCTGCGGTTTGGGTGTTTTTATGGAAAACTCGCTGGGGTTATGAGTTACGCACAGTCGGTGCTAATCCAGAGGCTGCTATTTACGCAGGGATTAATCCTAAGCGGGTCATTATCTTGGCTATGTTAATCTCGGGTGCTTTAGCGGGATTCGTGTCTGTGAATGAGCTGTTAGGTGTGCAGCATCGTTTAGTCTTAGGATTCAATACCGGCTATGGTTTTGCTGGGATTGCCGTGGCTTTGATGGGAAGGAACCATCCGCTTGGGGTGATGCTCGCGGCTTTATTATTTGGCGCACTGTATCAAGGGGGCGCTGAGTTGGCTTTTGAAATTCCTAGTGTCACGCGTGATGTAGTTGTTGTCATTCAAGGCTTAATTATTCTGTTCTCAGGTGCTTTAGAGTTTATGTATCGAGCGCCTTTGCAGCGCTGGTTATTAAGTTTTGCGAGGGAGGTTTAATCATGCAGGATGCTTGGGTTTGGTTAATTTTAAGTCTAGATGCTACCTTGCGGGTTTCAACCCCTTTGATTTTTGCTGCCTTAGCGGGTTTATTCTCAGAGCGTTCAGGGATTGTCGATATTGGTTTAGAAGGTAAGATGTTGGTTGGAGCTTTTGCGGCTGCGACAGTCGCTTCTGTGAGTGGTTCCGTGTGGCTCGGTTTATTGATGGCAATTGTAGCTTCAGTGGGTTTTGCTCTATTGCATGGTTTTGCTTGTATTACGCATCGAGGTAATCAAGTTGTGAGTGGAGTCGCGATTAATATCTTAGCTTCAGGCTTAACCGTAGTTCTGGGGTTAGCTTGGTTTCATCAGGGTGGCTCGACGCCTGCACTAAGTAATGATCAGCGGTTCACGGCAATTAATTTACCTTTTGCTCAGCAGGTAGCTGATATACCGGGTCTTGGTTTGTTGTATAGCGAATTATTGTCTGGGCATAATATTTTAGTTTATCTTGCTTTTGCTTTAGTGCCTTTAAGTTGGTGGGTGTTATATCGCACTCGCTTTGGTTTGCGCTTACGCGCTGTGGGTGAGAATCCTAAAGCTGTGGATACGGCGGGTATTTCAGTAGCTGGCTTGCGTTATCGTGCCGTAATGATTGCAGGTGTGCTGTGTGGCTTTGCTGGGGCTTATTTAGCGAATGCGCAAAATGCGCAATTTATTCGTGATATGACAGCCGGTCAGGGCTTTATGGCCTTAGCAGCCTTGATTTTTGCGAAATGGCGTCCTTGGCCGATTTTATTTGCCTGCCTGCTATTTGGCTTCTTAGATGCAGTAGCTGTACGTTTACAGGGTGTGAGTTTGCCGGGTATTGGTCTGGTTCCGGTGCAATTAATTGAGGCTTTACCTTATTTGCTTACCGTAATTTTATTGGCTGGATTTATTGGGAGGGCCAATCCGCCGAAAGCGGTTGGTTTGCCGTATGTGAAAGAGCGTTAGGCCTAAAACCCTAACAGGGCTATTAAAGTGCCTAAAATTAAAGCTCCACTTAGGATCGCTAAATAAAAAAATAACTTATTCTTTTTATCTGAGTTGGCTGAAACTTTTAGGGGTGTAATCAGCGTTGGTTGGGGTTGTGTGAGCTGCTCTAATTTAGAGTTTGTTGCGCTTGGTTCGCTCCAACCCATCGCTTGCGGCGTAGTCTGCGTGAGTCGAATAGGCCGATTCTTCAAAAGCTGATGTAGCCCCAAATAATCAAGCATTAACTCAAAAGTATTCTGACCCTGTAAGGGAGGAATAATATCTTGTAGTTTGCCCCCTTCCGGTAAAACTGGTACAAACTTAGTCCGCGTCGCATAGCCATTATAAATGGCTTCAGTAATCACTAAACCACTAAAGTTTTCAGTGTCAGGCGCAACCAGTTCATTCACTCGATAGCGCTCTAAATAATCCGGTGTGCAAATCACTAGAGCGAAATCGGCTGCGGCAAGTTCTGTTTCTAGCCAAGCGCGCCAACCCTCATCAGGCGATTCGTCTAAATAAAAATCTAAGACACAATTAAACCCATCTTCTATAAGGCGTTCGGCAAGTTCGAGCACAAATTGCAGATGATGCTCGGAATCATGGCTATAACTAATGAATACACGTGTATGGTTGGGCATGGCTATCTTCCTTAAAAAAAGGATCTTTATAATTATAGCGTTTTTACTATTGAACCCATAGTTTCTTAAGTTTCTGAGGAACTCACTGAGTGTTGATAGGGTCATTATCAAAAAGGGAGCATGTTTTATGATCAATCTAAAAAAAAGCGGTTTACAGGTTTCATTGATGGCGTTAGCCCTCAGTCTAAGTGCTTGTAATGACCAAACGACTCAAGCAACTCAAACTGGGCAAGTGAAACCTTTATCGCAAACTTTGCAAGAGGAGGATCGTCAAGCTGCGTTCTATGATCAAGCGGATAGTTTGTGGTATTTGGAGAATGAACGTGCCAAGCGGCTAGCAGAGGGTGAAAAAAAGCCAGAAAGCTTAATCCAAACCACTCCACAATTTAAACGCGAACCAGGAGATTACAGCTTTACCGAGCCACCTATTCCCCCTTTAAGTAAGGCAGGGCAGCTCTTGAATTTACCTGATCCCGGTACAACTCCGCGTTTTACAGTCAACGGCTTGCAATGGCCTGCAAATGTAGGTGACTTAAGTATTTCTATGTGGGCTAAAGATAAAATAGCTGCCTTTAGCCTGACGATTGATGATAATCATGTGCAAGATCATGCTTTTTGGTATGACATGTCTGCACAGTATGGCTGGAAATGGACTTGGTTTTTGATTGCTAATCAAATTGGTTGGAGTTCGGCAGATCATTGGGGGCATTGGCAAAAAGCTGTAGATAAAGGCCATGATGTGCAATCACATGGGCAGACGCATTTATGCGATGCGCTCTTCAACACTTTCCGTGAATATCGCCAATCCCAAGTGGAAATTGAGCGAAGTCTAGCTAATGTAAAGGTGCGTGCTCTAGCTTATCCCTTTGGTATCAATACTGATAAGCGTGGTTCGCCCTGTGAACCTTTAACCAGTGACCGTACTAAAAACAGTCGTGCTGAAGCGGCTAAGTATTTCTTGGCAGTGCGTGATGTGTATGGTGCTTTGAGTAATCCAGCTAAAATTGATTATTTAAAAGTACCTTCAGTGAGTTCAGCACGTAATTTTTTAAATCCGCAAGCACCTTGGGCTTATTTTGATTCAGTGTTTAATCCCACCAGCGCAAATTATCGGACTTGGTATGTGGTGCATTATCATAATATTCCCAATGATACGGCGAAGAATGAGGTACGCCAAGTCTTAGCGCATCTGCAGGAAGTAGAAGATAAGGTTTGGATAGCACCTTTTACTCAGGTTGCTCAGTATGGTCAGGAATATGCTACGGCTCAGTTGACCAGTGTGCAGCGTACCGCGAATAGTGTGAGTTTCCAACTCAAGGATCAAATGAATGATACTTGGTTTGACCAGCCACTGACGCTCAAAATGCGCTTACCCGATGCTTGGAATGGCAGCTTGAGTGTGAAACAAAATTCAGTCAGTCGTGCTGGACGCACGGTGGTTAATCAAGGTAAAACTTATGCTTTATTTGAAGTAGTACCTGATCGCGGTTTGGTGACTGTGACTTATTGAAAAAGCACCAAAGAGTCTTTGAGTGCTAAACTTGTGGAAGGGGCGGCTTGGCCGCTGAGTGTCTAATCTAACGAGATAAGGAAGGATTCTGAATGAAACTACGTCAAACACTACGCACGCTTGCTTTAGCATCAGCGCTGGCTTTAGCAGGGGTAGTATCGGCTCAGGCAGCTACTCAATTCATGCAAGTGGTAAACGTCAGCAGCAACGATGCCTTAAATATGCGTGCTGGTCCTGATTCGAATAGTGATGTTATCGGCAGCATTCCCCATAATGGCCAAACGGTGGTAGCTACTGGCAACAAACAAGGTAATTGGATTGAGGTGAGTTGGGCGGGGCAGAGTGGTTGGGTAAATCAGCGGTTCTTACAGCCAGTAACGCAGCAAACTTCTTCGAATCGTGTTAACCGCCAAACTCGTCAGCAGCGTCCTACACGCCAAATACGTCCGAATACTCGGAATGCTAGTGTCAGCCATACGCATCCGGCCAATGAGTGTACACGCTCTGTTACGCATAGCCATCCTAATGGTGGGGTCATGCATAATCACCATTATTCCTGTCAGCCCGGAGCTAATATCAGTGGTGTTAAACCAAAGTTTGCACCGAAATACCAGCAAATGGATGTGCCATTACAGTACTAAACTAATCTGAGTTCAGGTTAGCAAAAAAGCAGCCTTGCCGGTGATACTATCAGCTAATATAAGCGAAGTAGACCAATAGGCTGCTTTCTACTGGAGGCGTAGTTAGAAAAAAGGCCAAGATTGCTTAATAAGCGATAGAGCTTGCGCTAAGTTCTCCCGAGCCTTTAGGCTCAAATCATCGCCTAATTCAAAGACATAGCCGCGAATGTGCAATACCTGCGTGGGGGGCGCATCCATGCCATACACTTGACGGAAAGCATGAAGCAAAGCGGCAGGCGTTAGCGCGTGGCTGGTGTAACTGTCATCCTGTTGTGCGGTTAGTTTTTCCAATAGATACGGCGCGGCGCAACTCACGTCGGCATCCACGAACAGAATGCGTTCCCGCCCGACCAGATCGGTAATATGTTCGACCTGTAATTGCATATCGGTTAAGCATTCGACACGGGGCAGTTGCAGGGCAGCAATGGCTTCCTGCAACAATACGCCCAGTGCATCATCGCCGCGCCCCAGATTACCGTAGCCAAACAGCAGAATGGGAGCAATTTTAGTCAAGTTCACACCCAATACTGCCATCGATATTTTTACTGACGCGGCTGAGCAATTGCCCGTCATGACTCACCAATTCCACTTGTAATGGCATTTTGCCCAAAGCATGAGTGGCGCAAGACAAGCACGGGTCATACGCACGCACCGCGACTTCCAGATGATTGAGCAAGCCTTCGGTGATTTCCTGCCCGTCAAGGTAGTGATTGGCAACCGAACGCACCGATTCATTCATCGCATGGTTATTACTGGTGGTGGAAACAATCAGGTTGGCTTTTTCCACCAGCCCTTGTTCATCCACTTGGTAATGGTGGAACAGTGTACCGCGTGGAGCTTCGATCACGCCGATGCCTTCACGGCGTTTTTCACCCGTTACCACCAAATCCGTGCCCATAATCTCAGGGTCATGCAGCAATGCTTGAATCGCTTCGGCGCAGTACAACATTTCGATCATTCGCGCCCAATGGAACGCCAGCGTGTCGTGTACATACGCACCATTCGCAAAAGCACGGAAACGTACCCGCGCCGCTTCTGCCAACGGAGTGGGAATGCTGTCGCACAGATTGACCCGTGCTAACGGCCCAACGCGATACCAGCCGTTTTCCTTGCCAAGCGTGGTGAGGTAAGGGAATTTCATGTACGACCAGTTGCGCACTTCCTCACGAATCGCCGCGTTGTATTGGGTGTAATCAAACTGGTCGAAAATGTCACTGCCATCGGCACGTCTGGCACGTAAGCCGCCGTGGTACAGCTCCATTTCGCCTTGCGTACCGACCATACCCACATAATTGGTGGGCATGGTGGCGAAAGCATGGTTTTCGGGGTGTTGTAAGTGAATGGTTTCATTCAGCGTTACCGCATCCTGTGACCACGTAATAATGTCGGCAACATCCACCAGTAAGGCTTTACGTTCGTCATTACTTAAGGTTTTGTTCATGCCGCCGGGAACGGTTGCCGCGCCGTGAATGCGCTTACCCGCAATTGCAGCGATGACTTGCTGCCCGTACTTGCGCAGTTTTATGCCTTTCAAACCAATGTCGGGGTAATCTTCCAGCACGCCGACGATATTACGGTGTGCCATATCCGAGCCAAAACCAAACAAAAAGTCGGGCGAAGACAGGTGGAAAAAGTGCAGCGCGTGCGATTGCAATACTTGTCCGAAATGCAGCAAGCGGCGCAATTTAGTCGCGGTCGGGGTTAATTCATCCACGCCAACCAGTTGGTCAACCGCTTTCGCCGCCGCTAAATGGTGGGAAACGGGGCAAATACCGCACAAGCGTTGTACAAAATACGGCACTTCGGTGTAGGGGCGACCTTGGATGAATTTCTCAAAGCCGCGAAATTCGACAATGTGTAAGCGTGCTTCATGTACGTGGTTGTCGGCATCCAGCAGCAGGGTAATTTTGCCGTGCCCTTCCACCCGCGAAATGGGGTCAATGGCAATGCGGCGTGATCCGTCGGTTTGATGGTATTCCATGTCCAGACCCTCAATCGTAATGCAGCATGGCTTTCGGCAGGGAAGGTTCTTTTCCCGCCAATAAGTCGCTCAAAATGGAGAAAAATGCATCGCCCGGTGGCGGGCAACCCGGCAGGTAGTAATCCACGCGCACCACTTCGTGCAGGGGGTGAACCTTGGATAACAACAACGGCAATTCAGGGTCAGACGGAATCATGGGGTTATCCACGCCCACGCCGTTTAAATAGGCTTCTTCCAAACATTCCTGCACCGTGTAATGGTTGCGCATCGCTGGCACGCCGCCGTTAATGGCGCACGCCCCGACCGCAATCAGGATTTTGCATTGCTGACGGAATTCGCGCAGGACGTGCACGTTTTCGGCATTACACAGTCCGCCTTCCACCAAACCAATGTCGCAGGGCTGGCAATGTTTAATGTCAGTGAGGGGGGAACGGTCAAACTCGACGTGTTCCAGCAAGTCGACCAGTCGCTCATCCATGTCTAGAAACGACATGTGGCAACCGAAACAGCCTGCGAGTGAGGTGGTGGCAATCCGAATCTTACTCATCGTGATGCTCCGTTTTTTGTAAGCCGACGTGCGCGACATCGGCTTCAGTAACCGAATGCAGGTCGAAAGTACGCCGCCCAATCGGGATTTCATGCCCATGATTTTTCGGCAGAATCGCGCCCACCGGACAAATGTGTGCGGCGGCATCGTCCAACGTTAAATCGCTATCGCCGAGTTTGCCGCTGGGGGAATTGACGATTAGGTGCGAAGCTGCTCCGCGTCCGCCAATCGCGAACACGTTTTTGCCATCCTGTTCGCGGCTGGCTCGCACGCACAATTCACACAATACGCAGCGGTCACGATCCAACACAATGTCAGGGTGGGAAGCATCGATTTCACGCAATGGGTAAAACGGTGGGAAATGCCCATCCAACATGCCGAAATGGTAGCCGAGGGCTTGCAAGGTACAATCGCCCGTTTTGCTACAGGTCGGGCATAAGTGGTTGCCTTCCACGAACAGCATTTGCACCAGCGTTTTGCGCACTTCTTGCAAAGCGGGGGTATGGTTATCGACTTTCATGCCAGCGGTAGCGGGTAAGGTACACGCCGCAGCACTGCGCCCATCCACATCCACGGTACACAGTTTGCAACTGCCGTGCGGGGTTAGCCCCGGTTTGTGGCACAGGTGCGGAATGTAAATGCCCGCTGCTAAGGCCGCATCCATAATGGTTTGTCCGGGCGCGAAAGGGATTTCCAGCCCGTCAATAAATAAGGTATGACTCATGATAAATGCGCCTCTGCATCGTCGCGGTGGGTTAAATCGCGGGTCGTGGCAAGTGCGGCATCCAGATTAAAGAACGGTTCGTAATCCTGATGCAGTAAGCGTTCGCTGCAAACTTGCGGGAATTTTTCCAGCAAATCCAGCAGCGGATTGGCAGCGGTTTGCCCCAGCCCACAATGCGAACGGCGTTTCACCAGCTTGCCCAGCCGTACCATTTCTTCGCGGTCATAAGCCGTACCATGTCCGGCGGCAATTTTATCGATGTACTTGCGCAACAACGGTGTTCCGACGCGGCAAGGCGTGCAAAATCCGCAGCTTTCGTGGGCAAAGAAATGGGTGAAATTGCGCACCACTGCCAGCAAATCGCGCTGTGCGCCATACACCATGATCGAGCCGCCCGTTGCGAGGTCTTCAAACGCCAGCTTGCGCCCGAATTCTTCGCGACTCACCAATGTGCCAGACGGCCCCCCAACTTGTACGGCTTGTGCATCCAATCCGCCACAAGTTTCCAACAAGGTTTGCAAGCTAATGCCGAATGGGAATTCGTAAATACCGGGGGCGGTGCAATCGCCACTCACACTGAGGATTTTTGTGCCTGCGGATTGCGCTGTACCGTGGTCACGGAACCATTGCCCGCCATGCACCGCAATGTGGGTGGCTGCCAGCAAAGTTTCCACGTTATCCACCACGGTAGATTGCCCGCGATAGCCGTGAGTCACGGGGAATGGGGGGCGCACTCGCGCCACACCGCGTTTTTGTTCCAGCGATTCGAGCAAGGAAGATTCTTCGCCGCAGATATACGCGCCCGCACCCAGCACAATGCTAATGTCGAAGTCGAAACCAGGTTGCTTGAGGATGTTTTCCCCTAGCAAATTGGTGGCGTGCATTTCTGCGAGGGTGGCTTCTAGTGACGGTAACAAGTAGCGGTATTCGCCGCGCAGATACAGGAAACCGTGCCGTGCATTGATCACATAGGCGCATAACGCCATGCCTTCAAACACTTGTTGCGCAAAGCTAGTGAGTAACACGCGATCTTTGAACGTGCCGGGTTCGCCTTCGTCGGCGTTGCACACCACGTAATGTTCCGGCGCGTCGGCAGCGCGGCACAATTGCCATTTCAGCGCGGTATTGAAACCCGCTCCGCCGCGTCCGCGCAAACCGGATTGCTTGATTTCGGCTAGCAACTGATCTGCATCTGTTTGCAGGACGGCGCGTAATCCCGCACCTGCGGGCAATGCATCGTTGATCAGCAAACCGGCATGACGGATATTGTCCTGCACTGAAAACCAGCCGACAGGCCATGCGTCCAGCGGGGTGGCAGTATTTACCAGTGCAGTAAGCTGTGGCAACTGTTCCGTCGTCAGTTTGGTCAGGGTACGCCCGTTGACCAAGGCTGCCGCGCCCTGATCACACATGCCCACGCACGAAGTCTGGTCAATACTGACCTTGCCATCGGCGCGGGTCACACCAGGTTGCACATCCAGCAACTCGCACAATTGCTGCATCAACGCCAGATCGCCACAACTGGTACAATTACTAAATAAAATGTCGAAACACCCACGCGGAGTACGGTGGAAAAAATTGTAAAAATCAATGACAGCTTCGATTTGGCTGATGGGCAAACCTAGTTCAGCCGCCAAGGGTGCAAGCGTTTCAGCAGGAATGTAGCGGTGATGCTCCTGCAACTGGTGCAGACGATGTAGCAAATGATCAGCAGATGGCTGTTTTGCTAGAGAGGGTAGTGGGGCTAAGTGCATAATGTATTACAATTAATAACCTTTTTGGAAATCAATCAAGTAGTCTAAGGTTTGACCTTGGTGAAAGTGCTGATAATTCTGCACAAAGATTTTTACCACATCCATTGGAAAGGAAACTGCAGCCTGATGCGGGGTGATATACACATTATCCAAAGACCACAAGGGGTCATTTGCTGGTAAGGGTTCCTCCTCAAAGACATCCAAAACGGCAGCACGCAATTGCTTAGTTTGTAAACTTTCCGTCAAGGCTGCTTGATCGACAACAGTACCGCGTCCAACATTAATTAAAACCGTTTCAGATTTTAATTGCGCTAAAGCAGCAGCATTGAATAAGTGATGGGTACGATCTGTAGCAGGCAGAGTAATGACTAAATAATCTAAATCCTGCAAAAAGGACGTTAGTTCTGGCAGAATGTAAAGCTCATCTACATTTGGTACAGCTGCAGGACTCAGTTTTAATCCTTTCACATACATTGAAAAATGTTTGGCAGTGCTGGCAAGGTGCTGACCAATAGCACCTAAACCGGCGATCCCGATGCTTAAGCCAGCTAAACTTCGATAAGAGAAGGGCTGCCAAAGTTGTTGCGTTTGTTGTCGATAAGCACGCAGTAAACCCCGCTCCAAAGCCAAAATATAACCGAATACATATTCACTTATTAAAGAGCCAAATACGCCTTTGACATTGGTGAGCCAATAGTCACTGCGCAATTCAGGCTGGCATAAAGCATTCACCCCTGCAAAAGTCGATTGTACCCAAACAAGTTTAGGTAAGCGTTCGAGTAGCGGAGCTAGTAGCGGCGGATCCGCTATGACTAGATTAATCTCGCTTAAGTTATCAGGTAAAACTTCAAGGCTAGTGGCGAGATGCATGTACAAATCAGGGAGTGCATAAGACGCAAGTAGTCGCTTATAGGTTGCAGCTTCTGGACTTAAAATGAGTAGATGATTCATGTTTAAGTCTTATCTTTGAATTTAATAATGGGCACTTGGATTTGCCAATAAATAGCCGCTACTCTCAAGCTAAAAATGGCCAACATACCAGTTATCATCGCTGCTGTTTCAGGAATATAGCTACGAACTAAAGTATAGACGACTACCCCAATAATAGCTGCTAGGGCATACATTTCACTACGCATCACGAAGGGTGTCGTCGGTGTGAGTACATCGCGAATCATCCCGCCTGCTATGCCTGTGATCACGCCCATAATCACTGCTACTGGCTCAATTAATTGATAACTCAATGCCTTTTGCGCGCCTAAAATAGCAAAGAGAGCTAAGCCAGCAGCATCTGCAACATCGACCAGATAGAGTTTAGGGGGGGGGGTATAAAAACGCAGGGCAAGAATCGACAGAACAGTGGTCGGAATGATGATCTGAATGTAGCTAGGATCAACGGCCCAAAATACAGGCGTAGCCCCAATCAATAAGTCACGTAAAGTACCCCCACCCACTGCACTCACAAAGGCTAGGACGAGAGCGCCAAAGAAATCCATCTGATAACGTGCTGCTTGCAGCACTCCACTGAAGGCTAAGGTAACCGTCGCAACGATTGTTAAAATTTGCTGAAAAAACTCTAGATTCATGTGCGGTATTCTACGCGAAAATCTAGCTAAGCTGCAGAGTGAAGTGAGCAGTGAGATCGATGCTAAAACTTAAGCAGCACGTGGCAACTGATCATTATCATTCGCAGCTTTTTGCTTAAACTGGAATAAGACAGCACCGGTCGTGGGCTGTTGCAAACCGGTTTCGAGGATAAGCCAAGGATAGGCTCGCGTGCCTTGAGCTAATAACT
This sequence comes from uncultured Thiothrix sp., assembly GCF_937873765.1. GTDB lineage: Bacteria > Pseudomonadota > Gammaproteobacteria > Thiotrichales > Thiotrichaceae > Thiolinea. The sequence goes on along the minus strand of NZ_CALMZC010000054.1, from coordinate 66,939 downwards.
CGCGTGAAACACCAATATCATCTAATTGGCTATCGTTCAGCTTGCTCAAATTACGTAAGGTGCGATTTTTCTGGAAGTTTTCGATCATACTAGCGTAGATCATGGCTAAGGCTTTCATTTTATTTCTCTAGGTGAGGTGTGTAATGTGTTTATGGTGTTAATCATTAATTTATGCAGATAAATTCTAGAAATAATGCTGCGATGCAACAAGCTAATTTTTTTCATCTGCAGGCTTAGGAATGTTGACCTGAAGGGTTAATTATTGATTTAAAAAGTGCGACTCAGTAATTGGTTAAAGCTGCTAGAGGGCTTATGCTACTGTGTTTAATGCAAGGATAGTTGGCATGCAAGATTATAATAAGGGCATTGCCTTAATGATTTTCACTACCTTTATTTTTGCTATTCAAGACACCACGACTAAACTGCTTGGTAATAGTATGCCAGTGTTGCAGTTTCTGGGGATTCGCTATTTAGTCTTCTTTGGTTTTGCCGTTTGGTGGACGACTCGCAAGCGCCCTCTGCGTGCAGTGGTCAAAGTCAAAAATGTGCCTGTACAATTATTGCGTGGCGTGCTTCTGGGTTTAGAAAGCTTATTATTTGCTTGGGCGCTTACCCATATTGGTGTGGGGCAAATGCATAGTATTTTTGCCTGTTTTCCACTGATGGTCACAGCGCTATCACCTTTATTCTTAGGGGAAAAAGTAGGCTTGATCCGCTGGTTGGGTATTTTGGTAGGCTTCCTTGGTACGCTAGTGATTATTGCACCCGGTTCAGTATCTTTTTCAGTTTATAGCTGGGTAGCAGTGGGGTGTGCAGTGCTATTTGCCATCTATAGTTTATTAACCCGCTATGTGGCGAGCACCGACAGTGCCGATTCCTCTTTGTTTTATACTGGTTTGATGGCTGCTGCAGTGACTGCGCCTTTTTTACCTTTCTTTTGGGAACCGATGACGCTGAGTGAAGGTTTAATAGTCGCAGCGCTTTGTCTACTTGGTATTTTAAGCCATTATTCGATGATTCACGCTTTAAAATATACGCCTGCTGTTGTGTTGCAGCCCTTCAACTATTTTGTTTTACCTTGGGTTTTACTATTTGGCTTTTTAGTGTTTGGGGAGGTGGTCTCCTTCAATCAGCTCTTAGGGGTCTGCTTAGTCGTCGGCAGTGGCTTATTTATCATCTATTATCAGCGCCGTTTAAAAGCTTAAAGGAGCAAAAAATGCAGGTGATTATTCGTAAAGCCGTCTTGGCAGATGCAGTAGTTATTACTGCGTTTAATCAACAGATGGCTTTAGAAACCGAACACAAAGAGCTGATTCCAGAACTCGTTTTAGCAGGTGTGCACAGTTTACTGACTAATCCAGCCTATGGTTTTTATTTAGTGGCTGAGCACGAAGAGCAAGTTGTCGGCTCTTTAATGATTACTACCGAATGGAGCGATTGGCGGAATGGTGTGTTTTGGTGGGTACAGAGTGTCTATGTGCAGCCTAAGTCGCGCCGCCAAGGAATTTATCGCAAGCTTTATGCTGCCGTTAAAGCTTTAGCGACTGAGCAGGGCAATGTGTGTGGTTTCCGTTTATATGTCGAAAAGGATAATCAGCAGGCACAACAGACTTATCGGGAATTAGGCATGCAAATCACGGATTATCTCCTTTATGAGGAAATGCAGGCAGGGATTCGTTACTTAAAAGAGCAGGCTAGTTAAGCCTGCTCAGCTTGCGGTTTTTAAGCGCGTGCTTAAACGGTTGTTGGTTTGATGGTGATACGTCGTGCAAAATTCGCCATCACAACACCATAGAATGGGATAAAAAGTAATAAGTTCACCACTACTTTGATGGCATAATCGACCGCAGCTATTTCTGGCCAATTGGCTGCCATGAAGGCATCACTACTCTGATAGAAAGCAATACTGAAAAAAACCGTAGTATCTAAAAAACCGCCAATCACATTCGAAGCAGTCGGTGCAATCCACCATTGTGGCAAGCTACGTAAACGATTAAATACATACACATCTAACAACTGTCCGAGCGTATAAGCTAAGAAGCTCGCAAAGGCAATTCGGGCTACAAAGCTATCAAATTGGCTTAAAGCTGCTGAGCCTCCCGTTTGCAAGACTGAAAACAGATAGGAAATCAGTAGTGCGGGTAGCATGGCGGTATAGATGATTTTGCGCGCTAAACTGGAACCAAAAATCCGTACTGTTAAATCCGTTGCTAGAAAAATAAAGGGAAAAGTGATTGCACCCCAAGTGGTGTGAACGCCAAAGATTTCAACCGGGATTTGTACAAGGTAATTGCTGAGCGCAATGATAAATAAATGAAAAGAAACTAGCACTAACCAAGTGACTCGTAAGGGAGCCGGAGGGAATAAACTCATAATTTTGACCTTTTTGTCGTTGGGGGTGAGGGAACCCAAGTTAATCAAATGCAAAAGCGGCGCGATTATACGCCTAGTTTTTCAAGGAACTCAATAAAATTGCCTGAAAGTCGGAGCTGCGCAGTTAGGCAGCTCATGGCTAAGATTTTGTGCTTAAGAAGCTAAACCTTCTGCTTTTAAAGCGGCATGTACCCCAGGGCGTTCAGCCATGCGTTTTTGGAAAGCTGTTAAATGTGGCCAAGCGGCTAAATCTAATTTACTCACCCTTAACCAACGCGTCACTGTGAATAAATAGCCGTCTGCTACTGAAAAGTCCTCACCAAGCAGGTAATTTTTATCGGCTAAATGCTGATTCACATAGGCATAGCGCGCTTCTAAATTCGCTTTAGCGACCGCTTGCCAGTCTGCACTGCCATGATGGAAAAAAGGCACAAAGGACTTGTGCAATTCAGTACCGATATAAGTCAACCAAGCCTGTAACTCGTAACGTGCCATAGTGCCATGCGCGGGTACTAGGTTTTTCTCCGGTACTTGATCCGCAATGTATTGCACAATCGCGGGGCCTTCAGTCAGTAGCTCGCCAGAATCTAATAATAAAGCGGGTACATAGCCTTTAGGATTGATCTCAGGAAAGCTCACACCTGATTCGGTCAGTTTAGTTTTTAAATTTACTTTCTCAACTTCAAAGGCTAAGCCTGACTCTTGTAGAGCGATATGGGGAGATAAAGAACAGGCGCCAGGGGAGATAAAAAGTTTCAAAGCGACCTCCTATAATGAAAAATGTGAGGAGTAAACCATAAGTCAAGTACAGACAGATTGCTAATTATCTTTGTTGAAGGCAGCACTCTGGTTGGTATTGAACAAGACCCATAAAGCTAAGATAGTAGCGAAGCCCAAGGCATACAGTAAAGCTGCACCCAAACTCCACGCAAAGCCCGCACAAATGCCTAAGGCAAGCAGAATTGCAGGTCGATATTTGTGCTCGACTAAACGCCAAGCGGCTAGCATTGAAGCAATATACACTAAGATAAATATTCCATTTGCCCAGAGAATTAAAGCTTCAAAGCTTTCACCTAAGCTATAACTGAGGATTAAGCCTAGGCTTGCCACGACTAAAACAAGTGCTAAAGCACGCTTAGGTACACGATGCTTATTCAAAGCCTGCAAAGCGGTCGGTAAAACAGCGTCTTGGCTTAAAGATAAAGACCAAGCCAAGCGCGCAAAGCTCGCCATATAGACATTCACCGTCGCTAAACCACTGGCTAACCCCAAAATCCCAATCACCCAGCGCCCACTGTCACTATGCAATAAGGTTTCATAAGCGCCAACCATAGCTAAAGGGGCATTGGCATCGAGACTACTCATTAAAGTACAGCTCAGATAAATACAGCCTACCAGTACCGTACCGCCCAAAACCGCTGGCACAAAGTCTTTCTTGGGCTGTTTAAATTCAGCCGATAAATGTGTCACGGCTTCAATCCCTAAAAAGCTCCATAAAGCTAAGCTCATCGCCTGCAAAACACCACTACGCGTACCTGTGGGCAATTCGGTTTTAGCTAAGGGTGTTTGCCAAATAAAGGCAAGGATTAGGCTGGTTAATACGGTGACAATCGCCAAGGTTAAACCTAATTGAAGCCGCCCTGATAACTGCATACCGCGCCAATTTAAGGCAAATAATAAAACAAAAGCCAACAGTTGCCCGACTAAGGCTTGGAAAGGCGTGAGGGTAATGAGTGGTTTTAAAAATTCAAAAGTAATCATTAAAGCTGCGGGTGCACCCACCGGTATGATGCATAAAAATAACAGACCGATCATTTGCCCATAGGCTTTGCCAAATGCTTGCTGGACAAAAAATGCAGGGCCGGCGGCATTGGGAAAATGCTTGCCTAATTCTGCAAAGACTAAAGCCAAGGGTAAAATCGCAAGCGTCAAGAGTAACCACGCCCCAGTTGCCCAGCTACCTGCTAGATTCAAAGTCAGTTGCGGTAAAATAAAGACGCCTGTGCCTAACAAAGTGGTGCTCACTAAGCCGATTCCTTGCCAGCGTGTAATCGTCGGATTTAAGCTTGTCATGCTGATAGTTCTTTAGAAAAAACTTAGTTTAAGTGAGTTCTAATTTGCAGACTGTCGTCTCTGGCCGTGATTCTGGGCTTTTTTAAGGTTTAAATACGCCCAATTGCTTGTTGATTAATCTTTAAAGTGTGTCTGTATGGATGATTTTGATCAGAAAATTTTGCAAGTCTTGCAACAAAATGCACGCCAGAGTGTTTCTAGGATTGCTACCCAAGTAAATCTGTCACGTTCTGCCGTTTCAGAGCGCATTAAGCGTTTAGAGGAAACTGGGGAGATTCAGGGCTATCAAGTCATCTTGCGTCAATCTGCACAGCAGCAAATTCATGTTTGGTTTGAAGTGCGCCATACGGGGTTCTGTGTGGGGATCGTGGAGCAGGTGATGGCACTGGCGGGGGTACGCGAATGCTATGGGATCAGTGGCGACTTAGATATGTTGATTAAAGCTGAAGTAGGGTCTTTAGCAAAGGTTGAGCAACTACGCGAAAAAATTGATGCACTTCCGGCGGTGAAGCAAGTGGTTACGCATATCGTATTGCGGGAGTGGAAAATTTAATTTGATCCCCACTGTCTAAAGTGGACAGTTTAAGAAGCGAGGTTTCGTTTAATCGCTCTTTCAAACGCTACCAGACTTTGGTAGTCATTGTCGTAGCAGTTACCTTTAGCACTCATACTGCCGATAAACTGATGTTTTTCCAGTAATTCACGGTAGATATGAGAACAATATTGGCTGCCCCGATCCGAATGAACCATGACATTTATCGGGCGTTTGCGTTGGAAAATCGCCATGCGCAAGGCCGCACACACCAACTCGGTGGTCATGCGTTCTGCCATTGACCAGCCAATGACGCGCCGTGAATAGAGATCAATCACCACTGCGAGGTAAACCCAGCCTTCCGCCGTGGCTAAATAGGTGATGTCACTCACCCATTTTTGATTCGGCTGCGAGGCGGTAAAGTATTGATTCAAAAGGTTTTTAAACACAGGTAACGTGTGCCGACTATGGGTCGTGGCTTTGAAGGTGCGTGCCGCTTTCGCTACCAACCCCTGACGACGCAAACTGGCAGCAATGGTTTTGATGTCATACGGCTGGTTCTGGCGTTGCAGTTCACGTTGAATGCGTTGTGCGCCATAACGTTGCTTGTGTTGTTCAAAACACTGCTTAACCTCTTGATCTAAAAACTGTTTCCACTGCAAACGGGCACTGGGTTTGCGGTTTAACCACGCATAAAACCCACTACGTGATACGCCAAAGTAACGGCATTGCGCAGCTACCCCAAACGTCGACTGATGTTGTTTCATGAAACCGTACTTCACTTCAGTTGTTTCGCGAAGTAGGTGGCCGCCTTTTTTGCAATGGCGAGTTCCTCCTGCACTTCCGCTAACTCACGCTTTAAACGCGCATTTTCCACGGCGAGACTCGTTTCACGCTCACTCACCGTTTGTGCGTGCTCAAACGCCTTGCGCCATTGATAAAGCTGGGATTCGTGCACACCCAACTGTAACGCCGCTTTGCCAACGCCAATCTGCTTGGCGAGTTTCAACGCTTCTTGTTTGTACTCGTGGCTGTGATGCGTATACGTCGTGCTTTTCGGACTGGGGGATTTTGTCTTACTTATCCTGCAGTACCTTTTCAGTTCATCGCAAAGATACTCCCTTTTCCTTCTGTCCACTATTCGCGGAGGGGATCAGTTATAAATGGAGCATATTCTGTGAACACGCCCGCGGATTGGTCAAACTGGCAGCATAACCCCGATGACCCCAACCCTTGGTACACACTTTATGTGGATAGTGTCACGCCTTTATCCTCTGAGGTGAAACAGGCTTGGCTAACAGATAGCAGTCGTAAAAGTCGCCAATATCTACTGCCGATGGTTCGTCCCTTAGCTCGTGCTACGATTATTTTCAATCAATTGCTTAAAAGCCTGTTACCCCATTGGCGGCATCCAGCCGCTTTGCATAACACCATTGTCTGGGGCTTAAAACACTTTGTTAGCCCCGAAGCGAATCGGTTTATCCTGCGCCATTTCACCTTAGGCAGTGAGATTCAGCGGTTTATTCTGGATAATTTACCGGGTATTGAAATTCAGTCTCTGCATTTTATGCGCTTTCAGACCTTGGAAGAGTTAAGAGACGATGCCTTCTTAAAGCATGATTTGAATCTCTTCAATTTTATAACCAGTCTGAATTTGGCTTTAAAAGCACAAGGGCGTGAGATTGTAGCCCCTGAGCAATTGAATTTTGCTGCGATCACCGATGGCGATTTTCCTATTCACGACCTACCAAGGGGGAAGCTTAATAAAATTGATATTCAAACCGCGATTGAGCTGTATACGCCGATTTTTCAGTTTTTTCTAAGCGATAATGATTTCTGGCGCTCAGTCAATTCTTTGCAATTAGATGAGACGATAGCGCTGTATGTCAGCAAAATTTTGCAGGATCCGTTGCCAGTATTACTATTGAATAATCGCCATCCTTTAGTACCGCATTCAACGCTGAAAGCAGGCTTTCGTTTAGTGTTGCATGGCTTGGCGACCGAGATGTTGCATCAGCATTTAGTGCTGTTGAAGCGTAAACAGACTGCTGAGTCAGTAAATAGTGCTACTTGAACTCTATCTCTTTAGGAGCATATAGCTTATAGCCATTGATCAGTATGCTGGAAGCAAGTGAGTGTGGTAGGAGTTGATTATGCAGCCAAGCATTACACAAAATACAATTTCTCGTGACAATGAAGGCTATCTACTCAATCCTGAAGATTGGTCTGAAGAACTAGCGGAAGCTTTGGCGCTAGAACTAGGGTTTGAATTAGTCGGCGAGCAACGCGAAGTAGTGTGGTTCGTGCGTGAATATTTTGAGCAGTATGCGAGTGTGCCGGAAGCGCGCAAAGTCTTGAAGTTTATGAAAGAGCAATGGGGCGCGGAGAAAGCTACCCGTAAATATTTATATAAACTCTTCCCTAGAGGCTATGCGCAACAGGCCTGTAAAGTAGCCGGTATGCGCAAGCCTTTGAAATTAATGCTGGATTTATAGTGTATTTCCAATCCCTACTTTTTTAGCCATGCTGCTGAAATGATTCAAGTCTAAGGCTGCTTAACTAAAATAAGTTGCTCAGTAGCAAAGCCGAGCGCTTGGGCGCGTTGGATTAACTGCTCTTGAGTTGTGGGGTCTAGGCGGGGTGTGCGTGAGAGTATCCACAGATAACTACGATTATTGCCGATAATCAGGGCGTATTGATAGTTTTTATCTAGCTCAACGATATTATAGCCGCCGTAAAACGGGCCAAAGAAAGAAACTTTCAAGCGGCTCACTTGTGGTGACTCTACAAACTGAGCGCGCCCTTCGGCTTCTTGCCACTGCTGTTTAATGGCGTTGAAACCACGATTAAGTACACGTACTGAACCATCTTGATTCAAGCTATAGGTTGCGGTGACTTGTTCTAAACCACGCTCGAAGCTGTGGTCGAGACGGGCGATTTCATACCATTGACCTAAGTAGTGCTCTAGCTGAAAATTATCAATGGGCTTAATCCCTTCGGGGATTGAGGTACAAGCGTTCAGCAAAAATAAAGGTAGAGCGAGTACCCAAGTTAAATAAAATTTTTTCATTACAATACTCTTATACAGGGGTTACGGCGATTTTAACGGCAAGAATTGCGCCTTGCTGCAAAAACAACTAGTATTAGAAAAACTTATAAAATGTCATTTCATAATTATTATATAAAGGGCTAGCAAATGACTCCATTTCAACCTCATCCAGAAGTGAATCCGGGCTGGGTTAATAATATAACCGAAGTACCGCTAGTTCCCGTGATCGAAAACACGGCTCATGCACAGATGCCAATGAATCAAGGTTTTGAACCAGAGGTAGCAGTTACGACTGAAGCCCCTATTGCTGAAGACGACTTACAACTCTTAAAGCGTTTAGGCTACTCCTACCAAGTCTTAGCTTCTTCGATTGTCAAAGCTAAGCAAGCGCAACAAGATTTACGCGGTAAATTGGCTATTTATAAGACCGTTATTGAAGAACGCCAACAAGAACTGCAGCAAATCTTATGGCAGTTAGCGGAGCAACAAGCCAATCCCAGCGCTGTGCCGGCTAATGAAGCAGAAATAACCGAAGAGTTTACCCAGTTAAAAGAGCTTATCAAAGATACGCATCATGAGTCTTTACTTACCAAATTGAATCAAATGCAGATAGCGGTTGAGAGTGATCGCCAACATGTGCCGGAAGTATTGAGAGCCATGCGCAGTGAGTTAGATTCAGTAATCTTACAAGCACTGCGTTTAACTGCTTTGGAAAATTTGAATGGGGCTTATAAGAAGTATCGTCAATTCCAAGAGTATAATTCACGTGCCGAACAAGAATTTCAGTCTTTAGTGCGTGCCTTTAATCAAGCCTAAAGGTCTTTAAAAAACGCAGTCACTTTGTATAGGCTGCGTTGTTGATCTCATTAAATAGTATTAGGCAGTGGTTTTAGAAAGTCGCCATTTCAAGAGCAGATAACCTAGTAGTGCTGAAGCAATCGAGCCGACCAGAATGCCTAAGCGATCATTAGTGACTAACGTTGTACCCTCAAAAGCCAGTGAACTAATAAATAAGCTCATGGTAAAGCCAATCCCGCCGAGCAAAGCTACCCCATATAACTCCCACCAACCAATGCCTGAGGGTAATTGCGCAATTCTTAATTGAATCGCCAACCAGCAGGCACCAAAGATCCCCAGTTGTTTACCTAAAAATAAACCTAAAGCAATACCTAAAGGAATCGGCTCTATAATAGAGTTGATGGATAAGCCATTCAAAGATACGCCCGTGTTCATAAACGCAAATAGCGGCAAAATCACATAAGCAACGGAGGTATGTAAATCGTGTTCCAGCCCTTCAGCTAAAGTCTGATGCTTGCCTTCAGGTGCGCGCAGGGGAATGAAAAAGGCAAGTAACACACCGGCTAAAGTAGCATGCACACCCGATTTTAAGACTGCAACCCACATGACAAAGCCGATTAGCAGATAAGGGGACAGGGACAAGACACCCCGTCGATTAAAGATAAACAAAATCACTAAAGCAGCCCCTGCAATACTTAGAGAAACCGCTGATAGTTTAACCGTGTAGAAAATCGCGATGATAACAATCGCACCTAAGTCGTCGACAATGGCTAAAGTTAGGAGGAACAACTTTAAGCTGGTGGGTACGCGCTTGCCTAATAACGATAACACACCCAAAGCAAAGGCTATATCCGTAGCAGTAGGAATCGCCCAGCCACGCATCGCATACGGATTATCATAATTGATTAGGCTATAGACTAAAGCCGGAGCCACCATACCCCCTATAGCGGCGATCACTGGGAGTGCGGCTTTAGACAGATCAGCTAATTCACCTTGTAAAACTTCGCGCTTAATTTCCAAGCCAACGGTGAGGAAAAATAACGCCATCAAACCGTCATTGACCCATAGTAGCAAAGGTTTAGCGATTTCTAAGGCACCTACCTGAACGCTCACAGGCGTATTCAATAAGGCTTGATACCAATCTTGTAAAGGGGAGTTCACAGCGAGCATCGCTAGCATGGCTGCAATCACTAGCAAAATTCCACTGGCTGACTCTAAAGCTAAAAAGCGTTGAATGGTTTGTTTCATCAAAGTGGTTCTTTTATTCTGTTATTAACAGACATCGTAACATCCTAAGATAAGATAGAGGATTAAACTTAGTCGGATACCAAGGTTTTAGGTTTGATCTCTCCTATACCACAGTAATTAAATATTTTTATCAGTATTTGTGTGTTTTTTGTTCATAGCCTAGTCAGTTTCTGCTTGAATAGATTGTTTTGATAGTCTAGCCTTATAAGTTGATTTTTTCCTTAATTAGTCGTCTTGCGAGGAGACCATAATGAAAAATCAACAACTCATGCCGGAGCGCATGGGCTTTAAGCTTGGACGCAGGTCTAGCTTGATGAGTTATTGGCTACTTGGTTTAGTCTTGTGGTTTTTCAGTTCGCTTGCGTGGGCAGGAACAACTTGTAAAGTCGACTACAACATCCCTAATCAATGGGGCAATGGTTTTTCTGCCAATGTAACCCTCACCAATACCGGTGATGCGTGGTCTAGTTGGACGGTTGCTTGGGATATGCCCAACGGGCAGAAAATTACCGGCTTATGGAATGGCAGCTACACCCAAACCGGTGCGGCCGTCACAGTTAAAAATGCAAGTTGGAATGGCAAGGTTAACAATAGCACAACAGTGCAATTTGGCTTTAATGGCTCACATACGGGAACCAATCAAAAGCCTAGCAATATCGCTGTTAATGGTGTGCTCTGTGAAGGAAATCCACTACCTCCTAAACCTGCTGTCGTGGCGTGCGATGTCAAATATGCTATTGTCACTGAATGGGATACGGGCTATACCGGTGATGTAGCTATTAAGAATACGGGTGATGCTCTAAGTAATTGGACGGTCGCTTGGGATATGCCTGATGCTCAGCAGCTCACGGGTATGTGGAATGGGGTTTATAAACAGACTAGCAGCCATATTGATGTAACGCATGCCGGTTGGAACCAACTAATCGCTGCAGGGGGTACGCTGCAATTTGGCTTTAATGCTAATCACAGTGGGCTTAATCGTATTCCCGGTAATATCAGTGTCAATGGAGTTAAATGTACCGGACAGGTAGATCCACCCGCACCTCCCCCTCCCTCCTGTGAAGTGAAATATCAAATCCAAACCCAATGGGAGACTGGTTTTACAGGAACAGTCGATATTAAAAATACCGGTGCTCCTTGGAGTGGCTGGCAAGCCACTTGGACCATGCCAACGGGGCAAAAGTTAACTGAGGGCTGGAATGGACAATTTAATCAAGCAGCGGATAAGGTCACGGTTGGGCATATAGAAAGTAATAAGATTGTCCGCCAAAATAAGAGTCTTTCCTTTGGCTTTAATGCTTCGCACACGGGCTTAAATATTGCCCCGATTGATCTAGCAGTGAATGGCACGCGCTGCAGTGGTCAGGCTGATACACTGCAGTTACCACCCAAAGCGCCTACACAATTAAAAGTGAGCCTGATCGAAAATAATTATGCTGATCTGAATTGGCAAGATACCAGTGATAATGAAGACTCTTTCGTCCTAGAGCGTCTCCAAACTGGCGGAAACTGGGTGGCCTTAGTAACTTTAGCGGCGAATACGCTCAGCTATCAAGATAAAACCTTAGCGGTTGGCATCACGTATGAATATCGTTTAAAGGCAGTGAATGTTTCAGGCTCGTCAACTTATACCGATATTGTATTAGCTAAGCGCCAAGATCGAACCGATATTCGGGCAGCGATGTTGGTGAATAATTGTGCTGCCTGCCACGGTACTGACGGCTATAGTTCGGGGCCGGGAACTCCCTCAATTGCCGGTCTAAGTAAAAGCTACCTAGTTCGTACGATGAAAGCTTATCGTACGGGTGAACGGGCTTCGAGTGTCATGAATCGGATTGCCAAGGGCTATACCGATACTCAAATTGAGCGTATGGCTGATTATTTGGCCGCTCTGCCGTTTAAAGCAGCCCCACAAATTACTGATCAAACTCTTGTTAATCGTGGTAAGGCAGTCCATGAAAGTAACTGTGTTTTTTGCCATGTGGGCACGGGCAATGATATGAGCTTGACAGGTACCCGTCTTGATGGGCAGTGGGCTGGTTATTTGCATGCTACGCTTGAGGATTACTACCTAGGACGTAGCAGCAATATTCCGACCGAAATGGCACATCAAATGACTAACTTAAAGTTATTGTTTGGTGAGGATGTGTTAGTCGCACTGGCTCAATATTATGCGGCGGATGCTACTGCGAAAGCCGGAGGAAACAATGGTGGGGATAACGGGGGCGGGGATGATGGGGGGAACTCAACGGATACCGTGCCGACTGCACCTACTGTGTTTATTGCCACTGCAGTGGATAATAGTAAAGTCAATTTAGCTTGGAAAGATACTAGCGCTACCGAGCTAGGTTTCCGGGTTGAACGACGTGCTATGGGAGCGACTGATAATGATTGGGTTAGTCTGATCGATTTAGCCAGTAATACCCAAGCCTATACCGATACGACGGTTGCAATGGGCTTGGGATATGACTATCGGGTATCAGCGTTTAATACCAAAGGCAGCACCGCAAGCACGATAGCAACGGTGAGTTTACAAACAGCCTTACAATATGGTCAAAGCCAATATCAACGTCAAGGTTGTGCGAGTTGTCATGGTGCGGATGGCAAGGGTGGTTTTACCAAAGTGGCTTTAACTAAATACACCTCTGCTGATTTAGCGAATTTAACCAAAGTTATTCACGATACCATGCCGCCTGGTAATCCCGGAGCCTGTACAGGGGGATGTGCTTCGGCTATTGCTAGTTATATCACCGAAGTTTTAGTTCCGAATGCTAATGGTGGGGGAGATGATGATACTCAAGCTTGCCTAGGCTCACCCCCTGCCAGTGCCCGTAGTTTGAGATTGCTAACTCGCCAAGAATATCAAAACACGGTCAATGATTTACTGGGTTTGCAACTGGATCTCTTGCATAAATTACCTGAAGAAAATCGGGTCGATGGCTTTGATAATAATGTGGCGCAGAATCAGATTACCAGTTTGAGAATGGAGGCTTTCCTGACCCAAGCTGAGCAATTAGCATCGCAGGCGGTCTTGCAAAGTTGGAATCATTTAGTGCCCTGTGGTCAACAAGATGCTGCTTGTGGACGGCAATTTATTCAAAGTTTTGGCAAGCGTGCTTTCCGGCGACCTTTAACAACGACTGAAGTGGATAGTTTTGCGCTGAATTTTAGTGGTATAGCTTTCAAAGATGCGGTAGAAAAAACCGTCATGGGGATGCTGATGTCACCTCATTTCCTCTACCGTTCTGAGCTGGGAGAGTTGCAAACCGACGGTACCTATAAGCTCACATCCTATGAGGTTGCTAGCAGTCTTTCTTACTTGTTCTGGGGCAGTATGCCTGATGCGGAATTAATGACAGCGGCTGATCAGAATGCGCTGGATACTGCGCAACAACGTATCACCCAAGCTTCACGTTTATTGGCAGCAAGTCGAAGTCGTCAGCAAGTGGGTAATTTTGTTGGGCAATGGCTACTCAAAACCAATCCGTATTTCTTGCCCGCTAAAGATAGTAGTGTCTATCCTGCCTACACTGATGCAGTACGCCTAGCTATGTCGCAAGAATTGATTAATTTCTTTAACTATGTAACTTTTGATTCGACGCAAAGTTTCCGTGAGTTATATGAGGCGGATTATGTGTTGGCGAATCAGACTTTAGCAAATTTCTATCAATTGACCGGGCCAAGCAGTAATAGCTTTGAGAAAACGCCGGTGGCGGATGGCACACGGCATGGTATTTTGACCTTAGGTGCAGTTTTAGCCCGCTACGCGAATAGTAATGAATCCCATCCCTTCAAACGTGGGCGCTTTTTCTTTGAGCGAGTGCTTTGCCATGATTTACCAGAGCCAGCCAATATGGGGATCGTTGAGGCACCGGATCCTGATCCGAATATGACCACCCGTGAGCGTTTTGCTTTCCATAGTAATTCGGGGACGAGTTGTTACAGTTGTCATCAATACTTGGATGGTCCTGGATTCAATTTTGAAAAATATGATGGTGCGGGTCAATTCCGGCAATTGGAAAACGGTAGTCTGATTGATGCGAGCGGCATCTTGCGGGGTATGGAAACTTATTCGCCAACTGAAGAGCTGAGCGTAACCGATCTTGGTTATCTCAGCCAATTGCTCGCAGATAGTCCCACGGCTGCTCAATGTTTAGCGCGCCAGTATTATCGTTATACCACGGGGCGTAGAGAGTTTTCGGCGGATAGCTGTGCTTTGGAGGATTACCTCCAAACTTATAAAGATAATAATTACAACCTACAAACGATGTTGCTGAGCATTGTGAATGCGCCTAACTTTACCTTGCGTCGGGCGCAATAGGGGATATGAGCATGAGCCAAGTGAATGAGCGCCGTAAGTTTCTGAAATGGGTGGCGGCCGGTTTTGGTGCAGCTATGTTGCCCTATGGCAATATGGCCTTTGCGGCTGACCCACCTCGACGAGTGATTTTTGTGTATTTCCCAGATGGAATGCGTCCTGAGCATTGGCATCCATCAACGACTGGTACTAATTTCGTTCTACCACGGATGACGGCTCCTTTAGAGCGGGTGCGTCAGCACTGCGTGTTTTTAGGTGGGATCGACATGAAAGGTTCCGGCTCTACCCATGAAGGTGGAGTCTTAAAATTACTCACCGGTGCAGATGGGCGCGCGAGTGATAAAGCCGTCAGTTTAGATTATTACCTTGCACAATCCTTTAAGACCCAAACGGTGAGACCCCATCTGAACTTGAATATTGTTCCCGTTTGGGATAGTGCGGGTGTGACATTTGATGCAAATGGTTTGCGAGTTGCCCCTGAGCCTAATCCTTTAGCCGCATTTGAGTCTTTATTTGGGGCGAATGCGGCTGATAATTTCTTAGTGCAGCGGCGTTTAAGTGTCATGAGTGCTTCCTTGAATGAACTGAATGCTTTACGTAATAATTTAGGCTCAGTCGAACAGGCCAAGTTAGATACGCACCTTGAGTCTTTGCGGGAGTTAGAGCAAAAGCTGAATGCTAATGCGGGTGTTTGTGCGGCGTGGAATTTCAACCCTACAGGCTTTAAAGTCACACGCACGGGTTTCTGGAGTAATCCCGAGTATCGGGATGCGAGCAAAATGGGCTTGATTAGTAGCTTGCAAATGGATATTGCCGTACATGCTTTAGCCTGTGATTTAACGCGGGTAGTGACCTTAACTTGGGGGCATGCAGTGAATGAGGCGGTGATTGCCGAGTCAGGTAGTGGTCAGACTTGTCATCAGGCTTCGCATGGCGGTGGCGAGGACTTTATTAAAGTAAAAGCTTGGTACACCGAGCAATTAGCAAAACTCATTGAACAGCTTGCCAGTGTGCCAGAAGGCAGTGGGACACTTTTAGATAATACCTTGATTTTTGTAGGCAGTGATCTAGCGAATGGTGGTTGGCATAACCATACCGATATGCCCTTTATTCTCGCAGGTGGGAATAGTGCGGGGATTAGCGGGGGACGTAGCTTAAGGTTCAATGGGACACCACATAATAAAATCTTGGTGTCGATGGCTCAATTTATGGGGTTGAATCTGAATCAGTTTGGTACTCAAGATACTAATCCAGGGCCTTTGCCCGGTTTGATCGCTTAGGAGAGGCAAAGTATGCTGGATACTCGTCGTAGAACATTTCTAAAAACATTGGTTGCTGGAGCAGCAGTGAGTAGCCTAGGGTTCCCTGCGATTGTCGGCGCTGCAGGCCAACGGGTGGTGGTCGTTGGTGGTGGGACAGGGGGTGCAACGGTAGCGAAATACTTACGCCGCTTGGATAATACCCTTGATGTCACCTTGATTGAAAAGAATGCCATTTATACAACTTGTTACATGAGTAATGAGGTCTTGAGTGGCGAGCGTAGCTTGGAGTCCTTGCAGTTTAATTACGATGGACTGAAGGCACATGGGGTCAAGGTGGTGATTGATGAAGTCACAGGCATTGATTATGACGCCAAACTGATTTTAACCAAAGGGGGTGTGAGCTATCCCTATGATCGTTGTGTGGTGTCGCCGGGGATTGATTTTAAGTATGAGGCGATTGCAGGTTATAGCGAAGCAGCTATCGAGACTGTGCCCCATGCTTGGAAGGCGGGTGCGCAAACCCTGTTATTACGTGATCAACTCCATGCGATGCCAAATGGGGGTCTTGTGGTGATTGCTGCTCCCCCGAATCCTTATCGTTGTCCGCCCGCCCCTTATGAGCGTGCTAGTCAAATTGCCTATTATTTAAAACAGCACAAACCGAATTCTAAACTGATTATTCTTGATCCTAAGCCAAGCTTTACTAAGCAAGCTTTATTCGAGCAGGCATGGAAAGAACTCTATGGCTATAAAACCACTGACTCGCTGATTGAGTGGCGATCCAGTGATCAGGCTGCCGGAGTGGTGGAGGTCGATGTTAGTTCAAAAACGGTGATTACGGAATTTGGTGATCGGGTTCAAGGGGCAGTACTCAATGTGATTCCGCCGCAAAAAGCCGGTAAGTTAGCCTTTGATGCTGATTTGGTGGATAGCACGGGCTGGTGTCCGGTCAATAAGCAAAGTTTTGAATCCACGCGTCATCCTTATATGCATGTGATTGGTGATGCCTGTATGGCAGACTCCTTGCCTAAATCAGGTTTTGCCGCTAATACGGAAGCTAAAGTTTGTGCTGCTGCTATTCATGCATTGTTGAATGGTCTGGAGTTGGCAAGTCCAGCCTTCTCGAATGGTTGCTATAGTGTGGTTGGTAAGAATTACGCGATTTCAGTCGTGGGTGTTTATCGGCTGTCGGATAATGGCAAAGTGATTGAAAGCATTCCGGGGAGTGGCGGCGTCTCCTCTGCCACTGGGACTGCACAAGATCGTTTGTTCGATGCGAGTTATGCTTATAGTTGGTATAACAATTTTACGCAGGATGTGTTTAAGTAACACATCCTTGCTTAAGTCACCGACTAGTGTTGCGAGGCATTAGTGGTGGGAACCCGCCATAATAAGAATCCACCTATGACAAACAGAATAAGTATGGCTAATAAGCCTAGGCGTGACGAACCAGTAAGTAAGCCAAACCAGCCGACTAACAAAGGCCCGAGGACAGCGGCAAACTTACCCAGCATATTATAAAAACCAAAGAATTTAGCCGCTTGATCGGCAGGAATTAAACTCGCATACAAGGAACGACTTAAAGCTTGTACCCCGCCTTGAACTAGGCCAACACAAATCGCTAGTGCATAGAAGCCTTGCACAGATTGCATTTGCGAGGCAAAAATCGTGATCGCAATATAAGCTGCTAGACCAATTAAAATGCCTTTCTTAGCTCCCAATTGATTCCCTAAATATCCAAAGGCTAAAGCGGCTGGGAAGGCTACGAATTGGGTGATTAACAGCGCAGTAATCAAACTATCTTGGGGGAAGCCTAAGGTTTGTCCGTAATCAACAGCCATTACGATTACTGTGTCAACACCATCAATGTAAAACCAATAGGCTAATAAAAATAAACCAACCGATTTTAATTGACGAATATGCCGGAAAGTATCTAGTAAATCCCGCCCGCCTTCAGCCATCAAAGTCAGCAACGGTGGGCGTTTAGCCATGCTAGTACGACGTTGACGCACAAATAACCACATGGGAATCGAGAATAAAGCCCACCATAGAGCCGTAATCCCAAATGCCCAACGGACAGCAAGAAGTTTATCTGTCCCTAAATTAAACCATTCAGGGTGCAGCGTCATCAGTACACATAATAAAAAGAGTAAGCCTCCTCCCAGATAGCCCATGCCATAACCCAAAGCGGAGACACGATTAAAATCTTGCTCTTCAGCGACATCAACGAGTAAGGAGTCATAAAAAATGTTGGCTCCTAGGAAACCCACAACCGCTAGTACAAAAGCGAACATGGCCATTTGCCATTGATTCACGCCAATCACCGTCAATAATAAGGTGGTACTCACACCAATCGCGACAAAGGTAGCAAGTAGCGGTTTTTTTAGGCCACCGCGATCCGCCACTGCACCTAGGAACGGTGCTAATAACATCACGGATAAACTGGCTAAAGCATTCGCTGTGCCTAAATGCAAGGTGACTTCTTCAGAGGGCAGTTCTTTAGCCCAGTAGCTGCGGAAAAAAATCGGGAAAAAAGCCACGACCACAGTGGTTACAAACGCTGAATTCGCCCAGTCGTAAAAGGCCCAAGACCAGCGCTCGCGCAGGCTGGGTGTGCTGCTTGTCATTATGCTTATCCTGTTTGAGTAAAGACTGGACTTGATCTTATGCACAAAAGCTGCCTAGGGCAATCTAAGCCTGATAAACATAAATACGAATGATGCCTCTAATTTTTTTTATTAGCACAGCACTTTAGACCTTAGGAAAATAGCTAAGGTTTGTTCGCACTAGCCTAAAGCTTTAAACTACCATGCATTATCAAGGTTTTGCGTGGATGGTTAGCATGTCCTTATTTTTCATTGACCGACCCATATTTGCTTGGGTTATCGCCATTATAGTGATGTTAGCAGGTCTGCTCTCCATACCGAATCTGCCTATTGCGCAATATCCTGATATCGCTCCCCCCACGATTTCTGTGTCTGCATCTTACCCCGGTGCGTCTGCAAAGACGGTCGAAGATTCAGTCACACAAATTATTGAGCAGAAAATGACAGGCTTAGATGGTTTGCAATATATCGCCTCCACTAGTAGCTCCTCAGGTAGCGCGCGGGTAGATTTGAGTTTTTCTGCCGATACCGACCCTGATCTGGCTCAAGTTGAAGTACAAAATAAGCTCCAGCTAGCACTCCCACAGTTACCGGCTGCGGTACAACAACAGGGTACAAGAGTCAGTAAAAGTTCGAGCGGTTTCTTACAGATTATTGGTTTTATCTCTGAAGACGGCAGCATGAGCCAAACGGATATTGCTGACTATATCGCTACTACTATTCAAGACCCAATTAGTCGAGTGGATGGGGTCGGCAGTACGCAAATCTTTGGTTCGCCTTATGCGATGCGAATTTGGCTCGACCCGCTAAAAATGAGCATGTATAAAATCACCACGACTGAGGTGAAAAGTGCTATTCAGGCACAAAATACTCAAGTCTCAGCGGGACAACTAGGCGGTACACCAGCAGTACCAAATCAACCGATGAATGTGACTGTGACTGCGCAGTCTGTCTTACAAACACCTGAGCAATTTAATGCCATTACGGTGAAGGCAAATGCTACAGGGGGGGTAGTGCGCCTAGCGGATATTGCGCGGGTGGAGCTAGGAAGCGAAAGCTATGATGTGGTATCACGGATTGGTGGCAAGCCTTCAGGCGGTTTATCCGTCACCTTGGCTAGTGGTGCGAATGCTCTGACGACTGCTGAGGCGGTTAAGGACAAGCTCAAAGAGTTAGAGGCTTATTTCCCTAAAGGTCTCACTGCGATTATTACCTATGATGCTTCACCCTTTATTAAAATCTCGATTGAAGGCGTGCTGATGACTTTAGCTGAGGCGATGCTCTTAGTTTTTATCGTCATGTTCGTGTTTTTACAAAGTTTCCGCGCCACGTTAATTCCAGCGATTACCGTACCGATTGTTTTATTGGGTACGTTGGCTATTTTGAATGTGTTCGGCTATTCGATTAATACCCTCACCATGTTTGCAATGGTCTTAGCGATTGGCTTGTTGGTGGACGATGCGATTGTAGTGGTGGAGAACGTCGAGCGCCTCATGCATGACGAAGGCTTATCTCCAAGGGAAGCTACACGTAAATCTATGCGGCAAATTACTGGTGCTTTGATTGGCATTGCCTTAGTACTAGCAGCCGTGTTTGTGCCCATGGCTTTCTTTGGTGGTTCAACCGGGGTGATCTATCGACAGTTCTCGATTACCTTGGTTTCAGCAATTACGCTGTCGGTGGGGGTTGCGTTGATTTTGACGCCCGCTTTATGTGCCAGCCTTTTAAAAGCCAGTGATGCCAAAGATAAAAAGGGCTGGGCAGGTTGGTTTAACCGTAGCTTTAATCGCTCCAGCAAACGTTATCAAGTGATGGTCGGTGGGATGCTCAATAAACCCATGAGTTATGTACTGATTTATTTTTTAATTATTGGGTTAATGAGCTATCTATTTGTACGTTTACCAACTTCTTTTCTACCCGATGAAGATCAAGGTACTTTATTCGTTCAAGTGCGCTTACCACCCGGAGCGACTCAAGAAAGCACTTTAAAAGTGGTAAGTAAGGTCGAGAAATATTTCTTAGAGAATGAAAAAGAGGTTCTCAAAGCGGTGATGGCAGTGGGTGGGGTTGGCACGGCTGGGAATGCGCAAAATGTAGCGCGCTTATTCGTGCGTTTAGTCGATTGGGATCAGCGTAAACGTCCCGATCAGACTGCACAAGCCATTGCTAAACGTGCTTCTGGCAAATTGCGCAGCATTCAAGAAGCACGTGTGGTGGTGAATGCGCCCCCCGCCGTGCGTGGTTTAGGGAATTCCGCAGGTTTCTCGGTAGAGATTCAAGATCGGGCTGGTTTAGGCCACGAAGCTCTAATGAAAGCACGCGATGATTTTATCAAAGCAGCTTCGCAAGATCCGCGTTTAACGGCAGTGCGGGCGAATGGCATGGATGACAGCAGCCAATATCAAGTGGATATTGATGTACTCCAAGCGAGCGCAAGGGGCATTTCTATTAGCACGATTAACGATACGCTCTCCACGGCTTGGGGTGGCGCGTATGTGAGCAACTTCATTGACCGCGGGCGGGTCAAAAAGGTTTATCTGCAAGGTGAAGCTACGAGCCGAATGATGCCAGAAGATTTAGATCGCTGGTTCGTGCGAAACGCTGCGGGCGATATGGTACCGTTTTCAAGTTTCTCGACAGGTAGTTGGACTAAAGGGCCACCTTTGTTAGAGCGCTTTAATGGGATTAGTGCAGTGGAAGTGACGGGCGCACCAGCAGAGGGTGTAAGTTCCGGTATGGCGATGCAGATTGTCGCAGATTTAGTGGATAAATTGCCAGAAGGCATTGGCTATGAGTGGACTGGCTTATCCTATCAGGAGGCTAAATCGGGCGCACAGGCTCCTCTACTTTATGCTTTATCCGTATTAGTGGTGTTTTTAGCACTCGCAGCTTTATACGAAAGCTGGTCGATTCCTTTTGCGGTCATTTTAGTGGTTCCACTTGGGGTCTTAGGCGCAGTGTTAGCCACCGATCTTCGTGGTTTAAACAATGATGTGTATTTCCAAGTCGGTTTACTCACGACGATAGGTTTGGCAGCTAAAAATGCGATTATGATCGTGGAGTTTGCGCGTAATCTATTGACTCAAGGTTATGCTTTGATTCCCGCTACTTTAGAAGCGGTACGGATTCGCTTGCGTCCCATTCTCATGACTTCGTTTGCTTTTATTTTAGGGGTACTGCCTTTGGTGTTAAGTACGGGAGCGGGTGCTGGCAGTCGACATGCTGTTGGTACGGGCGTTTTGGGAGGGATGATTGCAGCTACGATTTTAGGGATCTTTTTTGCACCGTTATTCTTTTTGGTAGTAAAGAAAATTTTCCCTGAAAAAATTAAAGAAGAAACATTACAAACAGTAACTCAAACCGAAGTGAGTGTCTAAACTCATGCAAGGCTCCGTAGTAAAACAGCATTGGCATTCGACTTGCTACTCAGTACACTGCTGCGCTGATTGAATAGGAGTAGCAGTTTTGGAAGCTTTTTTAATTTCAACTGGGATCGTTGCGCTAGCCGAAATGGGTGATAAAACCCAGCTTTTATCGTTAGTCTTGGCAGCTAAGTTTCGCAAGCCTTTGCCGATTATTTTAGGCATTTTAGTTGCTACTTTGCTCAATCATGCTCTGGCTGGTGCAGTAGGTACTTGGTTGACCTCAGTTTTAGGCCCGAATGCTTTACGCTGGATTTTGGGTATTGGCTTCTTAGCTATGGCTGTCTGGATGCTGATTCCGGATAAATTGGATGAAGAAGATGCGAATGTCAAAGTCTCGCGCTTTGGTGTGTTTGTGACCACCTTGATTGCTTTCTTTTTTGCGGAGATGGGTGACAAAACTCAGGTAGCTACTGTAGCTTTAGCGGCGCAATATCAGGCTTTAGTCGCAGTCGTAGCGGGGACGACTTTAGGGATGATGTTGGCGAATGTACCTGCGGTTTTTATCGGTGATAAGTTAGCGCACAAATTGCCCCTCAAGCTGATTCACGCGATTGCGGCGGCTATTTTTGCGCTTTTAGGGGGGCTCGCCTTAATAGGAGTCGGCATGTGAAGCCCGCCTTTGTCTTGCGGCGGAATAATTTCCGCGATCATAGTTTATTGTTGGATTTGCTCACGCAAGACGAAGGGCGCATCAGTGCAGTGGCGCGTTATTCTAAAAAGCAGGCAGCGCGCATTAAAGGGATGTTAGAGCCATTTCGCTTATTGGATGCAGCTTGGGTCGGACGTGGTGAGGTGTTTACTCTGACGCAAACCGAAGAAAAAGGCCGGTATCGTTTACAGCAAGGTGCTTTAGTACAGGGTTTTTATTTAAATGAATTGTTCTTGCGAGCTTTTCAAGCCCATGAACCAATTCCTGAGCTATTCCAACGCTATCGAGAAGTCTTGTATCTTCTCCAATCCGGTGAAAATTTGCCGGCTGTCATGCTCTTAGAGTTAGAGTTATTAGAAGCTTGTGGTTATAGCCTTAATCTTTGGCACGATGATCATGCAGGGTTTGAGTTGCGTGAGGCGCTAAGCTATCGGTTTCGCCCCGAAGTGGGCTTAGCGATGGTAGATCAGGTCTTAGCTGAGCCGAACGATACCTTGATTTCTGGTAACTTATTATTAGCTTTACGTGCGCCTGAACAGATGACCCTGAGCGCTTGGCGTGAACTTAGGGTGGTTTTAGATCGACTCTGGCGAGTACATCTCAAAGGTAAGACTTTATATGCTCGCCAACTTATCGCTGGCTTCAGCTAATGCGAATTGTTGGAGTCGGTACCGATATTGTCGAAATCGCGCGAATTAAACGCTTATTAGAGCGGAATTCGGAGCGCTTTGTTGAGCGTATTTTGCACCCGCATGAAATGAGCGCATTGAAAACCAGTAGCAACCCAGCCGCTTGGTTAGCTAAACGCTTTGCCACTAAAGAAGCAGTGGCAAAAGCCTTAGGTACAGGGATTGGTAAGGATGCCAGTTTCTTTGAAATCGAAACTAGCCATAGTGATTTAGGTAAGCCACACGTGCATTTGCATGGTACTGCTTTAGCGAATGCGGAGCGCTTAGGGGTAACAGAGATCCAAATGTCGCTAGCGGATGAGCGCGAATATGCGGTCGCTTTCGTGATTTTAATAGGATAACCAGCATGTATTACCCAACGATTGAAGACTTTATTGGCAAAACACCGCTCGTGCGCTTACAGCGCTTACCCGGCAATACCAGCAATACTATCTTGGCTAAATTAGAGGGCAATAATCCTGCCGGTTCGGTCAAAGATCGGCCTGCTTTAAACATGATCCGTCAAGCTGAATTGCGCGGTGAAATTCAAGTCGGTGATACACTGATTGAAGCAACTAGCGGTAATACGGGGATTGCACTGGCGATGGTAGCGGCGATTAAGGGTTATAAAATGATCCTGATCATGCCGGATAATTTAAGTATGGAACGGCGTGCGTCGATGAAAGCTTATGGTGCTGAGCTACTCTTAGTGAGTAAAGAACAAGGTGGAATGGAGGGGGCGCGGGATTTGGCTTTGCAATTAGAGCGTGAGGGTAAGGGTAAGGTTCTCAATCAGTTCGCAAATGCTGACAATCCAGCAGCGCATATTCTAAGTACTGGGCCGGAAATTTGGCAGGATACCCAAGGCCAGATTACGCATTTTGTGAGCGCGATGGGTACGACAGGAACGATTATGGGTACTAGTAGGTATTTAAAATCGCAAAATCCGAGTATTCAAATTGTTGGAGTGCGCCCGGCTACGCAGCAAGATGCAATTCCGGGGATTCGGCGTTGGTCACCTGAGTATTTGCCAGAAATTTTTGAGGCTCAACATGTTGATCTGGAAGTGGACGTGACGCAGTTAGAAGCTGAAACGATGATGCGGCGCTTAGCTGCAGAAGAGGGAATTTTTTGTGGTGTTTCTTCTGGTGGTGCGTTGGCGGCCGCTTTGCGTTTATCGCAAGCCTTAGAGAAGGCTACGATTGTGACCATTATTTGTGACCGTGGGGATCGGTATATTTCGACGGGTGTGTTTCCGGCTTAAATGGATTGTATAACCCTGCTACTTCCAGCCAATCTGGCATTCTCTCAGTAAGCAGCCTATGCTCAGGATCAGATCAAGTTCTTTGGTAGTCTTATGACTAAGGATTCAAACATGCAAGATACCTATAAGCCAAAAACTCAAGTCGGCAAAGGTGGTGAAATCCATCAGCAAGCAGATGCTAAAAGCCCGACCCTAAACTCGCCCGTTTTGATCGTGTAAGCTCGGTATTTTCTCCACTGAAGGTTCGGATGCGGCTTTGGTCAAGGGTTTGCAGGAAGCAGCCAAAACTGAAGGAGCAGCCTGTGCGATTATTGCGCCCAAGATCTCTGGTGTGAAATTGAGCGATGATAAAATGTATCCAGTGGATGAAAAAATCGGCGCTGGTCCAGCAGTGGTATTCGATGCGGTGGCGGTGATTCCCTCGAAAGCAGGCGCTGAGTTACTGAAAGCCGATGGCGCAAGTAAAGACTTTGTGGCAGATGCCTTTGCCCACTGCAAATTCATCGCTTATAACGAGGACGCTATGCCACTGTTTAAAGCAGTCAGTATTGATGGTGATTTAGATGGTGGGTGCATTAAATTGGCGAAAGCTGAAGATGCGAAAGCCTTTATTAAAGCTTGTGGTAAATTACGCTTCTGGGAGCGTGAGCCTAAGGTGAATAAGAGGTAAAGTTTAGCTGTTGAGTGTTGAAGCCCTCATCATATAGTGTGATGTAGGGCTTGTTCATACGAATAGCAGTTAGCTTTGATTAATCCGGAAACCCATACAGCCGTGCCGGATTATCCACCAATATCTTCTTCTGCACACTTTCATCGCGTGCAATCAAGGGCACTAAATCTAATAAATCGGCATCATTCGGCATATGCTTTTTAATATTCGGATGCGGGTAATCGGTACCCCACAAAATCCGATCGGGGGCGATCTCAATAAATCCTTGTGCAAAAGGTACGGCATCATAGAAAGGTGGTCCCATCGAAATACGTTCAGAGCCACAAACTTTCATCCACCAATTATCACGGTGCATGCGCTCGAGTAAGATTTTATAAGCTTGCTGGCCGACGCCTTCGGTGGTTGGCACGCGCCCCATGTGATCGACGATAATATCCATGTTAATCGCATCGAAAAATTCGGCATAGGTGATGACATCTTCCGCATTCACATGAATAACTAAATGCCAACCCAACGGCTTGACGCGCTCTAGCACAGTTTTCATGCTAGCGAGATTGGGGGCGCCACCTAGATGTTTGACGAAGTTAAAGCGTACCCCACGTACACCGCCATCATGTAAGTCTTGAAAATCGTTTTCGCTGAAACTGTCATTCGCGATACACACGCCACGATACGCACCATTGCTGGATTTGATCGCATCTAACATGCCGCGATTATCCACACCGTGGCAGCTCGCTTGTACTAATACCGCTCGTTCAATGCCAAGCTTATCGTGTAAGCGTTTCAGTGCCTGTTTATCCGCATCGGGTGGCCAGTAGGAGGCTTTATCGGCATAGGGAAAAATCGCATGCGGACCAAACACATGACAATGCGCATCGCAAGCTTTCGGGGGCGCTTTATACAACGGGGTGCGGGTATTATTATCTGGTGGCATGCAACTGAGTTTGCTCATACGCTCTCCTCCAATAAAATAAATAGTTTAGACAGTCACATACACTTCGCCACGACTCAAGAGCCGTGCGGTACGCAAGAGTCCAGCTTTGCTCACATTACCGTTGGCATCCTGCTGCAGTTCGACAGAAAACTCGCCGGAAGGGTGCTCAACCGATAGATTTTTTGGGTTGCCTTCAGGAATAACTGCAATACCTTCAGCCACTGAATTCGGCAAAATGCAAGCAGTTGCCACTGACACAGCTCCCAACACGCCAATCGCATCGTGACAAGTATGTGGGATAAAAGTACGTGTGCTCACATGACCACCGTTTTGCGGAGGAGCGATTAAGGTCATTTTTGGTACGACTTTTTTCGTCACATCACCTAAATTCATCAATGGGCCGATTTTTAGGCGTAAGGCTTCGAGCTTAGCGCGAAATTCGCTATCGTTCGTAAGTTCCGCACAGCTTTCGTAGCCCGTTTTTCCTAAATCTTGAGCATTGATCACCACGACTGGCATACCATTATCAATGCAAGTGACGGGAATGCCGTTGATAAGATCTTTAGTATTACCGGTGGGGAGCAGTGCTCCACAAATCGAGCCAGCTACATCGAGATAATTACAAATAACTGGAGCAGACGTGCCAGGCGCGCCGTCGATTTTAGCATTGCCTTCGTAAGTGACTTGACCATTTGGGGTTTGAATAGTGAGTTCGCAGAGATTTTCACTATTTAGCATATAGACACGCACCGTAGTCGTATCGCCTTGCACTGGAATCAAACCCGCCTCAAGCGCAAATGGGCCAACGCCTGCTAAGATATTGCCACAATTGGGTGTAGTATCAACTCGATTTTCCCCCACCACGACTTGCACAAATAGGAAATCTACATCCGCATCAGGACGGATTGAGCGACTTACTACCGCCACTTTACTAGTTAAAGGGTGTGCACCACCTAAGCCATCAATTTGCCGTGCTTCACGTCCGACAGCAGAGAGAAGGATTTGATCACGCTCGACCGGCTCAGATGGCAAATCACTCGCTAAAAAGTACAAGCCTTTCGAGCTGCCACCCCGAAATTGCATAAAGGGAATAGCACGTTGCATGATTTCTCCTAGCTAGCCTAATAAAGGGAGTGAGGCGCGAGTCACAATGAGTTAGCTCGTTAGCAGTTTATTGTCAAGTAGCGAGTTTGAACATGTAAAAAATATTTGTGCTCTGGTATTTTTTGTTTACCGATCACGTCTGTTTTAGGAAGTTCAAGTATGTCGATTACTCCTTTATTCGCTCTAGTCTTGGTGTTCTATTTACTATTACATTGGCTTGGATTTTTTCCTGCAGGTTTAGATGCGATTCCTCTGGCTATTCCTATGCCGTCCTATGGAGTGATGCGCCCAACTTACGGTGATTGGTTGGTCGTTGCAGGTTTGATTGCTTTGCATTTTGAAATCTTCAAAGCAACCCGTATTAACGATCTCTCGATTCTTGAGCGGATCATTTCTACCCTTGTCTTAATCGTCTATTTGATTATTTGGCTGACTAAACCTTGGGCAGCGAATAGCTATTTCATGCTCTTGACTTTAATGGCGTTTATTAATGTCGCTGCAGGCTTTACGGTTACTTATGCGGCTGCAAAAGCTAGTTTTAATATCAGTAAATAGTCAGGCATTCTATTGATGTTAAAATTATGAATTTTTTATGTTAAATCATTGATTTAAGCTATTTTGTGAAAATTTACCTGAACTTTTTTGTTAGCTTAAGGCACTGAGTGGGTATCTTAATTTATTCATTTAGGGGGCTGTCATGGGTTACAGTTTTATCGAGCGTTTATGGGTTGTTTTAACGCACTCTTGGAAAGCACAAGTAGCTGCTTTTGTGATGCTGAGTGTCACTTTAGGTACATTTTTATTGATGAAAGCAGTTACTCATGTCTTAGCTGACTCTGCTTTAATCAGTGAAGTTGCCCAAACTGCTAGCTTTTTCCATGCGGAGCTGGTGGCTAGTTTGGTGATATTATTTGCTATGCTGGTAGCGTTCAGCGAAATAGTTCAACAGGAATGGCGTAAGCTTCAACAGGTTTAATCCATAAAAAGACACTGCTCAGCAGTGTCTTTTTATTTGATGTTGACGAAGACAGTCAAGGCACAATCGTCATAAACAAATAGGTTGCAAAAATCACCAGATGCACAGCCCCCTGCATCACTGTTACGCGTCCCGTGCTCATTGACAGCGAAGTCACAAACAAGGACAACACCAGCAACACAATCGATTTGCTATCCAATCCCAAAACCAAAGTCATATCCATTGCAATTGCGACTACTGCTACTACGGGAATGGTTAAACCAATCGTAGCGAGGGCAGAGCCAAAGGCGAGATTGAGACTAGTTTGTAATTGATTATTCGCAGCGGCACGCAAAGCCGCAAATCCTTCGGGTAGGAGCACAATCGTGGCGATAATTACTCCAACTAATACTTCCGGTGCACCAATCGCGTGCACTAAGGTTTTGACATCGGGCGATAGGAGTTTCGCGGCTAGCACTACGCCAGCTAAGCTGAGTAATAAGAAAACCCCACTCATAATCAGAGTTTTAATCGATAGTTTAGCTTGTTGTTCGGTCTCTTCGCGCATGGGGCTGCTGAGAAAGTAATCGCGATGGCGTACCGCTTGTACAAAAACAAACAACATATAGAGAACTAAGGCAACCACTGCAACAAAAGCGAGTTGGCTATCGGTATAGCGCGGCCCTGACATGCTGATGGTGTAATTAGGTAAGATTAGAGTCAGCACCACAATCGCGGCTAAGGTAGTCAGGGCGGTGTAGCTACCGGTTAAAATAAAACGTTGTTCGCCAAAACGAATGCCGCCAATTAAAAAACTCAGACCTATGATTAAATTTAAAATAATCATGACTGTGGCAAAGACTGTATCCCGTGCTAATACTGTCGCCCCCGATTCCGCACTCATCATGATTGACACGATTAAGGAGACTTCAATCACCGTGACTGCTAAGGCCAACACTAAAGTTCCAAAGGGTTCTCCAATTCCATAGGCAATCACTTCGGCATGGTGGACTGCGGCTAATACGCTGGCGATTAAGCCAATGGCGAGCGCTACGCTATACCAACCGGTCAATTCAAAGCTGGTGAATTGCAACGCGAGTAAACATAAAGTGAAAGCAGGAGCCAGTAATGTCCAAAGGGGGGAGCGTAGATTGATTTGCGTCATAGGCAAGTTTTGCGCTTGAAAAATAATTAAGTGTTTGAATGTAGCTTAAAAGCGTGCTTCTGCACAGTTTGCCTTAAAAAGTTTGTACTAAAAATGTCAAGGTATGCATTTGTTTTTGGATAGCTTGAGTTCCGAACTTTTGGCACTGATATTGCATTTAGATTCCTAAGTGGCCATTTCAAACATTATCTTAGTGTTCGACAAGCTAGTTCATGTAGCCCTGATCTAAGCCGGTATTCTCCTCCGCTGACTTAGATTGGGGTTTTTATTGTTGTAGATTGACTAAATAAAATTTTCATGTGCTTTACATCAAAGAAAAAATCTACCCATTAGCACAAGTTAAATAGTAAAAGGTTTTTGCGCTTCAAATTTTGGATTGGCAACGCCTGTTTTATACAAGACAGGTGTTTGTTTATAAAAAATAGCTTCTGGTGGTGGAGGTGGAATTTGCTTAGCAATTTTTTGTATAAAATCATAGTCATTACTAACCTGTCCGCTGCGTCATACACTTTTAAGTACAGGGTTTTGCTTCAAACCGGTGCTGTCTAGACTTTAAAAGCAACCTCGTTGGTTGTGGTATGCATGGCAACCTAATTTGAAAACGGTGTTAGCTTATGAGCTGGGGTCACGGAATTTTTTACCCATCTTAAACGCTTAGCCCGCAAAACCTTGTGTTTTTCGAAGTCTATTGAGACTCAATATAAGGTGAGCGGTGAATTTATTAAGCGCATATTCTGCAACTCTTCTAATGCATGATCGTCTATAGCCAGTAATTAAAAGCGTATACAACACTCACTAATAAATTCACAAGCTAAACTACTAAGAAGCGTCTAAGCAATTTTTTAGTAATCAGTTGGATCAGTAAGAATGAAAATTAAATATTTATATGTCAGTGTCCTAGTAGTTTTAAGTCAATTGAGTTTCGCTGATTTTTCAAAACTAGATCAACAAGTTAAGTATTTTAATGATTGGTCAGTGGCTTGTAATAATCAGCGTGAATGTTTTATGGATTCTCTGCCGCCCAAGTCAGAACAGCCAGCAGCAGCTAGCACAGACAATGCAGAAGAAGTCGCAGATGTTCAGTCCTTGTATTTAGGTTTTAGCCGTAAAGCATCCGCTGATAGTCCGGTGGTCTTAACCATAAATGACTGGGCTGAGGAAGAGGGTAGCTTAGAGCAAGGGCAGAGTCTTAGCTTGAAGATTGATCAACAAACGTTTGAGCTAGGTAAGGTGAGCGCTGAGGTTGCTGAAAATTCTTCATTTGAAATAGACAGTAAGACCATACCAGAGCTTTTGGCGGCCTTACAGAAAGCGACGCAAGCCGAACTGAAAGTAGGTGAGGAAACGCTAGCGATCAATTTGCAAGGTATGAACGCAGGTTTGCAGTATTTTGATGAGCAACAACAACGGGTTGATACCTCCACGGCTTTAGTGAAGAAAGGGCAGCAAGCTTTCACGGCTACCCCACCGCAAGTTGAAAGCCTTACACCGGTAATCTCGAATGATGATGAAGTTATTGCTGATGATGAGCGTGCTAAGCTACAAGATCAAGTTCGCCAATTGCCTCTAGCGAAAGACTGTTTAGCTAAAACTCATCCAGAACAAGCGGCTGAGGATGTGATTGAGATTCTGGATAAAGATCATTATATCTTTGGGATTACCTGTGTCATAGATGAGCTAAATCGGCAAACTCTAGTGTTGGTAGCCCCTAAAACTAATCCTGAGCAAGCAGAATTAGCGAAATTCGACCAAGGCGCCGATGACTCAATCATTACAGGTGAATTTAATGGCTATAGTGCTAGTGAAGGTATACTGCTTAATTATTATAGTAAAAGTGAAATGGGTGATTGTGGTAGTACTGCAGAATGGGTCTGGAATGGTAAAAGCTTTGTACTAAGCAGCTATTACAGCATGCCAGAATGCCGAGGAAGCCTCAATTCAATGAATGTTTGGCAGTTAAATGTGAAGCAACCTGAAAACTAATAGAAGCTCAGGATTGACTCGTCATACGCTAAGCCGCCTCTAGAAAAAGCGGCTTAAGAGCCAAGCAGTCATTAGTTTTCCAATTGCTCTTCCAACAGATGCAAGATCTGCATCGCGGCTAAAGCCTGTTGCACACTTGCGTTCGGCTCGCGTTTTTCCCGAATCGCGGCAATAAACTCACGATCTTGCAGTTCAATGCCATTCATGGATACATCGACATGGCTCACATCAATGGGGTTTTCATAGCCATCCACTAAATCATCATAACGGGCGATATAAGTACCTTTATCACAGATATAGCGGAAAAACGAGCCGAGTGGGCCATTATTATTGAAGGATAGCGATAAAGTACAAATCGCCCCAGATTCGGACTTCAGGCCAATACTCATATCCATCGCAATCCCCAACTCAGGATGTTTCGGGCCTTGCAGGGCTTGTACTTGGACGATTTTCTCGCCGGTTTGGTAGGCGAATAGATCGACGGTATGGCAAGCATGATGCCATAAGAGATGATCCGTCCATGAGCGGGGCTGGCCTAAAGCATTGAGATTTTGGCGGCGGAAGAAATAAGTTTGCACATCCATTTGCTGGATTTTCAGTTCACCCACGCTGATTTTTTGGTGAATCCATTGATGGCTCGGATTAAAGCGGCGGGTATGGCCTGCCATGGCGACTAAGCCGGTTTCTTGTTGTTTAGCGCAAATCGCCTCCGCATCCGCGAGCGTATCCGCCATCGGAATTTCAATCATGACATGCTTGCCTGTGTTCATTACTTGCAGCGCTTGTTTAGCATGAATGGGCGTGGGGGAGGTGATAATCGCGGCTGCAATCTCGGGTTGACTCAGCGCTTCGTCCAGATTCAAAGTCCAGAAGGGGATTGCATATTTTTCCGCAGTGGCTTGAGTACTTTCTGCTACACCCCCGACAAGTGCTGCGACCTCCACATCGGGTATATTTTTCAGTGCGTCCAAATGTTTATGCCCAAACGCCCCTTCGCCAATCATTACTAGTTTCATACTCACTCCTAAGACTTGCATCCTTCTATGCTGCTTGATTGTACTAGTCAGATAGCTAGAAGCTAGGGGGCAGCATGGGAATGAGGAAATTGGGTAGTTTTTTGTGGAAAAAGTACAAAAGCGGAAGAGGATGCAGTTGTTTGCTTAGCATTTGCCTACTGTGCTATACAGAAAGCTTCACTCAGTTGTTAAGTTCTTTACTCATCAGGTCTTTATCTATGCGTCACTTGCTTGCTTCGCTTAAAGTCCGCTACCTAGTTGCAGCACTGAGTTTTACTGCAATGGTGTGTCTGCCGAGTCAGGTGGTTGCTTTTGAGTTTAATGGTGTCAAGTCGATTGTGGTGGTCGGTGCTGACGATACAAAAACACCGATTGGAACGGTTGAGTTCAGGCCAGAAGCAGAAGGTGTGGCTTTTAAACTTGCCCTGACAACCCAAGTGTTCACGGATCACTTTCTTTCTATGCGCGAGTTTAAATGTCTGCCTGCTGCCAAAGAAATTAGTTGTTATGTGCCGTATCCGTATCAGTACCCTACCAAAATAAAGCCTGATGATCTTACATGGTTGGAGCATAACCTCCTTTTCCTTTACAAAACCCCCTCTGAATACGGGGCAAAACTGTGGAATGGGGTCTACTATGAGCTGCAAGTACAGGACAACGCACTGGTGGGGCTGCCAAAAGCGGTGGATTTAAACGAAATTGCAGCACCCCCCAGTGACCTCTCTACCCCTCCGTTTGGCAAGGAAAACCGTGGAGAGATGGAGCCTGACGCCCGCTGGTTTAAGGCTATCATTATTGAGTAAATAATTGATTAGAGGTCTCTGCTTTGTTAGAAACCTCTAGTTCTGTGGAAGAAAAGCTAAATGCTCTTATTCTCCAACACTAAATGCCCCACCGCTGTATTCGAGGCGGGTACATGGTAAAAACGGTGTTTCAACTCCACTTTATCATTCAAAGCACCGCGCATAATCAGCCACATGACCAATTCAATGCCTTCCGAACCGGCTTCACGCACATAATCAATATGTGGGATTGTGGCTAATTCGTCAGCCTTATCCACAATCCGATCTAAGAAGTCATTGTCGAATGCTTGATTGATTAACCCTGCGCGGGGGCCTTGTAGTTGATGGCTCATACCACCCGTGCCCCAGACTTGCACATTCAAATCTTCCGGAAAGCTTTCAACCGCTTTGCGCAAAGCTTTGCCTAAATCGTAACAGCGTTGCCCAGACGGAGGCGGGTAGAGCACTACATTTACCGCAAACGGAATAATTAAGCATGGCCATTCCTCCACTTGCCCAAACACCAAAGACAGCGGCACGGTCAAACCATGATCCACGTCCATTTTGTGGATGACGGTCAGGTCAAAATTATCTTGAATCAGACTCTGGGTAATGTGGGCGGCCAGTTGTGGATGACCTTTCACCGTTGGTACGGGACGCGCTCCCCAACCTTCATCGGCGGGTTTAAATTCCGGTGCACAACCAATTGCAAACGTCGGGATAAAGTTCATATCAAACGCGCTAGCGTGATCGTTATACACCAGAAAAATCACGTCTGGCTTTTCATTTTTAATCCATTCTTTAACGAACTCATAATCCTTAAACACCGGTTGCCAATAAGGCTGGTCGGTTTTGCCTAAATCAATCGCCGCACCAATCGCTGGCACATGAGAGCTTGCCACACCCGCAGTAATTCTAGCCATTATCTTGCTCCTGTTTATACCGATTACCTTCGGGTTTGCGCCCACCATCGAGCATCATTTGTGCGTAGTCTTCCTGCGTCATACCTGTCATAGAAGCGGCTGCCACTTGGAAACTTAAACCATCCGTGGAGAAGATTTTGGCGAGGAAATAAACATTACCACCGAGGCGCATCATCCAATTGTAATCACGTGCTAATACCGCCTGTTTTTGTTCTTCGGTCATGTCCCACTCATCTAAGTAGGCGCGTTCGTTTGCTTTGAATTTTTCGCGGTTTTCTGCCTTCATCAAGGAAATGGCAAACTGATTCAGGTAATAGCCTTTAAACGCCATCTCAGGATCAAAAATAGTAGTTCCCGGAATATCATCATAGGGTTTCGCTAGGCGTGTCATAGTAAACCGACCTCTTTTAAACGTGCATCTAAGCGTGGGAATACGTGGCGCGTATTTAACTCAAACACTTTAAGTTTGTCTGCTTCACTTAATTTACTGCTGTCGATATAGCGTTTGGTGTCATCGAAATAATGTCCGGTTTGTGGGTCAATCCCGCGTACTGCACCAATCATTTCGGAGGCAAATAGAATATTGTCGGTGGGTACGACTTCAAGCAGTAAATCAATGCCTTCTTGATGATAAACGCAGGTATCAAAATAAATGTGATCTTTAATAATCTCATGCAAAGGTGGTAGTTTCATCATATCGGCCAAGCCCCGGAAACGCCCCCAGTGATAAGGGACTGCACCGCCGCCATGCGGAATAATTAGTTTCAGATTCGGGAAGTCTTTAAATAGGGTTTTCGCCATCATGTAATGTTGGAAAGCGGTCGTGTCTGCACCCAAATAATGCGAACCCGTGGTATCAAAGCACTGGTGACAAGAGGCACTCACATGAATCATTGCAGGCACATCCAATTCACACATTTTCTCGTAAATCGGATACCAATAAGGATCGTCTAAACGGGGTGCTGTCCAATGTCCACCGGAAGGATCAGGGCTTAAATTACAACCCACAAAACCCAGTTCTGTCACACAGCGCTCTAATTCTTGTGCACTGGCTTTCATATCTGCCTTGGGGGATTGTGGGAGCTGTGCCGCACCAATAAAGTTTTGTGGATAGAGCTGGGTAATGCGATAAATCAGATCATTGCAATGCTCCGTCCAATATTGACTCGTGGATTGATTGCCAATGTGATGCCCCATCCAACTAGCGCGTGGCGAGAAAATCGCGGCATCAGTTCCCCGTTCACGTTGCAATTTAAGCTGTGCACCTTCGAGGCTATCACGAATCTGATCGTCGCTAATATGGATGACTCCTTTGACATGCTCAAACAGCGGGTCGGTTTTCACATCTTTTTTCTGCTGCTCTCGATAATCGCCTAACTCATCCGGTGCGGTCGTATAGTGACCGTGGCAGTCAATGATTAAAGGTTTACTCATGCTAAATCCTCCAAGCGCTCCACATATTTAAACCCTGCTGCCTCTAAGCCAGGGCGCATGTTATACATATCCAAACCTAAAATACCGGAGGCGAGTTTAGCGCGTTTTTCGCCTTCAAAAGCTGCGCGTTTTTGCGCAGAGGCTAAGGTTTTGGTAGCTGTCAAACGTGGTACGACACAAACACCATCATCATCTGCGACGATCACATCACCGGGCATAATATGCTGACCACCACAGAGAATCGGTACATTCACTGAACCTAAGGTGTTTTTCACTGTGCCTTTAATCGAAATGGCTTTTGACCAGACCGGAAAATTCATTGCAGTCAAATCACGCACATCACGCACACCCGCATCAATAATCAATCCACGCACGCCACGCGCTTGTGCCGAAGTGGCAAGCAGATCACCAAAATAACCATCGGTGCAGGGGGTGGTTGTACCCACGACTAAAATATCACCGGGTTGGCATAGCTCAATCGCGACGTGAATCATCCAGTTATCGCCGGGCTGCGCGAGTACGGTCACCGCACTACCCGCAATGCTCGCACCAGAGTAAATCGGGCGAAGGTTCGGATTGAGATTACCGATTCGGCCTTGGGCTTCGTGCACGGTCGCAGCGCCGAGTTTAGCAAGACCCTCGATAATAGTAGAGTCAGCACGGTCAATATGTTTAACCGCAACGCCTTGAACGGTGTGAGTGATCATGTCTCCTCCTAAGAGAACTCATTATATGTCGACTAGTGTAGGTACTTTTTCAGCAGAAAGGCATGGATAAAACGAGGGTGTTTTTGTATTTTTTGAGTATCTTGCTAAGTCTAACTCTGGGGCGAATACTTTAGGGCGACGAGAGGATGGCATTAGCAGTTTGTAGAAATCGATAGCATAAACTGTGTGATTTCACACAGTTGCTAGGTGAAATCACTTATATTTTTAAGACTGTTTATATATAAATAATTGAAATAATTCAAAAGAATAATTGGCATGTGACTTGCTAATACTCTGCTGTTTTTAAGTTAAGAGTATCGGCTCATGCAAAAAATCTATGCTTTCAGCCCTTTAGTTTGTGCCCTGATGTTAGCCGCTTGTGGGGGCGGGGATGACAATCAAGTTACGAATCTGACGATTCCTTTCCAAGCTAAGTCGGGCGCTACCGAGATTGCTTGCGGTAAACAGTTGACTAATTTAGGCCTGAGTGCCGACAAAGGCACAATTGCTGATTTTGCTTTCTATATTCATGATATTAAATTTAAAACTACCAGCGGCAAAATCGTTAGCGCAAGTTTGGAAAAAAATGATTTCCAAGATTCTGAGTATGGTGTAGCCCTTTTAGACTTCCAAGATAAAACCGATTCTTGTAATGGTGCTGCTAAACCTACCAATAAAGTCGTTTATGCCAGTGTGAATAATGTGAGTTCGGCGGATATTGTAGGAATTGAATTCAAAGTGGGCGTACCTGCAGCCGTGAATCATCATAATGCTAGTATTGCAATAGCACCTTATAATCGTTCAGGTATGGCTTGGTCATGGCAGTCTGGGCATAAATTTATGCGCTTGGATGTAAATCCTAGCAATAAGGTGCAATTAGACTATGCTTTGGGCGGGGCTAATGTCTCCAACTCATATTACTTCCATTTAGGTTCTACCAACTGTACAGGCGATCCCACTACCGGTGCTGTGGTCAGTTGTGCCGCCCCGAATCGTCCCACTATTACGCTTTCAACTGATTTTAAAGTTACTAATTTAACCACCAGTAAGATTGTGCTTGATTATGCGAAGTTAATGGCTAGCAACAATCTTAATACGGATGCAGTAATGCCTCCGGGATGTATGTCTGGTGGAACCGATATTGAGTGTATGAATATTTTTGATAATTTAGGTATGAATCATGGTGCACATACTGCGACTGGTTTGCAAAAAGTATTTAGTGTAGCGAACTAAGAGGCAGAATAATGAATAGCAGAGGCTGGTTGGCTATAGGGATTATTACGATAATGACGAGTGCTTGTGTCGAGCAAGATAGCCAAACCCTGATAAATACCGGTGGCTTAGATAATGACCGCAGTTTCAACTGGAATATTCCAGCGAATTATCCTTTGCCAGTTGTGCATGCGGATAATCCAATCTCTGAGGAAAAATTTCAGTTAGGACGTCACCTGTTTTATGACCAACGTTTATCAGGACCAGCCAACTTCTCCTGTGCCTCCTGTCATCGTCAAGAGCTTGCGTTCACCGATGGTTTAGCCCAAGCCATCGGTGCAACGGGGCAAAAGCATCCACGCAGTGCCCAAGCGTTGGTAAATATTGCCTATAACGCGAGTGTTAATTGGGGCAATCCCACCACCGTTACCTTGGAGCAACAAGCTCCTATTCCTTTATTTAATGAATTTCCAGTAGAAATGGGCGTGAATGATAGTAATCAGGCACAAGTTTTAGCCCGTTTACAAGCTGAGCCACGCTATCAACGTATGTTTAAAGCTGCTTTTCCGAATGAGACTCAGCCGATACATTTTGCGAATATCGCCAAGGCTCTAGCTAGTTTTGAGCGCGGTTTAAATAGTTTCAATAGTCCATTTGATCAATATGAGGCTGGAAATCAGTTTGCGATTACGCAGGCAGCGAAGCGCGGGATGAATTTGTTTTTTAATGAGAAAACTGAGTGCTTTCATTGTCATGGTGGGATGAATTTTACTCTATCTTCTTTTGATCGTAGTCAAAGCTTTGCGGATACTGAGTTTTTCAATAATGGCCTGTATAACCTTGATGGGAAGGGTAAGTATCCGGATGGAGGTGAAGGAATTTTTGAAATTACCGGCAAGCCTGAGGATATGGGGCGTTTTCGCCCCCCCACTTTGCGCAATATCGCTTTAACCGCGCCTTATATGCATGACGGCAGTATTGAGAGTTTGGATGCAGTCATTCGCCACTATATGCGTGGTGGGCGTCATATTACTACTGCTGTGAATGCAGGTGATGGTCGTGCTAATCCTTATAAAAGTGGCTTTGTGCGCCCATTTGACCTAAGCGAGCAAGAAATTGCTGATTTACGCGAGTTTTTAGAAAGCTTAACTGATGACAGCTTTATTAATAATCCGCGCTTTGCGAATCCTTGGGCAGAGTGACCTTATTATGCGTCGATTAATCTTAAGCAGTTTACTTTGGCCGGCTGGTTTACTGGCTCATTCAGGCGAAACTCATGATAATCTTGAGTTAGAGCCAACTGCTCAATTGCAGATTGGAGCCATGTTTAGTGCAACAGCCTATTCTGCACAAGCGACCGATGTGCATGGTTTATGGCGTATTCCCGGTTTATTAATGGGTGGGGAAGCTTTACCGAATGCAAAAGGTGCACAAGTAGACGACGCCCATTTATGGGCGCGTTATCAGTGGCAGCCGAATAGTGCGGTGTATGCAGCTGTGGGGACACATGCAGGTCATACAGAACTTAGTCTCGAAAATTTATATTTAGATTATCAGCCAGCAAAGTTTGAAAAGCTGAACTTAGCGGCTGGTTTAATGGACGCTAGGTTTTCGCCTAATGCGTCAAGTCATCCTTCAGAACGCCAGTTTGTAGAAACTAGTTTATTAGCTGAGGCTTTTTGGGGGGGCAGTATTCATGATCTAGGTTTGCGTTTGGATTGGCAGGCGCACCCACAGCTTAAGTTTGGGGTGGAATTGCATGATGGCGATTTCTTTCCAGCATCCAAGGGTGAAGGTGCACAGGTTTTATTTGCACAAACCGAACAGCAGTTACAAGAGTTGAAGCTAAAAGCAGGTATTTGGGGTTTGCAGGCTCAAGCCGTACAACGAGGTGATGAGCGTTATCAGACGGGTCACTCCCATAGCAGTAGTAGCTTTACTCCGCCAGATGTGCGGTTCACTGGTAAGAGTGCATTAATGGGATTATGGCTCACAAGCTCCTTGCCTTTAAGTGAAACTCTCCAAGCTGGTTTTGATTATGAGGCGGTGCAAGCGAAAGCGGAGGGTGAGTTAAGCGAAACTAATTATCAGGCAGCATATCAAGCCAAGCATTTAGGTTATACGCTCACACCTAATTTGCAATATGGCGCTTGGAATCTAAGCTATCGCTTTGAAAAATTATCACTGGATAATCGATTAATTGGCGCGGGTGCAGCAGTGCTAGCACAGGATGCCAATCTACTGAATACTGCGCAACCTCAGCGGCAAACTTTGCAATTAGCGTGGCAAGCTAATAAAAATCTGCTCTGGCGAGCTGCTTATACCCAAGACGACACCCTAGCTCAAGCTGATGAACGTTTTAGTGTGGGCTTGGTGTGGCAGCAGCTTTTACATGAATACTAAGTTTTCTAGGCGGTTAACTTACCTCAACCGAAACCAAAACCTGAGTTAGCCGCCTTTTTTAATGTTTAGAGATGAATTTAATGAAAGACAAGCATTATTGGATGGCAGCCGCTGTAACGAGTGCCTTATTGCTGACAGCAGGTGGAGCGAGTGCGCACAAAGAAACTTATGATACTGAAACTGAGCGTTGTGCAGGGATTGTGAAAGCAGGGATGAATGATTGCAGTGCGCACGAGCATGCCTGTGGTGGCAAGGCAAAAGTGGATAATGACCCTGAGGAATGGATCAATGTACCTAAAGGTACTTGCGAGAAAATCGTGGGCGGGCGCGTACTTAAAGATAACGAATGATCAAACTGGCCAATATTTCTTTAAGCGATAATTTAAAGCATCACGGCTAATCCCTAACAGCCGGGCTGCTTGAGTTTTATTGTGCTGAGCCTTATCCAAGGCCTGTTGGAGTAAGTCACGTTCCAGTGCTTCTAGATTCACACCTTCAGCGGGCAGCACAAACGAGCTTAAGTTGCTTGGTGTATTAGCTTGAAATTGTGCAGGCAAATTGGCTGAATTAACAACTTGTCCAGCGAGCAAAATGCTTAAACGTTCACAAGTATTTTTCAACTCACGTACATTGCCCGGCCAAAGATAACGCTGCAAAGTTTTTAACGCATCGCGTGCTAAATTGGTTTTAGCTAAACGATGCAGCTCAGCAAAATGCCGTAAAAAATGCTGACTTAAAACTTCAATATCTTCAGGTCGCTCACGTAAAGGTAGTAGCTCAATCGGCATCACGTTCAAGCGATAGAATAAGTCGCCGCGAAACTTGCCTTCACGGCTTGCTTGCTCAAGATTGCGATGAGTAGCTGCTATAACACGTACAGCTACTTTACGGGCGCGTACTTCACCTAAGGGTAGAATTTCACCCGATTCAAGAAAGCGTAATAACTTGGCTTGTAGCGTGAGCGGTAACTCACCGATTTCGTCTAAAAATAAAGTCCCGCCTTCAGCAGCGGCAATCAGTCCAATTTGTGCTTGCTCAGCACCTGTGAAGCTACCTTTACGATGGCCAAACAATAAAGATTCGGCGAGGGTTTCAGGTAAAGCGGCACAATTCACGGTAATGAAGGGTTGAGTTTTATGGGAGCTGCTGTAGTGAATGGCTTGAGCGACTAATTCTTTACCTGTGCCGGATTCACCAGTAATTAATACAGTGACTTGAGTACTAGACACTAAGCGTGCAGCACACAAGGTGGCTTGCATGGTGGCGGAACGGGTCAGAATGGCATCGAAATACATAGTGCAATAAAGCCTTAAGGTCTATGTGGATTAAGTGTAATGGCTTATAGCATAAATTGGCTTAGTCTGGAATTAGTTGAAGCAAGTCTGAAACTGACAGATTATGCTTAGAGATACCAGTAAATTCATCAGCGTTCATTAAGAATCAATAAGCTATGCGAGGAGCTTACTATGTTAAAAAGCCAATTAATAGCCGTGGTTGTCTTGAGTTTGGCGACTGCTATTATTTCTGTGCAAGCCGATGATGTGACAGATTCTATCCAAGAGGCCAGCGATGCCTATGCTAAAGGTGATACGGCTAAAGCCTTAGAAAGTCTTAATTATGCGGTGCAACTGATGCAACAAGCCAAAGCGCAAGGCTTAGAGAGTTTGCTGCCACAGCCGTTATCGGGTTGGATGGCTGAAAAAGCAGAGTCAACTGCAGTGGGTGCGGCGATGTTTGGCGGTGGGATTACGGTGGAAAAGCGCTATACCAAGGATAAAAGTTCAGTCAGTGTGCAAATCGTCACCGATTCACCGATGTTGCAAGGCTTAATGACTTTATTTAGTAATCCCATGTTTGCTAGCTCTTCAGGCGGAAAGTTAGAGAAAATTGCTGGGCAAAAAGTGATTTCCACTTATGATGCAGCAACAAAATCGGGTGATTATCAGTTTGCGGTGGCGAATAAATACATGGTGACGGTAAAAGGTGAGCAAGTGAGTGTTGAGGATATGAAAGCTTATGCTGAAGGCATTGATTTTAAAAAAATGCAGTGAAGCCTTAAGTTTAGTTTGCGCTAGATTGAGAACTAGCTAGGCTGCTACAGGATGGGCAGAAGCTATAAATATTGATTGACTAGTCAGTCAATGTTAGTAAAACTAAGTTGAATCACAGCACAACAGCAGAGTTATCAGAGCATGAGTATTGATAAAAAACAGCCAGACACCGCCGGGACTTCCTTTATTTTTCGTGCGAGTTGCGTAGCTGCTCGCGGTATTGTCGCGGCAGTGACTTCAGTTCTATTTGAGAAGGGCTGTTATTTGAATGAGATGTCACAGTTTGATGATCGCGAAAGTGGTCGGTTCTTTATGCGTGCTCATGCTCAAGTGCAAGTCGGTACGAGTACCCTTGATGATATTCGTGAAGCCTTAATTCCAGTGGCTGAACGCTTCGGCATTGAGTGGTCGATTCATAATGCTGATACCCCTGTTAAAGTTCTAATCATGGTGAGTAAATTTGACCATTGTTTTGATGATCTACTCTATCGTCATCATAAAGGTGAATTGCCGATGGAGATTACAGCCGTGATCTCTAATCATCGGGATTTACGCCCGATGGCAGAGCGTGAGGGGTTACGCTTTATCTATTTACCGGTGACTAAAGAAAATAAGCGTGAGCAAGAACTCCGCTTAATGGAAATTGTTGAAGAAACAGGCACGGAGTTAGTGGTCTTAGCACGCTACATGCAAATTCTTTCAGATAGTTTGTGTAGCCAATTGCGGGGACGTGCCATCAATATTCACCATTCTTTCTTGCCCGGTTTCAAGGGTGCGAAGCCTTATCACCAAGCCTATGAGCGTGGGGTCAAGCTGATTGGCGCAACGGCGCACTACGTCACCGCTGATTTGGATGAAGGCCCGATCATTGAACAAGCTGTGCAAGTCGTTGATCATTCTTATTCGCCGGATGCTTTGGTCGCTGTTGGGCGCGATACTGAAACAATTGCATTGTCTAAAGCGGTCAAATTACATGTAGAGCATCGTGTGTTCTTAGATGGGAATAAAACGGTCGTTTTTAAATAAAATCCTTCTTCTTAGCGCTTTGCCAGTAGGGTTTGAGTCTGGCAAAGTCGCTTTTAATATGATTGAATGCTGGCCTAATCAATGCAGAGCGCGAGCATCATGCCATCAACAGTTAATTATCAAAGCCTTGCTTTAGCAGGTGTGCAGGCTTTATCGCCTTATCAGCCCGGCAAACCTATCGAAGAATTAGAACGTGAATTAGGTATCACCAATATTCTGAAATTGGCATCGAATGAAAATCCTCTAGGTACAAGTCCTAAAGCTTTGGCCGCTTTAACGCGTCCTTTAAAAGCTTTGGAATTGTATCCGGATGGTAGTGGTTATCTGTTAAAAGAAGCGATTGCCAATAAGCTGGGTTTACAGGCTAAGCAAATTACTTTGGGTAATGGCTCCAATGATGTTTTGGAGTTGATTGCGCGAGCTTTTCTAGCGCAAGGACGTTCGGCAGTGATGTCGGAATTTGCTTTTGCGGTTTATCCGATTGTGACACAAGCCGCCGGCGCGGAATTATATATTGCTAAAGCGAATCCCCCCGAACATGCCGACATGCCCTATGGACATAATCTGCAGAACCTATTAGAAAAAATCTCTGCTACGACGCAGTTGGTGTTTATTGCGAATCCGAATAATCCGACTGGTACGTGGTTAGGTAAGGAGGAATTACTCAATTTCTTACAGCAAGTGCCACAGCAAGTGATTGTGGTGATTGATGAAGCTTATACAGAGTATGTGGAAGATCCTGAGTTTCCCGATGCTTTGGCATGGTTGGAGCAATTCCCCAATTTAATTGTCACTCGTACCTTTTCCAAAATTTATGGTTTAGCGGGATTGCGTGTCGGTTTCGCTGCTTCTAGCGCGGAAATTGCGGATATTTTAAATCGCGTGCGCCAGCCGTTTAATGTCAACTCTTTAGCTTTAGCCGCTGCAACGGCTGCTTTAAACGATGATGCATTTTTAGAGCAAAGTAAAGCGGTGAATAGTGCCGGTTTACAACAATGGTTTGCCGCTTGTGCTGAAGAAAACTGGGATTATATTCCAACAGTCGGTAATTTCATCACGCTACATTTAAAGCGTCCGGCAGTAGCGATTTATGAGGCTTTATTGCGGGAAGGTGTGATTGTTCGCCCGATTGCTGGTTATGGTTTGCCGCAGCATCTGCGCATTACGATTGGCACTGAAGCACAAAATCAACGCTGTATCACTGCATTGAAAAAGGTGCTGGTGGCGTGATTAATAAATTAGTGATTTTTGGGGTAGGGTTGATTGGTGGTTCGTTAGGTTTAGCTTTGCGCCAAGCCAATTACTGCCAGCAAATTGTCGGTTGTGGGCGTAATGCTGAACAATTGCAAAAAGCCGTTGATTTAGGTGCCATTGATAGTTTTAGCTTAGATGCTAAAGCCGCTGTGCGGGATGCAGATATTGTTCTGTTAGCAGTGCCGATGGGCGCGATGCCTGCAGTGTTGGAGCAAATTAAAGAGGCTTTGCCACCGACTTGTATTCTCACTGATGCGGGGAGTACGAAAGCTTCGATTGTTGATCAAGTGACGGCTATCATGGGGGCTGATTACCAACAATTTATACCCGGTCATCCGGTCGCAGGTCGGGAGAAAAGTGGTGTAGAGGCAGCAGTAGCTGATCTCTACCAAGGGCGCCGGGTGATTTTAACGCCTACTGAACAAACTGATCGCCAAGCTTTAGCCATCGTTGCAGGCATGTGGGAGGTAACTGGCGCATTGGTGGAGCAAATGCCAGTCGTGCTGCATGATCAAGTATTAGCGGCTACAAGTCATTTACCGCATGTGTTAGCCTTTTCTTTGGTCGATACTCTGCTCAATATGCCGCAGCAGGAAGATATTTTGCGTTATGCAGCGGGCGGTTTCCGTGATTTCACCCGTATTGCTTCCAGTGATCCTGTCATGTGGCGGGATATCTGTCTGTATAACGACCACGCTATTCTCGATATGATTCAAGCTTTACAAACGAATCTTGGCGAGTTCGCTGCATTAATTCGTGAACAGAATGGCGATGCCCTACATCAGCGTATGACCAAGGCTAAACAAGCCCGTGATAACTATATAGCTCGTTTTGAACCCCCTAAATCAGCAGGACAACATTAACGTGAGTCAGCAAAATCTTCGTTTTATTGTGCAACCCGGTGGCAAGCTTATTGGACGAATTCGTGTGCCTGGAGATAAATCGATTTCACATCGCTCGATTATGCTAGGCTCTTTAGCGGAGGGAATAACTCAGGTCAGCGGTTTCCTACAAGGCGAGGATTGTCTTTGTACCTTACAAGCTTTT
The DNA here is from genome assembly GCF_937873765.1 of uncultured Thiothrix sp. Taxonomy (GTDB): domain Bacteria; phylum Pseudomonadota; class Gammaproteobacteria; order Thiotrichales; family Thiotrichaceae; genus Thiolinea. The sequence goes on along the minus strand of NZ_CALMZC010000054.1, from coordinate 22,008 downwards.
CGCAATATGGGGGTGCAGATTGAAGGGCCGAGTGAGGAGGGCAAAGTGACCATTCACGGCGTGGGTTTACATGGTTTAAAAGCACCTAATACTGACTTAGATATGGGGAATTCAGGGACTTCCATGCGCTTAATGTCCGGTCTGATGAGTGGTCAAGCTTTTGATGTGCGAATGACAGGGGATAGCTCCTTATCGAAGCGTCCAATGAAGCGTGTGACTGTGCCTTTAGCGCAAATGGGCGCACGTATTGATGCCACCGAACAAGGCACTCCACCGTTAGTAGTGCATGGGAGTAGCCAGTTAACAGGGATTCACTATGAGATGCCGATGGCGAGTGCACAGGTTAAATCAGCGCTGTTATTAGCGGGTTTATATGCAGAAGGTGAAACTTCTGTGACTGAGCCTGCACCGACGCGTGATCACACAGAGCGCATGCTACGTGGGTTTGGCTATACCGTTAAAACCGAAGGCAATCATATTAGCCTAACAGGCGGCGGCAAGCTCACTGCGATGGCGATTGATGTGCCTTCAGATATTTCCTCAGCAGCCTTTTTCATGGTGGGGGCGAGTATTGCTGAAGGCTCAGATTTAATCATTGAGCATGTGGGTATGAACCCAACACGTACCGGTGTGATTGATATTTTGCGTTTAATGGGCGCGAATTTAGAGCTACTGAATCCGCGTGAAGTGGGTGGTGAGCCAGTTGCAGATATTCGGGTACGTTCAGCTAAGCTAAAAGGAATTCGTATTCCTGAAGCGTTAGTGCCGCTCGCGATTGATGAGTTTCCAGTGCTATTTGTGGCTGCATCCTGTGCTGAAGGCGAGACCGTATTAACTGGTGCTGAAGAGTTACGGGTAAAAGAAAGTGATCGTATTCAGGTGATGGCGGATGGTTTAGTCGCTTGTGGGATTGATGCTCGACCTACTGCTGATGGGATTATTATTCAAGGTGGCAAGCTGACTGGGGGCACAATTACTAGCCATAATGATCATCGGATTGCGATGTCATTTTCAATCGCAGGTTTGCGTGCTAGTAGCTCTATGCTGATTAATGATTGTGCAACGGTGAATACATCATTTCCGGGCTTTGTGCAATTAGCTTATGGCGCCGGTTTAGGAATCAGTACAGATGGAGAATAAGCAAGCACCTGTTATTACGATTGATGGCCCCGCAGGTTCTGGTAAGGGTACGATTGCGACCATGCTGGCACAACACTTGGGCTGGCAGTTATTAGATAGTGGTGCTATTTATCGAGTCGCGGCGCAGGCGGCCTTAGAGGCGAAACTTGCTCTTGATGATGCAGATTCTCTAGTTACCTTGATTCAAAATTTAGAAATGCGTTTTGAAAAGGGCAAAGTCTGGCGCAATGGGCAGGATGTGAGTTTAGCGATTCGTACCCCTGAAGCCGCTGACGCGACTTCGCGTATTTCAACCTTGCCAGCCGTGCGTGCTGCTTTAATGGATCGTCAGCGAGCATTTCGGCAATTACCTGGTTTAGTGGCGGATGGGCGCGATATGGGAACAGTCGTTTTTCCTGACGCCAAACTTAAGGTTTTTTTAACAGCAAGCCCGGAGATCCGTGCTGAAAGGCGGCTTAAGCAGTTGAGCGAACAAGGAATTTATGCTAGTATTGCCGCCCTTATTGAAGAGATTAAAGAGCGTGATGAACGCGATAGTAATCGCTCCATAGCACCCTTGCGTCCAGCCGCTGATGCATTACTGATTGACAGCAGTCAGCTAAGTCCAAAACAAGTGTTGCACTTGATTTTGCAGAATCAATAGACAAGCGCTGGAAAATTATGCAGAGGCCCAGACAAGGATTGTCCGGGCTTTTTATTTTTGCCCATCGTAACAGGATGTTATGGTGAACATTTTAAATCTACAGGTAAATTGATTCATGACTGAAAGTTTTGCAGAACTGTTTGAAGAGAGCCTATCTTACACCCAGATGAAACCCGGCTCCTTGGTTAACGCGACGGTTATTGATGTACGCCCTGATTTCATTATTGTCAGCGCTGGCCTAAAGTCGGAAGGGGTTATTCCGGCTGAGCAGTTCAAAAACGAACGTGGTGAAATTACTGTTCAAGTAGGTGACTTAGTTGAGGTTGCCCTAGACACAGTTGAAGATGGTTTTGGTGAGACGCGTTTATCTCGCGAAAAAGCGCGTCGCATGCGTGCTTGGGAAATCCTTGACGAAGCCTTCAAAAATGATGAAATCGTTACAGGTATCATCACTGGCAAAGTTAAAGGTGGCTTCACGGTTGAGTTAAGCGATATCCGTGCATTCTTACCAGGCTCTTTAGTCGATGTGCGTCCAGTACGTGATACAGCCTATTTAGAAGGCAAAGAGTTGGAATTCAAACTAATCAAATTGGATCAGAAACGCAATAATGTGGTCGTTTCTCGCCGTGCTGTAGTTGAAGAGGAGTACAGTGCAGAACGTGAAGCCTTATTGGATAATCTCCAAGAAGGTCAAGCAGTTAAAGGCGTGGTTAAAAACCTCACTGACTATGGTGCCTTCCTTGACTTGGGTGGTATTGATGGTCTGTTACACATTACGGATATGGCTTGGAAGCGTGTTAAGCATCCTTCTGAAGTGGTTAATATTGGTGATGAGATCGAAGTTAAGGTTCTTAAGTTCGACAAAGACAAAAACCGTGTTTCTTTGGGTCTGAAGCAATTAGGCGAAGATCCATGGCAAGATTTAGTGCGTCGTTATCCACGCGAAACTCGTCTGTTCGGTAAAGTTAGCAACTTAACTGATTACGGCTGTTTCGTTGAGATTGAAGATGGCGTTGAAGGCTTAGTCCACGTCTCTGAAATGGATTGGACAAACAAAAACGTTAACCCAGCTAAAGTAGTAACCTTGGGTGACGAAGTTGAAGTAATGATTCTTGACATCGATGCTGATCGTCGGCGTATTTCTTTAGGTATGAAGCAGTGCCAAGCTAATCCTTGGGATGAATTTGCGACTTCACACAATAAAGGCGACAAAGTATCTGGCAAGATCAAGTCAATCACTGACTTCGGTATCTTCATCGGTTTAGATGGTGGTATTGATGGTTTAGTGCATCTGTCTGACATTTCTTGGAATGCTCCGGGCGAAGAAGCAGTACGCAACTATAAGAAAGGTGACGAAGTAGAAGCGGTTGTTCTAGCAGTTGATCCAGAACGTGAGCGTATTTCTCTGGGCATCAAACAAATGGAGCAAGATCCATTCTCTAATTTTGTTGCTGCTCATGCCAAAGGTAGCTTTGTTAAAGGTAAAGTGGTCGAGGTGACTGCTAAATCAGCACGCATTGATTTAGGCGATGGCATCGAAGGTATTTTACGGGCTTCTGAATTATCACGTGATCGTGTAGAAGATGCGCGTACTTTATTAAATGAAGGCGATGAAATCGAAGCTAAATTTATGGGTGTTGATCGCAAAACTCGTGCGATTAACCTGTCCATTAAAGCAAGAGAGAATGAAGAGGAAGCTCGTACCATGAAGGAGTACACCAAGGGTTCTGCTTCCACTTCATTGGGCGATATCTTTAAAGAGCAAATGAGTGATTAATAATAATTAATCTTTCTGCTCCTTAAAATGGAATAAAATCACTTTGGCCAAGGATGGCCTTTATTCCAGATGAGAGGTAATTGTTAAATTGACTTTAATACCAGTGCAATTACCTCCGTTCCCCGCTAGAATCACAAAACTCAAATTCAGATAAATAAGCTTCAGGAGCGTAACGGATGACCAAGTCTGAAATCATTGATATTCTAACCCGTAAACAAAGTCATCTGAGTAGTAAGGATGTTGAGCTATCGATTAAGTTATTATTAGAGTCGATGAGTGAAACTTTATCATCAGGTGGGCGAATTGAAATTCGTGGGTTTGGTAGTTTCTCATTGCATCATCGGACTGCCCGTAAAGGGCGTAATCCAAAAACAGGTGATCAAGTTAGTTTACCACCAAAGTTTGTGCCACATTTTAAGCCGGGTAAGGAATTACGTGAGCGTGTGAATAGCTCACGGCAATACTATGTTATTCAAGATTGATTTTTTTTTAGTAAGTTTTAATTTTCTTTACTCCCTAGGAGGCTTTTTAGCCTCCTTTCTTGCCTAATATGCTAGAGATCTTATTTCTTTTACTGCCCTTAGCGTTCTATTCTGGTTGGCGTACCGCTTATAAAAAGAATCGCTCCAACCAAACTGCAACTACTGAAGTTTCTACGCGCTTGGTTCAAGGTATCAATTTTCTATTGAATGAAGAGCCTGACAAGGCTTTAGATGTTTTTCTAGAAGCACCTAGTTTAGATGCTCAAACTGCAGAGACCTTTCTAGTTTTAGGGAAAATGTTTCGTAATCGTGGTGAAGTGAATCGTGCGCTACGTTTACATCAGCATTTAGTAGCTCGTCCTGATTTAACTAATAATCAACGTCAAGTAGCAATGCTAGCTTTGGGTGAGGATTTTTTTGCAGCCGGTTTATTAGATCGCGCTGAAAGTGTTTTTAATGAATTGATTAAAACCTATCCAAAAAATACTGCAGCTTGTATACCACTCCGGCGAATTTATGAGCAGCTTCGTGAGTGGGAAAAAGCTTTTATTTTAACCGAATGCTCAGTCATTGATAAAACTGAGCGCATCCGTTTAATGGCTCACTATCTTTGTGAGCAGGTAGAAGAATTACTAGCCAAGAATCAATTATTCCAAGTGGACGAAAAACTAAAAAAAGCTCTAAGTATTTATCCACAATCAGTGCGGGTACAAACTTTATTCGCTGAGTTAGCTTTAGCACGTGGTGAACGTTCAGCGGCTTTAAAGTATTTTCGCCAAGCTTTAATGTATGACCAGCGTTTATTAAGCTCGTTGGTTAAGCGTTTACTAACAGTATTCACCCAGCCTATTGAGTTACAACAGTTGTATGAAGTGATTAATAGCGAATACCGCCGTAATCCAGATGTAAAAATGCTGCCTGCGTTAACGGCAATCGCGCAAGAAGTGGGGCAGGGTAGTAGTTTATTACCTGTGATACATCAGCATTTACAACATGAGTTAGGTAATGTACAGACACTCGCCTGTTCTGCACGTTATCTAAGCTCTGAATCTGATACTAAAGCTGCCTTAAGCGAATTAAGTCTAGCTTTAGGTCGCTTAGCGAACACATTACCACGTTTTCAGTGTGCTAATTGTGGCTATAAGCTCCATGAATATGTTTGGCGTTGTCCAGCCTGCCATCATTGGGACTCGGTACAGAGTCAATAAATTTAAATTAGGGAGTCTGTTGTGACTAATCGATTAATTATTGCTTTAGATTTTCCTGCTGCTGAGCCAGCAATCAGTTTAGTCAAGCAGTTATCTCCAAACGATTGTAAATTGAAAGTAGGCTTTGAATTATTTGTAGCAGCAGGACCTAACTTTGTGCGCCAGCTAGTGACTCAAGGTTTTGATGTTTTTCTGGATTTAAAATTTCACGATATCCCTAATACAGTGGCTGCTGCTTGTAAGTCTGCTGCTGATCTTGGGGTTTGGATGGTCAATGTACACGCTGCGGGTGGTGATCAAATGATGCTGGCGGCTCGTGATGCTTTAGCAGGTTTTCAACAGCCACCCAAATTGATTGCTGTAACCGTACTAACTTCAATGGACAAAGCGCAATTAGAAAAGATTAATATTATCCAGTCACCAGTTGAGCAAGTCAGTCATTTGGCCGTGCTAACCAAACAATGTGGTTTAGATGGTATAGTATGCTCTGCTCAAGAAGCACCGATTCTAAAGCAAGCTTGTGGTTCTGATTTTTTGTTGGTCACTCCAGGCATTCGTCCACTGGGTAGTCAGCAGGATGATCAAAGCCGTGTAGTCACACCGTTAGCAGCTCGCCAGTTAGGCATCGACTATGTAGTAGTTGGTAGGCCAATCACACGAGCCAAAGATCCGTTGGCAATTATTGCGGCTATTAACCAAGATTTGACCTAGTTATCATCAAAATAGCATTTTTCAACCTCTTAGTTCCTTGTTTTATTTAATTCTTATATTTTATGTTATGTAAAATTTTAATAATAAAAATTCTTTATAACCAAAAAAAGTCCAAAAAATTACCAAGACTTAGCTGTTTTTAACAACTGTTGAGCTTCTGCCTGCAATTTGCCACGTGAGAATAATAGCTTCCAGCGATCTCCACCTGCTTGCCTCCACAATAAGGCGGCACGAATACCTGCAAACAGTAAAACACGAATTTTGGCTGCATTGTCTGGATTAGATAAATGCTGTTGTTCACCTTTAATGATAATACGCGGGCCTATCTTGCTGATGGTTTGAGTATATAGTTCAGCCAAACGTGCGATCATATTAGGGTGGATAAGAGAGAAGAACTCTAATTGTTGTTGGGCTGATTCAATGCCCTGCAACACAGTCCGGAAGGTAGTCTGATTATTACTTAATTTTTTTTCCAAATACAGCAAATTGACTGCATAACGTGTAGCCTCAAGATTTTTGGGCTTGCCATCAGATGTGAGTCGTCCTGCACCTAATTGGTGCAATAAGACTTCTAGGCCAGTTTTTAAACCTGTGACCCCGCCATAAAGATCCTCGATCTCATTAGCGCTTTCTATCAATAAGCTATTAATAGCTTGGGTTAACAATTCATTATTCACTTGGCCTGTTGTGGCAATTTGATTAACACCCTCAACATTTTGAAACAAAGCAGCGAGAGCGAAAGTTCGATTTCTGTTATTGGCTTGCACAGTTTTTATCTGGAGTTTGCTATGAAAAAAGATAGATATAATTAAATTTGAAAAAGATCAAGTAAACCTAAGCACAATGCGTTTGTATATCATCAATTATCCCACCACCGAGACAAACCTCACCTTGATAAAACACAATGGATTGTCCTGGAGTGATTGCACGTTGTGCTTGTTCAAAGCAAACTTTAGCAATGCCGTAGGAACTAAGCTCTACTAAACATTTCTGCACAGGTTGACGATGTCGGATTCTAGCCGTGCACTCAAAGCTTTGATCCGGTGCTGAACCTGCTACCCAATGTAGTTGTGAAGTCACTAAAAAAGATTTCAACAAAAAGTTATTTTTATTGCCTTGGGCAACTACTAATTCATTTTGCTCTAAATTTTTCGCGATCACAAACCAAGGTGCTTCAGGGGTGGCTTTGCGTCCACCAATACCTAAACCTTGACGCTGCCCCAAGGTGTAATACATCAGACCATGATGTTCACCCAAAACCGTACCATCAACGCTCACAATCGCGCCCGGTTGAGCTGGAAGAAAACGCTGGAGAAAATCCCTAAATTTCCGTTCACCAATGAAGCAAATACCCGTACTGTCTTTCTTGCGAGCCGTGCTAAAACCCTGTTCCCCAGCAAGCTCCCGTACTCGGCTTTTAGGCAAATGCCCAATCGGAAATAAACTATGCGTCAGTTGGACTTGTTGCAGAGTATAAAGAAAGTAAGTTTGATCCTTATTGTCATCCACACCTTTGAGCATTTGAGTTGACCCATCTTTCAAGTGATGAATACGTGCATAATGTCCTGTAGCAATGAAGTCTGCACCCATACTCAAGGCAAAATCGAGAAACGCTTTAAACTTAATTTCCTTATTGCACATAATGTCAGGATTCGGGGTACGCCCTGCTTGGTATTCATGTAAAAAATAGGTGAATACATAATCCCAATACTCGCTAGCAAAACTGACCGTATGAAGGCGAATTCCTAGTTGGTCAGCAACTGATTGCGCATCCGCTAAATCAACTGTGGCTGAGCAGTATTCATCAGTATCGTCCTCTTCCCAGTTTTTCATGAACAAGCCTTCCACTTGATAGCCTTGTTCCAAAAGCAATAAAGCTGCTACTGAGGAGTCAACGCCCCCTGACAAGCCAACAATAACGCGCTGTTTCATCGAGTGAACACTAAACTGTCTAAAGGCAAGCGTTGACCACTTTGATACAAATTAATTGCTTGGAAAACTAGATCACTACGTGGACTCAAACGTGGGTGCGACTGAATTTCTGCAGGGTTCAGCCAATGCGTTGCAATAATATCCGGGTCGGTCTGATAATCAGACACCTTTTCCAATAAATCTCCTGTGAAGGTAAAACGCAAATAGACACGTTCAGGATCTTCCGAGTTTAGCATCAAAATGCCTAGTAAAGCAGTTGGCTCAAAACGATAGCCTGTTTCTTCGAGCGTTTCGCGCTTGACAGCTTCAATTAAGCTTTCACCATACTCCAAGTGTCCGGCCGGTTGGTTGATGACTTGCACGCCATTAATGATCTCCTCGACCAATAAAAATCGACCTGCTTGTTCAATAACACTCGCAACAACGACTCGTGGTTTCCAAACCATCGCTTTAGGTTCCTCAATCTTCTGAATAGGTTTATTCTAGCTGCTTTCAGCCGTGAAGGCACAGCGAAATGCTGCACCTTCACGCAGAGATTGTTCTATAATATTCGCGCGCTTGAGAAATCAAATAAATTCAGGAGAACTTTAAGCCAATGTATAAACACGTTAAGGTGCCAACTAGCGGTCAAAAAATTACTACTAATCCCGACTTTTCGCTCAATGTTCCCGACAAACCGATCATTCCTTTCGTTGAAGGGGATGGTATTGGAATGGATATTACCCCTGTGATGATCAAGGTCATCGATACAGCGGTTGAGCGTGCTTACGGTGGCAAGCGCCAAATTCAATGGATGGAAATTTACGCGGGTGAAAAAGCCAATACTGTTTATGGCGAAGATGTCTGGTTGCCTGAAGAAACCGTCCACGCGGTTAAAGATTTCGTCGTGTCTATTAAAGGACCGTTGACCACTCCAGTCGGAGGCGGTATCCGCTCCCTGAATGTGAAACTGCGTCAAGATTTAGATCTTTATGTGTGCTTACGCCCGGTTCGCTATTACGAAGGTACACCTAGCCCTGTACGTGAGCCACAAAAAACCAACATGGTGATCTTCCGTGAAAATGCCGAAGATATCTATGCGGGGATTGAGTGGAGCGCGGATTCTGCCGAAGCGAAAAAAGTGATCAATTTCTTAATCAAAGAAATGGGTGTGACTAAAATTCGTTTCCCAGAAACTTCAGGGATTGGAGTTAAGCCTGTCTCTTCCGAAGGAACCAAGCGTTTAGTCCGTAAAGCGATTCAATACACCATCGATAATGATTTGCCCTCAATGACGATTGTGCATAAAGGTAATATCATGAAATTTACTGAGGGTGGATTTAAAACTTGGGCTTATGAACTGGCTAAACAAGAGTTTGGTGCAGTAGAGATTAAAGGTGGCCCTTGGTGCTCCTTTAAAAACCCCAAAACGGGCAACGAAATCATCATTAAAGACGTCATTGCGGACAACTTCCTGCAACAGATTCTACTACGCCCTGAAGATTATTCAGTAGTGGCTACTTTGAACTTAAATGGTGACTATATTTCTGATGCGTTAGCGGCTCAGGTGGGGGGAATTGGGATCGCGCCCGGTGCGAATATGTCAGATACCATTGCGATGTTTGAAGCAACTCACGGCACCGCTCCTACCTTTGCTGGTCAAGATAAAGTGAATCCTAGCTCTATTATTTTGTCTGCAGAAATGATGCTCCGCCATATGGGTTGGGTTGATGCAGCAGATCTAGTTGTTAAAGGGGTGGAAGGTGCGATTGCTTCAGGTCGCGTTACCTTTGATTTTGCACGCTTGATTGATACGGCTGAGGAAGTCAGTTGTTCAGAATTTGGTGATAATATCATCGAGCATATGTAAGTTTGTCTATAGAACAGTGCTTGTCTTTAGCACTGTTCACTTCAATTCAGCTATAGTTTTAGTAGTTGACGCGCTATTTACCCCACTCCACTTTACTTTCTTAGTTTCATCCCAATAATGAAGAAATACCCAAGTCCAAGTCAGGAATAGTGACAAGGGCTGATAGATTCAGTTAACTAGTTAAGTTAGCTATCGACTAACTTAAGTTGGAGTTGCATTTTTAATGGCAGGCAAAGATAAACAAGGCTCTAGTGATCATGATTCTGGTGTAGCGGTACAGGACAGCCGTCCGAAGGTGAAGGAACCGGCACGTTTTAAAGTTATACTTTTAAACGATGACTTCACACCGATGGACTTTGTAATAGACGTGTTGCAGATTTTTTTCCGCTTAGATCATGAAACCGCAACGCGTGTGATGTTGCATGTTCATACCCGGGGCAAGGGAGTGTGTGGAGTGTACACACGTGATATCGCTGAGACTAAGGTCGCACAAGTGAATCGCTACTCACGTGACAATCAGCATCCGCTACTCTGTACGATGGAAGAGGCATAAGGGACAAAAATTATGTTAAGCGCTGAAGTGGAAGAATCAATCAACACGCTATTCCGTAATGCTCGGGAGCGCCACCACGAATTTGTGACGGTTGAGCACTTACTATTGGCTATGCTGGATAACCCAAGTGCCTCGATTGCACTGCGTGCCTGTGGTGTCGATATTCCTGGTTTAAAGCGAGAGCTTGAAACCTTCATTGATGACAATACGCCTGTGCTCCCAGCCAGTGATCAACGTGATGTTCAACCGACTTTAGGTTTTCAGCGGGTCATTCATCGTGCCGTCTATAGTGCTCAGTCTTCACGTAAGGGTGAGGTCACTGGTGATGCTATCTTAGTTGCGATCTTTGGTGAACCTGAATCGCATGCGGTGTTTTTCTTATCGCAGCGCGATGTAGCACGTCTCGATATTGTGAATTTCCTATCGCATGGGATTCGCAAAGATGAGCATATCAGTGGTCGGCACGACAATGATGGGGGTAGCAATATGGATTCCTCGGGTAATAATGGTGAGCAACAAGATACTGACTTAGGCGACGGTAAACAAAAGCCTTTAGATCAATTTGCCAGCAACCTCAACCAGTTAGCGCTAGAGGGTCGTATTGATCCGTTAATTGGGCGTGACAATGAGATTGAGCGCACTGTTCAAGTCTTGTGTCGCCGACGTAAGAATAATCCGCTCCTTGTGGGTGAAGCAGGCGTTGGTAAAACTGCTATTGCTGAAGGTTTGGCTAAACGGATTGTCGATGGGGAAGTGCCTGAAATTTTAGCAGATGCAGTGATTTATTCCTTGGATATGGGTTCATTGTTGGCAGGCACTAAATACCGTGGTGATTTTGAAAAGCGCTTAAAAGCAGTAATTCAGCAAATCAAAGATGAGCAAAATGCGGTACTTTTTATTGATGAAATTCATACCATTATTGGAGCTGGTGCCACTTCAGGTGGCACAATGGACGCGTCTAATTTAATCAAGCCCGTGTTGTCATCGGGTGAGCTGAAATGCATTGGTTCGACAACTTTCCAAGAATATCACAGTGTTTTTGAGAAAGACCGCGCCCTTGCGCGGCGCTTCCAAAAAATAGATGTGAATGAGCCGAGTGTGGAAGAAACCTATGAAATTTTAAAGGGTTTGCGTTCGCGTTTTGAGGATCATCACCAAGTGAAGTACACCCTGTCAGCGTTGAAAGCAGCCGCTGAATTGGCAGCACGCTATATCAATGATCGGCATTTACCGGACAAGGCAATTGATGTTATTGATGAAGCCGGTGCGAATCGGCGTTTGAAGCCTTCGGCAACTCGCAAAAAGACAATTTCAGTAGGTGATATTGAAGAAATCGTCGCTAAAATTGCACGGATTCCACCAAAGACGGTCTCTAATTCGGATATGGATATGCTGAAGAATTTAGAGCGAGATCTAAAAATGGTGATCTTTGGTCAAGATGCGGCAATTGAGCAACTGACTTCAGCCATCAAAATGGCACGTTCTGGCTTACGTGATGAAACTAAACCTATTGGTTCTTTCTTGTTTGCAGGCCCTACTGGGGTTGGTAAAACCGAAGTCACTAAGCAATTAGCCCTACGCATGGGTGTAGAAATGTTGCGCTTTGATATGTCTGAGTATATGGAACGCCATACGGTTTCGCGCTTAATTGGTGCACCTCCGGGCTACGTGGGCTATGATGAAGGTGGTTTGCTGACGGATGCTGTAAATAAGCACCCGCATGCTGTCTTGTTGTTGGATGAAATCGAGAAAGCGCATCCCGATGTGTTCAACTTGCTGTTGCAAGTAATGGATCATGGAGCTTTGACAGATACCAATGGGCGGAAGATTGATTTCCGAAATGTCATTTTAGTGATGACTAGTAATGCAGGCGCGGAAGATATTAGCCGTAAGTCTTTAGGTTTCACGAAGCAAAATCATACCAGTGATTCGATGGAGGCGGTAAAGCGTATCTTTACCCCAGAGTTCCGCAACCGTTTAGATGGCATTATTCAGTTCAATGCCTTAACTGATACGGTGATTCGCTCAGTGGTTGATAAGTTTGTAATCAAACTTGAAGTGCAACTACAACAAAAAGGTGTAACTCTGATCGTTGATGAAGACGCCCGCGATTGGTTAGCGAAGAAAGGCTATGATCCACTCATGGGCGCGCGACCCATGGAGAGGGTGATTCAAGAGCATATCAAACGTCCACTAGCAGATGCTTTATTGTTCGGCGAATTGGCAAATGGTGGGCGGGTCGAGGTATCGGTTGAGAATGATACCTTAGCTTTGAACTACGAGGGTGCTGAAGCAGCAGCCGTCTAAATTAGGTGAGGCTGGGAGTATTAACTCCTAGCCTTATTTGCTGCGGTAACTAATTCGACCTTTAGTCAAGTCATAAGGGGTTAACTGCACAGTTACTCGGTCGCCTGTTAAAATACGAATATAGTTCTTACGCATCCGCCCGGAGATATGAGCCATTACAATATGTTCGTTATCTAACTTCACACGGAAAGTAGTATTCGGTAAAGTGTCAATTACCGTGCCTTCCATCTCGATATAATCTTCTCTCGCCATAATTCCTTTGCTACAGGGTTAATCTGCAAAAATTCTAATGAAGCGCGTATTATCCTGCCATTCTGGCAGATGACAAGTTCTTTTTGTCAAGCAGCGTGATTTGCTTAACAAATTCTATTAGCATAGGCGCGAATTTATGTGTTGGACAACTATTTCTGTTTTTAATTCTGGAGTCAGTCATGGCAATAGCAGGGCTATTCCCTGGGCAAGGGTCTCAGTCATTGGGTATGCTTGCTGAATTAGCAGCCTCTTTTCCCATTGTTACCCAAACCTTTGAACAAGCATCTTCTGTTTTAGGGCGTGGTTTATGGCAATTAGCTCAAGGGAGTGACGAGACCGCCTTAAATAGTACTGAAACAACGCAGCCTTTGATGCTTGCTGCAGGTGTTGCAGTTTGGCGGGTTTGGCAAACTCAAGGGGGCTGCTTGCCAATAGCAGTAGCCGGTCACAGTTTAGGTGAATACTCTGCCTTGGTAGCTGCTGAGGTTTTAGATTTTAATGAAGCGGTAGCTTTAGTCTCTAAGCGCGCCCAACTAATGCAAGCAGCCGTTCCTGAAGGTACGGGGGCGATGGCTGCAATTCTGGGCTTGGCTGATGAACAAGTGATAGCCGCTTGTGAGCAAGCAGCCCAAGGTGAGATTGTTGAGGCCGTCAATTTTAACTCACCTGAGCAAGTGGTCATTGCAGGAAATGCGTCTGCAGTTGAACGTGCTATTGCGACTGCTAATGAGTTGGGCGCGAAAAAAACTGTTAAATTAACAGTTAGTGTACCCTCACATTGTAGTTTAATGAAACCTGCAGCGGCTAAATTAGAGCAAGCCCTAAATCAAGTTCAGTTCCGAACAGGCAAGTTGCCGGTGCTACAAAATGTAGATGGTTTAGCACGTGAGGATCTTACTAGTATGCGTAGTGCTTTAGCGGAACAACTGTATCGCCCAGTACGTTGGGTGAGTACGATTCGTAATCTGCAAGTACAAGGAGCCAAGGTGATGATTGAGTTTGGGCCAGGAAAGGTATTGACTGGCTTGAATCGGCGCATTGAACGCCGGATGGATGCAGTTTGTATTAGTGATAATGCGAGCCTTGAAGCTGCCTTAAAATTTTGTCAGGGGGCTTAAGTGTCAGATTTATTTAGTTTAAAGGGCGAAGTAGCCTTGGTCACAGGTGCTAGCCGTGGGATCGGACGCGCGATTGCTGAAACTTTAGGTCAGCAAGGAGCGACCGTGATTGGAACTGCAACTAGTGAAAACGGTGCTCAAGCGATTACAGACTATTTAGCCGCAGCAGGTATTCAAGGTTTAGGTAAAGTATTAGATGTGGCTAAAAGTGAATCTATTGATACTCTCGTTGCTGCTTTAAGCAAAGAGTATGGTGGTATTAGCATACTGGTCAATAATGCGGGTATTACGCGTGATAATCTATTGATGCGGATGAAGGATGAGGAGTGGGATTCGATTATTAACACTAATCTCAGCTCAATCTTTCGCATGAGCAAGGCTTGTATTCGGTCGATGATGAAGGCTAAAAAAGGCCGGATTATCTCGATCTCTTCGGTAGTTGGCGCTAGTGGTAATCCAGGACAAACCAATTATGCCGCAGCGAAAGCAGGCCTAGTCGGTTTTTCTAAGTCGTTAGCACGTGAACTAGGCTCAAGAAATATCACTGTGAATGTAGTTGCACCCGGCTTCATTGATACCGATATGACGCGTGAGTTATCAGAAGATCAACGTGCAGCAATCTTCCAAAATATTCCCTTAGGACGTTTAGGACAACCTGAAGAAATTGCAGGTGCAGTGCTGTATTTAGCCTCTCCTGTGGGAGCGTATGTCACGGGCGAGACCATTCATGTGAATGGTGGAATGTATATGGCATAGGTATTTCTACCTTTGCACAACTGGCAAGCATCGAATGTTTTCAATACAATAAGCCTTCGATGCCAAGCATTTTAATCTAGAGGAACTAAAAACATGAGTATTGAAGCTCGCGTCAAAGCTATCGTGGTCGAGCAGTTGGGAGTAGACGAGTCTGAAGTCACTAATGCATCTTCTTTTATTGAAGATTTAGGAGCTGATTCATTAGATACCGTTGAGCTGGTGATGGCACTGGAAGAAGAGTTCGGTACAGAAATCCCTGATGAAGAAGCTGAAAAGATCACTACTGTGCAAGCAGCCATTGATTATATCAATGCCTGCCTGCCTTCAGCTTAATCTTGTAAGGATTAGCTACCTAACACACGTAGCCCTGCTTAGTTAGGGTTACGGTTTGGAGTCAGAAATATCTCTATTTCATGAAGGTATATAAGTTTGTCTAAAAGGCGTGTAGTAGTAACGGGTTTAGGTATTGTCTCTCCGGTAGGTTCTACCTTAGCAAGTGCATGGGGCAATATTAAGGCGGGTAAAAGCGGTATCAATACTATCAGTCCTGAGTTATTCGATGCTAGCGAGTTTAGCGTGCGGATTGCGGGAAATGTCAAAGGCTTTAATGTCGATAATTACATTAAACCTAAAGACCAAAAAAAGATGGATACCTTTATCCACTATGGCATTGGTGCTGGAGTCGATGCTATTCGTGACTCAGGGATAGAGGTCACAGAAGCAAATGCTGAGCGTATTGGGGTCTTGATGGGTTCCGGAATTGGTGGCTTACAAACGATCGAGCGTAACTACAACGCTTTTCTGAATGGGGGCGCGCGGAAAATCTCTCCATTTTTTGTTCCCGCGAGTATCATTAATATGGTAGCTGGCAATCTATCAATTATGTATGGCTTGAAAGGCCCCAATATGTCGATCGTGTCTGCTTGTGCGACCGCGACTCATAGTATTGGTGATGCAGCACGGATGATTGTTTACGGTGACGCTGATGTGATGGTCGCGGGTGGTGCTGAAATGGGTTCCACCCCCTTAGGTATCGGTGGCTTTGCTGCTGCACGGGCTTTATCAACTCGTAATGATGATCCCGAAGCTGCAAGTCGTCCTTGGGATGTGGAGCGGGACGGCTTTGTACTAGGTGATGGTGCTGGTGTGTTAGTCTTAGAAGAATATGAACACGCTAAGGCTAGGGGCGCGAGAATTTATTGTGAATTAGTCGGCTATGGCATGAGCAGTGATGCTTACCATATGACTTCGCCCTCAGAAGGTGGTGAGGGGGCTGCTCGTTGTATGCGTAATGCACTGCGGGATGCTGGCTTAAATCCAGATCAAATCGACTATATCAATGCCCATGGAACTTCTACGCCTGCAGGTGATAAAGCAGAGACCTTCGCCGTTAAATTAGCTTTAGGGGAGCATGCCTATAAAACGACAGTTAGTTCCACTAAGTCAATGACAGGTCATTTATTAGGAGCTGCAGGTGGCATTGAAGCAGTATTTAGTGCGCTGGCTATCTATGAGCAAGTCCTACCGCCAACGATCAATTTGCATCAACAAGATCCCGAATGTGATCTTGATTACGTACCCAATGTCGCCCGCGAAACGACTGTTAATATAGCCATGAGCAATTCCTTTGGCTTTGGTGGTACTAACGGTACTTTGATTTTTAAGAAAATTTAAGCGTATTCGATTAAGAGGCAAGCAAAGTACGGCTTGCTTCTTTGCTTCAAAAGAACTAGCTTACATAAGCTTTTCTTGGCAATTCATAGGCTTTGCTCTATGTTAATCCTGCCTAATCCTTTCGAGAGTCGTTCATGCGGTTTGTTTTAAAGCTCGTTCTATTCTTAGTAATTTTGGCTGGAATAGCGGCTAGTCTTGTTTATCAACAGTATCAAGCCTTTACTCAAAAGCACATTCAGCTTGCTCCTGACCAGCCGGCGACCTTTGAAGTCAAATCAGGGGCGACTATCCGCCAAGTCACCCAACAATTAATTGCAGCAGATATCTTGCCTAAAACTAGTGTGATTCCCGCAGACTATCTATTTCTAGCGCAAGCCCGTTTTACCGAGCAAGCCTCAAAATTAAAGGCTGGCGAATATGCTTTAGAGCCAAGCATGACCACTGGGGATTTATTAACACGTTTAGCGTCAGGTAAAACCTTACAATATCAACTAGGGATTATTGAAGGGCATACCTTTAACGAGCTAGTTAGAGCCGTGCAAACTCATCCATATATTAAACAAACCCTAAGTACTGAAGATTATAAGCATTTAATGCCTAGGCTTGGGGGGGCTAATGGTGAATCTGCTGAGGGTTGGTTTTATCCAGATACCTATAACTTCCCACGTGGATCGACGGATCTGGAAGTCTTAAAACGTAGTTATCAAGCGATGCATGACTATTTACTGAAGGCATGGGAGCAACGTGAACCCCATCCTTTGATTAAAACTCCTTACCAAGCTTTGATTTTAGCGTCTTTGGTCGAAAAAGAAACAGGTATGCCGGATGAGAGACCCATGATAGCGCGCGTATTCTTGACACGTTTAGAAAAGAATATGTTGTTACAAACTGACCCAGCCGTTATCTACGGAATGGGTGATACTTATGACGGCAATATTCGTAAAAAGGATCTAGAAACCGATACACCTTGGAATACCTACACACGCACTGGTTTGCCACCTACACCTATCGCAACGCCGAGTAAAGCTGCTATTGATGCTGTTATGCATCCAGCTAAGACCAATTATTTGTATTTTGTGGCGACTGGCACGGGTGATGGACGTCATTTCTTTTCTGAGACTTATGAAGCACATCGTAAAGCGGTGAGCCAATACTTAGCGAATGATAAAAAACGCCAACAAGGAATAGCTACCCAATGAGCAAAAGAGGCGTATTCATTACTTTAGAAGGGGGAGAGGGTGCTGGTAAAACCACGAGTCGAGCTTATATCAGCGAGTTTTTAAAGCAACAGGGCATTCAAGTTTTAGAAACGCGTGAGCCAGGTGGTACGGAGGTGAGCGAGGCTATTCGCCATGTACTACTCAATAGTGCTCTGCCCGCTATACATGCTGATACCGAACTACTGTTGATGTTTGCAGCCCGTAATGAGCATTTGCAGAAGAAAATCTTGCCAGCGTTAGCATTAGGGCAGTGGGTGATCTGTGATCGCTTTACGGATGCCACTTACGCCTATCAAGGCTATGGGCGCGGTTTAGATCACGCAAGGATTGCTGCTTTAGAATTTTGGGTACAAGGCAATTTGCGCCCTAATTACACCTTATTATTCGATATCAATGTGCAAACTGGTATGCAGCGTGTACGGGCGCGCGCTGAACAATTAGCGATGAGCACTGATCGTTTTGAGCAGGAGACGCTGGAATTCTTTGAGCGCGTTCGAGAGGGCTATTTAGAGCGTGCTAAATTGTACCCTAAGCAATATAGAGTTATCGAAGCCTCTCAATCTATTGATGAAGTACAACAGCAATTACAGCACGTATTAGCCGCTATCTTAGCTAAGGCAGTTACTGAATGATCCCGCTTAGCGCAGCCAGTTATCCTTGGCATCAGACTATTTGGCAACAACTCCAGCGCGCTCGCCAGCAGCAACATTTACCGCATGCTTTATTATTTACCGGTTCAACGGGCTGTGGCCATGAGGCAATGGTGTATGCTTTGGCTCAAAGCTTGTTATGTTTAGAGCCTAGTGAAAATGGCTATGCGTGTGGTAGTTGTCGAAGTTGTAAGGTATTTACTGCACACTCACACCCAGATTTTATGCTTTTGTCGCTTGCAGAGGATAAGCAAGCGATTAGCGTAGAGCAGGTGCGTAGTTTGGAGCGTTTTTTAGAGCTAAGCCGTAGCTACAGTCCAAATCGGGTCGCACTGATTCTAAATGCAGATGCGATGAATATTCATGCTGCTAATAGCTTGTTAAAGTCTTTGGAAGAACCAGCTGATAACTCCTATATTTTACTGTTCACCGATAGAGTAGCAGCGCTAATGCCGACGATTCGAAGCCGTTGCCAGCAATTCCGTTTGCCACTACCCACACCAGTAGAGTCTTTAGCGTGGATAGAAGGCCAGACTATTGCTATTAGACAGACAGCTAGTGAGTTATTAGGCTTAGCACGCGGGCGCCCCTTAGCCGCTATTGCTGAAGATGTTGGTGAGCGTTTACAACAGAAGATACTATTTTTAAATCAACTTAAATCAGTTTTAACTGGACATTTAAGTATCACTGAAGTTGCGAGTCAATGGGAAAAATACAATCGTCAAGAGCTATTGGATTGGCAATTAATATGGGTTCAAAGCTTAATTAATCAGGAAGTAGGGGGGGCATTGGTAGGTGAAGCTAGTGAGTTGGTAGACTGCTTGGTAAAGCCTCAAGGACTTTGGTTGCTTTATGAACGTTTGTTGGAGTTAAAAGCCTTATCCACTCATCCATTGAATGGACGCTTGTTCGTCGAACATATGCTAAGTTTGTGGCTATAGCTATTTAGCCTTTTGATTAGAGTTTTAATAAAAATAAAAATGGAACCCATTAAAATTTCTTTTAGTTTAAATGACCGCATAGCCCTGCATAACCATTATTTACCAATGCTCAAAGGAGGTGGCTTATTTGTACCCACTAGAGAAAATCTAAATTTTGGAGATAGGATACAGGTACAGGTCGAATTGCTGAGTGAAAAACAAAAAGCCTTAGTACCAGGGCGTGTAGTTTGGATCACGCCTGGCGGGGCAGTGCGGAGTTTACCACAAGGTGTAGGCATTCAAATCATTGGTGAGCATCAATCACGTATTCAACAATACTTTGAAGGTCTTTTAGGTGAGAACTTATTACAAGCTCCACCAAAACCTTGCTATTAATATGTAAAACTAATTTTTCTATTAGTCTATAAATAAAATAAAGCATTATTAGTTACTTTTTGTTCAAGTATTTCTCGAATGACTGCATCTTTTTTTAGTTTGCGCTAAAATGAATGGGAACTGAATGATCATTTATCAATCTAAATATTAGCATTCGTTTAAATTCATATTGCAAGGAGGCCATATGTTCATTCGAGGCAAACTTTTACGTTACATTGCTGTAGCATGGATTCCTGTGATTTTACTTAGTTACTCCCCAGTAAGGGCTCAAGAATTGCGCTTAAATTTAGTTGCAACCTTTGATGACCAACCAGCCATGAAGGATATCGCTTGGACTGTTTATCGTACAGATACTGATACTAAAGTGACCTCAGCTAAATATCACTCAACTCATGTGACTTTACCCGCAGGTAACTATCGAGTAGTTGCGACTTTAACAGAGAATGATAAAACCATTACACGTACCCGTAGTTTTCAATTGCGTACTTCAGATAGTCGTATTGTTGTACCGATGGATTAAAATTTTTTTTGATTTATTGATAAGTAAATTATAGAGAGAGTGGAATCCCCTAAGTGGCTTACACTCCTGTAAGTCAAGACGCGCTGAACTCATGGTCAGAATGCGCGGTTTTGAAGAGGCTGCTAAACAGGCCGGACATGTTGGCATGTTCTACACCCTAACATATCCCTCTAAGTTTCATCGTTTCACCACATTCGTGCCATTCTTAAATGTCGCGAAATACAGCCTTATGGCTTCCGCATTGCTGAACCTCACCATGACGGCTGCCCGCACTGGCATTTACTTCTATTCGTTTCTCCTGACCAAAAAAATGAATTGACTTCAACTCTTCGCTCTTATGCTTTAAGGGAAGATGTACAGGAAAGGGGTACGGTTGAAATTGACTCTAATAAGGGTAGTGCGACGGGCTATATCGCTAAATATGTAAGCAAAAACATCAATGGTTTTGTGATCACGAGGCTACACCAGATACCAAGGCTACTGAAGCTGCTAAACGGGTATGTGCTTGGGCTTCCCTTTGGGGCATTCGCCAGTTCCAACAAATCGGCGGTGCTAATGATAATCCGCTGGTTGAACAGGCACGGCTTGCCGCTGACGCTAGCGACTGGTGCAGCTATCTGCAAGCTCAAGGCGGCGTTACCACTCCCCGTAAAGATCAGCCATTAAGGGTCTATACCGTCGAGCGCATTAACGCGCGGAAACGGGTGAAGTGCTCAGTAATCGCTATGGTTAAATTATCGACAAAGTGGAAGGTTTAAAACTCTTTGATAATCCCGCTATTAAAACTCGGGTTCACACTTGGCGCATTCAAGAAAAAATGTCAATTCCAGATTTTAGAACTGCTGAAGAGCGTGCTAAAGATCAATTGAACACACTTTAAGTTTTTATCTTTATTTTTTTATTTTTTTATTTTTTGTTTCATTTCTAACAATCTACTCCCTTTTCCAGTAAATGATCACCAAAGGCTTTTGGCACTTAAAGAGATTTACCCTAATTTATCATTAAATACTATTGCTGTTGATCTTTTGAGTGTTGAATTAACTTCTATTTGTCAGTCTTTAGAAATGAAAGGTTTAAAACATGATTGATTCATTTATTCCCGGTTCTTATATGATTGCCATTGTAGATAGTGTTTATTTTAATCAGAAATACGTAAATAAAAAACGAGAGAAGTAACCGAGGCGGCTTGGAAAGCACAAATAAAAACTGATGTATTAAAAGGCGAAGATACCCAAAAACGCGAATTGATGCAAATGGCAATAACACGGGTGATAGCCCTGATACCAATAGTTTTATATTACTACTAGCGGTAGTGGACAGGTACGGGTGATGGTACGATGGTACAGGGGCTTATGATGCTGAGATAGCGGGTAAATTAGGTCAAATTAAAGCCAATACGGATGCTATAAACGCCTCTGCTGCTTATATCGCTGAATACTCAAGCTAAGGCTAATATACGCTTGATATTAAAAGCGCTGTGACGGGTGATTCTAAAAACCGCACAGCTAAAGGTTATGATTCGGCAAAAGCTCAATTAGACGCTGAAATTTCAAAATTAAAAACTGATATAAAATCTAAATTTTCGGAAATTAGAGCTGACATGCAAGCCTTTTTAAATTTTAATTCAAATACTCCTGCTGGCAGTAATTGGCGTTTTTATTGCCGCTTTAGGTTTTTTGCTTTAGGGTTTTTATTGACAGGTTTGATTATTTTGAGGCGTTAGTATGGATATATTTGATCAGTTAGATTTGCTATTAGATTGGTTCTATACAGGTATTTATGATTTTGTAGTGGATACTGCATCTTATTTGATTGCTTTATCTGTTAAATTTTCACTGGTGGTTTATCGTCAGTCTGCCTTTTTTGCTAAGCCTTGGCGCGTTCCTGATTCATTTAAACT
>NZ_CALMZC010000053.1 GCF_937873765.1 uncultured Thiothrix sp. | reverse complement strand
TTAAGTTACTACCGCTTTAGTGGCTCTTCAACTCCTCTGGTGCATGACCACCATCAACATAGCTCATGGCCTGCTCCTAAATAGTTAGAAAGTCAGCAGGTTAGCATTTAGTAGGTCACTAGTCAGTAAGAGAGGCGACAACTATCAGCGCTGTCGCCAAGCGAGGAGTTAAGTTAAGCGATTTTTACGTATTCAAAATCAGTAGCTTGTTTATTGATACCCACACGTGGAGGAGCAATCCAACTGGCATATTCACCGGGTTGATGGCAGGGTTTCATCAGTGAGTTGATGAAGGCCATATCACTGTCATTAGGTAACCAAGCACCACTTTGTGCTTGCCATGCTTCTTCTGTTAAGAGCTCACCATAGGGGCTAATCCGATGGCCTGCAAATTCTCCAATGCGACGATTGAAGCCTTTATGCGGTTGAGTGAATTTAAAATCAATGCCCGCATTTTCGATGGTTTTATTCCAACGATCTAAACCACCTTGGCAGTCTGCAATATAGTCATCCAATAAACGGCTATTGATGGCGCGTAACGCAGGGATTTCGTTAGTGACAAGCTGACCATTTTCTACTTGCATGACAGGATAAGTGGCCTCTTGCAGTTCATGATCATCCGTCAGATTAGCTTCATTGAAGCGGCCTTTTAAGCCTGAGCTAAACGCATCCGCCGCATTACTCGAAATTTCTGAACCGAATAAATCACGTGTTACCGACATATGGAAATTAGCTTTGCGTTGTAGCAGAGGGAGATCAACCACCCCTAAAGCACGAATCGCTTCAATGTCATAAGGATCAGTAATTCCTGCTTTTTTCATCGCAGTGCAAGTGGCTTCAACGGTACGGCCTACACCGGTTTCACCCACGAACAAGTGATGTGCTTCTTCTGTCAGCATGAAACGGCAACTACGTGAGAGTGGGTCAAATCCACTTTCGGCTAAAGCCGCTAATTGCATTTTACCGTCACGATCCGTGAAATAGGTAAACATAAAGAAACTGAGCCAATCGGGTGTGCGCTCATTAAAAGCACCTAAGATCCGTGGATTATCTTGTTGACCACTACGGCGCTCTAGTAAAGCTTGAGCTTCCTCACGGCCATCTTTGCCGAAGTATTTCACTAATAGATAGACCATTGCCCATAAATGTCGCCCCTCCTCTACATTCACTTGGAAGAGATTGCGCATGTCATACAGGCTTGGTGCTGTTTTGCCTAAATAACGCTGTTGCTCAACTGAGGCAGGTTCAGTATCACCTTGGACAACGATTAGACGGCGTAGTAAAGACCGATACTCTCCCGGTACTTCTTGCCATGCCGCTTGGCCTTTATGTCGACCGCAAGGAATGGTACGACCTTCAACTTTGGGTGCAAGCAGGATACCCCAACGGTATTCTGGCATTTTGACATGTCCAAACTTAGCCCAACCAGTAGGATCAACCCCGACAGCAGTACGTAAATAAACTTCACTCTCTTGGAAGCCTTCAGGTCCCATCTCTTTCCACCAATCAAGGTAGTTAGGATGCCAAGCCTCTAGAGCGCGTAGTAATTGTCTATCAGAGGACAAATCCACATTGTTCGGAATCAAATCATCGTATTTGACTTCAACAAAGTTATCACCGTGTATGGATTCCGATACTTCTACTAAGGTATCTAATTGCTCACTCATCTTGAACTCCTCCTAATATGAATCATATTGCTTTTTAGCTGACCTAGGAGTGCATTATAGTTGCAGTAAATTGCAACTATAATGATGTATGTCAGCAAAATATAAGTAAACTAGAACCAGCTACTCCAGAAATTATGCACTATATTACTTTTTATTGGCATGGAGTTGGTGCACACTGAGGCTGAGCAAGCCAAGGGCTGTTAAGGGCAGTACACCATAAAGCATAACCTTGCTAAATGTGGCTAAAGCCGGATTGCTCGTGGCAACAAATATCAAGTAAAGGGTGTAAGCCACGTAGTAGGCAAAAAATACAGCACCTTCAGAGCGGCTGATGGTTTGCCCAGTGAAGAAAATCGGTAAACACGCTAAGGCTACACCAATCATGACGGGAATATCGAAGCGTAAGGTGGATGCTTCAATTGGAATGCCTGCAGGTGCCACTATGCTAGCCACTCCTAACACCGCCATAATATTGAAAATGTTACTACCCACTACATTCCCTACCGCAATATCACGCTCACCCCGAATCGCAGCAATGATTGAGGTGACAACTTCCGGTAAAGAGGTTCCAGCCGCAACAATGGTTAAACCAATCACGACTTCACTGACACCTAAGTATTTAGCGAAGATCACTGCCGCCTCCACTAACCAACGTGAACCCAGCACAAGTAAGACTAAACCAATGACAATGAAACCAATGTTTTTAGCCCAAGCTTGTTTCTCGCTCGGGTCACCGAGTAGTTCAGCTACTTCTGGATCAATTGCTTCGGCCGTTTTGCGGCTATCTCGACGGCTTTTATAAATAAGAAAGGTGATATAACCGAGTAAACCACTAAACCAAATGATGCCTTCAATACGGCTAAATCTCCCATCCAGTGCGAACAGCAGCACGCTCACCGAAAGGAAGATCATCAAAGGGACATCAAACTTAATTAGTTGCTTGGAGACCACGAGAGGAATAATTAACGCAGAAATACCAAGAATAAATAAAACATTGAAGATATTACTACCGACGACATTACCGACAGCAATTCCAGCTTGGTCATTAAGCGCAGCTTTAACACTCACCGCTAATTCGGGAGCACTCGTACCGAATGCTACCACGGTTAAACCGATCACTAAGGGCGAAATACCTAAAGCGGCGGCTAAACGCGATGCACCCCGCACTAGTAATTCAGCACCAATGACTAGAAATACTAGCCCGGCTATGAAATAAACGATTGTCATTGTTGTGTTGCCTTTGGAGGTCAATAAAAGCTTAAAAATAAGCTGAGTTTAGGAGAAAAGAAAGGTAAGCCTGTAGATGCTAGGGATTAATACCTGAGAGTAGGGGGGTAGCGCGATACCCCTACTCAATCTAGTAGCGGGTGATTAGAGTAGGGATCAATTCGTACTGTCTAATTGAGACATTAAATGACGCAAAGCACGCAGTTCAGCAACAAACTCCAGCTCAACGCGCTCTAACTCCGCCAAAATATGCTTCTTCAATTCTTCTTTTGAGGTTTTGGCATCAACAATCTGATCTAACTCATGCAGGGCTTTAGATAAGATAGGCGAAATTTCATAGACCTCTCCCGTAGTCGCAGTGCCACTATCAATCATGCGGGTTTGTACGGCACGACCGATATTGTAGCTACGGGTGACTGGCAGCAGTGAACCTTTGGGACGCTGGTATTTAATTTTCAGCACGTCGGTTGCCGGTGCGATATGTGAAAGTGTATAGCCAATAATTTCCTGCGGATTCTGTACGCCCATCTGAGCTAAGTTGGGATATTGCATACTCATAGTTGCTAACCTATTGTTCTGTGGTGGAGCAAAAACTATATCACTCGTGAAATCAAGAAGAAATGTGAATTCAAAGCGCTTTGGATGAGATTATTTTACCTTCTTGGGTACAAATGTCGGGTCATGCACCAGAAGAGTTGAAAAACATCTGATTAATGAATTCGCCAATGA
>NZ_CALMZC010000052.1 GCF_937873765.1 uncultured Thiothrix sp. | reverse complement strand
ACGGAGGTGGTCACGGAGGTGGTCACGGAGGTGGTCACGGAGGTGGTCACGGAGGTGGTCACGGAGGCGGTGGTCACGGAGGCGGTGGTCACGGAGGTGACAAGGGGATGGATGGACATGGAGGGTATGGAGGAGGCCACGGCGCTGGCGATCACGGTGGACAGGGTGGTGACAAGGGCAATGATGGGAATAGCCATGATGGTGATCATGAAGGACATGATGGTCATAGTGGCGGTAAAGGTGCTTATGGCAGCAAAGGCTTACAAGGTGTCCAGGGTAGTTTTGGTCATATGATTAAAGTCCAAGGAAACTGTAGTGGTTGGCAAGCCAGCTCCTGTGTTAGTACCCAGCATGTCAAGCGTGCTAAATTCTAGCCAAGTTTGCTAAACTGTGTTATCAACAGACTAGATTCAATATTTGAGAAAGTCTAATGATGACTACAATTTACAGCAAGCAGACTGCTTATGTAGGCAGTCTGCTGTTAGTTCTCTTCTTTTGTGCACAGGCATATGCTGCTACTGATCAATGGTATTATAATCAAAGGCTCACAAGTCCTGCCGATAGCCGCGCTATTTTAGAACCTTATTATCAGTCTAAACTACAGCAACAGAATTTTGCCAAGCATCGAGTCTTGAAACAGTGGGCTTGGCTTAAACAACGCAGCTTGTCTCAAGTATCACTTCAACTTCCTTACCATGTCTCACAGAGCACTCAAGGGAGAGCCTTGCCTTTTTGGCCAGATTTAAAGCCTAAATAGTATTAATCGGAAAGACAGTGTAGGCAGGTTCTTCATAAGGATGGCTATGCCGCAGTGCTTGTAGAGCAGAGTGAATGTATTCATCAGCGCAGATAAGTTCAACACGATATTCATCGACTAAATGCAAATGATTTTCCTGCCCTAAAAACGGGTTGCTGCCTGCTAAAGGCCTAAATTGACCCGTGCCTAAGCATTCCCAAGCGCATTGGTCATAATTGCCAATCTGGCCTGCACCTGCAGCAAACACAGCGGCCTTCACTAATTCCTTATGCGTTTCCGGGACATAAAAAATCAATTGATACATAGTAGATTGATCAATGTGGAGCTAAAAACTGACTCGTAAAGCGCAGGAGCTCTTCATACCATATCATGGCCACAAAACCGGCCATTGCTAGCCAAGGGCCAAAAGGCATTGGTAGGCTTTGGCCATTGCGTTTGATGATCATCCAAGCAATCCCGAAAAGTGCGCCGAATGCAGAAGAGGCGAACACTACAAAAGGTAAAATCTGCCAACCACCCCAAGCCCCTAAAGCAGCTAATAACTTGAAGTCACCATAGCCCATACCTTCTTTACCAGTCAGGAGTTTAAAAAAATGATAAATACTCCATAAGGACAAATAGCCAAATACAGCGCCCAACACACTATCCGTGAGTGGTACAAACCAGCCATTCATATTCAATAAAATACCAGCCCAAAGCAGGGGGTAAGTGAGGGCGTCTGGCAACAGCATGGTTTGCGCATCAATCATAAAGAGCGCAACTAGAGTCCAAGTAAAAAATAATAAACCTAAGGTCTGCCAACTAAATCCATATTGATAGGCAACGAGCAGTGACAAAAGTGCAGTGGCTATTTCCACCAGTGGATACTGCATAGAAATCGGTGTGCGACAACCTGCGCATTTTCCACCTAACATTAAATAGCTAATGACTGGAATATTTTCCCAAGAAGTAATTTTATGCCCACATACGGGGCATTGAGAGCGGGGCACTACTAAATTAAAGGAGCCCGTATCGGTACTGACTACCGCTTGATCACCCCCTAAATACTCCGCACATTCTTGTTTCCATTCCCGCTCCATCATGACAGGTAGACGGTAAATCACCACATTCAGAAAACTACCAATTAGCAGTGAAATCAGTCCTACACAGACCAGTAGCCAAGTACTACTGGTTGCTAGCAAGTGAATTAATTCCATAATATTGCTTAGACCACCGCCCCTAGTTTGAAAATTGGCAGATACATGGCTACTACCAAGCCGCCAACCACAACACCTAACACAGCCATGATCAGTGGTTCAATCTGTTTTGAAAGTGTATCGACTAAATCATCGACTTGTTCTTCATAATAATCAGCCGCTTTGCCTAGCATTTCTTCTAAACGTCCTGATTCTTCGCCGATGCGGGTCATCTGTACCACCATATTTGGGAAAATTTGCGTGGTTTGCATTGCAACGTTCAATTGTAGACCCTGAGCTGTGTCGGCTTTCATGCGCATAGTGGCATCGTAATATAAGCTATTGCCTGTACTGCCGGCTACTGAATCCATCGACTCAACTAAAGGTACACCAGCCGAAAACATCGTAGATAAAGTGCGACAGAAGCGTGCAATGGAAGATAAGTTAATAATATTGCCAATAATAGGGATTTTTAGAATCAGCCTATCGATCATTCGTTGAAATTTGGTTGAGCGTTTTAGTGCAGTCGTAAACGCATAACCTGCAATTGCCATAGTGACTAACGGTATCCACCAATAGGCTTGTAGCCACTCGGACATGGCAATCACCATTAAAGTAAACGCGGGCAAATCGGCTCCAAAGCTACTGAAGACTTCTTTGAACTGTGGAATAACCCAAATTAACATGATGGATGACACTATCACTGCCGCCACAATGACGATAACTGGGTACATGACCGCCTTTTTAATTTTGCCTTTTAGTGCCTCAGTTTTTTCTTTATAGGTAGCCACCTTATCCAGCATGGTTTCTAAAGTACCAGCCTGCTCACCCGCTTTAACCAAGTTCACAAATAAGCGGTCAAAATATTGTGGCTGTTTACTCAAGGCTGTACCGAAACTAGAGCCAGACTCAATATCCTGAATAATTTTTTTAATTAAATCATGCATCGCCGCATTATCGCCACCGCCGCCTACCATTTGTAAGGATTGCACCATTGGCACACCCGATTTCATCATAGTCGTCATCTGGCGCGCAAAATGGGCAATATCAGCGGGTTTAATACTGGGTTTAAATAAGGGTTTCGGTTTTTTAACGATACGCCCTGGGTTAATCCCTTGACGGCGTAGAGTAGCTCTTAACCAGTTAGCATTGGTCGCTTGAGTTTCGCCTTTGATTTTAACGCCATTACGATTGACACCCTCCCATTTAAAGGTTTGCATGCCGTCTACAGCACTGGGTGTTTTAGCAGCAGTTGGATTACGTGGGCTAGCCATAAGCTTTCGTCATCTCATTTATTGTTATAATCGTTGAACCCAACTATAGCAGTATTCATGCCTGTACTTTGGAACAGCCGGATGAGCGGAATGACTAATCTTTAGTGACACGTTCGATTTCAGCCAGAGAGGTAATCCCTTGTTTAACTTTAGTTAAACCTGACTGGCGTAAATCAAGAATATTTTCTTTTTGAGCCTGATCGGCTAAATCCATCGAATTACAACCATCCATGACCATCCGTCCCATGGCAGGTGAAATGGGCATGACTTGATAAATACCAACGCGACCTTTATAACCTTGTGAGCAAGCCGAGCAACCGATGGCTTCATAGACGATAAATTTACCTATCTCTTCTTCTTTAAAGCCAAAGCTGCGCAAAATATCTACAGGGACATTAGATGGTTGTTTGCATTTTTCACATAAGCGCCGGGCTAGGCGTTGGGCAATAATGAGATGCACGGAGGACGCAATATTAAAGGGTGGTACGCCCATATTCAGCAAACGAGTTAGTGTTTCTGGAGCACTATTCGTATGCAAAGTGGATAAAACCAAGTGTCCTGTCTGTGCGGCTTTAATGGAGATTTCTGCAGTTTCAAGGTCACGAATCTCCCCCACCATGATGATGTCAGGGTCTTGCCGCAAGAATGCACGCAAGGCTTCTGCGAAGGTGAGGCCGACTTTGGGATTCACATTAACTTGGTTCACCCCCGGCATATTAATCTCAGCGGGGTCTTCTGCTGTTGAAATATTCGTCTCTGGCGTATTTAACATCCCAAGACCTGTGTAGAGTGTAACCGTTTTACCACTACCGGTGGGGCCTGTGACTAGCACCATTCCATCCGGTTTATTCAAAGCATTCACGAAGTCGGCTTGCTGTTTTGGATCGAAACCTAATTTCTCAACCCCTATCGTGGCACTATCCGAATCGAGGATCCGCATAACGACCTTTTCGCCATAAATCGTCGGCAAAGTATTCACACGGAAGTCGATGTTCTTTTTTTCATTTAAGGCAAAGCGAATCCGTCCATCTTGGGGCACACGCCGCTCAGAAATATTCATCCGCGCTAAGACTTTTAAGCGCGAGGTAAGCTGTGAGGCAATACCAATTGGTGGTGTCGCAATAACTTTTAAAATGCCATCCACTCGATAACGTATTCGCAGATTTTTCTCATAAGGCTCGATATGGATGTCGGAAACTTTAGAGTTGATCGCATGTGCTAATAATTTATCCACAAACGAGATAATCTCAACTTCTTCGCCTTCAGCCTCCTGCTTTTTGATGTCACGAGTGTCTAAAGCAATATTTTGAGTAATTGCTTCACTCGATACTGCCATGCCGGATTGCATAGGGGATGCACTACCGTTAAATCCCCCACCATTGGCTAGATAAATCTGTAGTTTATCAAACTCAACGAATACCGGTTCTGGCCTGAGATTAGTTGCAAACTTAACATCATCTAGGTTTGGAAGATAAATAGGATCGGCTAAAGCGACGATTAGGTGGTTGCCATAGCGATAAATTGGCAGCAAATGTAATCTTTGCTTTTGCTCATCAGAAATGAGGTCAATCACTGTAGGTCGGATATCGATCGCATCAAGGTCAACGACACTGATGCCATACTCATTACTCGCAGCGCGTGCTAGATCTTTGGCCGAGACGAGCTGCTGATGAAATAACCACTCCATCACGGAAATTTTATCAGCATGAGCTTTTTTCACGGTCTTTTCAGCAACACCTATCTCCAACTTGCCTGCATTGACCAGTTGCTTGACATAGCCCGGAAGTTGGATATTGGGTGCGCTCATGAGATATGGTGATTTGTTATTATTTTAATTAAAAGTCATTAATAGGGAATACTAAGTTAGTGATTAAGAAAAAAACAGCTAAGATCCCGTCCAGATTGAAGCTCACCAATACGTTAAGCATTGATATCAAAACCAATGGTCGGATAGTACTTACCAAACTCGGCTGCTAAAGGCAAACCTACATAGCCAAGTCCAAGAACAGCAATTACAAAGTGGTTGAGTGGCTTCATTTTTGTTATTCCACAAAATTATTTTTTGATGTTATACTATGCCCATATAAATAGTATCAATAAGCACACTAGGGCGACAAGCTTATTGTCTGTCTATCAAAGCTTGAACTGATAAGCGGTCTATAAATTGAAGAATAAAAATAACTGGATACCCACTAAGTTCGAATTCCATCATGGGCAATGGCGAGCTTCGAGAAATCCTCAACAACTGGCTATCGGGTCGCGTTTAGTTGCTGACCTAACAGCAATGTGGTATGCCAATCACTTGGTTGTTTATGCAAAAGGGCAGTTACTGGATTTGGGGTGTGGTAATGTGCCCTTTTTCGGTATGTACCAAACATATATTGTGGATAATACTTGTGTAGATTGGGGAGGGTCATTGCATGGGTCTACTTATTTGGATATTGCTCACGATTTAACTAAGACCTTACCATTTCCAGATGAAAAATTCGATACTATTCTGCTCTCTGATGTTTTAGAACATATTCCTGAACCCCTCAAACTATTTCATGAAATGAGTAGGGTTTTAAGTAAAGGTGGGCGAATTATACTGAATGTACCTTTTTTCTATTGTTTACATGAATCCCCACATGATTATTATCGTTATACGGAGTTTGCATTACGTCGCTTTGCTGAGCAAGCTAATTTAAACATTATTCAACTTGATAGATCTGGTGGGTCTATTGATGTTCTAGTAGATATAACTTCTAAACACTTGCAATTTATTCCGTTCGGTGGAGTATTTTTTGCGACTTTGTTTCAAAAAATAGCTATTGGATTTGGTAGAACAAAATGGGGTCAAAAAATAAGAAATATAACAGCTAAAAACTTTCCTTTGGGTTACTTTATGGTTTTAGAGAAATGATTGTTAGCCCAATACCTTATGGTAGCGGAGCCTTTGTTGTGCATTCAACTTTAGCAAGGCATTTACCTAACTACCATGTAGTAGCATGCTCACCGAAACGTAGTTTTTTCCCACCTGCGTTTTATCCATTAGGGCGAAGTTTTCCAGCAAAATTAATACATGCGCTGCCAGACTCAGCCATCTTTCATACACGTAAAGATACTCCACTAGTGGTGACATTTCATGGTTATGCCATTGATAAAGCATTGCATCCTTACAGTAGTGGCTTACAAAAAATTCATGGATGTACTGATCTGCGTTGGTTATATGAAGCAGCAGTAAAAAAGGCCACAGTTATTACTGCAGTAAGTCAATTTACGGCTGATTTAGCTCAACGAGATTTGAAAATAAAAAAGCAAATTAAAATAATTTACAATGGCGTAGATGAGCAGCGCTTTATCCCTAAAAAACGTCATGTAGGTAAGGAAATTAAAGTTTTATTTAGCGGGAATTTAACACGACGTAAAGGAGCGCATTGGCTTTTACCGATTATTCAACGTTTGGATGAGCGCGTTGTTATTTATTATACCTCTGGTTTACGTGAGAAAGGAGAATTGCTTGCACATCCCCGCTTGCGTCCATTAGGTCGTATTACGCATGAAAATATGCCTGATTTGTATCGCGACATGGATATTTTACTTTTTCCGACCGTGCGTGAAGGTTTTGGGTTAGCCGCAGTCGAGGCAATGGCATGTGGTTTACCTGTGGTAGCAACTGACAGTTCGGCGTTGCCAGAAGTGGTAACGCATGGGCAAGGCGGTTTGTTGTGTCCTTTAGGTGATGTAGAGGCATTTGCCAATGCAGTGCAAACATTGGCGGATAATCCGCAATTATGCCAGCAAATGGGAGAGTTTAATCGTACAAGTGTTGAAGAAAATTTTACTTTAGCACGAATGATTTCAAAATATCATCACTTGTTTTTAAGTTGTATGATTTAAAGGTGCGAGATTTTAACTGAATGTACTTCTTTTCAATGAGCTGTCCCGAATATGATACTATCATTAGTGTTATAATTATTGATAGTATCAGTATTAAACTATAGTTAATCATTATGCCTAAATAATATATGTAAAGTTGTTGTGTTGACCACATATAGAGGTAAGCTCCATAAGAAAGAGCACTAAAATACCTAGTTTATTAATTATAGGAATTATTATCAAAAAACGTCTGAATAAAAAAATAGGTTTAGATTATGCTCCTAGCTTAGGTTAGAAAGATATGCATTAATAGAAAAATATATAAGCCAGCTTTGCCAAAAGAATGATCAGCAATTGCACCTATTTCAAACCTGCCGAACAGTGCAAGTTGATGGCCTATTATAAAACTAAAAGTGTACTAATTAATCGTAAACCATCAAAGCTATTTTATTCCGTCATTTTCTAAATAACATGAAGGGTTCATTTAGGTTTACACCGTATTTTTTAGAGGATGTGTTAGGTAATAGTTCATTATGTGTCGTTACCAAGGATGAAAAACCGATAGCCTCAATACGGGTAAAAATGTCTTGTCCAAATAAACGTACATGATCTTCTTGCCCGTAAGCGGCAAGCCGTTGTGTAGTAGACTGGATGCCTGCATCTTCCCATGTGTGTTGCAAGGTGGCGCAATACGGTGTTTGCAGGATTGCCCAACCACCCGGTTTCAAGACCCGCCAGATTTCAGCAAGAGCTTGGCTGACATTAGCCACATGTTCCATGACGTGGTTGGCAATCAGGAAGTTAAACTGGTCATCTGTAAATGGCATCTGGAGCAGATCCACTTTCTGGATATCGGCAGCGTTAGGGTATAAATCTGCCTTGATATAAGTTGCTGGTTGTTGTGCGGCAACACGTTGTGCCAAGTGTTGTTCCGGAGCGAAATGCAGGATATGCGCCCCGTGCATCCGTGGCAGCAAACCTGCTGCCTGCCAGTAAAGCCATTGGTGTCGTTCGCGGTCATGGGAATAACACACTGGACAGGCGAAATGGTCAATGTCACTGCCCACCATTTTGAGTGCGGTCATCAGTTGGGGGGCTTTTTTCCAGCCACCGGCATGGGCGAGGAAACCTGCAACCTTATGCCCACACAGGCAACATTGCTTGGTTTTTAAGGGTGAAGCCAACATAGCATAGCGCTTGCTGAGGCGGATAATTTTTTGGGCAGATAGCTTCATGGTGATGCCTCTAGGTAATCAGTTCGTGCCGTTGCGTTGTAAAAAACGCAATTGACGACCGATAGTTTTTTTATAAAGCCAACCCTTGAGTTCCGACCAAAACGTGAAGGGTAGAACTCCAAACACAACCTCTGTCCAGTGTAGTGGATAATGTGCCTGCAATTGCGTCAATACGTGGGTTCGGGTAACGGCATCGTAGTTGAGGTACAAGTTGAGAAAGTACACACGATAAAAGGCTTGAATTGCAGCTTTGAACATAGCAGGATCGGTATGGGTTTCCATTGCCAGTAAAGCATCGACGTAAAGCTTTAACACTTGGCTACGCATTGTGGTCATTTGTGAAGCAGTGCTATTGGTGCGGTATGCTGTTAAAACGGCGTTGAGGAAGCCGATTGCCCCATGTTGGGCAAAACTCAGATGGATGCGGTAATCAATCAATTGGTCAGCGAGGGCAAGTAGTGGCATACGGTAGGTTGCTCGGTACAACATGGAACTGTTGTTCAAGAAATTACCAGCTTGCAATAGATGGGCTAAATCTATCCGTTCCGGTAAGTGCGGGTTAAAATAGCCCACTGCGATTTTTTCATGGGTAATTGCCATGGCATTGGTATAACACGCGGGGCAGTCCAAATGAGTTTGCAGGAATGCCAATTGTGCCTGTAGCTTACCCGGCAACCAAAAATCGTCCCCATCCAGATGGGCAATGAAATCGCCGTGGGCTTGGGCGATGGTGAAGTGCAGGTTTTGTGAAGGCCCCACATTTTGGGGATGGGTAAATAAACGGATAATACCGGGATATTGTTCTGCAATGGCTTGCACAATGGCGGTAGTGGCATCGCTGGATGCATCGTCGCCCACAATAATGTCCAGTCGGAAATCACCCCATTGCCCCAATACCCCCATCAGGCAATCGGCAATGTAGGCTTGGTGGTTATAAGTGACGATGCAAACAGAAATCAGTGGTTGCGCCATAGAGTTTATACTTCGTTGTTATGCGTGTGCGCAGGTCAGTGGATGCGGTTATGCCTGCCAATAGCGCGGATAATCCGATGAGCAAGGTTTCTGCAAGCTGAACCCATGCTGTGCTGTTGTGCGGTAATAGCCATTGCATCCCATAACCCGCTAAGGCAGCCGCAGATAGAATAGGGAAAATGTCTTGCCCCACCCAACCCCAGTGCAAACCGGGGGCAAACCGACGATGAATAAAAGGCAACCACAGTAAAAAGCTGATGAGATTGCTTGCCAGCCACGCATACCCCGCCCCAATAGCCCCAAAGTGCAATGTTGACAACACGGTGGCAGGCACAAGCAACACAATGAACAAGGCATTACCAATCAGGTGCAGCCGCAAATCGCCTTTGGCGTATTGCAGGTAATAGGGGAAGGCACATACTGCTAAAATGCTGTTGCCTACTGCGTACAAACGCAAGATCGGTGCGGCTTGTTGTGCTAATTGGGTATTCCCTGTCCAAAGTTCGAGTAAGGGTTCGGCACACAATGCCAATGTCACTGCCGCACTGCTTGCCAACAGTGTCACCCATTGCGTGGTTTGGCGGTAAAGCTGGAGTAATGTGTTGCCGTTACCTTCAGCGTCCAGTTTTGCCAAGCGCGGTAATAGAGCAGTACTAATGGGGGTGCTGAGTAAAGTTACGCTGCTGGCAACCAAAACTGCCAAGGTGAAATAGCCGTAATCTGCTAGTGGAAGCAGGTGTGACAAAAGCAATTTGTCCACTTGGGTGATGAGCACCCAAACCAGTGAGGCAAAGGCAATGCCTAGCGAAAAGCGATACACGTTTTTCAGTGGGGAAAATCTCCAACCCAAGTGTTGCAGTGGGGCAATGCGTGGCAAACAACGGTAGGCGTAAAGCCACAACCCTATCGTTTCCAGTGCAGTGACAACTAATTGAAATAGGAAAAACGCTAATGGACTGGCATCCACCCATAGCAGCATGGGCAATACTCCAACGGTACGCAAGGTGGCAATGATTGCGTTAAACAGACTGAGTTCCACGAGTCGTTCCGCGCCACTCAAGGTGCTGCGGTAAACCCCACCCAGCCAACGCACTGCAATAGTGATAGCCATCAGTTGGATGGCGGTTTCCACTTGTTGTAAGGGTAAGGCGTTGGTTTGCAACCAATGTTGTGCAATGTAACCAGCTCCAACGAACAGGAGTAAACCACCACCCACTGCAGACAGGATAAACACCCCTTCCAACGCCCTGACCAATTGGCGATAAGCCAATATATCCATGCCCCCACCGTGAAAGCGAGCGGTTTCCCGTGCCAGCATTGGTGTTAGACCCATATCCAACAAACCAAACCAGACTTGCAACAGGGTGAAAAAGCCCACCAAACCGTAGGCTTCTGCACCCATGTAACGGATATACAAGGGCAACACCATTACACTTGCCAGCGTGATGTATGTTTGGCTCAAGTACGAGGCTATGATGTTGGCTTTCAGTGACATGGTGGTTTAGCGTGGCTTACCTGCTTCACACAGCAGAAAAATGCTGGAACACAATTCCGGGTACTGTTGCCCCAAGTGGTAGCACCCTTCCAGATACGCGGGGGATATAATGTCGGTCTGCAATAACCGATCCCATTGGAAATTGGCGAGGGCTTTGAAAAAAATGCCGGAACGGTGAATCACTTTCAGTCCTGCGGCAATGGCATCGCGTTCCAATGTGTCTAAAGCATAAGTGCAGCGATGCCCGTGTTCTGCTTCCGCAGGGGTGACGGCGGTGTTATGCGAAATCAACCCCATTTTCACTGCAATCTGGCGTGAAGGAGCGTTGGCATTGGGGCAAACGAGGAAAAACCTCCCCTTTTCCGTCAGCCATTCCGCATTGATGCGTTTGAGCACCTGTACCGGGTCATCCAGATGTTCCAGTACGTGGGTTAGTACAATGTTGTCATAACGTTTGGGTAATGTGACCTTTTCAAAGGTAGCGTTAATGAATTGCACCTGCGTGCCCAAACGGTTCTGGGCAATGCCAATGGCTTCGTCAGAGGCTTCTACACAGGTAATGTCGTCAAAATAGGGCAAGAAACGGCCGGTGAAATCCCCTTGGTAACTGCCCAATTCCAGTAAACTACCCTGACGAAAAAACGGCTCGAAAGAACGCAACATATATGGGTGCATGACATCAAAGTCGAAGCCGTAAGCGTACTTGTGTTCACGGGCGTCTTGACCCTCAAGGTTGTAATCACGTTGGTTTTGCATGTTTTCCCTCCCTTCACAGTGTCAGGCGCAAGTGCTGCCCGGTATGGGTAGTTTGTCCGGTAGCGGCAAACCCTTGTTGTTGGTAAAGTCGGAGTGCTACAAAGTTGTCCGTTGCCACTTCCAGTTGGATGTGGGTCATACCAACCATGCGGGCATGAGTGTAAGCACGCTGGAGTAATGCCTTGGCCATGCCTTGCCCTTGCCATGTGGGCAAGGTGCTGACATGGCTGATGTAGGCTTGCCTGGTTTGGGTAGAGTTGCAATACAGTGCAACAACGCCTGCTAGTTGCCCGCCTGTCCACGCCTCAAAGCGTTCGGCGTAGCGCATCAGCTTATCAGCGTAAGCAGGCAAATCGGTGCGTCGCACTAATGTCGCCACAAATGCAGCATCACATTGTTGCAGGTGGGCAAGCAGTTCCGCTGCCGTTGCCTTATTGTTCCAGTACTGCCAAACCAAAGCCGTATCGCCCAAATTCATTGCCGTTGTAAAGTAGGTAAACCTTGCCTTGGAACTCAAACACGTGTGGGTAACATTGCATGGCAGAATCCCAGTCCCCGTCGTTGGTTATTAACTGTGGGTTTTCATCGTCACGTTCCCAGTGTTTGAGGTCATCTGACCAAGCGTGGCCAATGCGGTAGCCCCGGCTGGTATTGTTGCGGAAATCAAACGATTCACGGTAGCAGAAGAACATATGGTAACAGCCAGCGATGCCAATGACAGTGGGAAGGGCTTGGCTTTCGGCAATACCGAGTTTGTCAGGAATGATTTGTTTGGCTTCTTCTTTTTGCCAATCAATACCGTTGTGGGAAATGGCGTGCCCGATCTTGTAAGTCCGGTCGGGGGCGGCATCCGGTGCGTAACATTTCCAACCTGTGCCAAAGATATACCACATATGGAATATGCCATTGATGACTTTCACAAAGCCATCGCCCACCAGACACGGTTCATGGGCAGAAGCGGATAACACAGGACCCTTTCCTAGGCGTTGGAAGGTCAAACCGTCATCATCGCTGACCGCCAAACCAATGGCGGTATCGACCGACACTGATACCCGCCTGTTCCAGCCACAGGTGTAGCCGTATACTTTCCCGTCATGGCGTAAAACATTCATCGGGAAAATGCCGTGCTCATCGAAGCAACCCAGTTCCCCCAGCGGGATCACTGTTTGCTCGGATACCCGTAAAATGTCCTGCAAATTAGGGGCAAAATCGACAAAGGCGATATGGCTCAGAAACTTGCCGTTGTTATCGCGGGCACGGGTGGAAAAGTAAATGCGCACAAAGTCATCAAAAACTAAGGTTTGCGGTGACTGTGCGAATTGCTCACAGCCATTCGGTAAGGTGTGTGCAGTGGGATCAAAGATTTTGCCTAGTTTGTGCCATTTCATCGCAGTTCCCCTTCCAGTTCTGCCAGCCCAAAACCATCACGCCCCACTTGGTTGCCCAGATAGAACAAATAAGTTTTGCCATCTAAGTGCAAAACGTGAGGGTAACTGATCATTTCGCTATCCCAACCTTCGGTGGCAACGTCAATGCCTGCCTTGCTGTCATCACGCACCCAATCGGTGAGATTGGTGCTGGAGGCGTAGCCGATGCGGTAGCCATAAGTTTTCCCTCGGTAATTTGCGCTGTAACGGTAGGAAAAGAACATATGGTATTCGCCATTAGCGTAAGTCACGTCAGGGCTGGCTTGGGCTTCGTCTTTTTCAATCCGGCTTTCAATCAGGTCTTGGTTATGCTTATGCCAAGTTATGCCATCTTGGGAAGTCGCCATGCGGATTTTGTAGACAGGTTCAGGTCGTCCCTCAACGTTTTTCCAGCTCCGCCCTGCAATGTAAAACAGATACCACGTGTTGTTGAAACGGCGGATTTTGGGACCACTCAATACAAACGGCTCGTCAAGGCTATAAGGTAAGATGGGGCCATTCCCGTATTTCTGGAAGGTTAGGCCATTGTCGTGGCTAGTGGCGTAACCAATACCAACGTTAAAGGGTACGGATTCGCAGCGTGTCCAGCCTGCATAATAAGCACGGATTTCATCGCCATTGCGTATCACTGAAACAGGATAAGTGCCGAATTCATCAAATTCGCCTAACCCACCTAAACTTAAAATCGGTTGTTCGCTGACACGCAACACTTGGCGCAAATCGGCACGATCTAAATCGACATAGGCAGAATAGCTAACGTATTGCCCTTTTTCATCAGCGGGTGGGCGGCAGGAAAAATAGACGCGCACATAATCAGCGAAAACAAGCGTTGCAGGTGCTTGGGCAAATGCTGTTAACCATGCTCTATTCTTTATTATATGTGGGGAAAAAACCAACCCCAACTTTTTCCATCTAAACATGGTTCACACTAACTCATAATGGGGTAAGAAGGTATTATGAATAACTTCCGGCGAGTTAAACATTAATACATCAATAATGGATAACCAAGGTACAAAAGCATTATTAAATTGTGAGTATTCAAAAGGTTTCGTTTGTAGAAAATATAGAGCAATGTTTTTTTGCGCAAAGACTTCTTTGGTATACAATGTTTGCCCGCCAATTGCATTAATGTAATGGGAAGCATTCAGTGCTGTACATAATGCAAGCACTTTGTCTTGTGATTTTAATGTGTGATCAATCGCTATAGAGGACGAAACCCGTATGGGTGTTGTAATTTCTAAAAATTGGCAGGTTAGCATCACTGAATGATATAAAAAGCTAAATAGGTTTTTTTCTGTATACGTAAAAATCATTTCCAATAAAGCATAGACTTTATTGAAATAAGGGGCACGCTGATAGGCCATTGCAAACTGTCTTAATAGTTTATGTGCTAGAAAATTGTCTGCAACCTCCCGTTCACATATCTGCAATTGATCGGAATCATTTTTTAACGGCAAAGAAAACAATACATCTATATTGTTTTGCAAGAAGCGATTACGATTAATCCAACCTTTTTTAGTGTATTTAATATTATCGTAAATAACAAAAGTATCTACTGCTGCAATTAGCTGGAAATAACCAATATACGGTAGTAAGTATGGTTGCATAATTGCAACTGTGTGTTTAGGCAATAGCATAGTCTTTTGCATCTTTAGTAGATTCGGTTTTAGATGCATCATAGGCATGGTGCCTAATAATATTGATAACTTCTAGTTGTTTTTCTCTGCTCAAGTCTGGATAAATGGGTAAGCATAAAATTTGACGTGAAATATGTAAGGCAATAGGTAAATATGCCATAGTCGCACTAGGCAAACCACGATACATGGGAAATTCGCTAATCAAGGGATAGAAATAACGCCTCGCTAAAATAGCATTCTTACGAAATTTCCAATACAGTTCATCTCGTGATAAAGGATAGTCCTTGTTAACTAGAATAGGGAAGTAGGAGTAGTTGTGTGTTGTTTCTGGTAAAATAGGTGGTATTTCAATACCATGAATCATATCTAGTTGTTCACGATAGAGTTTATCCACCATTTCACGTTGCTGAATACATTGCTGTATATGTTTCAGTTGCAACATACCTAGAGCTGCTTGAAATTCATTCATTTTACCGTTAATGCCTGTTGCTACGACAACAGTTTCATCAGCGAAACCAAAGTTTTTCAGGTAATCAATACGTTGCTTGGTTTTTGCATCGGGGCAAATAATCGCACCACCTTCAAAAGTATTAAACACTTTAGTCGCATGAAAACTTAATACCGATAAATCACCATTCCCCACCAGCGGTACACCTTGATGTTTAACTCCAAATGCATGAGCGGCATCATAAATGACTTTTAAACCGTAAGTGTCGGCGATCTTCTGGATGCGTTCTACTTGTGCTGGGAAACCATAAACATGTACTGCTAAGATGGCAGTAGTTTGTGGGGTAATAGCCGCTTCAATTTTATCAGGATCAAGTCCAAAGCTGTGTGGTTCAATATCCACAAAAACAGGTTTAATACCATTCCAGAGTAAAGAATGCGAGGTTGCTACAAACGAGTATGGCGTAGTAATTACTTCACCCGTAATACGTAGACTTTGTAGGGCGGTTAATAATGCCAGCGTGCCATTGCTAAACAGTGCAACATATGGCACACCTAAGTATTGTGCTAATGCCTGCTCAAATTGTTGATGAAAAGGTCCTGCATTCGTTAATTGATGACTGTCCCAAATCTGTTGTAGATAAGGAATAAACTCTTCCAGCGGTGGTAAATAAGGCTGGGTAACGTAAGTTTTTGTTTGCATAATTCGTCCCCTTAATGCTTAATTGGTGGTCGAATTGGTAAAGCTATACTGACCAATAGCAAGGCTTTCAACGGTACAAAACAGCGAAAGCGCCAACTTCTTAATATGGCACGTAAGGTTAATAAGGGTAGGCGCAAGGTATACATCAATGTGCGTTCAAAAGCATTTCTTCCTAAATTTTTTACTAATAACCAATGTCCACGGTTAATATGGTATTCGTAGAAGAAGCTGCCTTCCTGACTGCTTTGAGATGGTGTGTGTGTTAATAGAGCTTTATCTAAAATGTGAATACCTTGTTTTTGTAAACGCCAGCTTAATTCTACATCTTCACCGTACATAAAAAAACGTGGGTCAAATAGAGTGTTTGATATTAAATTAGCGCGTAACATTAAACAATACCCCGGAATCACCTGAAAACTTCCGATAGTAGGTTTTTCAAACATTAATCCAGTTAAGCGTTGATAATATAGTCCACTTTGAGTACCCTTACCTGTCTTTGCCTTGACACCTAATAAGGTTATTTCTGGGTCTAGCTGCATATACTCGGTTAATTGTGCGACCAAATACGTTTGTGCCTTAATATCATTATTTAATACGAGAAAATAATCCCACTCACCGAGGTTGTGGGCATGTTTGATAGCTAGATTGATGCCATTGGCAAAGCCTAGATTTTCTGGTGAGGCAATGACGTTTAGCCAGTCAGCAGGAAAGTGTTCTACCAATGCTAGAGTGCGCTGATTTTCGATTGCATTGGCTGAGTTATCTACCAAGATGATGCGTTCAATGCCTTGATTTACTAGTGTCTGTAAGCATTGGTAGGTCATGTCGGCTTTAAAATAAGCTAGCATCAGACCACAAACCCGCGCTTTAGTTGGCATGAGCAACCTCCATTCCAGTAGCGGTCTTTGCTTGTTTGTTCAGTAGATGCTGGTAATTTTGGCTAATCGTTTTCCAATCAAATGTGTTTTGCACGGTTTGCAGAGCTTGCACGCTGAGCTGTTGGCGGGTTGCTGTTTGCGTGAGCAAGGTCTGGACGGCATAACCGAGGCAGGAGCTATTCGCTGGTTCAACTAGCCACCCTGTTTCTCCGTGCCGGATCACATCACGCACCGCAGGCAAATCACTGGCAATCACTGGGCAGCCGCAACCCATTGCTTCCACCATGACTAAGCCTAAACCTTCCATATCGCCGTCTTTGGCTTGTATAAAGGGGAATACGGCTAGGGTTACACTTTGGTATAATCCGACTAATTCGTGATGGGTTAGTCTTCCTTTGAAATCAACGCGTTGCGCAATGCCAAGTTGTTTTGCTTGCGCCATTAATTCGGCTTGCAATGTCCCTGAACCTACAATAACTAATTCCAAATCGGGTTGGTTTGGCAGTAATTGGGTGAAGGCTTGCAACAAATACGTCAGCCCTTTTTTTTCCACTAATCTACCCACAAACAGTAAGCAATTGGGTAAACGTGTGATGTATGGGTTGGGGATAAAGGTATGAGTTAAATCCGTCCCCATGGGGATTACACTGATTGGTGGCGGATTAGTATCAGTAAGTGCGTGCATCGCGGGTAACATGGCATGACTTACTACCGTTAAAGCTTGGCAACGGCTAACAACCCAGCGCTTTAAGGTGGTGCTGATTCTGCCGCGTAAGCCAAATAAATCACCACCATGCGAAGTGCAAACGAGGCTGGGGGCTTGTGTTTTACCCCATAATGCTACTGCGGCAACTAAACCTTGTGGAATCAACCAGTGGGCGTGAATGCTAGTAATCGGGTACTGTTTCAACAGCTTACGTAAAGCCAACCATTGCCCAAGGAAAAACAGCGGTAATAATGCCACTTTCCAGCGGTGTTGCTTGAGATTTGCGCTGATTCCACCCGCGTAGGCAAGCGTTTCTAGCTTTGAGGGTGCGTAACGGTAACGATAAATATGCATTCCGTGCCAAATTTCTTTGTCAGCAGCCCCCGCTGCATGCGGGGCAAGTACGACGACATTAAATGCAGTGGTTAAACGTTGGCTGAGGTCGTAAACAAAGCGTGGCTCGCTATCCCCCTCCCAGCGCGGGAAGGTGGAGGTGGTAACAAGTAAGGTTGGTTTGTTTACATCCAACATTTATGCCACCTGTTTGCTTAATGCTGTCGGGTTAATGTGGTTGGAAAATTCTGGTGCGAAGGCAGAGCCGCCCGTCAATGGCTGGACTTCATGTGCTTGGTTGTAAATCAAACTGGTAATTTGTTCCGATACTAAACCAATCAAGAAAATGATGGTGGAAGTGCTAAACAGCAAGGCACTCATGTTAGTAAACCGTCCGACACTGGTTAAGGTATACAAGTAATACGCCAAGCCAGTGAAGAAAAAGCTCAAACTAATCGGCAGGAACAACTTCAACGGTGAGTGTAAGGTACCGATTTTAAAAATGATCAGCAGGAAACGAAAACCGTCTTTCATTACATTTAAATGGCTGTTGCCGATACGTTTCGGGGCAGTAATTGGTTCGTAAATCACGCT
Organism: uncultured Thiothrix sp.; assembly: GCF_937873765.1. GTDB lineage: Bacteria > Pseudomonadota > Gammaproteobacteria > Thiotrichales > Thiotrichaceae > Thiolinea. The sequence goes on along the minus strand of NZ_CALMZC010000052.1, from coordinate 74,483 downwards.
GTAACCCGAACGGAAAAACGCCATAGTACAAGTGGTTGGGTAAGAAAAGCCGTTTGGTAACAGATGCAGAAATTCACGGAATTTATGTGTTTTGGCAGCACGAAAGCCAGAAGTTAAATCCTTGATTTCATGCCCTGTCATGTAGCTTGCAAGGCGGTTGTAGAGTGCGTTACCAAAACCACGTGCTTTCGAGGCTTGTGAATCGCCATCCCTCGCACCCACTGCCATGTCATAGCCATTGTCGATATGTGCCAACAGGCGGGGAATATCTTCGGGCTGATGTTGTCCGTCGGCATCCATGAATACTAAGACATCGCCGGTAGCATGACGTACCCCACTTTTGATGGCAGCACCATTACCCATGCTATAGGGATGAGTGACGATAAACACACCGTTAGCAAGGCAAATTTCTGCAGTATTATCGGTAGACCCATCATTCACCACGATGATTTCTGCGTGAGGTTGCTGTTTGCGCAAACGTGGCAGGAAACTTTTTAAGCCTTCAGCTTCATTCTTGGCGGGCAGAATAATGGACAGTTTGTGCATGATCGTTTGCCTTTTCTTGTTTTAATTTATCTTGCAACGCACTACGCAGGTTATCCAAGTCAGGTTGGCGCAATTTGAGCGTTAGGCAACTGCGCCAATGAGTGCAGAAATCTTGTTTCGCATTGGCAAGTTTGCTATCTGCTTCTGTATATAGCCCGGCTGACATGAGGTAAGAAGCTTGCAGCAACAATAGGTCAATGTTTTTATCTAATGCATACGCCTGATCAAAATGCTGCATGGCTTCGGCAAGATTACCCTGCTGAACATGAACCTCTGCTTGCCAATAGTGAAGGATTTGCGGCATTTCGCCTTTTTGTAAATTGGCAATATGACGAAACTCATTTAAGAATGTTAGCATTTGTTCTGCACTAATAGAGCCACAGTGATTAGTAGTCCAAGTATGAACAAACTCGGCTAAGACATTAGGCAGTGGTGCAAGAAAGCTGAGCTTATTTAAATTAGCTAAGGCTTGTGGTAAGTGCGCAGAGCTTATTGAGCCATTCTGGCAGGCAATTCGCAGATTGCGAAATACTAAATAGGAAGCACTAGTTTGTTGAGTGGCGACACGCTCAAGTTCAGCTAATAATCGTTGACGGGTAGCAAGAGGAATATGTTCCCCGATAACGGCATCTAAACCCTCTAAAGTGCGTTGCGAGTAAGGATGTTGCTCTAACCAGCCTGTCAATAATTCAACAGGATCTGTCCAGCGTTTAGCAATATGATGAGTAGAAATAGCAATCAAGCCAAGATATGTAAATAGAATGGCCGGTAATATCAGTCGAAGTTTTGTTGAATGCTGTATAGCATATAAAGTGTAGTAAACACCTGCGAACACAAAGCCCAGTAGAGGTAAATAGTTACGATGTTCAAAATATAATTCTAAAGCAACGGTTGTGGACTCAAGTAAGTGACCTGCAAAAAACCATGTAATTGCAAAAGATAACACGGGTGCAGTTTTTCTTGCCCATCCTGCGAAAACTCCTAATGCAAGAATCCCTACTACTGCTGGTAAGGTTGTTATAGGTGAGAGCAGGTTGCGTGATATTTGAATATCGTCATACAGTAAGCTGGTACCGCTATACTTGGGAATCATGATATGATCTATATAGATCCATAAAATACGAGCTTCGCTCATGAGGCGTTCGATAGTATTAAATGCACGTCCAGTTTGATCAATCCATCCCGATTTTAATAACATTAAAAAAATTAAAAAAGTAGGAAACCATGCGCAGATTAATAATGCCTTGGGCAGGTGTTTGGGAGTAATCGGCGTATGAGCTCTAATGAGAGTAAATTCTATTACTAAAACATAAACAATGGTGAGAACACCGTTTTCTTTACTTAAAAGAGCCAGCAGAATACTTAAACCACCACCCAGTACTAACCACAACCAAGCATGCACGGGCTTGCTATTGAATAGCTCACGTGCATGCACATAACAAATTAACCCTAATAAAGAAAAAAGTGCACTCAGCTCAGTCATACGCTGTACAGCATAAAGGACTGTATTAGTATGCAGAGGATGAATTAACCAAGTGAAACTGGCTAGTAAGGGTAGCCATCTACTCCACTCGTTCGCTAACTGTAGATAGGGTCGTAAATGTTCTAATAACCAAAAAATCAACACGCCATTTAAAAGATGTATCATTAGGTTAGTATATTTAAAGTCACCCTTATCCATACCCTCCCATACTTGATCATTTATATAAAAGCTTGCAAGGCTTAATGGTCGTCCTAATAGTCCACTACTACCTTCTAATATATAGAGAGCAAAGTCGCGCCAACCCTCTAAATATCCATACCGACCAATGGTATTCATATTTGGAATATCATCAAATAAAAAAGCACTTTCCAAACCAATCCAATAACAATAGCTAGTTATGAAAAGGCCAAGTGGAAAAAGGATTAGAAGTAATATTTGATGTATTCTTGTTGTCATGTTTTTATTGTTATCGACAATTTTGCGGGCGATATTTCGCCGGTACCGTACTGCCGGTGTTACATTGCCATTCAACAGAACCGATATTATCTATCGTTGGTGAGAAAACAATAGTTTGACCACTACCAACTTGTGTTCGATAGGTAATTGTAATAATACCGTTATTGATAGCGACTGAACGGACAGCATTCCCTGTAATAGAGGTAGCAAGAGGCAATTGGGCGGAAGAGTTGTTGGCAGGCCATTGACCAAAGTGGTATCTATATTCGTAAATCGCAAATTTTGCACTAGTAACTATTGAAATACCCTCAGCTACATGTGCCCTAACTGTGTAGAGGCGATAAGATGTTAGCGCGATAACACTTAATACCCCGATAATGGCAATAACAATGAGTAGTTCAACAAGCGTAAAACCTTTAAGCCCCATACAGTGCACCTATTATAAATGTAAAATCAGGAGGTCAATACTCCTCCTGATTTACGTAGTCGATTGCTTTTATTAGAAGTTAGCTGTACGACAAGCTGCAGGACGGTATTTATTTGCGACAGTCCCTGTATGGCAGTTCCATTTCATACCACCTACAGAATTGGTAGGAGCCATCGTTATCGTATTATTGTTTTCAACTTTAGTGTTGAATACTATCGTGATAGTTGGAGCTGTAGTACCACCACCAGCAGTAATACCTACAGACTTAACTGCGTTACCGGTAATGGATGCAAGCATTGCAGCACCTGCTTCAGAGTTGCTAGCTGGCCATACGCCCTTATCTGCACGGTATTCAGCAACTGCTTGCTTTAAAGAGGCGGCTAAGGTTAAACCTTCAGAAACATGGGAGCGTTTGGTGTAGTCTTGATACGCAGGTAGTGCCACGGCCGCTAAAATACCGATGATTGCAACGACGATCATTAATTCTATTAAAGTGAAGCCTGCTTGTACTTTTTTCTTCATGGACATTTTTAAGTTCCTTATTGTTGGTCTTAAATCAATTTTTATTAAGAATCTTTATTTGCCTTAGGCATCAACTGCGTTGCAGGGATTGTGCCAATTCAATTTTATAAAAATAAGTATTTGATTTATTTAATTTTTATACTTTTTCTAATCGAGTGCAAATAGTAGTTGACAATTTTTTGTGTCACAAACTGACAATTTAATTAAATCTGTCAATTTTTTTGCCAAAAATTAATGAGTTTTGTCAGTTTTTCTATTTTTTGCAAAATTAATGATTAATGTTTAGCGTGGTCGCAGATAAAATTTACCCGTTGAGCTGATCTTTGCTGTCAGCAGACTAGTGGGTATCTAATTCATATTTTTGAATACGATAACGTAGTTGCCGGAAGCTCATGCCGAGTAGTTCCGCAGCTTTTGTGCGATTCCAACGGGTTTGATCTAAAGCCTCCATAATCATAGTACGTTCGGCTTCTTCATCAGTATGTGGTGTCCAGAGTTGTTCTGCAGCAGCATTCGTCGCATTGGAAACGGGTGTCTGTGGAGCATAGGGACTGACTAAATCTGGTGGAACTGATAATAGAACAGACCGTGATGAAGAGTGTTGATGAGAATTAGTTGTACTTGACTGAATTACTTGTGGAAGCTGCAAATCATCGGCTTGAATGGTGTTGTCTTCACAAAGCGTACTCGCGCGCTCGAGAATATTTTCTAGCTCACGAACATTACCGGGAAATGAATAGCTTAGGAGTATTTGCCGCGCTTGGAGCGATAATTTAATAGCGGGCATCTGCCAGCGTTCGGCAATTTTTTTCAAGAAAAAGTCAGCTAATAATTCAATATCATCTTGGCGCTCACGCAAAGGTGGCACTTTTAATTTAATGACATTCAAGCGGTAATATAAATCTTGGCGAAAGTTGCCAGCAGCGACTTCATGCTCAAGGCTTTTATGCGTCGCACTTAAAATCCGCACATCAACCGAAATTTCCTCCAAACCACCGACCGGTTTAATAGCGCGCTCTTGAATCGCGCGCAGAAGTTTGACTTGCATAGTGAGCGGTAAGTCTGCAACCTCATCTAAAAACAAAGTACCTTTGTGAGCGGCTTGAAATAGACCTTGTTTGTCACTGACTGCGCCAGTGAAGCTGCCTTTTTTATGACCGAAAAACTCACTTTCCATCAAGTTTTCTGGGATCGCGCCACAGTTGACTGGAATAAAGGGCGCTTTTTGTCGCGGGCTTTGCAAGTGAATTTCGTGAGCCACTAGTTCTTTACCACTCCCCGATTCACCATGAATATAAACGGGTGCTTGGCTGCGGGCGAGTTTACCGATGGTGCTTTTTAGGGTTTGCATTGCAGGCGACGAGCCTAAAATCCGCCCTTGGCTATCATAGTCTTCTGGTGCTTTCGAGCGCTGATGTTTCTCGCTACTGGTTAGTTTCAACGCTGTTTGAATCAGATCACGTAATTTAGGCAGATCAACGGGCTTTGATACGAAATCATAAGCACCAGCTTTTAAAGCTTCCACAGCGGCATCCATACTGCCATAAGCAGTGATCACTGCGACAGGAATTTGTGGATAATTTTTTTGCAAGAAACGCACAATATCAATTCCACTGCCGTCGGGCAGGCGCATATCGGTTAGGCACAGATTTGGTTCATGGGCTTGAATTTGCGCGAGTGCTTCTTCAACATTACCAGCCGTCAGTGTGTCCAAACCCATACGTAATAACGTGATTTCTAAAAGCTCACGAATATCAGGTTCATCGTCGATAATGAGTACACGTTGTTCAGTCATGATGATCAGAGCTTCTTATTATTATTGATTAATGTGTTGAGCGCGAAAAGGCAATCCGAAAACAACTGCCACCCGTTGGTAACGAGATATATTCTAAAGCTGAGCCATTACTTAGGCATAGTTCTCTAGCCATAAATAAACCTAGACCAGTCCCTTGAGTACTGGTGGTGAAAAAAGGTTCAAATAGGCGTTGGCGCAAATCCTCAGGGATACCACGGCCATTGTCAATAATGTTCAACAATACATCACGACTATGTGCGGGTGTACCCCCTTGAATATCCAGTTGCAATTTTTGTGGATTTTCATGGGCATACTTAAAGGCATTCCGGCAGAGATTCCACATAATTTGGTGTAAATGCGCAGGGTCAAATTCAATCATCAAATCGGCAGGTTCGATGAAGAGTGTGACTTGCTTTTCTTTCAAGTTATGTTGCAGCATGAAATCGCGTAAGAAGCTATGTAACCAGCCTTTCAAGGGCAAGCGCTCTCGCTTTGGTTCTTTCTTGCGAGACAGATTAAGCACACTTTCAATCGTTAAGTTCATACGCTTGGCATTGGCTTGGATAATTTGTAGCAAGCGTGTGTCCGCTTTATCTAAGTTTTGTGATTCGCTCATCAGTTGCGCAGCATGGCTAATCGCACCTAATGGATTACGAATTTCATGTGCGATACTAGCGGTGAGTTGGCCTAGGGAGGCGAGTTTCACCCCTTGCACTTTTTCGCGCTGTTCGCTGGTATCTTCAAGGTTAATGAGCGTATTGCGGCGTGATTGGGTGCCTAATTGAGTGAAACGCACGCGTAATTCAGTAGCTTGTTGATGTTTGAGATCATAGCTGGCAGTACGTGGGCTGACTTCATTAATCCATTGCTGATAATGCTTATCCAACTCGGGGGCGAACACGGCTAAAGGCTTGCTACGCCAATTACCCGGGTTGCCCAATAAATGCCAAGCGGCTGCATTCATATGCCGAATCGCCCCAGAAGTTTCGACCACCACAATGCCGGATTCTAAGCGATCTAAAATGGATTGATTGAGTTGTGAGAGATTCGCTAAATCAATCCCACGGCGATTCGCCAGTTTAGCCATTTCATCCGCTTTGCGAATCCAGCGGTCACCCAGCCAACTCGCGAGCATAATGAAAGCAGTCAAAATGCCGCTATGGGTTAAACTCGTCGTATTACTTTGACCTTCACTAAACCCTAGCCATACTTCTAAGCTAATCAAGCAAATACCGGTGAGTGCAGCCATTGCTATCGAGACTTGCCCGGGAGCACAAATATAAGGAATAAGCACGGGGACGACGAGCAAAATGCCAATTCCAACACTAACTCCACCGCTGGTATAGAGAATCACAAAGAGAACAATAATATCGATGATCGAGTAGCCTACACCTTGGATCGCCAGATCAGGCCACTGAAAATAAGAAGATAGATTGCTAATGATCGCAATCATGAGATAAGTCGCCGTCATCCAGCCGAAGAGCTCTTTATTTTGCGCCCCCAGTTGCACGAATTTGGATTGGCCGACCATCGCTAGCAAGAATGCGCCCGCGAGCGCTAAGCGGTAAACATGATAGAGCCTTAAAAGATTCCAAGGATCCTCATGTAAGAAAAAGGGCGCTACCGTTTGTCCTTGGGCATTGATTGGTGTGTGATTTGCGCTTGCTGCGCGTGATCCAGACTGCAAAAGAACTTACCCCCGTGCTGGACGGCTTCGCTCTTGGGAACATGCAGGCCACATTGTTGGCAACTCACAATGGGCTGTTGGTTTTTTATTTGTCCCGAACTTGGCGCGTCGCGGCGTTGATTGTTTAATTGTTTTCTACGCTGCCATGATTTTAACAGGAGATAACCAACTATGAGCAGAACAAGAATAAAAATTATGCGGAACATGCTGACATCCAAATTTTTCAGGTATAGTTTCTAGATCATCATCTTACTGTTCTAAATTACCGTGCAAAAGAATAATCGAAGCTTAAGCGTAGCGCTCGCCCAATTAAACCTGTGTGTGGGCGATATCGCTGGAAATACCCAGTTAGTTATCAAGGCTATTGAGGAAGCTAAGGCCAAGCAGGTCGATGTGATTGTGTTTCCGGAGCTGACTTTATCTTCCTATCCACCGGAGGATTTAGTATATCGCGAAGATTTTTTGCAGCAGTGCGAACAAGCGATTGAATTAGTTAAACCTCATACTAAAGATATTACCGCTTTAGTCGGCATGCCGATGTTGCGGGACTATCTAATTCATAATTCGGCCTATGTCCTGCAAGATGGCGAAATTATTGGTGAATATCATAAGCAGGACTTGCCGAATTATCGGGTCTTTGATGAAAAGCGTTGGTTTGAGCCGGGTGCGGGTAGCTTAATTGTCAACATCAAGGGTGTGCGCGCGGGTATCTTAATTTGTGAGGATATTTGGCATGATCAGCCGATGGATTCGGTGATGGCTTTGGGTGCAGAAGCGATTTTAGTCTTAAATGCCTCTCCCTATAGCCACGATAAACCCGAAAAGCGTGAGCAGGTGGTGTTGCGCCAAGTATTAAAGCATCAAGTGCCGATGGCTTATGTGAATCTCGTTGGTGGGCAGGATGAATTAGTCTTTGATGGCGATTCGATGCTGTTTAGCCGTGAGGGGGTACGCACTTTAAGAGCACCACTATTTGAGTCAGGCGTATTTGTCGGTGAGTTGCCCATCGATAATATTGAAGCTCCTGCTGCTGCCACTTATCAGCATGAAGCTTTAGAGGCACATGTCTACAAAGCGTTAGTGACGGGTGTGCGCGATTATGTGCGTAAAAATGGCTTCAAAGGAGTATTACTCGGCTTATCTGGTGGAATTGATTCTTCATTGACCTTAGCCATCGCCGTTGATGCTTTGGGGGCGGAAAATGTCGAAGCGATTATGATGCCCTTTCGCTATACCGCCGCCATGAGTGTGGAAGATGCCGCTAAGCAAGCGCAGATCATGGGCGTGAAATATCGGCAAATTCCGATTGAACCCATCTATGAAAGCTTTGTGCAGGCGCTTGCGCCGGAATTTGTTGGTTTCAAAGCAGATGTCACTGAAGAAAATCTACAGGCGCGGATTCGCGGCATGTTGCTGATGTCCATGTCGAATAAATTTGGCAAGTTACTGCTCACCACCAGTAATAAGAGTGAAACAGCCGTAGGTTATGCCACTTTATATGGTGATATGGCTGGGGCGTTTGGGCCGTTGAAGGATGTTTATAAAACCTTAGTCTATCGCTTAGCAGCCTATCGTAATACTCTAGGTTTAGTGATTCCTGAGCGTGTCATTACTCGCCCTCCCTCGGCAGAACTAGCACCGGGGCAAGTGGATCAAGATTCTTTGCCACCGTATGAAGTTTTAGATGGCATTTTAGAGCGCTTTATAGAACAAGATGAAATGCTCGAAACGATGGTTGATGCAGGATTTGAGCTAGCAACCGTGCGCCGCGTGGTAAATCTGGTACTATTAAATGAATACAAGCGCCGCCAAGCAGCGCCCGGTGTAAGAATTACGCGGCGTGGGTTTGGCAAAGATTGGCGTTATCCAATGACGTCAGCGTGGCGTAAGCAATTACCCCTGAATTAGGACTAGGAGATTACGCAATGAAAATGGTTCAAGCCATCATTAAACCCTTCAAGTTGGATGATGTTCGTGAAGCTTTAACTGAAATTGGTGTAAACGGCATGACTGCCACTGAGGTTAAAGGCTTTGGTCGGCAAAAAGGTCATACGGAGCTGTATCGGGGCGCAGAGTATGTAGTTGATTTCCTGCCAAAAATTAAGTTAGAAATTGTCATTAATGACGAAAAAGTTGAAGCCGTGATTGAGGCGGTGACGAAAGCCGCTCAAACTGGCAAAATCGGCGATGGCAAAATTTTTGTGCTTGATGTGGAACAAGCCATTCGTATTCGTACTGGCGAAGAAGGTAATGACGCTGTTTGAGTGCGGATCAACCCCGACAGTTTTTGCATCTCACTGGCTCGCAAGAGGACTGCTTGCGAGTTGCGCGCTCTAAGTTAATTCAGTACACGGCGACTCTTTGGATTTCCACTGCTTCTCAAGTTCCTGAGGCTTTACCTGCTAAGAAAGCACATTCGGTCTTAGGCCAAGAGTTTGATGCTATTGTGTTTGATGCCTTTAGTGGTTTAGAGGTGAACGCTTTAGCCGCAGTCAGTGGTACTTTAAGGGGTGGTGGCTTATTCATTTTAATTAGCCCAACGATAGAGATTTGGCCTAATTTTCCTGATCCCGCTTATCAACGCTTCTTACCTTATCCTTATACCGTAGCGAGTGTTAGGGGCTTGTTCTTAAAACGTTTACTACGAGTTTTGCAGGAGCCAGCTAAGACTGTTGAATTAGCTCCAAGTCTAAGCTCAAGCCAAGCTAAAATAGTAGAACAAATTATTTACTCAAGTACTGTTCTAGTCTTAACCGCTGATCGGGGGCGTGGCAAATCCGCTGCTTTAGGTTTAGCCGCCAACCGATTAATCGCTCAAGGTAATAAAGTGCTCTTAACGGCTCCTTCGCGCGCAGCAGTTGAGTCGGTGTTTAAACACGCTGAGTTAGCGCCTGTATTTTATGCGCCTGATGATTTATTACTGAATCGGCCTAAAGCTGACGTTCTATTAGTGGATGAAGCTGCAGCGATACCCTTGAATTTGTTGCTAAGCCTAGTCAAGGCTTATCCGAGAGTGGTGTTTGCAACGACTTTGCACGGTTATGAGGGCAGTGGGCGTGGTTTTGTTTTGCGCTTTCAACAAGCTTTAAATGAGCTAGTACCCAAGTGGCAAGGTTTACGTTTAGAGCAGCCGATGCGTTGGCCACAAAACGATCCCTTAGAGACCTTGATGTATCGCTTGTTGCTCTTAGATGTAGAAGCTGCAGAGGTTCAGTTTAATCCTAAAATATCAGTTGAATATAAACTATTACCACAAGAGCAGTTGCTAGTAGATGAGGCTTTATTACAGCAAGTTTTTGGTTTATTAGTAGCGGCTCATTATCAAACTCGTCCCTCCGATTTACAGCAAATCCTAGATGCACCCAATCTTTCCATTCATATCTTAGAGCAAAATCAGCAAATTTTAGCAGTGGCCTTGTTATCACGTGAAGGTGGTTTTGATGCTGAATTGAGTGCGGCGATTTATGCCGGTCAACGCCGCCCTCATGGGCATTTAGTACCACAGACTTTAACCTTTCATGCAAAGATCGTAGGAGCAGCCGAGCTAAGCTGTGAGCGCATTATGCGGATTGCGGTGCATCCTAGCCTTCAAGGGCAGGGCTTGGGGCGTAGACTAGTACAAGCCTTGAAAACTTATGCAAGCCGACAAAAAGTCGATTATTTAGCAGTGAGTTATGCACTCAGCCCCGAATTATTGCGTTTTTGGCAAGATGCGGGCTTTGTGTTAGCGCGTATCGGGTATCGCAAGGACACTGCTAGTGCGAGCCGCTCTGCTGTGCAAATTCATGCTTTAAGCACAGCAGGCGAGGCTTTAGTTGAGCGAATTTTAATGCACAGTCCAGTTGACCCAACCCGTATAAGCAGTGATTAACACAATCACGCCGAAAGCAATCCGATACCAAGCAAAAATAGTGAAATCATGGTTGCTGACATAGCGAATCAGCGCCCGCACCACAAATAAGGCACTGACGAAAGAGAAAATAAAGCCTACAGCCCAAGGGGCTAAATCATCCACACTTAACAGATCACGCGCTTTATACATCGAATAAATAGACGCAATACCTAGGGTTGGAACGGCTAGGAAGAAGGAGAATTCGGCGGCTGCAGTACGGGATAAACCAAATAAAATCCCGCCAATAATAGTTGCCCCCGAACGCGATGTGCCGGGGATTAAAGCCACCGCTTGAGCTAAACCAAGTTTCAGCGCATCCAACGGGCGAATATCATCAACGGTTTGAATCGTGACTTGTTTTTGTCGCTTTTCTGCCCAAAAGATAATAAAACCACCCACAATAAAAGCAATCGCTACGGGCACGGGTTTAAACAAATGCGCTTTAATAATATCGCCAAAGAGTAGCCCTAAAATAGCTAAGGGCAAAAAGGCAATCGCAATATTGATAAACAGGCGATTGGCTATTGGGTCGCGACCTAATCCGGTAAAAGTACGTACAAAGCGCTGCCGATATTCCCAAACGATGGCTAGGATAGCGCCCAATTGGATCGAAATTTCAAAGACACTACGCTTGCTATGATCCATGAAATTAAGCAAATCGCCCGCAAGAATGAGATGACCTGTGCTAGAAACTGGTAAAAATTCAGTCGCGCCTTCCACCAGTCCCATGATGGCAGCTTTGACCAGTAAGAGAATATCCATACGATCCTTTGTTTAAAATTCTTGGTTTAAAGTAATAAGTGCAAAATCTATAACCGACTATAGCCGATGTTGGCGGTCGCCCAGTCTAAAGCCGAGTAGGGGAGTGGTAAACTCTTTTGTGAGTGCAATGACTTTAAAGCGTTCCCCCATTTCTGAGGGTAAGCTTAAAGTACGAATTTGCTGAGCCAGTTGATAGCTTGCTTGAGGCTGCTGATTAAGCGCTGCTAGGAACAAATCTTCTAAACCGCAACCAGCCAAAAAAGCCGCTTGCGTCGTGTAACCCGCCAGTTGTAAACCTGCATCCACGCCCGCTTCAGCCACTGCTGTGAAGTCGACACTGGCCGTTAAATCTTGTAAGCCCGGATAGATCAAGGGATGGTTATGAACGCGATGTTGATAATGACAGAGTAGCGTGCCTTGGCTACGTTCTGGATGATAATAGTCAGAACGTTCATAACCATAGTCAATGAGTAATATAGCGCCAGTTTCCAAATGCTCGGCCAAGCTATGTATCCAAGCTGCTAAGGCTGGATTGAATTCAGAGGTGTAGGGTAGAGCTAAGTCAGTAGGCAGGAGTGTTTGAATGTACTCAGCAGCTTTTGTCTGACCGTCTGTAAAAGCAAACTGATCGTCTGCTACACTGACTTGAACACTTACAATACCTTGTTTGTTGACAGTAAATAACTCGACTGGCATCGCATCAAGCACTTCATTGCCTAGCATGACGCCCCGCAAAGGCTCTGTAGGCAAACTAGTTAGCCATTGGACTTTGTGCAGTAAATGCGGGGCATATTGGTTTATAGTGGTCCACTGACGAGTTTGTAAGTCAGGGCTGAGGTCTAAAATAAAATAGTGCTCAGGTAAGCATTCTTGTTGTTCTAAACCTAGTAAAATTTCTGCGGCCATTCGTCCGCTACCTGCACCTAATTCTAAAATGGAGCTATTGGGTAACTCGCTTAAAATTTGTGCACATTGATGGGCAATACATTGTGAAAATAAGGCAGAAATCTCTGGGGCAGTGACAAAATCGCCGGTCGCACCAATTTTGTGTAAGCCCGCCACATAATAACCCAAGCCCGGTTCGTATAAAGCCATTTGCATGAAATGATGAAAGCTGATCTGTCCCCCTTGAGCCTGAATTTCCTGACCAATAATAGCTTTGAGTTGCTCGCTATGAGCTAGAGCTTCTGCTGATGGGATAGGTAAAGTATCTGTAAAGCGCATGACAAGGTATGATGTTGGGAAGACCTGATAATAACCTGAATCTAATGACGACATGATAGAGAATTCGCTGACAGGAAAAGTCGTTTTAATTACCGGCGCTGCACGCCGCATTGGTGCTGAGTTAGCACGGTGTTTACATGCTGAAGGGGCAACCGTGGCGATTCATTACCGTGAGTCTGTGGTTGAGGCTGAGCAGCTACAACTAGACTTGAATGCGAAGCGTGCTAACTCGTGTCTGTTGCTACAAGCTGATTTATTAAAGACGAGCGACTTAAGCGCATTAGTGCACAGTCTTATAGAGCAAACTCAACGCCTTGATATTTTAATCAATAATGCTTCAAATTTTTATCCCACGCCCTTGGCAAGTATCAATGCCCAGCAATGGGATGATTTGATGGGAGTCAATTTAAAAGCGCCTCTGTTTCTCAGCCAAGCCGCTTTGCCCTATCTGCAGCAGCACCACGGGGTGATTATTAATATGACGGACGTGCATGGTTTGCGTCCTCTTGCTGAATTTTCGGTATACTGCGCTGCAAAAGCAGGCTTAATCATGTTAACTCAAGTTTTAGCCCGCGAACTCGGGCCGCAGATTCGAGTCAATGGTATAGCGCCCGGCGCGATTCTTTGGCCTGAACAGGCGGTTAGCACAGCTCAAGGGACAGAAATCTTAGCAAAAACCGCTTTGGAGCGTATGGGGAGGCCTGAGGACATCGCTAAAACTGTTTTATTTCTGGTGCGAGATGCGCCTTATATTACAGGGCAAGTGATTGCTGTCGATGGTGGGCGTTTATTAAACCATTAAACGAGCTGTGAGGTGTTTCCTAAGGAATAGGTTTGCACCCACGGATAGGGTATTGTATGGTGCGCGTGTGGTAAGAATGACGCACTGCTAATGAGTGCATAAATAAGCTATTAAACTGACTTTGGTTTCAATCCGACCATGTTAATGTATCTACGAATCCTGTGTCTTGGCATGCTGTTTCCACTATTGACGGGGTGCACAGGTATTATGAAGTATATCGAGCGTTTACAAGCACAAAGTGTTGATGAATATCAACAGCGCTCTGCAACTTTTCAACCTAAGTTTCAATTTCAAGCGCCAGCCCGTGAAGAGTTGACGGCAGAAGAAAAGCGTCTTATTGGTGCACCTCCTCCACAAAAAGGTGAGGTGATTTTAGATGGGGTTCGCTATTACTCAGGAAATGGTTATATTTGCCAATACTTTACCCAAGGCCGTGGACGTAATGACCCTAGACCAAAGTCTGCTTGCTGGATCAATGGTCGTTGGGTTTTAGCCGCACCAGTTGTGAATACGGAGCCGGCCAAATTCTAAATGTCTGAGATTTTCAAAGCCCTAGTCGTTCAGGCACGTGTTGTTTATGCATTTATCCTACGGGATATGCGCACGCGCTTTGGTCGTAGTCGTTTAGGCTATTTTTGGGCAGTGTTTGAGCCATTAACAGGGATTCTAGCCTTAGCTTTAGTGTTTAGCGTGATAGACCGTGGTTCCCCGATTAATGTGGATATCCACTTATTCTTTTTCACGGGCATTATTCCATGGACCTTGTTTTCACGCGGGGTATCCATGATGAGTAATGTGATTGAAGGCAGTGTGAGTTTGCTAACTTATCCACAAGTCAAAGTGATTGATGTAGTCATTGCCCGTGTTGTTCTAGAGTTTGCAACGATTTTTATCGTTTGTATTCTCTATCTAACGGTTTTGTACTTCTGGGATATTTTCGACCGCATTGAAAACTTACTGCTGTCGATTACGGTGCTGATGATCTGTCTTATCTTTGGCTCTGCGTTTGGCTTAGTGGGGGCGGTCATCAAATTATACTTACCAGGCTATAGTAGTTTCCAAGGCCTCTTATTGCGTGTGTTGTTCTTTGTGTCTGGTGCCTTCTTTGTAGCAGATAGTATGCCTCAACCCATTAGAGATGCACTTTGGTATAACCCAGTATTACATCTGGTGGAGTGGGCACGTTCGGCTTTTTTCTATGGTTTTGAAAGCCGCTTTTACGATCCTATGTACCCTATACTGTGGATGCTGTGCTTCGGTTTTCTTGGCCTCGCAGGTGAGCGTGTCACCCGCAGTAAGCTCAGGCAGTTAGGCGTATGATTGAGTTTATCAAGGTCAGTAAGCACTATAAGCTGAGCCATGGCTATCGCACTATTTTAGATGAAGTGTCTTTTAAATTTCCTGAGCACAAAAATATTGGGGTTTTGGGCATGAATGGTGCGGGTAAATCAACCATTCTGCGTTTAATAGCCGGCTCTGAGCCACCAGATTCTGGAAAAATTATTCGTACTGGGCGTTTTTCTTGGCCGCTCGGCTTCAGTGGCGGATTTAATCAAAATTTATCCGGTGAGGAAAATCTGCGCTTTGTATGTAGGATTTATAATGCTGATCTCCATCAAGTGTTAGACTATGTGCGCGAGTTTTCTGAGCTAGGTGATGCTCTAACTGAGCCAATGCGTACCTACTCGAATGGTATGAAAGCTCGTTTAGCTTTCGGTTTAAGTTTAGCTATTGATTTCGATGTTTATTTAATTGACGAAGTGATGGCAGTGGGTGACCCTATTTTTAAGAAAAAAAGTAAGGCTGCTTTTGAAGCACGTCGTCAAACCGCTAATTTAATCTTGGTATCCCATGATATGCGCACGATCCGTGACTATGCTGATGTCATTATTATTTTAAACGACCATGAACTTAGTATTTTTGATAATGTGGAGTCTGGTATCAAGTTTTATCAGAGCTTAGCGGGGGTTAAACCATGAGTAGGCCTAAGAAACGCACGCCGTTTCCATGGTTGTTTTTGTTATTGGTTGTGGTACCAACCCTTTTAGCTACGGTTTATTACTATCGTTATGCCAGTAACCAATATGTTTCTGAGGCACATTTTATTATTCAAAATACCTCAGGTGCTAAGGTGGATGTATTAGGCGCTTTAACTGGTTTACCAGGTGCTACGGGCGGTACTTCTGACTCCATGATCATTAGTGATTACTTGTGGTCGGCTGATTTTATCAAGGATATTAAGCCTGAGCTGGATTTGCGTACTCATTATTCTAATCCATCCATTGATGAATATGCGCGTTTAGACGTAAAAGCTAGCCAAGAGGATTTAGTGGAGTACTGGCAGAAAATGATAGAGGTTGAGCATGATCTCACTTCTGGTATTAGTACTCTAAAAATTACCGCATTTGATGCTGAAACTAGTAAGAAGTTAGTCGCTTTAGCTTTAAAACAAAGTGAAGTCTTGGTTAATAAACTCTCATCTAGTTTACGGACTGATAGTTTACAGTTGGCGGAGAAAGAGGCGATAGCGGCTCAACAAGAGGTAAATACTTTACGTGAGCAACTGACCGCTTTCCGTAAGCAGCAAGATATACTCGATCCTGGTTCACAAACTAATGCACGGATTGAGCGTGAAGAAACGGCTCGTTTAACTCGCTTATCTGAGCTACAGACCCAACTTTCTCAAGCCGAAGCTGAATTAACACAAATTAGTAGTTTTATGCAGCCAGAAGCCATGAAAGTAAAAACTTTGCAAAGTAGAGTCAATTCTTTACGTCAGCAAGTTGCTAAAGAGCAATCTGTTTCAGTCGCTCAATCTAAAGGACAAAATACACAAGCTGCGAGTCAATTAGCTCAATATGCAGAATTACAAAGTCGCTTGGGTTTTGCTGAGCAACTGTATACAGCCAAGCAAACGACTTTAGAGCAGGCACGTCTAGAACTAGAGCGCAAACAACGTTATTTAACAGTCACCGTGCAGCCAAATCTGCCAGATGAAGCGATTAAACCAGAAAAGATTCCTGGCATTTTAACTGTGCTACTACTAAGTTTTCTTTTTTGGGGTATCGGCTCTCTATCAGTAGCAGCGATCCGCGATCATGTGGGTTGGGTATAGGTATATGAAGTTTTTTAAAAAGATTGTATTTAGTTTTCTGCTGAGCTTTCTAATTCTTAGTCCTAGCTATGCTGAAGACCAAGGCACTAATGTGAATGCCGCTGCAGATCCAAGTCCAGTCATCACCAATAGTAGTGATTTAATCACGGCTGAAGACAAACCGCGCATTTTTGATGAGGGCTTGCCCAAAACTTCGCGTTCAGGGCAGAGTTTACAGCCCTTCGGGGCTAATCTATTTGCAGGCAATTACGTAAGCCGGCGGCCTAGTTCCTTAGACCCGAACTATCAAGTGATAGCGGGTGATAAAATTGCTTTACGCATGTGGGGTGAGGCGACTGCTAATGAGATTTTGCCTGTGGATGCAAATGGTAATGTCTTCATTCCTGATGTTGGTGAGATTCAGATGGTGGGAACACGTGCCTCTGAAGTTTCAAGCAAAATCAAAGCTGCGGTGGGTAAAGTCTACAAAGATGGCGTCGATGTTTATGCAAATTTATTGACTGCCTCCACCAAAGAAGTGACGGTCTTTGTGACCGGTAGTGTGATACGTCCGGGGCAGTATTCTGGCTTGCCGGACGACAGTATCTTAGCTTTTTTACATCAGGCAGGTGGAGTAGACCCTCGACGAGGCAGTTATCGGCAAGTGCTAGTTAAGCGTGGTCAGCAGCGAGTTGCTAGTATGGACTTATATGATTTCGTGAATAATGGCAGCTTACCGAAAGTCTTATTTCGTGATGGTGACACTATTGTGGTTCGTCCCCAAGGTAGCATGATTAGTGTCGAAGGTGATATTCGTAATAATTACCGCTTTGAGTTTTTAGGCAATAGCATTAGCGGTGCACAGCTCATTAAATACGCGCGACCCGATAGTAGTGTGACTAATATTGCCGTCTCAGGTACTCGCGATGGCTTGCCGAATTCTTCCTACATTACCTATGAGCAATTTATGAACAATCGTCTCTATGATGGGGATAGTGTGCGTTTTGTCAGCGATGCTCCTACACCGGTGATGGATATTAGTTTAGAGGGGAGTCATTTAGGGAATTCTTACTTAGCGATTAAGCGTGGCAGTCGTTTGCAAGAAGTATTGGATTATGTCTCCGTCGATCCGAATGAAGCTGATATTGGCAATATTTATATTAAACGCAAAAGTGTAGCAATTGAGCAAAAGAAAAATATTGATGAAGCTTTGCGACGTTTAGAACGCAGTGTTCTGACAGCGCCGGCTAGTTCTGATGGAGAAGCCGCGATTCGTGCCAAAGAAGCTGAATTGATTTTGAAGTTTGTGGAGCGTGCTAGTACGGTTCGGCCTGAAGGCAAAGTGGTAGTCTCTGATCGAGGTAAAGTTGCGAATATTCGCATGGAAGACGGTGACATTATCGTGATTCCACCGAAAAGTGATGTGGTGATGATTAGTGGAGAAGTACAGGTTCCGCAATCGGTGGTTTTCGCTACGAATGCTAGTTTGAAAGACTATATTGCTCAAGCAGGTGGCTTTACGGAGCGAGCTAATGAGGAAAGCCTAATGGTAGTAAAGCCTAATGGTAAAGTCATTATGGGTCGTAATCCGCCTGTGGCAGCCGGTGATCAAATTATGGTTTATCCACGCTTAGATACTAAAGATATGCAGTTCACTAAAGACCTAGTACAGATTGTTTATCAAATTGCAGTCGCGGCAAAAGCAGTGGGCTTGTAAGTTTTAATTCTCGCCTTGACGTTGCTGCTCAAGGGAGGCTTCGGCTTCCCTTTTATTTTGTGCTTGTAAAAACAGTATACTGTTAGGTTTTAGTCGGTTTAGTTACTTGGGGTAGAAGATTCATATGTCTATGTCGCCTAAGCATGCCATCTTAGTTGCAGGCATGCATCGCAGTGGTACTTCAGCTTTAACACGTGTTTTCTCTCTATTAGGTGCTGATCTGCCCAAGCGTCTAGCCTCAGCCTTACCCAATAATAATGAAACAGGCTTTTGGGAGTCGGTTGATTTAATGATTGAGCATGACGCTCTCTTAGAATCAGCGGGTTCCTTCTGGAGCGATTGGACGGAGTTTAATCCAGACTGGTATGCCTCAACCGCCGCCACTAAGTATAAAAAAATTATTGGCGATATTGTCCAAGCTGATTTTGCTGATTCCTCTCTATTTGTTATTAAAGATCCGCGAATTTGTCGCTTTTTACCGTTTTGGCTAGAGTTACTGCAAGCACAAGAAATTAAACCCTGCATTATGATTCCAGTACGTAATCCGCTGGAAGTAGCGCAGTCTTTAAAAAAACGTAATGGTTTTCCGCTAGCTAAAGGAGGATTGCTCTGGTTACGTCATGTGTTAGATGCTGTTTATTATGCGCAAAATTACCCCATCGCTTTTTTAAGTTATGAGCAGCTGATGCAAGATTGGCAGGGTTTTGTTCAGTCTTTGCAACGGCAAATTGACTTAGCTTTTCCACGCCAGTCGGTCTTATCTCAACTAGAAATTGAAAATTATCTAGAAGAAGATCAAAAACATAATTCAGTAGGTTTAGAGGACCTTAAGCAGTCTACGGAATTTTCAGAGCAAATCGTCCAAGCTTATGAATGGTTACTGTTATTAGTAGCGGGAGAGAGGCGAACCGAGGCTTTACAGGGCTTATTAGCTTTACGTGCGAAGTTTAATCAGGAATCTAAGGTTTACGCGAAGGTTTTGTTATCTGAGCAGCAATGGCAGCTTAAAGAGCGTCAAAAAATGGAGGCACGCAACAAAGATTCTTTAGAGCATAAAGATTATCTGTTAATTAAACGTGATAAGCATTATGAACAACTAGCTAGCCAACTGAAAGAGCAGCATAAGCAGGAGATGGAGTTTCAATCTAATCAACTAGTTCTACAGGCTGAGCGCATGCATGAGTTGCAGTTGGCTAAGAATGCACTTAGTACTGAATTGGCTATGCTTGCTAAGGATCGAACTGCGTTAAGGAGCAAGGTCTTAAATTTAACTGAGTCTCTACAGCTTAAACCCAAGCCTTTGGTTGTAGCCAGTCCTGAACCTGAAGCTAAACAAGAGCTGCTGGAGGTTCAGCCTGAACCTAAACAAGTTATACAGACTGAACAACCTAAACCTAAATGGTTTTTCAACTTAGGTCGCCCAAAACCTGAACCTGAACCTGAACCTGAACCTGAACCTGAACCTGAACCTGAACCAACGCCAATAAACCCTGATATTGAGTTAATCGAGAGGAGTGGGCTTTTAGATCGGCCTTTTTATCTGAGCTACCCGGAGAGCGATGACGTCACGGAGTCTTTGGCAGAACATTATTATCTGACTGGAGCGAAACTGGGTTACCAGCCCAATGCGCTTTTCCACAGTACTTGGTATATCAAGCAAAACCCAGAATTGCAGGAGTCTGGTGAAAATCCTTTAGTCCATTATCTGACGAAGGGTGTCATTGAGAATCGTCAACCTCATCCCTTGTTAGATATTGCTTGGTATTTAGGCCAGTATCCCGATCTTCGCCAACTGGTCGATAGACAAGAACTTAATCCACTCTGGCATTATCTGTATCAGGGGGGGAAAGAATTAAGAAATCCCAATCCGTTGTTTTTAGCTGCTTACTATGTGGCTGAATATCCAGAGATTGTCGAGTCAGAGTTAAATCCTCTGGTTTATTATCTTAAATATGGCGATCAATGGCACATGGATCCGCATCCGCTGTTTGATAGTCGTTATTATTTAAGGCAAATTGGCGCAGATTTACCAGAGGGTATTTCAGCCCTAGAACACTATTTAACTGACCCGCATCATTGGCGTTTTGCCCCTAGTGCTTGTTTCGATAGTGCTTGGTATTTAGCTGAATACCCTGATGTTTATTTTTCAGAATTGAATCCTTTGGTTCATTATCTAAAGCATGGCCAGAAGGATGGACGTAAGCCACATCCTAAAGCGGGTGAAAAAGAGTTCATCAATCAATATAAGTTAAAATTCAGAAAAGTAGGTATTGAGTTAGTAGCACCTACTACAGTAAAGCCAGCTAAATCAGCCAGTCTCGTCAGTCCTGCTTTGCAAAGCATGTTAAAGTTTGAAGACCAGCCTTTAAGCCCGCCTAACTTCAGTTTTGCGCAAGACCAGTTAGTCATTCATTGGGTGACTTGTGATTTTGCTCAGCAAGGTGGCGGTGGCAATATGACCATTTTTCGCTTTATGCGCTGGTTTGAGTTATTGGGGCATCAACAACATATTTGGCTGCACAATCAAGTGGTACATAAAACCACGGACGACGCTTATGAAGATCTGATTCGTCACTACCAACAGTTGAGTGCTCAAATCCATTTTATGGATGAGTCTTTCCAGCAAGCGAATGGGGACATCATTATTGCCACTGATTGGGAGTCGGTCTGGCCGGTATTATCTGCTTCTAACTTTAAGCGGCGCTTTTATTTCGTGCAGGATCATGAGCCATCTTTCTTCGCTGCAGGTAGCAATAGTTTAGCCGCTGAGCTGACTTATCATGAAGACTTAGACTGTATTTGTGCAGGGCCTTGGCTAGAAAAGTTGATGCGTGAGCGTTATGGGCGTTGGGCGACGCATTTCTGGTTAGCTGCAGATCAGCAGGTTTATTATCCACCCGCAGGGCGGTTTACTAATACCGTGCCACGGATCGCGTTTTATGCCCGTACCAGCACCTCACGCCGCGCCGTAGAGTTGGGTGTGCTTGCCCTGAATCATTTAGCCGATTTAGGTTTAGCTTTCCATGTTGAGGTGTATGGCGCTGACAATAACAAAGTATGGCTAGAGCAAGTTAGCTTTGAGTATACCGATCATGGTGTGCTACCCGCTGAAGCTTTAGGCTATCTCTATCGTTCTTGCGATCTAGGCATGGTGTTTTCAGCCACTAATTACTCACTAGTTCCGCAAGAAATGATGGCCTGTGATTTGCCCGTTGTAGAATTAGATGGAGATAATACACGCACAGTCTTTCCAGTAGGTACCGTGGTTTTAGCGGCTCCTCATCCACGTATTATTGCTGAACGCCTCCAAGGGTTATTGGAAGATGTGGAGTTAAGAGCGAAAACTGCAAAATTGGGCGGGGCAT
The DNA here is from genome assembly GCF_937873765.1 of uncultured Thiothrix sp. Taxonomy (GTDB): domain Bacteria; phylum Pseudomonadota; class Gammaproteobacteria; order Thiotrichales; family Thiotrichaceae; genus Thiolinea. The sequence continues at coordinate 52,711 of NZ_CALMZC010000052.1, read as the reverse complement.
GGGCTAGGCAATTTACTTGGCAAGCTACAGCGCAGGAGGTCAGTCGCTCTATTCAGCAACGCTTGCAAGAGCTTACTTATCAAGCCAAGCCACCTGCAGCACTATCTATAAAGGTTTCGATCGTGATACCGACCCTCAATGGTGGCGAGCTATTATTGAAGGTGGTAGAGCGCGTACTTGAGCAGCAAGTGCCTTGGCCGTTTGAGTTATTAATTATTGATAGCGGGTCTACAGATGGTTCGCTTGAGCTAGTACGTACTAAGCAAGTACGTCTTCACTCTATCCCCAAGACGCAGTTTAGTCATGGGGGGACGCGTAATTTAGGCGTGGAGCTAACAAGTGGGGAATATGTGGCTTTCCTGACACAGGATGCTTTGCCTGTGGATCAGTTTTGGCTATTCAATCTGGTTTCCGTGCTTGAGCATGAGCCTGCAGCGGCTGGCGCTTTTGGGAAACATTTGCCTTATCCTGAAGCTTCACCTTTTGTAAAGCGTGATTTGACAGCCCATTTTGATCAACTGGCTAAACAACCGATCTATTTAGATAAACACACTGATCCAGAGCGCTTTGCAACCGGTGAAGCGACTTGGCGGCAAGTTTTGCATTTCTATTCAGATAATAATTCTTGCTTGCGTCGTTCAGTTTGGAAACAGATACCTTATCCGGTAATTGACTATGGCGAGGATCAAGTTTGGGCAGATCAGATCATTAAAGCTGGCTTTAAAAAGGCCTATGCCTTAAATGCTCTAGTTTACCACTCACATGACTACAATGAGCAGGAGACCTTTGAGCGTAGCCAAGTCGAAGCGACTTTCTTCTATCAGCAATTTGGTTACGTTTTGTTGGCTGGTAAAGCAGCTTATATGAAAACACTAAGCGCTTTGAACAAGCAGGATACTTGGTATGCTGACTTAAATGCCATTCATCCAGCAGAGCTTAAACGGCAGTTAGCTTTAAATGAGGCGCGTTTAAAAGGCTATTTAGCCGTTGCTTTTAGCGCGTAAGTTAACGCGTTAAGGGGTTTTGAGTATGCCAATTCATCGGTACTAAACGAATACTACTCCAGTGGGCATCCATATTGGGCATGTCCTCTGCACGCGGCATATGGTAAAAGCTGACGGTCGGCCAAACTACTATGTCTTCGCCAGTAATAACTTCGTCATTCACAAATTCAGCTAAATTATCCGCACACTCGTCACCTTCGTCTAGAGTGCTGATATTGTGTGAAGCATACAACTCACAACTTTTTTCCTTGGTAACATAGAAATCATGCTTGGTAAATGGCTCAAGATCGGGTCCTTCATCACGTTGCCCAGATTGATTAAGCTGAATTTCATAACCCATTGCTTGCTGCTTAGCATTTTTTAAAGCACTCGATGTGACAAGCCAAGTGCGTGCCAGTTCTGGAGATACGTTACTAGCGGCTTCTTTAGTGAAAACAGTGGTTTGACGTGTCAGCTTGGCTGCTTGCGGCACAAAATCAATTTGCTCTACATAGTCTTTATTACCTTGACCACCTAGGTCAAAATCGAGCCGCCAAAAAAAATTATGTAAGTGGGAAACACCTACCCTGTCGTAGCCAATATTCCAACCCGGTCTTTGCATCTGATCATCAGGTAAAATACGTTGTAGAGCACCGGTTGCCCCTACTGCGAACTCCATACTGCCATCATCTGCAAAAGTCCAGCGAGGGATGTAGCTATATGAACCAATCTGCGAAACACTAAATAAGCTTAAAGCTTGACCTTGTTTAGTTTCTGAGCCAAACCGATAAGCTTCGCCACGGCTTTGGGTAGTTTGGCAAATGACAGTTTTATCATAAAAATTGAGTAATTGGCCTTTAGGGCAGTCTGCGGTCGCTAAAGGCAGCATGGAGCTGCGGCCAAATCCATAATCAGTGATGTCATGATAACGAATGCCATTATCATCATAGGGAACATGTACTTGAGCGAGCTCAGCCCGATACAAGACCAGCAGTCTTGGGCCTCTAGGTGGTGTATAAAACACATGGTGCAGGGAAATGCCAGTTAAACCACGATGCTCCCAACACATATCCCAACGTGTTTGGTTGTCTAGGGTTACATTGATGTAATAATTGTCATCGCAAAATTCTGCTGCTTCCGCGAGACATGGGCATAAACATAAGCCTAATGTGAGTATTTTTGCGAAGCTTTTAGCTTTAGACATAAAATTTTTACACTTAGAATTGATTTTGACTATGCCAGTCTCGCGGGACTAGTTGGAAACTACTCCAAATAGTCCCCAGTTTTCCATTGTCATCACTACGGGCTAGATGGTGGTAAGTTTGTCGATACCAAATTACGCTATCAGCGCTGCCGATGATTTCTGCGTTAGCTACATATTTTGCAAGGCTATTATTGTTAGCGGGACAATCACTAAGACGGTTATCCGTTGCATAACGTTCACAGGCATTATAACGACTCACGTAAATATCTTTTTTCAGCCAAGGTTCGTTCAAAGGATTAATCCGGCTGTAGTTATAATTATTAGGTACAAGGTCATAAGAAGGAATACTAATGCCTTCCAGTGGAGTATTACCATCACGAATTACCCATAGACGCTTGATTTCGGGATCTTCACTAGCCCCAAATTCCTTAGTCTGACTTCCAATACTTACTACTTTAGTTAGGCGATCCTCAGAAGGAGTGCTAGTAACTTGGAGCACTTCATCATCACTGCCTGTAGCACCTAGGTCGAAATCTAAACGCCAGCCTGCCTGTGCAGTAAAATTTTCTAAGCTTTTATCAGCAGCTTTAGTAAGCTGTCCGCTAATACCTAATGCAGGCTCAATGATGCCGTTTTCATAAAAACGCCAGCGCAAAAAGTAGGTATGCGGAGGTAGGTTATAACTAGTGACTAGTTCAAAAAAGCTGCCCTGCCGTTGATTATCGAATTTATACTGATAACCATATTCTTGAGTGCTACGACAAATAGTGTCACTGGCTAGGTGCTTAAGATTTCCGTGTGGGCAATCCGTTGAATTCAAGCTTATGCTATTTTTTCCTAAGCCCTGCTGGGTTACCACGTAGCTAGGCGTAGTGATTGTATCAGTAAGAATTTCAAGTTGAGACAGGCTGGCTTCACCCAAAATGCGTCTCAGCGTTTTATTAGGAGCTGCATAGTAGACTTGAGAAAGTACTAAACCCTCAGCAGGGCGCATCTCAGCACACATTTTCCATAGAGCACCTGAACCAAAAGTCTTAGTAATGATGTTAGCGGTTGGGCAATGTTGAGTTGGTTCGGGTGCTGCAAGAGCGGTTTGCATAGTAGCTAGCGCTAAACCAATCATTAATAAGAATTGTTTAAAAAACACTTTAAAATCCAGCAACTTGAGTGATGAGGTTAGCAGATAAATTGACAATTGGGCTAATTTCAAATACGACTGAATCATGCGTGTATAGCAAAATTTGTGCACAACGATGTAAGCCACATTGTTGTGAGGCTTTATTCAGTTGCTCAGGAAGCGTATCCGCAGTAAAGACAAAAGCTTTGGCCTCTAAGTCTTTAGGGGAGCTGAGAACTTTCTCGGTAATACGCTGATATTCATTGCTAATCAGCTCAAAGGTTTCTTTATCTGCAAAAATAAGCTTAACAGTACGCTCAATTTCGTTAGCTGTTAAAGGGAGCTGCAGGTTTTTTCGGCGCACTGAAGAGAGAATTTTGTTAGTAATGGGATCAATGCGGTAAATAATAGTTTCGTCCGTTTTGTAATCGTAAACGAAAGCATTAGCACGACGCACACCTGATTTTTTGTCTTCAGAGCGATCTCGCTCAATTAATAGTAATTCATAAGAATTAGTGCCATTGACACCTTCGGCTTGCCTTTTTAAGGCAGGTAAAGAGGATTCGATGAGCGCTGTGGTGTTCGCTTGTTCATTCAGGCTTAGAGGGTCTTGACTGCCTGCGTAGGTATTAGCTGTAAGGACTAAGACGCTTATAAAAACTAGTTTTGCTTTCCACCAACGCATTAATTTATATCTACAGATCATCGTATTGCACTCGCTAAGGGATTGCTATTGTGCCAATCAAAAGGTTTAAGACGAATACCACTCCAATGAACATTCATGTTGGGGGCGTCTTCCGCCCGAGGAATATGATAAAAAGTTGTAGTAGGCCAGACTATTATATCGTCTTCCAATGACTCATCATTGATATAAGTCGATAAGTCTTTTGCACAATAGTCAGCGCCTCCATTGTGCGAAGCAAAACGCTCACAGTCTTTAGCTTTAGTAAAATAAATATCATATTTAGTGAAAGCCTCTTCATCTGGACCAACGTCACGTTGTCCCGCTTGATACAACTGAATTTCATAAGCAATGGGTGAGTTGGCTTTATTGCGTAAGTTTTTATCGGTCACTATCCAAGTACGCATAGTCTGTGGATTTACATCCCTACCAGCTTCTAACAGAATAGGTTCATATTTAGTCTTTAAACCACCGTCATCACGGACAAAGTTAATTTCTTCAATCACATCATTGGCACCGTTGCCGGCTAAATCAAAGTCTAAGCGCCAAAAGAAATTGTGTAAGTGCGATACACCAATTTTATCAGGAGCAATCGGCCACCCTTGAGTGCTTTGACTACCTGTGGTGAAGCGTTGTAAAGCCCCTGTTGCACCTACCGAAAGTTCTATAGTGCCATTATCAAAGAACTCCCAGCGTGGTACATAATTATATGAGCCTATTTGGGAGATGCTAAATAAGCTAAGTTTGTAGCCTTGTGCACTTTTCTCTTGATATCTGAATGCTTCACCACGTGAAAGAACTTGCTGACAGATAACCGGCTTGCCGGCATAACTAATTAACTGGCCATTAGGGCACTCTTTTTCATTCAACCCCAATAAGTTTCCGTCACCAAAACCGTAATCACTAATATCATGGTAACGAGCGCCATTATCGTCGTAAGGTACATGAACTTGAGCGAGTTCTGCCCGATAAAGAATATCCTGCGTAGTTCCGTTTTTAGCTTGGTAAGCAATGTGGTGAAAGCTAATACCATTTTGCAAGCTATGCTCCCAACATAAAGTCCAGCGTCCTCCATTAGGTAATGAGGTATCAATAGTATAGGCAGCACTGCAAGCTTCATCGGCAATAACAGAATTGCTTACATAAACTGCTGAGCACATAAGTAAACTAGCTAGTAATTTTTTTGATCTTAGGGATTGCATAACTATTCAATAATTACCTTACAAAGGATTGTGTGCTGTCCAATCACGGGGCACTAATTGAAAACTGACCCAATCGGTACTCATATAATCACTGTCATCACTGCGAGGTAAGTAATGGTAACCTTGTTTATACCAAACAACTAAGTCCGACTTATCAATATTTTCTTTATTTTCAATATATTGAAGTACGTTCCTTGCACAGTTATTGGTTGTTTTATTATCAGAGGCATACTGTTCACAAGCTTTATAGCGAGTGAAGTACATATCACTTTTTAACCAGGGACGGCCTCGAAAACCGCCAAGACTTTGGTAATAGTTAGAGGGTATTATTTCGTAAGAGATTGTTTGCCCAGAGTCATTCGTTTCGTCCCCATCCTTGATGCGCCAACTTGTTTTTAGCTCAGGATTTAGATTGCGTGAGGTTTCTTGTTGTAAGATTTCTGTTTTCAAAGACTTGTGACGCCTACTTTGACTCGGTGTACTCGTAATTTCCTCTGCTATATCGTTGTTGGGGCTTCTACCTAAATCAAAGTCAAGCCGCCAACCTAAGTAGCTACTAAAACCTATAGCTGACTGATTGCTCTCATTAATAACCCGCCCAAAACCCAAATGAGCTTCACTGAAGCGTGGCAGCTTGCCACTAAAACCTAAAGCTGGTTCAATAATTCCATTTTCATAGAAACGCCAACGTTGGGTATAGGTCTGCAAGGATGTCGCTTGGCTGATACTAAAGACTTCAAAGAAACTAGCTTGGCGATAAGCTTGGTATGCGTATTTATAGAGCAATTCACCTGCTTGACTGCGCGTGCAGATAACATTCCTTCCATTTGAGTCAGGATAAAGTTGCCCATTGGGACAGTCTTTATCAGTAAGGCTTAAAAGTTTATCAGCACCTAATCCCTCTCTAGTAACCATGAAGGCTGATGGACTTTTGTTGTCATCAAAAACTGTTTCCAGTTGTGCAAGGTTAGCTTGACCCAACACGCGGCGCTCTGAGTGGAGGGTAGTAAGTTTCAGTTGCTTAAGTACTAAGCCAGCTTGTCGGTCTAGATCAAGGCACATAGACCAAGCAATACCAGAACTAAAATGGGTCTTTATTGCATTGCCATTACAGGCAGGTGATGGGTTCGGAGCTGCATAAAGGTTAGTAGAGCAACAAAGTACTATTAATAAGGGTAAAAATTTTTTAGTTAAAAAAATCATGTAATGTAGGGTCTCGCAAACATACTTATCAGTTGATTGTTATCTTTTCTTCTTTATGTATAGTAAAAATTTACTAGTTTGTTCTGAGCTATATTCAGCCAAAAGCTAGTGTTGTAAGCTTAAAGCTACTATCTTCTTAGATACGGATAGAAATTAACAACAAAAAGTACTAGTGGTAGATTTACGACACTAGGCATTGCAAACTTACGACAGCAGCTATACAATCGCGCTGTACTTATTGGATGGTCAGCCAGTGTAGTTGGCCTCGGCTGGTTCTCCACTAGGGCTGGTGATAAGTAAAAAGTAAACAATGCTTGGTAAACTAAATTTATTTGCGCTATGCTTGAGTGCTGTAAGATGGTTTAATGCTTGCCACCGGTCAGGGGGTTGGTGTTCCAGCTTGTGATAAACTTAGATAAACTTAACTGATTAAGTGAGGTTGCAATGAAAAATCTGTTGAAAAAAAGCGCAGTCGCAACGGCAGTTGCTGGTTCGCTGATGATTTCTAGTGTAGCGAGTGCTGATTCTGTTTTAGCGCCATTGGTTATTGGTGTTCAAGATGGGGCTCAGACTTATTTCTCTATTAAAGTACGCGGCTCAGGTAAAGCAGATGCTCGTTGGGGCACTAGCTCAGATCTGCATTATAACTGGTATCAAAAAGGTACATCAGTTGCCGATTTATATGATTTAAATAAAACTTGTGAAATTTCTGATAACAAAGGTACTGTATCTCCATGGGATATGGTATTCCAACGTGCAGTAGACAATGACAAAAATGCTTTAAATTTGCTTAGCTCTGATAAAAGCATACCGAACGGTTATACAAATAGTAACTTCGTTGGTTTCGCTATTATTGGTGATAGTGCAAATGCAAACACAGATCCAGCGGTTAAAAATTTAGCTAATGAAGGCGAAATTTCCGGCTTTGGCTATGTAGTAGATGCAGCTAATAGTTTTGTGCTTGATTACAAATTATTAAATAATCACCGCTCAAAAGTTGAAACTGATTTTAGCGCTGGTTTTATCTCTAAAAAATCCATTGATTATTCTTGGATGCCTGTAAATATTGCAACTACTGAGTGGTTATCAGTTGTGACATCAGAATCTATGACTAAGCAAGAGTCTGGTGCTGGCGTCTATGATGCAACAGTATATATTTCTCAAGACCAAGTAGCAGGTAGTGTGTCTCCGCGAGATCCATTTGGACAGTCGGGTGTTTACAATAATGATGAAGTTGTAACTAGCGGTACCAAAGTATTTAAAGTGACTTGTATGGGGGCTTATGGCCGTGGTACATTCTTGAATGGTCTGCAGGCTTCCGATACAGTTAACGGTGGTTGGAAGCGTATGAGCATTCAAAATGCCTCAACCACAGGTAGTGGTGCAACAACACGTTATGTAGCCAGTGGTGCAATTACTTACAAAGCTGAGTTAGTTGACTTCGCTCCAACTACCCGCGGTGGTGCTGTCGTTCCTGAACAGTTAGTATCAGGTGCTTTTGCTGCACCGGGTGGTGTGTTTGGTGTGAATACTGCTGCAGCTCTTGATGGTTTAATTGAGAGAAGTATTAGTGACAATGGGTTTGATGTATCTGCGCCTTCTCCTATTAATAATCGTGGTGTAGTTTCATTCCAAGTTGAAACCAGTGGTCATTTGAGCAGTACTCCAGAGCCACATCCAAATCGTCCTTATTAATCCTTAAAAGATTAGTAGGTAAGTTAACAAAAAGGTGGGTTTCCCACCTTTTTGCTTTTATGTAGATACGGTTTCGATAGAGTAATAAATTTCATGAAAAACGTGTTGTTACTTTTAGTACTGTTTTGCAGTATATTAATAAGTGCTTGCCAAGATAGTACAAATGAAAAGCAGCCAATTGAAAAGGTTCAGTTATTATTGCCACAAGCAGGCTTTTTAATGAACCCTACTGCTACAGTAATAGATAATAAGTTAGTTTTATTGTTAGGTGAAAAACGTGGTGTCGTCTTCTATGAGGTTGGCAAGGAACAAATCCTTTCTGAAGATCAGTCTAGCAAACAATGGTTACATTATGATGGCAAGACTTTATATGCTATTTGGTGGGCTGTTGATGCACAAAAATCTAAAACCCTAAAAGTTAGAACATCAAACGATGGTGGTGTAACTTTTTCACCAGCATCTACTATTAATACCGAAGCAGGCGTACTCGCTGATATTTCTTTTGCTTCTAATGGTAAAGGAGCGATAGCAATTGCTTATACAGATGAACGTCGTCCAGGTTATGGAGTGTATCTTAATTATTCAACAGATAGCGGTAAAACTTGGGCGTCACAAGATTCACGTATAGATACTCCTATAGTTACTGAGGCAATGAAAGTCCAAAATAACCAAGAGCCTGCAACATTTGCTAACTCTCCTAAGTTAAGCTACCTAGGAGGTAAACTAATTGTAATATGGCAACAACTTGATATGACAGAGATGGGGCAAAGTATGTTGCGCATTGCCTCGAAATCATCGAGTGATTATGGTAAGACATGGGGAACAGAAAGTAATCTTTTCACTGCACCTAATATGCAACCAGTAGAGTTAACGACATTCAGTGATGCAAATGAAATATATGTATTCGCTATGCTCACTGGGCAGGATAAAAAAGGATTTTTTGGTTTTTATAATACTACGTCCTCGGCTGATCAATGGATTGAAGTCAATCCTGCAATCTTAGGGGTAGATTTCTCAAAACAATTATTTAGTTGGATTAAAGGAACGTTTAGTGGCGATAATCTGGTTTTAGCTTTTATTTCTGAGCCTAATGAGGGTGGAAGCGGAAAGCCGCATGCAGCTACTGCTACTTTATCTACAAAAACACATCAGTGGTTAGGAGCTATTAAATTATTAGATGCAGATAAAGGGCATGATTTAAGTAAGTCAACCTATCCAAGTATAATAAATACTGGTAAAGAACTTCTATTGGTATGGGAGGATTATCGTTCAATTGTTCCTAGTTTGTACGCAAGTGTGAGCAAAGATCATGGGCAGACTTGGCTACCCACCTCTTTTCCTTTGACTACTCCTGGTTTATCAGTGGCAAAAGATCCAAAGTTATACCTAGGTAAAGATAAACTATGGCTGACTTATTTTATGGTGGAGCTAAATGGTAAAAACCCAAGTGGTACTCGAGTTTATCAAGAGTTAATTAAGGATTCTAATGAGCAATTTCTTTTACCGGAGATTAAGTCAAAGTTGCCTGATCCTGATAAGCTTAAAGCTCGTTTGATTGAGCGGGTAAATAAGTTCTGGGCGTTGCGCGAAGAGCGTAAATGGGAGGAAACTTGGAATTATATGGAGCCAGTCTATCGTGAGCGCTTTGATAAAGCTCAATGGTTAGCTCAACAAGGTAAACTAAGCTTTTCAAAAGCGGTAGTTGATGAGTCTACCATTGATATAAAGAGTAATTTTGCTGTACTGGATGCAAATGTTGAAGTCAGTGTTAACCAGCAAGTTAGTAAAGAGGGTTTGCTAGAAAGTGCTCCACCTAATCAACAAAAAGTTGAGATGAAGTGGGGTTGGTTCTACGATGACTGGTATTTTATGCCGGATATTATCTTTGGTAATCATTTAGAATATTAATCATACTGAGGGAGCTTTGCTCCCTTCTTTTTTGCTAGTTACCATGTCTTTTAATTTTCTCAGAAAAAGCCTAAAGAAAAAAATAGTATTATTTCACCGTGACTATCTGCGTTTTCAAGGTGGGCATTTAAAAGTTTTTCATTATTTTTCGCATCTACAAGCAACAGATATTTATCAAGCAAAAATTTATTTTACCACATCGTCTGTTCGGAATAACAGCAATCCATGGCAAAAGATTAAGTCGCTAGACGCTTGGCGACCAGAAACTGCGGATATTTTATTTCTTGCTGGTTTAGATTGGGGGGCAGTATTAAATCGCTCTGCTTATCTTGCAAAGAAAGATAAAATTCCAGTGATTAACTTAATTCAAGGTTTAAGCCATGCTGATCCTAAGGATCTTAAATTCAATTTCTTAAGAGAAAAGGCTATTCGGATTTGTGTCAGCCAGCAAGTAGCTGATGCTATTCAAGCGACTGGGCAAGTTAATGGGCCAGTGTTTACGATTCCGAATGGCATTGATTTAAGTTCATTGCCTCAAGTACTCGATGATGCTAAAAAAAATATAGATCTATTAATTGTAGCCATTAAAAAGCCTCAATTAGGTTTAGATTTAGAGCAGCAACTTAAAAATAAGTATGTTACGATTAAAACTATTAGCAACTTAATACCTAGGGCTGAGTTTCTGAGCCTGTTGAATCGAGCTAAGCAGGTTCTATGTCTCCCTCATATAGCTGAAGGTTTCTATTTACCCGCCTTGGAAGCGATGGCTTTAGGTGCAATAGTCATTTGCCCCGATTGTATAGGGAATCGCTCTTTTTGCTTAGATCAGCATACTTGTTTGCTTCCGAATTATGAAACTACGGATATTTTGCAGACTGTGAATAGAGCTAATGCTTTGACTGAGCAGCAGCGGCAGATGATCATAAAAAATGCTAAGCAGCAAATACAGATACACAGCTTAGAGCAGGAGGCGCAGCAATTTCTTGCTATAATGCGTGATCTTCCTTCACTTTGGTAGGTTTATGCAGTTTGTTACCGCTCAACAACAGGTAATTCTAACCGGACTTCCACGTTCTGGTACCACTTTGACATGTCATTTGCTTAATAAATTATCTGATTGCGTGGCCTTGCATGAGCCTTTGGTTCCCTTGGATCTGATTGCTTATAAACAGGGCGATTTAATCTCAGTGATTGCTGATTATTTCACTGCTCAGCGCTTGCAGATTTTGCAAACAGGTACTGCAGTCAGCAAAAGTTTTGGTGGGCAAGTACCTGATAACCCCATGGCTGGCGTAGATCCCAATACTGGCAAGCGTATTCGAGTTTTAGATGGACGACTGGTACAGACTAATAAAAAACTATCAAATGATTTTTATTTGGCGATCAAACAACCCGCTTTTTTTACGGCTATCCTAAAAGATTTAGTAGCATCAGGCTTATTCAATTGTTTTGCTGTGGTAAGAAACCCGTTAGCTGTTTTGTTATCTTGGAATAGTGTTGATATGCCAGTTTCGCAGGGTAGAGTCCCAGCAGCCGAAGCTTTTTCGCCTGAATTGAAGCAGCAGCTAGATTATATACCCGATGTATATGACCGGCAGATTTTTCTATTAGATTGGTTTTTTCAACAGTACTTAACTTATTTACCGGCTAAGCAGATCATATTTTATGAGTCTATAATTCAAACAGCAGGAAAGTCCTTGGCAGCCATTAATCCATTGGCTAATGAAATAGTAGAAGTATTGCATTCAAAAAACAATAATCAATTATATAATAATGATTTAAAAAAAATACTACTAGAAAAACTTCTGAGTAAAACTAAAGGAGCTTTTTGGAGTTTTTATACGAGAGAATCTACTTTGCTATTGACAGTATTATGAGTTGGGATCATGTACTAATCGGACTAGGTAATAATCATGTTTGTAACTCATTCTGTTTTCTCCATATGTGAAACTAACAGTCCAAGCATAATCATTAGCATCTATGTAGGGAGTAGATGACCAGTAAATGCCAGCCAAAGATGATGGAAATATAGTTATATTAATTGCGGGAGCATAACATGTGTTTTCAATAATAGATGATAACTCTTTAATATTTGGTATTCGCCAGTTAGTTACACCAGCAAAGCCACCACTAGAATTTATTCTATTAGCAAGTTCTAGTGCTTCTCTCCAAGTAAACATAGGGGTAGTATCTGTCTCATACTTACAAGTGTTATTATTGAACCATATTTGTCCTTCGGTACATTTCTTCCATGTTAATTTTGTTTTCAAGTCAGTTATAGTTCCATTTAAATTATCTTGAAAATTTGCTATTGGTGTTGTCTGCAAAGCTCCATTGCAAGTTTGGTTAGATTCAGCAGCTAATGTATATGCAGATAAAGTTAAAATCAAAGAGAAAAGAATGTAGCTAAAAATTTTCATTGTATTACTCAAATTAATTTAATCATGTACCAATCGGACTAAATGATTCATATGTTTGTATGATGGGCTTCCTCCTCCGTGATGAAAGCTAATTACCCAAACATGTTGGTTTCTGTAAGCATATGGCACAGATGTCCAATAATAGCTATCTATTGTATTAGGGAAAAAGTTAATATCAATCCTTGGTGATGCTTGATAATCAACTAGTGAGTTCAATTCTTCACGAGTAGGTAGGCGCCAATTATTGGCACCACAATAGGTTGCTTGATTCACTCGATTAACAAAAGCTTTGGTGTTGCAGTAGCTAGCATTATTACCCATAGAAAAGCCCGAGCAGGTTTGATCATTGCGGGATGTATCGTAGTCAGTAGCTTTTTCATAGCCTGGTAAGCCACCGTTACCTAGGCGTGGGTCAGATTCATACCAAACATAGGTATCGTCTTTATCATGTAAACCACCATCATCAGTTTTCAACTCCCAAACTAAACCTGTAACATTGTCTTTGACACAACTCCACTGACTAACGGAGCTAGATAAAGCTAAGCCTGCCGCATCTAGTTTGGTAAAGCTAAAGCCTTTGCGTCCGTCTTCATCATTAGGAAAATTAATATCTCGACCTGATACGCCATCTTGATTAGTCGGTACCGGATCACCATTGCTATCGGTTAATAGTTGGCAAACAACATCATTATTGCTAATACCACTATGACCTCTGGAGTAGTCACCACAACTGGTAACACCAGTATCATTAATTTTGGTAATACTTTCTGGCGGTGGAACAATTGGCTTAGGTTTCACCGTAATAATCACTCGATCAGTGGCTTTCGCCTGTTTGGGATCAAATGCAGTGAATGCAAGTTGGATTTGTATAAGTCTGGTTGTATCCGGTGCAGTAAAGCTTGGATTTAATGTATTGGCATTAGTAATATTTACACTAGAAATTTTCTTGCTTGGGTAGATCCATGAGTAAAGGAGAGTTTGGTTTTCTGGGTCACTCGCTTTACCAGCTAAGCTCACTAAATCGCCTGCATAGACGGTTTGATCCATCCCTGCATCAACTATAGGTTTTGCATTCTTAGCTGCTTGTACAGTAGAAAAGCTGCATAAGCCAACAGTAATTAAAGTTAATACCATTTGCTTGAAGCTAGTTTTGAGTGTTTTATTCATACAGTTTATTGTGCATTTTTCCAAGTTTGTATATTTTTAAAAGTGGATTTAGTAATTCTAGCGCCACGATTAAAATTTGGAGGTACAGCGTAATTATGAATTGCAAAGGCTAAAACTCGATTGCCTGCATCGTACCAAACGGGTGCACCACTCATCCCTGCATACGTATCATTTTTATAAAAAATCCAATTAACGGCTTCCTTACGGATACTATCGAAACTGCCCCATTGCCCTAAAGGTTTATCCCCAGGATAGCCACTAATAATTGCAGGTAAACCTTGAGTACTAGCAAGTACTGCAAAACCTAGCCAACCTGTGGCATTACCTACTTGGCAATTCAACTTGATTGCACCATAGTCATATTCAGTTTTGCTGGATAAAGCCCAGCCCTCAGTCGTATATAACCTTTTAGCGCTACATTTACCATAAGGAGCTGTTGTACCATCATGCGCTGGATAAACTGTATAATCGCTTAAGGGATACCAAGTCTGCCCAATTCCGCGATGCACACAATGTCCTGCAGTGATGACGGTATCTGAGCCAGCCATCCAACCTGTACAGCGTGCCTGACCGATAGTAATCAAAGCCGTAGCACGATAAGGATAAGTTGCTGGTTTTAATTGTACCTTGGTATCTAAGCCAATGACTGTCCGTGTGCTAGTAAAGTTAGGTTCGACAGTATTGGCTACAGGTAATGACTCAGCTATACGTTGGATTTCAGTTAGCTCTGATAGCGTCGTGTCAACGCCTAATATGTTCAAATTGCTAGTACTACCAGTACCTACATAACCACTATCTATCAAATTGCTGCCTAAAACAGCTGGAGTGGGTATAGAACCATCACTGGAAACCGAGTCACTATCAGCGGCCAAGGTAGTAATAGGCCAGAGTGAAAGGGCTATTAGGAGCAAAGATTTTATATTATGCATGATAAAACTAGGTACTAAGGTAAGTAGAAGTTAAGCGGCATAATAGGTGATGTTTTGATTAAATGAAAGTTTGGGCGAATTCATTAAGTTTGCCAAAATAGTGAGGGTGCTGGAAGCTACTATCGAATACTTTGTGGCGTATACCTTGATACTCCGCTGCCATCTCAGCCCAAGGATGATTTTTCATCACAACATTCGTCGCAACCCCCCCGTGAAATTGATGAAAAGTTGCCTCACCCAATAACAAAATAGGATAAAAGTGTTCATCCTCATGAATACGATTGAAAAAATCCAAGTTAACTAGGCCGCCACCTTTACTAGTGAAAGCCTCATCAAAGCCACCTAGTCGTAGATAATCACTTTTTTTCATACAAAAACAATTACTTTCTGCAAATTTAGAAAAAAAACCGTTACCACTTGATAGTGCAGTGCTAGAAATAGTGAACAACTGATACCCATTAGCTCGCCAACCTATGGTATTCAACAACTGATCTTCAACCTGTTGGTTATAGCCTTCGGTCATACTGATATTTTGTGGCTTGCTGCCAAGATGCATGCTCATCGTGTAGATGAAGGGGTGCTCATGCAATTTGGCGGCTTGTAAGCTTAAGCTCAAAATATTCGGTGATAAGATGCGCGCACCATCAATGCAGCAAATGACTAATTCACCTCTAGCCATTTTAGTGGCTTGATTAAGTGCTTTGCAGGGCGACACTGAGTTCGTTTGTAAATAGTGATAATGGAAGTTCTCACCAAAAGAGCGCACGCTCTCAGCTTGTAGAGCTTGAGTAGAACCATTATCAATAGCTAGGACTTCGTAATCGCAGGCCTTAATATTTTGTTGGTAAGCGGTAGATAGGGAGTAGAGGGTACGCTCCGCTTCACGTGGCATGTTATAAAAGTTAACGATTACTGAGAGCTTGGGGCGATGTTTGAATAGTCTCATAAGACCCAATCAAAATAGATGTTTTGTAAGCGAGCATAGCAATCTAAATATTGTTGCTCTTTGATTGTAAAATTAGCGCTTTTCAACATCTCTGTTGTGGAGCGTAGCTGACTCTCAAAAAAAGGTTGTTCAACCAAGTTAGGCTGTAAATCTAAGACTTCACAAGCTTGTTGGAAGTTGTTTCGATAGGTGTTTGGGTCTACATCAAAGCAGAGTAGAGGAAAAGGTGACTGCTCCCAATGGGCCAGTAGTCGTTGATTGTAGCTGTACCATAAAGCGACCCCGGTCTCAATCGGTGTGCCATTGCGTTTGTTTAGTGATTGAGCAACAGCTATGGGGTGACGAAAGGTGCCGACATAATAAATAGGATAATGCTCCCTTAAACCTGCCAGCCAAAAATCCATGTTTATTAGAGTGCGTGGATCTTTAAAGCCCCAAGCCTGTGCAGTATTGGAGTTCAGTTCATGAATGATTCCATCACGTTGTTGCGCTTGAGATGAAGTCCATTGCACAGGTGATACAGGTGGCTGATCCCAACTACCGTGATTAGCTGCAAACAGGCTTTCGTTCAACTCCATAATCTTGGGGTTTTCACGATTACCCTTTAGATTATGCGGGTTCCATTCGTGTACTTGCCCTAGATATACACCTTGCTGTTGCAAGCTACCTGCAAGACAACTGGTTCCACTGCGGTGCATGCCTAAAATTAAGATACAAGGTTTTGCTGAGTTGGTTGACATAAGTTTTAGTGTTGAATCCAATGACTGAAGTCTCTGTTAAGGTACTGGCTAAGTGATTGAATAGGTGGAGTATAAAGATCGATGAGTGCTTGTTTCAAGCTAGGTCTAAGCTGATAGCCTTGCCCAGCAAACACTTTTGCGGATACCCACAGGCTTGCTAGCTGATCTGGAGTGAAATCAGCGACACCTAAATGCTTACAACACGAGGTTAAAACTTGCTTAGGCTCAGATTTAATTAAATCGTAATCCACTAACAACAAATTTTCTTTAGGATAAATAGAGGTCCACTGTCGAATAGAGTGTTCATAGTCGCCCCGTAAACGCGAGTTCTTAGAGTGAAAATGATCTAAGAACCATTGGTCACTGGCTTCATCCAGTTCCATCTGTGCTTTAGTCAAAAACATACAAGCAGCTGACCAAGCACGCTCAATGGGATTGCGTAAGCTGTAGATGAGTTTGAGTTCGGGTAGATGTTGATAAATAACCTGAATAGTTGTGATGGGTAAGAGAGCGTAAGAAGGCGTTATTTCTCCCTCTAAATAACCCACACGGTGAAAGAAATCTAAATAAGCTTGTACTGGAGCGTGTGGGTATTGTTTATCCCAATAGTGTAATTCTTTAGCTTCAGGCAAGTAGAGTTGCGGATGCTGACTCAGCATACTATGTAGCCAAGTTGTACCTGCTTTTTGTGCGCCAATACCAAGAAAAGCCAACATGAAATATTCCTGCGAAAACTCAATAAACTCTATACTATGCAGCATCCTAGCTTGCTAACGTCCTTGGTGGCTAGCATACAATTTTAAATGATAAAGTCGGAGATAGTTTTGTCGTGAATTCTAAGGTTAAGAGGCAGCAAAAGTCACAAGGCTTTACTCTAGTTGAGCTATTAGTGGCCTTGTTTGTCTTTTCCTTAATTTCTGCGTTTGCTTATCGTGCGGTAAATACCCTCGTGAAAACAGGGGATGCGATTGAGCTAGAAATGGTGGAGTTAACTCGTGTGCAACGGGCTATGCAAACGCTGGAGCGCGATTTGCGCCAAAAGTCAGTACAAGTGCTAGCTAGTACGGAAAGCACAGCAGTGGAACTAACGCCAGATAAGACCCAACTTGATCTCACTTTACTGGCTCATTCATCGGGAACTAATAAGCAAAGTTTAAAGCATATTCGCTATAGCCTAAAAAATCATTCACTTATCAGAGAAACTTGGAGAGATAATAAAGAACTCACCACTTCACCTGATGATAGTTCCGCTTTATTAACTAAAGTAAAGGCACTGGAAATAGCTGCTTTAGATCAAGCTGCGACTACTACCACTACTCCTTGGCCTGCATATTTTCAAGTTAAGCTAGAGCATGAGAATTTAGGTCTAATCACTAAAATAGTGTATTTTGGCATCAAACAAACTGATATAGATTTTAGCTCACTGAATGCTGAGCAAAAGCCTCCTCCATAATGAAAAACCGATTTTTCCTGTTTTTTCATTTAACTCTTTTACTGCTATTTAAGAATCTAAATGCTCAAGCTCGTTTACAAAGCCGCTAAACCCTATATTTATCCTAATCTCGCGAGAAAAATGCTTGGCGGAGTACTTGTAGAGGATGATTACTATTCAACGCAAACCTTCACTATAAAACATGCTTTTAAACCGGGCTGGTATATGCTGGAGCTACAAGTTAAGGGAGTCTTTTTTAGTGCTAATTTAGACCTGCGTTTTGATACCTCGCATAACATGCCCTTAGCAGTCCGGCCTAAAAATCTAATGAAGCGGATTGTTTATTTACCTAGAAATGCTAGCCAAGCTCATTTCACTCTAAGACTTTATGGTGAAGGAGTGATAAAGTTATTTAGGCTAATACCTATCAAAGAAAGCTTTGCGCAAGATCGCATGTTAAAGCGTTTGGTAGTTAGTGCTGCCGTTAATAAAGATCAATTAACTAAGAAATTATATGAACGTGCACATGCTAAAAAAATTGACTTTAACCAATTCGTTTTTTCAGCTTATAATCGCTTATTTTACAGCCTTGACGAAAATGACTATCATACTTGGATTGAGGATATTGAGTTTGAGTTAATTCGTAAGTTTAATTTAGAGGATAACTCTGTCAAAGTTGATCCAAACGATTATATCTGTGTAGTTGATCCTGAGTATACTTTATATAATAGTGCAAAAGATCTATTGATTAAATATTTAAATAAATATCCAGAAGCTATTCTAGTATATCCAGATGAAGACCAGTTAGATGAATATGGTAATCGCTCTAAACCTTGGTTTAAAACAGATTGGAATCCTGAGTTGTTTTTGAATCAAGACTATATTTCTAAGTGCTTTATCTGTAGAAAAACTTGGTATGAAGAAAATATAAAGTTTTTTGATAATTTAGGTGCTCAGCAAGCTTTAGCAAAATTACTACCATCTCTTGGAACCCAGCAAATTATTCACTTGCCTTTAGTGTTAGCCTATAAACATACAGAAGTTCACAAGAAAGCAGAACAACTAGAAAAGGCAGCAGCATTACTAAGGGCTGAGATTTTAAAATCAGTATTGCCTAGTATCAGCGAGTATAGTTGGGAGAATGACTCTTTGATCTTTGCATTTAAGATTCCTGAGCCAAGACCTCTAGTAAGTTTACTCATCCCTACTCGCGATGGTTTGAGTATTCTTCAGCCTTGTGTGGAAAGTATTTTGGAAAAGACCACTTACGAAAATTTCGAGATTCTTATTTTAGATAATCAAAGTCAAAAATCTGAGACGTTAACTTGGCTTAAAACCATCCAAAGTGATCCACGTGTTAAAGTCTTGCAGTATGATTATCCATTCAATTACTCAGCCATCAATAATTTTGGTGTGCAGCATGCGCAAGGCTCGATTATTGGTCTAATTAACAATGATGTGGAGGTAATTTCTGCAAATTGGTTGACTGAAATGGTCGCACATGCTTGCCGCGCAGAAGTCGGTTGCGTGGGGGCTAAACTGTATTATTCAAATGGCCAGATTCAGCATGCTGGGGTGATCTTAGGGTTAGGCCATGTAGCTGGGCATGCTCATCGTTTTGCGATTCGTGACTCGACAGGCTATTTCAACCGTCTTAAGCTGTTGCAGGGTTATTCCGCTGTGACTGGGGCTTGCCTCTTGGTACGCCGTGAGATTTATGAGCAAGTTGGTGGTTTGAATGAACAAGATCTGCCTGTGGCTTATAATGATGTGGATTTTTGTTTGAGGGTGCGGGCAGTTGGTTATAGGAATTTGTGGACACCGCACGCGGAGTTATATCATCACGAATCGGTGAGTCGTGGCGAGGATGATACACCTGAAAAGAAAGCACGCTTTGATAAGGAAGTCGCTTATATGCGTGCTACTTGGGGTAAAGAGCTTGATAATGATCCTTACTACAATCTCAATCTATCTAGACTGCGTGAAGATTTCTCATTACGCGAATTTGTCTAATTATTACTGAACTGACTTATTTTGGAGTTGGATTGAGTGGCTCGTTTCCCTATTGAAAATGGTTATCTTTTTGTACATATCCCTAAAACAGCCGGTACCAGTTTTCGAGACTCCTTGGAGGAAATTTTTGGAGATGGTTTGTATTGTGACTATGGCTCTGATATAGCGACTAGTCCTATAGTTAGTGATTATATTCAAAACCGTCAAGCCTTCTATGAGTTTGGTAGTTTTCTTTCAGAGCAGTATAAACCGGTTTGTTTATCTGGACATTATTCTGTAAAAAAATATGCTCCTTTTTTCTATATCAAAAATATTATGCTGTTTCTACGTAATCCTGTTCAGCGAGTTATTTCGAACTATGAGCATATGCGTAGGGTCGATGGTATCACTGAGTCTTTAGAGTCCTTTTGTTGTAATCCTTTATATATGAATCTTCAGTCTAGGAGTCTTGGGCGAGTACCGTTTAATTTAATTGGCTTTGTCGGCCTACAGGAGTACTATCGAGAATCTTTACAGTTGTTAGGTTCACAAAATGGTCTACAAATTAAAGAGTCGTTCTTAAATATTAATAAACAACGCGCTGCGGAAAAGTATAAGTTAGATGACGAGTTAATGGGGCTTATTAGAGGGCATAATCAAAAAGATTTACTTTTGTATAAAAAAATTAAAAAAATGTTTTTACAGCGTTATGAAATCTATGTAACAGATAGAAAATATGTACATGGTGCTATTATCGAAAAGACTAAATACAAAATTGCAGGTTGGGCGATCAATCAGAATAGTGAGTTACCTGTAGAGCTAGTTATTTATGTTGATGGTAAAGAAGTGGGGCAAGTGATTGCTAATCAGTATCGTCCTGAACTAAAGGCCTGGAATGTAGGGCGGCAAGCTTATATTGGCTTTGAGTTAGGCTTTGAAGTGCCATTAACTCGTGACAGTATCGTAGAGTGTATAGTGGTGGATAATGGGCAGGAGCTATTTAATCCCTTTGTTTGATTAGTCTTGATTAATATTAAACTAAGAGGTGACAGTGAAAATTGCCTTTATTGCATGTAATCGTAATGCAAAGCTCTTTAGGACAGATCCTTCTTATATCTATCGTTGTGAAAATTTAGGTCTGGAGCTTACTAGACAAGGTCATCAAGTTAGCTTTTGTCATATAACTGATTCTTTATTCTTAAATAAATTTGATTTCGTGGTTTTTCATCGCCCAAGAAACTTATGGCGTATACATTTTTTAGTAGTTTCTTTGCGTTTACGTGGAGTAAAAATCTGGGCTGATTTTGATGATTTGATCTTTGATACAAGTTTTGCTGAGTTTAGCCCGGGAGTCGTCAACCAAATTAATACTCTAGGAAAAACTATAAAAACTTATCAATCTCATGCAAACACTTTAAGTCTGTTCGATGGATTCACAGTTTCAACAAAGCCGCTTAAAGCCCACTTATTAAATTTGCAAATTAACAAACCAATAAAGGTGTTGCCCAATGCACCACACTTCTCATGGGAACATAATCTAGCCGCGTTCCGTACTACAAAGCTAGATTTTTCGGCTCCAGTACTTACCTATCTACCCGGCACTCGCAGCCATGATAAGGATTTCAAATTAGTTGCAGATCAGCTAACCACTTTTCTTCGTTCAAATAAAAAAGTAAGCCTAGAAATCACTGGCCCACTCAGTTTTCAGTTAGCTGAAGATGTAGCAAGGCAGGTTAGGCATTATGACAAGCTTAAATTTTCAAAGTTTCATGAGCGCTTTGAGTCTACATGGCTTAATTTAGCGCCATTAGAAGATACACCGTTCAATCGGTGTAAATCAGCACTTAAAGTGCTTGAGGCAGGTTTCTGGGGTAAGCCGACGGTTTGTTCTGTTATCCCAGATGTTTTACGTTATACAAATGCTGGAGCACTCTGTCTAGAGACTCCAGAGGATCTTTGTACTAAACTCAACTTATTGTTAAAGCCAGACGACTATCTTGAACATGCTCAAAATTTGCAGAGTGAAGTTCTAAAGGTAAGCAATATTGCACAAGTAACAGCAAGTTTTTTAGAATTGATCGAAAGTAATTAGTTTTTTAATGGGCTAGTTTAGCTTTAATTGCAGTACATTGAATTTGGGGTGTTTCCAATGCGAGCTGAGTTAAAAAAAAATATTTTGTGTTTGTTCATGGTGACTTTTTTATTAAGTGCTTGTAAAGAGGAAATTGATCAAGGTATCGATAATCTTTTTGAAGATAAAAATTATTCTGCAGATATTAATTGGCCATCTAGCCAAAATAGTAATTGCCCCATATGGAAGGCAGGTGAAACAGTCAACGTCAGTGCTTCAATTGTTTTGCCAAGTAACTGTACGTATAATCAAGTCACTTTTAAGATTACTAAACCAAATATAGAATTTGATTGTAATGGTAGTGTCTTGAATGGCCTAAAACAGATAGGTCGACATAGATTTGGTGATACTTACTCAGCTAGTGAAGCGCCGCGTGCGATTGCTTTCCAAATTTCCTCAGCAGAAGCTAGTAGTACACGCGTACAGAATGTCTCTATACGCAATTGCCAAATCATTAATTATATACACGGTGTTGATGTTAAATATGAGTTAAAGACAACAACTATTGCTGGTTTAAGGCAAGGTTTGGTGTCTGAAGATGTGTTGCGTCGCCAAGCACCTACTAATGTTAAAGTTATCAACTCAAAAATTATTAACTCGCATGGTACAGGTATTTATATTTACAGATATGTTAGTAATTTTCAACTTGAAAATTCAAGTTTAAAGGGTTCAGGTGGCTCAGGTATATATTTAGATGCAGGCACTGAGTTAGCTAACATTAATTACAGTATCATTGAGGGTAATGGTTTCTCTACTTATGACGAAACTACAAGGATTCGATCAGCACGCAGAAGTGATGAGGCTAAGCGAGAGGGTATCGCTATTGATGGATCAACGCAAAACACTATAGAGAGTAACTCTTTCAAAGATAATGCGGATGGTGGTATTTATTTATATAAAAATTGCTGGGAAAATTATACAAATACTAAAGAATGGCCGCGACTAAATGGCTCTAACGATAATATCATAGCCAAAAATAGTTTTTTTAATGAAACAGTGGGTGTTTGGATTGCCGAGCGTGCTGATCGTGATTTAGCTAGTTTTAATTGTGGAGATCCTTTAGCTTTACAAGAGGGTTCAAAGAAATTTTATATTGACTATGCTAATGCTACGTCAGTTATAAAAAATAAATTTGATCTTAATCAAACTGCAATAAAGGTTATGGATAATAACTCGGTTATTGAGGGTAATACATTTTCTAGAATAGATGGCTATGATATTGATGTAGGTTCACGAGTTAGGGCAAAAATTGGTAATGCAATATCTAGTACTAATATAGGATCTAATACTTTTAGTAAGATTAATAGTGTTCGCTTTCAATATGATTCTCAATAATATAATGGCAGTGTATTATTATATTAAAGCTAAGTATCTTAGGAAAAAAGGCTGTTATAGTTATTTAGTGCTCAAATTATTTTTTCGAGCTTTTGAGTTGGAAAAAAACAAAAACTATTTACTTGGTTACCTTAAGTACCAGCGTGATTTGGGGCTTTTAATTAATATTGAATTAGTCGAGGAGATTATTTTTTTTTGGAGTCAATTTAATAAAAAGGAGCAAATGTTTATATCTGCTCTTTTGTTAGAAAATCATGCTAAGCACTTGGTTCCAAGTGATTTCGCATATGATGCCATTAATCAAATACCTGCGGCTTTAACCTTTAAGAATAGTTTATCTCTATCTCAGCAACAGCAATACTTGCTCAGTATTTATAATCAGCAAAACCTTTGGCGGTTTCAATTAGCAAAGGCCCTGCAGCAACATGCGCGAGGAAAAGGGATTTGCATTGTTGGTAACGCAGGTAATATGAGTTGCTCTGCCTTAGGCCATGCCATTGATGCTGCTGGTTTTATTGTACGTTTTAATGCGTTTAAGTCTGGCGGTGAATTTATAATAGATTTGGGTAAACAATGCAATCTGTGGTGTGTTACTCCGAGTTTTAAACCTAGCGTTCTTCATACTCTGGATTGGCTACTCGTAACGGGTCCAGAAATGCAATATCAATTGGTAGATTGGAGTGCTTTTTATCCTTTTTGTAAGGCACAAGTCCCGATTTTAACCATACCGTTGGAGGTATGGCGTCAATTGGTTAGTGAGTTACAAGCACCACCTAGTGCAGGTCTTAGTGTATTGGCATTTTTCTACTGGTTACTGGACTCATGGATAGGAGTTTCTGTAGCAGGATTCGGGGCGTTAAGCGAAATTGAAACTAATTATCACTATATGAGTGCTAAAAATAAAGCGTCTCAGAGGCATAATTGGGAAGGTGAAAAACGCATACTAAGGCGTTGGTTGAGAGAAGGGTTAACCTCCTTACACAATTGACAGGGGCTTAGTTAGGATGTCACAGCCAGTTCTGGTCTGTTCAAAAAAAATTTATCTGCATTTTGGCTTGTCCGCTTTTGTGGATATGTCAATTGTGTATAGCTCTGAAATGAGTTTTGAGTCTCAAGCCCAAGCCGTTCTTGCCTGGGGACGCAAACCCAGTGCTGCTAAAGCTGAGCAATTAGCTCAAGGCTTGAGTTTACCCGTCTGGCGTTTAGAGGATGGTTTTATTCATTCACTAGGACAAGGTGTACTTGGGGCTAATTCATATTCCTTAGTTGTTGATAAAAAAGGTATTTATTACGATGCCACGCAAGCTTCTGATCTAGAGGATTTGCTCGCTTATGATCCCCAGCAACAGCTACTTAATAGCGAGTTATTAACAAGAGCTGAGCAGTTAATTCAAGCTATCACTAGCCATCGAGTCTCTAAGTACAATAATGCACCGCTAGATATCTCATCACTGAATTTGCCAACGGGTAAAAAAGTGCTAGTGGTTGATCAAACCGCTGGTGACATGTCGCTTAAATATGGACTAGTTCAGGCTGATAGCGCTGAGCAAATGTTAGCGGCTGCTTTGGCTGAATACCCTGATGCACATATTTTATTAAAAATTCATCCCGATGTACTGGCAGGTAAGAAACGAGGGTGTTTCCCCAAAGACTTTCAGCATCCACGCGTGCATTGTATTAGTCAGCCGATTAACCCGCTGAGTTTATTAGCTGAAGTGGAGCAGGTGTATGTTTTAACTTCACAGCTTGGCTTTGAAGCCTTGATGCTGGGTAAGTCTGTCACTTGTTTTGGTGTGCCGTTTTATGCAGGTTGGGGTCTGACGGATGATCGGGCTGATCCTAGTTTGCCTGTGTTTCAACGGCGTAAGCGCAGCCGTTCAGTTATTGAGGTATTCGCAGCAGCTTATTTGTTGTATTCCCGTTATCTTGATCCAGAACGTGGTATCCGGTGTGAGCTAGAGCGAGTGGTGGAGTATATCGCTCTACAAAATCATTATTCTTTGCTCAATGCTGGGGCTTTATATGGATTTGGCTTTACGTTTTGGAAGCGTAATTATATTAAGCGCTTTTTATATGCGCCACGTAATCAACTGAAGTTTGTTTGGAAAAAATCAAAGGCTCTAGAGGGCGGCTTTAATAACAATTCTCGCTTAGTCGTTTGGGGAGAACGTGTTGCTAATGAAGTCAATGAGCTATCCGTGGAAACAGGGGTTCCGGTTTGGCGCGTTGAAGACGGATTCATTCGCTCGGTAGGCTTGGGTTCAGATTATACGCCACCTTTGTCTTTAGTAGTTGACCAACGTGGCGTCTATTACGACCCACATCACCCCAGTGATTTAGAAAATTACCTTGAAAATAGTGAGTTTTCCCCTAAATTGCTGGAACGTGCGTCCCTTTTGCGCAACAGACTGTTGCAAAATCGACTCAGCAAGTACAATCTTGGAGCAGAGTCAGTGGTGGATGCAATTAAGGCAGCTCAAGGTCAGCGAGTTATCTTAGTACCAGGTCAAGTTGAAGATGATGTTTCGATTCGTAAAGGTTGTGTGGATATTGCGGATAATGCCGCTTTATTAAAAGCGGTGAGAGCTGCAAAGCCAGATGCTTATATTATTTATAAGCCTCATCCTGATGTTGTAAGTGGAAATCGTAAAGGTAAAGTTGAGCCAATTATTCTTAAACAATACAGCGACTTAGTACTTGAGGATGCAAGTATTCCTGATTGTTTAGATGCAGTAGACGAAGTACACACGATGACCTCTTTGGTTGGTTTTGAAGGGTTGTTGCGTGGCAGGCACGTAGCTTGTTACGGTTTACCCTTTTATGCCGGTTGGGGACTTACTACTGATAGACATCGAGTGACGCGGCGTACTCGGCACTTAACCCTCGATCAACTCGTTGCTGCGACCTTAATTTTGTATCCACGCTACATCAATTGGCAAACTGGGGCTTTCACCACGCCTGAGTATGCAGTTGAACTCTTACATCGCCAATTGCAGGAGCAGGGCGGTCAACAGAAAAATAAAGTGAATTGGTTATATCGCCAAGCGCAAAAAGTGGTGCATGTTTATCGTGGGGTTTTCAAGTTCAGGTATTAACCCTGTAGAATGCGCCCTTGGCCTATCCTCCTGATTTTTTAGACTGTGACAATTGTGAGCAATAAAAAAACGACTTCTCAAGCCTGCATGCATGAAAAAATAGCGATTGTAGGTATAGCTTGCCGCTTACCGGGGGGCATTGCATCTTTAGATGACTATTGGCAAGTTTTAAGTCAAGGACAAGATGTTGTCACAGAAATTAGCACTGAACGCTTTGGTACTGAGTTCTTCCAGCATCCTAACCGTAAAGAAGCTGGTAAAAGTGTTACTTTTTCTGCTGGAGTGTTAGAGGATGTAGAGCATTTTGATGCGGCGTTTTTTGGCATTTCACCGCGTGAAGCTGAGCAAATGGATCCCCAGCAACGTTTGTTGTTGGAGTTAGCTTGGGAGGCTTTAGAAAACGGTGGGCAAATTCCTGATAAGTTAGCTGGTTCCGATTGTGCTGTCTATGTGGGGATTGCGAGTACCGATTATTTGAATCGGCGGGTCGATGATCCGGCCTCGATGGATGCTTATACTATGACCGGCAATACCGCTAGCATTGCATCCAACCGTATTTCTTATATTTTGGATTTACATGGTCCTAGCGTTTCAGTAGATACCGCTTGCTCCTCTTCTCTCGTTGCAGTCCATCAAGCTTGCCAAGCGATTCGTAGTGGTGAAGCAAGCATGGCGATTGCGGGTGGTGTGAATATGCTATTGCACCCCTTTGCGTTTGTGGGCTTTTCACAAGCATCAATGCTCTCAACCCGGGGTCGTTGCCGAACCTTTGATGCAAGTGGTGATGGTTATGTGCGTGCAGAAGGTGCTGCGGTTTTATTCTTAAAGCCCCTAGCACGAGCTGAAGCCGATGGCGATCCAATTCATGCGGTGATCATCAATTCAGGGATTAATGCAGATGGTAAAACCAATGGTATTACCGTACCCAGCTATAACCAACAAGGTAAATTATTACGTAAGGTCTATAGCGCTTCTGGGGTGGATGTCAACGACCTTGTGTATTTAGAAGCACATGGTACAGGCACGTCTGTCGGTGATCCGATTGAGACGCGGGCGATTGGTGAGGTGCTTGGGCAGGCGCGTCATCCGAATAATCCTTTATTAATTGGTTCTGCAAAAAGTAATCTGGGTCATTTAGAAACAGCTTCCGGAATGGCTGGTTTACTTAAAGCCGTGCTGACCTTAGAAAAGCAGGCTTTGCCGCCGTCGATTCATGTTGAAACCTTTAATCCCAAAATCGATTTTGAGCGCTTAAATCTAAAGGTGGTGACTGAGCTTACGCCTTTAAAAGCCACTGAGCGCCGTCAATTAGTGGGTATTAACTCGTTTGGTTTTGGTGGAGCTAATGCGCATGTTTTGATCGAGTCGTATAAACCTAAGTTGGACTCAAGCCTTACTAACACACAGACTCTTGCTCCTCAGCTTTCACCTTTATTCTTATCTGCTCGGGGTGATCCAGCTTTAAGAGCGATGGCGACACAGTATGCAGAGTTGTTAGCCGATGCGTCGATCTCTTATCAGGATCTAGCTTGGAGTTTGGCCAAACATCGGGCGCATCTGCCACAGGGTTTAGTCCTTGCTCCCCCTACTCGTGCTGATGCGATTCAGACATTGCAGCAGTATGCCGAGGGTAAGAAAAACTTAGAGCATCTCATTGAAGGACGCTTATTAGCCAAAGATACCCCTTTAGCCTTAGTTTTTTCCGGTAATGGCTCACAATGGCAAGGTATGGGGGCTGTCTTATTTGAGCAGGATGTTGTGTTTCGTGCAGCGATTGAAGAGGTTGAGCAGCTATTAGCGCCTTATGTGGATTATTCACTGATTGCGGAATTTAAGGCGAGTCCAGAACACTCACGTTTACATCTGACTGAAATTGCTCAGCCTTTACTTTTCGCCCTACAAGTGGGTTTAGTGCGTGTAATCCAAGCTGCAGGCGTTAAGATTGATGCAACTCTAGGCCATAGTGTAGGTGAAGTAGCCGCTGCTTGGGCAGCTGGTGCTTTATCTTTAGAGCAGGCGGTACGCGTGATTTATGAGCGTAGTCTTGCTCAAGGCAAAACACGTGGTCAAGGCCGGATGGCAGCGGCGAGTTTAGGCTTAACAGCGATGCAGGCCAAACTTAAAGTTTTAGGGTTGCAAGATAAAGTGGAAATTGCGGGCGTGAATAGCCCACATGCAGTGACTTTATCCGCGCGCTTAGCGGATCTTGAGACACTCAAAGCTGTATTTGAGCAGGATAAGGTTTTCTTCCGCATTCTTGATCTAGATTATGCCTTCCATAGTCATTGGATGGATAGTACGCAAGCGGATTTATTGGCTGCTTTAGAGGGTTTGCAGCCACTCAATGCTGAGACTGGTGTTCAGTTTATCTCGACGGTTTACGGGCGTGTGATGGCCGGTTCGGAACTGACAGCAAATTATTGGTGGCATAATATTCGCCAGCCTGTGGTGTTTGAAGCGGGTATGAATGTCCTGCTTGACAGTGGTGTCAAAGCTTTCCTTGAAGTAGGTCCTCATCCGATCTTACGTTCTTACATTAAAGAATGTATGTCTGCTAAATCAGTCGAAGGGGTGAGTTTAGGCAGTGATCAGCGCCATGCTGAACAAGCTTCCACCGCTAAAAAAGCTGCTTATAGTGCTTGGTTAGCAGGTGCTGAGTTAGATTTAGCTAAAATCTTCCCTGAGGCTGGGCGCTTTATTCAATTGCCTAATTATCCGTGGCAACGCGAGCGTTATTGGTATCCACTAACGAACGAAGGGCCGAACTTAGTAAATCGACAACGTATTCATCCGCTTTTGGGGTATCGCTTAAAAGATGCGGAGGCTACGTGGGAGAATCAACTCGATACCGCTAAATTACCTTATTTGGCGGATCATATAGTGGATGGTGCGGTGATTGTTCCTGCCGCCGCTTATGTAGAAATGGCTTTAGCTGCTTCCGCACAATGGCAACAACATCTGAGCCACACGCTAGAGAATTTTGAAATCCACGCACCCATTATGCTGGAAGAAGGCATGATGAAGCATTTGCGTTTGACGCTACAGACGGCTGACGGCAGTTTCACGATTACGAGTCGTGATCGCCTCAGTGATAACCCGTGGACGGTGAATGTAGTTGGGCGTTTAACGGGGCCTGTGTTAAAAGAGGCTAGTGAACTCACTCCTTTAGATTGGAGTTTAAAGGCGCAGACTGCGATTACAGCGCAAGAGCATTATCAATTAACCGAAGCGGTTGGTTTAAGCTATCGGGAGGCTTTCCAAGGTGTCAAGCAAGTTTGGGTTAAAGATCATACTGCGTTAGCGGAACTACAGATTCCTGAGCGTATTGAAGCGACTTTTGCTAAACATTTATTGCATCCTGCGTTATTGGATGCGGGCTTCCAAGTCTTGGTGGATATTTTTCGCCAAGCGATTCAGCAAGGCCAGTTTGTGGCACTCATTCCGATTCAAATTGCTAAGCTCAATTTGTTTCAGGCTTCGGCTCGTGTAAACGCGCTGCAAATTAAGCTTAAAAAGCAAAGCCCCCGCTCAGTACTTGCTGATTTTGTGCTCTGGGATGAGCAAGGCAAAGTCGTTGCTGAGTTAATTAACTGTCGCTTTCGTGCTGTACAGTTTGCGCGGTCACGTCAAACTGAGCCTGAACTCTATGAGTTTATTAAAATTCCTAAGCCCTTAGTTACTCGTAGTGATCTAGCGCCTGCTATTAACATTAAGCCACTAGTTCAAGCGGCTGAACAAGCTTTAGAGGCTCAAGAAACTAATTTGCAGCGGCATAAGCATTTCGCACAGATCGCACCGCTATTTGAGGTTTTAGCAACCGCTTTTGTTTGGGAGGCTTTACAGCCCTTGTTTGCGGCTTATGCTGAACCAGTTTCGATACAAGCTCTGCAAGTTGATCATGCTATTGTTGCTGAGCAACTGCCTTTGTTGCAAAGGTTATTAAGTTTATTAGAGGAAGATGGTTTAGCGGAGCACATCACAGATACTTGGCAGTTGGTGGATGAAGCTGAGCTACCCGCCGCACAAGATATTTGGCTAGCCATTTTAGGTGATTCACCCGCACATGTTCCTGAGTTAGTTCTGTTAGGGCGTTGTGGTGAACATTTATTGGAGGTTCTGCAAGGTAAAGTTGAGCCTGCGAGTTTATTACAGCCCGCAAAAAGCAGTAGCTATGAGCATTGGCTGGATAGCTCGCCCAGTTTCCGGGCTAGCAATTTAATCTTAGCGTCTATGCTAAAGCAATTGGCTCATGATTGGCCAACCGCACAGCGTTTAAGAATACTAGAGCTATCCGGTGATCGTGCTGCTTTAACACAGATGGTCTTGCCGATATTACCGAGAGCACAGGTCGACTATTTCTTTACGGATGCTGATGTGAGTAAAGTGGCTCAAGCGAGTGAAGAGTTTAGGCGGTTTTCAGGTTTCACGGCGAGCCTACTAAGCCCTGAGTTTAACAGTGAGCAAGCAGCCAATTTAGTTCAGCATGGGAAGTTCGATGTCGTAGTATGTGCCCAAGCCTTGGAAAATTGGGGGGATCTTGATCAATTCTTACCACGGTTAGCGCAGCTAGCTAAGCCTAACGCCTTAGTCTTGTTTGCCCAAGCACAATCCAGCCGTTTCCTCGATTTGACTCAAGGCTTAGAGCCTAGTTGGTGGTTGCCCAGCGCAGATGAAACGGGACAGCATTTTGTAGCCCGTTTACATACCGCTCAAGAATGGCAAGCTTTGCTAGCCAAGCATCGTTTTGATCAAACTCGGATTAGTTTCGAGCCGAGTGACCAAGATGATGAGTCTGGCGCTTTTATCGTGGCTGCTCAACTCAATGCAGAGCTTGCTGCGCATAAGCCTACTATGGTTAGCCAGTCTTGGTTAATTTTAGCGGATGAATTAGGTTATTCAGCCGATTTAGCCAGCGCACTACAAGATACCCTTTTGAGTTATGCGCAGCAGGTGACGGTGCAGACGGAGTTCACTCTAACCAACCATTTTGACCATATCATTCATTTACAAGGCTTATGTTTCAACGAGCCTGCCGATTTATTGGCTTTGCAAGAACAGCGCTGTATTAGCAGTTTGGGTTTGGTTCAAGCTTTGGATAAAGTAGCGAGTGCGCCGCAACTATGGTTAGTGACGGCGGGCGCGATGGAAGCTACCCAGCCTGCACAAGCACCGCTGTGGGGCTTGGGTCGAGTGTTGATGAATGAACATCCTGATCTCAAAGTCAAACTCATTGATTTACAAAAGAGTCCAAGCCCGCTTGAAGCTGCTAAGTTACTAGTTCAAGAGTATCTCTTCCCTGATGCAGAAGATGAGATTTTAGTCTCAACGACACAGCGTCAAGCCTTACGGTTACATCCAACCAACTTACTGCTCGATAAGCAAACAACGCCAGCAGTGGCTTTGGATTTCACTTCCCCCGGCTTATTAAAGCATTTGTATTGGCGAGCTTTGCCAGAACAAGTGTTGCAAGCGGATGAAATCGAGATTCTACCTAAAGCCACGGGTTTGAACTTCCGTGATGTCATGTACGCGATGGGTTTACTCTCGGATGAAGCCGTAGAGAATGGCTTTGCAGGTGCATCTTTAGGCATGGAGTTGTCTGGGATCGTACAGCGTGTAGGTGCTAGTGTCACCGATTTCAAAGTGGGCGACGCAGTGATTGGTTTTGCACCTGCCTGTTTTAGTACCCGTGTGATTACGCGCACGACAGCAGTGGCACATAAACCCGTTACTTGGACTGATGAAGAGGCCGCTACTGTTCCGACCACCTTCTTCACCGTTTACTACGCTTTGCAACATTTGGCACAGTTAGAGCCGGGCGAGCGTATTCTGATTCATGGTGCGTCAGGTGGGGTTGGCTTAGCGGCGATTCAATATGCACGCTACAAGGGTGCTGAGGTATTTGCAACAGCAGGTACGGATGAAAAACGTGATTTTGTGCGCCTAATGGGTGCAGATCATGTCTTGGATTCGCGTAGCCTTAAATTCGCTGAAGATGTCATGTGTTTGAGCCAAGGGCAGGGCGTGGATGTTGTGCTGAACTCGATTTCGGGTGAGGCTATCAACCGTAACTTGAGTATCTTGCGTCCCTTCGGTCGTTTCTTGGAGTTGGGTAAACGCGATTTCTATGAAAACAGCAAGATTGGTTTACGTCCTTTCCGCAATAATATTGCTTATTTTGGGATTGATGCGGATCAATTATTAATAGAGCGGCCGCAATTAGCAGGAGGCTTATTCCAAGAAATGATGGGTTTATTCCAAGCGGGTGTACTGCGACCTTTGCCGCATCGCGTCTTTCCTGCACAACGCATCCAAGAAGCTTTCCGGTATATGCAGCAGTCACGGCAAATTGGCAAAGTGATTGTGTCCTTTGAAGGCGAGCAATTGCAGCCAAGCTTCCCAGCTAAAGCAGAGGGCAGCTTAGAATTAGCAGCAGAGGCTAGTTATCTAGTTACCGGTGGTTTAAGTGGTTTTGGTCTCAAAACAGCGGCTTGGCTAGCTGACAAGGGTGCAAAGACGCTGATTCTCTTGAGCCGTAGTGGTCAAGCTGCTGTAGAAGATCAAGAGACTCTAAAACAGTTAGAGGCTGCAGGGATTGAACTGGTGACTTATGCCTGTAATGTGACCGATAAGTCTGCTTTAGCAGAGGTATTCACTGATATTCAAGCGAAGCTACCGCCGCTGCGTGGGATTGTTCACGCAGCGATGGTCTTGGATGATGGGATCGTGCGTCATATGAGTGCAGATAGTTTCCGTCAAGTGATTGCGCCGAAGATGTTGGGTGCTTGGAATTTGCATGAACTCACTCAAGACTTAGCCTTAGATTTCTTTGTTTTATATTCATCGATTACCACTTATTTGGGTAATCCAGGGCAAGCCAATTATGTAGCAGCCAATCTCTTCTTAGAGTCTTTAGCTGAATACCGACGTAAACAGGGATTAGCAGCTAGTTTCGCTGCTTGGGGGCCGATTGCGGATGCGGGTTATCTGACCCGCAATGAAGCGGTGAAAGATGCTTTGCAAAGTCGTTTAGGGGGCGCTGCGATTACCACTGCTCAAGCCTTAAGTGTTTTAGAGCAACTACTGCAAAGTGAGCAAGCAGGCGTGGCAGTCGTAAATTGGGATTGGAGTGCCTTACAGCGTGTTATGTCGAATGCTCGCGCGGCTAAGTTTACTGAGTTACAACGTTCAGTAGCGACCCATGATGAGGGTGAGCAAGCCAAGGACATCCATGAGCTGATTACTGGTTTAAGCCCTGAGGCAACCCAGCAATTAGTGACGGAGATGCTACTGGCAGAGGTTGGGCATATTCTACGCCTACCGGCTGATAAGCTCTCAGCCGATAAGTCAGTTTTTGATTTAGGTATGGATTCTTTGATGGGCATGGAATTAGTGCTCGCGATTGAGGAGCGTTTTAAAGTACGCTTACCGGTAATGGCGTTGACTGAGGGTGCAACTGTTAGTCGGATTGCGGAGAAAATCGTCGCCCACTTACATCCACAGGAGTCGGTAGCTGCACCGACTGAGCAAGAACTGCAAAAACAATCGATTGCAGCCGTTGTAAAAAAACATGGCTCGGATATGACAGATGCTGAGCTAGCACAATTAGCTGCCCATTTATCGGCAGAAGAGGCGAGGAATTAAGCCATGACAGGTCGGAATTTATTTGGTCTGAGCGATCAGATTAAAGAACGGCTAGCCAATGAAATGCTAGAGCGACATCGGAAGAAACTCGACAAAATCGCTCAAGACGGCTATCCGAACAAAAAGAAATTATTCCGCCGCGACGAAATTCCTGAAGCCTTTTATCGGTTTGATCAAATGCCCGGTTACCAACAGATTCGCGTCATTGAGCAAGGTGGTAAGCAGCTTGGTATTGATAGTCCTTTCTTTAAAACCCATGATCAAGTTGCACGTTCCACAACATTTATCGAAGGCAAGGAATATATCAACTTTGCCAGTTACAATTATTTGGATCTCTGTGGTCATCCTAGTGTGAATCAAGCAGCGATGGAGGCGATTCAGCGTTATGGTACCTCGGCTTCTGCGAGTCGCATGGTATCGGGCGAGCGTGCGGTGCAACAAGAATTAGAACAGGGTTTAGCCAAGCTATACGAAGTCGATGATTGTATGGTTTTTGTCAGCGGTCATGCGACGAATGTCACGACTATTGGCTATTTATTTGGGCCGCGCGATCTCATTCTGCATGATTCACTGATTCATAATAGCGCCTTGCAGGGTGCACAACTGTCGGGGGCTAAGCGTATTCCTTTCCCACATAATGATTGGCAAGCCGTTGATGATATTCTTAGCCAGCAGCGCAAAGATTTTGAGCGGGTGTTGATTGTGGTCGAGGGCATCTACAGTATGGATGGTGACTTCCCTGATTTGCCACGCTTTATTGAGATCAAACGCCGCCACAAAGCCTTCTTAATGGTGGATGAGGCGCATTCTTTAGGCATCATGGGCGCAACCGGACGTGGTATTCGTGAACATTTTGGCGTGGTGGGTAAAGAGGTTGATATCTGGATGGGGACGCTCAGTAAAACCTTATCCGGTTGTGGAGGTTATATTGCAGGTGAAAAAGCACTCGTGCATCATTTAAGAATTTCTGCACCCGGTTTTTTATATAGTGTTGGCATGTCGCCCCCTTTAGCCGCGGCTTCAAGCGCTTCACTTAAAGTTATGTTGGCTGAGCCAGAGCGTGTGCAGCAGCTTCAAAACAATGGACGCTTTTTTTTAGAGCTGTGTAAAAAACATCAAATCGATACGGGTTATAGTGCAGGTTTAGCGGTAGTCCCTGCAATTTTAGGTAGCTCTGCCCGTGCTGGTTTAGTCGCGAATCGGATGTTTGATCGTGGTATTAATGTGCAGCCGATTTTCTATCCAGCCGTGGAGGAAGGTATGGCTCGGCTACGTTTCTTCATTAGTTCCAGTCATACAGCAGAACAAATTCAATACACAGTCGAAACCTTGGCTGAAGTAATGGCTAAAAAATAGTGAGCCTACGCCGCCGAGTGGTTTTGTGTACTTATCCAAGCGTTTACTCAGAAGTCGTGTTGCATGAGCTCTTAAAAGCGCCTGACATTGAGCTAGTGGCTGTACTGAGTTCTACGCGAGTGCTGAATAAATCCGATTCAAGGCTGCGTGCTAGTATTCGACAGATAAAACTCTCTGGTATTCGCTATGCTGCTTATTTGTTTGCTATCACCAGTTTATATACAGGCTTGCGTTGGTTATTCCATAAACCAAGCTTCAAGCAGCAGTTGGCAGCAAGACATATTATTTGTTTAGAAACGGCTGATATTAACTCAACTGAGAGCATTGCGTTCCTGAATAATCTGCAGCCGGATGTTTTGTTATCAGCGCATTTTAATCAACTAATTAAGCCTGAAGTTTTAAACTTACCAAGTTTAGCCTGTCTGAATATTCACCCCTCCTTACTGCCAGCATTTAAAGGCGTAGATCCGTCCTTTTATGCTTTACTTAGGCAAGCCCGTGAAACGGGTGCGACCGTACATTTACAAAATGAGCAGTTTGATCAGGGGGCTATTTTAGAGCAAAGTAAGTTAAGGGTTCGCCCAGCCGATACCTTGTTTAGCCTGAATTTAAAGCTATTTAAACTAGGGGCTTTAGCAGCGGTTAGGCAGATTGCTCATTTGACTGCGGATACAGTCGCTATACCACAAGCATCTGTCGGGCGCTATGATTCTTGGCCAAATCCTTTAGATACTAAGCAGTTTCGTCAGCAGCGTCGATATTTTCGCTGGCGCGAATATTTAGCTTTTATTCGCTACAGCCAGACCAGCTCCAATCAGTAAATCAAGCCCTAATTGCTCAATAGATAAGTTTTTTTGTATAGTAGGATTATGATTTACTTGATTATGCCAAATTAAATAATCACTACGCCCATCTTGCCAATTAAGTGCTTGATAAACTGCAGGCATACTCGGAAGATGATCACCATACCAACACAACCAAGTCTTTTCTGCTTGATTTTTAAGGCTAGCAGTTAGATTTAATACCATACGATCTGCATTGCTTAAATGCTTTAAATAAATAGTTAAATCATGATGCTGCTTCGGTGGCTTATTGCAATAGAGTTTTTCCACATCAGTTGCCGTATAGTTTTCTAGATGTAAAGGCCCATGATTTTCCATGGTAATAGCAAAAATGAATAAGGGTTGCTGCTCAGTTTTTTGCTTAAGTAGGGTTTGGATTTTTTCAGAAACAGCTTGGTCACTAATATAAGGACCAGCAGTTTGGCTAGAGTCAAATCCATGAATATCAATAAACTCATCAAAGCCAATCAGGGGAAATACTTTGTCACGTTTAAAAAATGCCGCATGATTAGGATGAATACAAATACAGCGATACCCTAAGCTCTTGAGATAACTTACTATACTTATAGAGGGGGTTTTTTGTAAAAATTGATAAGGGTTGAATTGGTAGTAACTCAGTTCTTGATTATTAATGCCACTCAAAAAAGCGTATTCAGAGCGCAAAGTATTAGCACCCCAAGCGGGTACGTTTAATTTACCATGTTGCATAGAGATCGTTTTGATCTGATCAAAAAACTGAAGCACTTCAGGTGTAATGCTTGCACTGAGTGGGCGTGGGTCAAAAAAGGATTCACTTTGAATCACCACAATGTTCGGACGTTCAGCAGGCGATTGAATGGCTAGCTTATAGGGCGACTGCTTATCCAGATAAGCTTTAAAATTATCTAGATTGGGCTTTTGCAGAGCTTGGATCAAATAAATAGCTAAGCTATTGAAAAAGCCAAGTTCTTTAATATCCTTAACTGGTTGAAAATTTAGCTTTACCTTCAAGGCTGTTTTTATCATGAAATCAAGTAGCGCTAACAGTATTCCAAGTGCTATCAGATTAATTATTATATTATAAGCTTTTAAAGAGGACTCTAAAATTGCAGCTAGGTAAAAGAGTGATAAGCCAAGAGCGATTGCTATTAAAGTGAGCGGAATATTTAAAAAAGGTAGAAATAGTCTAGGATGTGTAAAGACCTGTAAATAAAGATAAATGTCTGAGAATACTAGTGGTTCTTTTAAAGCTTTGAATTTAGCTTGATTCACGACTAAAAAAACTGCAAAAACAGCCAAGGTAATGATGCAAGATAAAAAAGGTCGGTGGCTAAGCACTAAGGCAAGAATAAAAACCACACTGACTAGGCTCGTTTGCAAGAAGAGCAGTTTGGGTGATCTATGGTTGGGGCGTAAGTCTTTTGCGACAAAATAGACCTGCGTTTGTTGTACTAACACCCCAGTGAGTACATAGGCTACCAAAAGACTGAGCATAGCAATTAATGGGTTTTTCGAGGTGAACGTGGGCGATTATACCCAAACAACCCTAAAAAATAAGAAGCTAGGGGGAAAGGTAGCACCGAAACCAACCACATACCCCAAGTGAGAGGAAAAGGGAAAGCAATCACAGCTTGGTTGTGTGCTAAACCTTTAGCAATCACCCGCGCTGCTTGTTCAGCAGAAATCATCGTTGGTCGAGTGCCGGGGAATTGATCGCTCAGATCGGTTTTCACAAAGCCCGGGCAGACCACATTAACCTTAATACCTTCTGGAGCCAACCAGCCACGTAGTGCTTCACCCCAAGCTTTAATCGCAGCTTTACTGGCACAATAGGCAGGGGTGATAGGCATGCCACGCCATGCGGCTAACGAACTAATCATTGCAAGTTGCCCAGTTTTACGACTGCGCATACGCTCAATCAAAGGGTGTAAAGTGTAAATAACCCCATATAAATTTATATCTAAGACTTGCTCAATCGCGGCTAGCTCCTCACCAGAACCTTGCTTACTCAGCATACTCGTAACCCCGGCATTGGCAATCGCTAAATCAATCGGATAACGCTGATCGAAATCATCCAACCATTGTTTGAGTGTTGCTTGATCTGTGATGTCAATACTGGCCGTCGTCACCTGAGCACCTAGGTTTTTACAGGTTTCACAAATCTGCTCTAGGCGTCCTAAATCTCTACCAATTAAAGCCAAGTGTACTTCAGGAGTTGCATAATATCTGGCAAGAGCCGCTCCTAAGCCATTACTTGCACCTGTAATGAGAATTGTACGCGCCATAGTTGCTTAACGCTCTTTGTACAGATAACTAGCTTCAGGGAGTTTACCGCCATAGATAAGTTTGACAGGTGCAGGCGACAAATTGGGTACAGGCGTAAGGTTAGGAGTTGGTTTGGTCACTGGTGTAATTTGCATAGCCGCTAAGCTGCCTGCAATGGCGAGCCTAATGCCCTTACGGGAATAAAAGTCACCATTAATTTGTGTTTCTTGAATGACGCGTTGGCGAAACTGACTGAAGAGATGAGGATCAGCCGCCTGTCCCTCAGTCCAGAAACGATCCAGCCCATCTTGGAAAGTTAAACCAGGAATATCAAATAGAGCCGTACCTAAAGCAATAGTGGGCGAGCCGTGATGTAAAGCTGAAGTACCGGTTGTGCTATTTACTAGGACTGTGCCTTTGGTATGGTGGAGTAGAGTAGGTAAATGCCCTGTCTCCAAAAACAAAACACGTTCACTCATTCCTAAAGTTTGAGCAACTTGTTTAACCTTTTCAGCATGCTTGAGTAGGCCAGTATCTAAAGGATGATTCTTGATCACTAACAGGCTTTCAGCAGGTGCATGTTTAGCAAAGGAGGCCATCACCTTAACAATCACTTGCTGTATGCTGGTGAAAGAAGAATGCACACGAATCTGGGCATCAGAATCTAATTGTAGGGGCAGCAGATAGTAATCTTGTCCTGAGTTAACAAGTTGTTGAATCTTCTTCTGTTCCCAGCGCTCACGCCACAATTTATTATTGGGTAAGCGCTGTGCCCAGCCAAGGTATTCTCGATAAGCTTGGAAGGGGCGATGCGTTTTATAATGGGGATAAACAGGGGTAAAAGTAGCAGTGGCAAGGCGATAACAAACATCATGCCAAGCGCGTGGCAGAAAATTTTTACCAAGCTTACTCGCTATTTTTAAATCTTCGTCTCCCTGATTGAGCCAAAAATCGGGATCTTTATTGAGTAACCGCGAGTGACCATTGACACCATTTTGTTCTAAGG
Organism: uncultured Thiothrix sp.; assembly: GCF_937873765.1. Taxonomy (GTDB): domain Bacteria; phylum Pseudomonadota; class Gammaproteobacteria; order Thiotrichales; family Thiotrichaceae; genus Thiolinea. The sequence goes on along the minus strand of NZ_CALMZC010000052.1, from coordinate 13,438 downwards.
TAATCCAATCAGGACGGAAGTAGCCTTCCTCGTACACATGAATTTTTAAACCTAAGCGTTTCAGTAACGGTAGGGCATGCAGATGGACAGGACGGGTATCGCCAAAGAGGATAACATCAGTAAAGTGGTGTTCTTGATATTTTTTTTCCAGCCAAGAGGGCAGCTGATCTAGGTTAGCAGTAAAGCGCCAGCTATTTTTAGTGTGACTAAACCAACTATCACCACCACAAAAGTTGACCCGAAATACTTCGTATCCATTTTCTTGAATCGCTTCTCCTAATTTACGAAAAAAAGGAGTAGCGACACCCTGTAAGAAAAGAAATTTTCGGGATGTCATTGTGTAGTTAGGGCATCAATATTTGTTTTAGGTGATAGGAGTATAGGTTATGGGTCTATTAAAGATCAACTTTAGTAGCTATTCTGCAACATGCTAACTGTTAAGCAGCGAGTAGCTTGGCTGGAGAAATGGTCAATTTAGTCTGTTTGTGGAGAATTTCCAACAAAATGATAGCCCTTTCTTCACCATCATAACTCATGAAAACGCCATTTAGCCCGCGAAAGGGGCCTTCTGTCAAAGTAACTAAATCGCCTTGATGGAAACGATCTAAGTCAATTGCACGTTCCCCCAAAGCCAATTCTTGGCTTTTCAGATTTATAATCAATTCGCTAGGCACTAACGCTGGCTGTGTGCCAAAACGCACAAATTGGTTTACCCCTTTAGTGGAGCGGATAGGTGCCCAGTTGTCAGTAAATTGATTTAATGCGATGAACAGATAACGTGGGAATAGAGATTCAGTTTTCTTGACCATTTTGCCACGTTGCTTCCGCAAACGTTGAGCGAGGGGACGATAGACTTCATAACCTTGCTTGCCTAGTTCAAGTTCAGCTAGCTCATCTTTAAAGGGTTTACTTGTCAATAGATACCATTGACGTTCAGGGACGCTAGTAAGAGGCATATTCAAAGCTTACCGGAAGATTAACGTTTTTTTAGGGTAGGTTGATAAAGCTGTGTAGTCAATTGCTTTTTTTGTAATTAGGTTACAAAGTGCGCACTAGCTAAATAGCAAGTGTTATACCCATAACTTTAGTAAGCACTGTCTAGGATCAGTGCTTAAATCAGGAGTAATAAGCTTAATGGAATCAAGCATCTTGCTCGCAGCGGAAGGGCTATCGCGCTATTATGGCGAGTACTGCGCTGTGGAAAATTTGAATATACAACTTCAAAAAGGCGAAGTGCTAGGGCTACTTGGACCGAATGGTGCTGGCAAATCGACTACCATGCAGATGCTGACGGGTAATCTCGCGCCTACTACGGGTTCCATTCAAATTAATGGCCTCGATCTTCTAGAAGAACCGCGCCGTGCAAAGCGGCATATTGGCTATTTGCCTGAGCAGCCACCGGTTTATCGAGATCTCATGGTGAATGAATATTTGGACTATTGTGCAAAATTACATGGTTTACGTGGTACTGCGCGTACTCAAGCTATTAACTTGGCATGTGAACGCTGCAGCTTAAATGAAGTAAAAAATCGCCTGATTGCCAATCTCTCAAAAGGTTATAAGCAGCGCGTTGGTATTGCCCAAGCGATTTTGCATAATCCGGCGGTTGTTATTTTAGATGAACCTACAGTGGGTTTAGATCCTTTACAAATTCGTGAGATTCGCAAGCTCATCCGTGAGTTGGGTCAGGAACATAGTGTGATTCTATCAACGCACATTTTGCCTGAGGTACAAGCAGTTTGTGATCGGGTGCAGATTCTGAATCGCGGACGAACGGTCTTTAATGACTCACTAGCAGGGGGTGAATCTTTGGAGAAGATATTCTTTGAATTAGTCTACCAAGAAGACCCCGCATTAGCAGATACTGCACCGGAGCGCCTTACATGAAGATGATTTGGACTATAGCGACTACTGAGTTCCGGCGTATGTTCAACTCACCCTTAGCTTGGAGCATTTTAGCAGTCGTACAGTTTATTTTAGCTTGGGTGTTTTTGCTCGGGTTAAATGAATATGTTACGCAGATTCAACCAGCGATGGCTGGGCGCGAGAATGTACCTGGTTTAAGTGATTTAGTGGTATCCGCACTATATCTGTGGGCAGGTGTGATTATGCTGGCTGTTATGCCGATCTTGACCATGCGCTTATTTGCGGAGGAGCGCATGAACCAAACCTTATCCTTACTGACGACCGCACCGATTTCGATTAGCCAGATTGTTGTAGGCAAGTATTTAGGCTTATTGCTGCTGATTATTACCATGATTGGTATGCTTAGTTTGATGCCTGCCTCGCTTTCCTTAGGCACTGATTTAGATTGGGGTAAGTTAGCAGCAGCGATATTAGGTTTGTTCTTGCTTTTAGCGTCTTTTGCAGCGGCAGGCTTATTTCTGTCTTCCCTCACGCGCCAGCCGATTATTGCTGCTGTTAGCACGTTCGGCTTGCTACTGTTTTTGCTGGTCTTGTATATCTCTGGGAATTCACAAGGTTCAGGCAGCCAACTATTTATCTATCTCTCGCATTTTGGGCACTTTCTCTCTTTTTTAGAAGGGTTGTTTGATAGCAGCGACTTAGTGTATTACCTGTTGTTTATCATCAGTTTCCTACTGCTGACGATTCGCAAATTAGATAATGAGCGCTTGCAGAGATAATTGACATGAAAATGACGAAAGGGATGCATCGCTCTATCGGGGTGCAAAACGCGATTTTTTATTTACTGTTGTTTGCAGTGATGGGTTTATTAGCTTTTTTGAGCCGTGAATTTCATTTCCAAGCGGATTGGACGTATGGGAATCGCAATAGCTTGACTGTAGCAACGCGGGCTTTGTTAGAAAAAACGGATCAGCCTTTAAAGTTTATTGCTTATGTACCAGAAGATGCGGCTTTGCAAGAGCAACTACGTAAACTGGTGGCTAAGTATCAGCGCATCAAGCCTGACATCAAATTAGAATTTGTAAACCCTGATCTAGATCCTGTGCGCGCTAAGCAGGATGGAATCCAATATGCGGGGCAAATGGCAATTCATTTAGCTGAACGTAGTGAAGTGGTTGAGCAAACTACTGAGCCAGTGATTGCGAATGCTATTCAGCGGATGAGTCGAGGGGCTGAGCGCTTAGTGGTATTTTTAGAGGGGCATGAGGAGCGTGATCCACTATCGGCTAATTCTAATGGTCTGACGCAATTCTTAAGCACTTTAGAGCGTAGTGGTTTTAAAGTGCAGCCGCATAATCTCGTCCGTACCCAATCGATTCCACAAAATGCTCGCTTTTTAGTGATTGCCTCACCACAAAAGGATTTGCTACCGGGTGAAGTGGAGGTAGTTCAAAAATATGTGGAGCAAGGGGGGAATTTACTCTGGTTACAAGATCCAGGTGGTTTGTATGGTTTAAAACCGCTAGCTGATTTATTAGGCTTAAAAATTAGCGAAGGCACGGTTTTAGATGCGAATGAACAGTTGCATGCAGTTCTTGGAGTGACTCACCCTGCCATCGTGCCAGTGGTTGATTATGGGCGTTCGCCTATAGCAGAAAAATTCACTGGGTCTCAAAGCCTATTTCCCTTTGCAACCATGGTCGAACGGAGTCCAGTTGAAGATAAAAATGCTTTGCTTTGGGATGCCCAAGAGCTATTAACGACTTTGCCGAATAGTTGGCTGGAAACGGGCGCGGTGGATGGTGCAGTCACTTATGAAGAGGATAAAGGTGATGTCTTAGGGCCGATTTCAATTGGCTTTACCTTGACGCGCTTATTGGAGCAACCAGAAACTAATTCGGCGACCACGGTTGCTGCGAATCCGCAACAAGAGCGTCAACAACGCGTGGTCGTGATTGGCGATAGTGATTTCTTGATCAATAGCTTTATTGGGCAGGGTGTGAATTTGGATCTGGCGACCAATCTTTTCAATTGGTTGAGTGCTGACGATAATTTGCTGAATATTCAAGTAAATAATGCCCCAGATACCCATTTTGCGCTGGGCGAGACAGCCAGTTTTGTGTTGGCTAGTTTCTTCCTGATTTTTCTGCCTTTGAGTCTCATTGCTTTAGGGACATTGATTTGGTTTAAACGGCGGAGACGTTAAGGATGAATCGTATATCAATGCGTCGTTTAGGAGTGAATTTTCTGCTACTGATTTTGGTAGTGGGTTTAGCGAGCCTAGTTGGGTGGCAATTGCAGCAAAAAGAGCAGGTAACACAAAACTCGCGTCTATTGCCGCTGAGCTTGGCAGAAGTGAATTCGGTCGTAGTGGAGCGCAAGCAGGATGGACTTGAGGCTAAACTAGAGTTCAAGCGCGAGGGTGATCAATGGCGATTAGTGCAGCCACAGCAGATTGCGGCCAACCCTGTTAAGGTACGGCAATTATTGACCCTGCTTGATGAAAAAGTTGAGTCCAGTTATCCCAGCGCCGGTAAAGATTTAAGTGCTTATGGCCTAGACCCGGCTGAGCTTAGTCTGAGTATTAATGGGTATAAGCTGGTGTTGGGCAATACGAATCCCGTTTCAAACAATCGCTATATTCTCAATGCAGGGCAGATTCAGTTAGTCAATGAGGCAGTTTATAGTTTGTTGCAAGAAGCTTGGGTCAACTTTGTATCGCTTACAGTAATACCTGCCCCCTTCAATTTAACTGCAGTGCAACTGCCTGAGAGTTTTGCTGAGTTACCGCAATTAGTCAGTCACTGGAAAAATGCGGAGGCGATTCGTGTGGAGACGTTTGATCCGCAAAAGCTGACGCCTGAAATGCAGAAACTAGTTTTACAAAGTCCTGCTGAAACTCGAGAGCTGGTAATTGTGAGTTTAAAAGATGAAATAGTTCTAGCTGACCCCGCTAAACAGTTGGCTTATGTACTGCCCATCTCACAAGCAGCACAATTGTTTCCTGCGAAAACCAGCCTAGAACTTACGCCTAAATAGCTATACAGGCATAAGGCTTGGATTGTAAGTGTGATTAATAATCCGTAAGATTCGGAGTGAGTCTGCACCATACCCAGTTTAACGATAGTGATGGGTAAGTTTAGCTAGTGATTGGATTTTCAGAAAAAAAGACGCTTGCACTTTGTCCGAACCGCTTTGAGTTGGTAAACCCTACGCGGTTGTACTAGCCTAAACTACCACAGCTGCAATAATAAGGTAGTCCAAATGAAAATCACCAAAGGTCTAGATATACCTATTGCTGGTAAACCAGAGCAAAAAATCTATGATCATCCTAAACCGACTATGCTTGCTGTCTTAGGACGTGATTTCCATGAGTTGAAGCCAGCTTTGCAAGTAAAAGAAGGGGATACGGTTAAAGCTGGGCAAATTCTATTCTCGCATCGCAAACATGAAGGTGTACATTTTACCGCACCTTGTGCAGGTACGGTAAAAGCTATTAATCGGGGCGAAAAGCGCGTGCTGATCTCTGTAGTTCTGCAGGCAGCCGCCGAGGAAGAGTTCATTGATTTTGGCGCACATTGCCCCGAAGAACTGGTTCAGTTAGATGAGGCACTTATTCGCCAAAAATTGCAAGACTCAGGGCAGTGGGTGAGTTTCCGCACCCGCCCGTATAGTCATATTCCTGAAGCTAATGCTAAAGCGACTGCCATTTTTGTCACAGCGATGGATACACGTCCGTTAGCGGCTGATCCTAAACTTGTGATAGCTGAATATACTGAGGCTTTTCAACACGGTTTGACGGTATTAGGTCGTTTAGCGCCGATTGTTTATGTCTGTCACGAAACGGGCTATGAGCCACCGAAAGTAGCTAGCTCAAATGTCTTGTATAAAGCATTTTCAGGTGTGCATCCAGCCGGTTTGCCCGGTACACATATTCATTTCCTTGAACCTGCTAGTGAACATCGTTTTGTTTGGCATCTAAATTATCAAGACGTGATTGCCATTGGTAAGTTGTTTACGACGGGTAAGTTATTTGTGGATCGTGTCATTGCATTAGCAGGACCTGCGGTCAAGCAACCACGGCTGATTCGTACTCGATTGGGCGCGAATACTGATAGCCTTGTTAGTGACGAATTAACACCTGGTCGCTATCGTGTCATTTCTGGTTCAGTGCTAGGTGGATATACCGCAAAGGATACTGGTGCTTATTTAGGGCGTTACGACTTACAAGTGTCTGCTATTTCTGAAGAGCAAGAACGAGTCTTTTTGCACTGGTTGAACCCGTGGCTATCACAATACTCCATGATGCGGGTCTTCCTGAAACCGGGTTTAGATAAACTCAAGTTTGCGATGACCAGCACTCAAAACGGTAGTCATCGGGCGATGGTGCCTTTAGGTAACTACGAGCAAGTGATGCCACTCGACATTTTAGCCACCCAATTGCTGCGCTCGTTATTGATCCGCGATACGGTGATGGCGCAACAGCTTGGCGCTTTAGAGTTAGATGAAGAGGATTTAGCGCTGTGTACTTTCGTTTGCCATAGTAAGTACGAATACGGTTCCGCGTTACGCGATTGCTTGCGCATGTTGGAAAGAGGGGAATAAACGATGCTGAAAATTTTGCGTAAGTGGTTGGATCAACGCGAACCGGATTTTCTGCCGGGCGGTAAATACGAAAAATATTTTAGTCTGTATGAAATGGTGGACACGCTTTTATACAGCCCACCCAATCGTACTACGAGTTCTCCGCATGTGCGTGATGCCTTAGATTTAAAGCGTGTCATGGGCTACGTTTGGTTAGCGACTTTTCCTGTCATGTTTATGGCCTGCTATAACACTGGTTTACAGGCGAACTTAGCCCTTCAATCCTTGGGCTTAGAACAAGCTACAGGTTGGCGTGGCTCAATTCAAAGTCTTTTTGGCTTTGATCCGAACAGCTTTTTCGATAATTTCTTTCATGGCCTGTTGTACTTTGTACCCATTTACATGACCACCTTTATTGTAGGTGGGATTGCTGAAGTGATTTTTGCAATGGTGCGTGGACATGAAGTGAATGAAGGCTTTTTTGTGACCTCGATTTTGTACACGCTAACCTTACCACCTGGAACACCGCTGTGGATGGTGGCGTTAGGGATTTTATTCGGGGTCGTGATTGGTAAAGAGGTCTTCGGTGGGACTGGGAAAAACTTTATCAATCCAGCCCTAGCGGGGCGTGCGTTCCTATTCTTTGCTTATCCTTCGTATATGTCTGGCGATACCGTTTGGGTGGCTGTTGATGGTTATTCGGGAGCTACAGCTTTATCCACTGGTGCTGCTAGTGGGATGGATGGGATTTATGCGAGTGGCCTGACATGGTGGGATGCTTTCATTGGTCTAGAGCCGGGTTCTTTAGGGGAAACTTCCGCTTTAGCGATTTTTATCGGGGGTGCTTTCCTCTTATATACCGGTATTGCCAATTGGCGGATTGTGTCCGGTGTGCTGTTTGGCATGATCATGACTACTATTTTACTAAACACCATTGGTAGCGAGACTAATCCGATGTTCGCCATGCCTTGGTGGTGGCATTTAGTCTTAGGTGGCTTTGCCTTCGGTATGATGTTTATGGCCACCGATCCTGTGACGGCGGCTCATACGAATGCTGGGCGTTGGTGGTTTGGTGTTTTGATTGGCTTTATGGTGATTTTAATTCGGGTAGTTAATCCAGCTTTCCCTGAAGGTATGATGTTAGCCATTCTCTTTGCCAATATGATCGCGCCACTGATGGATTATGTGGTGATGAAAGTGAATATCCAACGTCGCCTGAAGCGGCAAAAAGCAGCGACAGGAGAGGTGAAAGCATGAGTGTCATTAGTGATGTTTTAGCTTTACCCAATGATAGTCGGAAAAAGACTTATATTGTGGCTTTCGTGCTGTGCTTAATCTGCTCAATTGCAGTGTCGAGTGCCGCAGTTTTGCTGAAGCCGGTACAGGATAAAAATAAGCAGTTTGATAAGCAGCGCAATATAGTCGCTATTGCCGGTCTGGCTCAAGATGGCGTTTCCGTCAGTGAAGCTTTTAAGCAAGTTGAAGCAAAAGTGGTTGATCTACAAACCGGTGAATATGTGGATCTTGACCCTAAAATTTTTGATGCCCGTGCGGCAGCAGTCGACCCTAAACAAAATGTAGTGTTGAGTAAAGAGCAAGATATTGCCTCGATCAAACGCCGTGCTAAATACGCTACAGTGTATTTAGTGAAAGATGAGCAAGGCAAACTCCAGAAAATCATTCTGCCGATTTCTGGCTATGGCTTATGGTCGACTTTGCATGGCTTCTTAGCTCTACAAGGTGACGCAAATACTATCGTAGGTTTGGGGTTTTATGAGCATGCTGAGACTCCAGGTTTAGGTGGTGAAGTCGATAATCCTAATTGGAAAGCGCAATGGATTGGTAAAAAAGTCTTTGATGAGCAAGGCAAGATTGCGCTTAGGGTGACTAAAGCGCCTGTTGCCGATAGTGATCCCCGTGCCGTCTATGATATTGATGCTTTGTCAGGTGCGACCTTAACCAGTAATGGTGTAAATAATCTAGTGCATTTCTGGTTAGGCCCAGACGGTTTCGGCTCTTATATACAAAAAATACGTCAAGGAGGTGGAGCATGACTACCGAAACGCGTAAGGTTCTGCTAGGGCCTTTATTTGACAATAATCCGATTACTTTACAGATTTTGGGTATTTGTTCGGCGCTAGCAGTGACTAGCTCGATGAATACTGCACTCCTCATGTCACTTAGTCTGACTTTGGTGACAGCTTTCTCGAATATGTTTATCAGTACGGTGCGCAATCATACGCCAAGTAGCATTCGGATTATCGTGCAGATGACGATTATTGCATCCTTGGTTATTGTGGTGGATCAAATTTTGCGAGCCTACGCCTTTGATACGTCTAAACGCTTATCTGTTTTCGTCGGTTTGATTATCACTAATTGTATCGTTATGGGGCGCGCTGAAGCTTTTGCTATGCAAAATCCACCGGGGATTAGCTTTCTTGATGGAATCGGTAATGGTTTAGGTTATAGCTTGATTTTGATGTCAGTCGCTTTTGTGCGGGAGTTGTTTGGAGCGGGGTCTTTATTTGGCTTCCAACTGATTCCTCTGCTAAAAGATGGTGGCTGGTATGTACCTAATGGTTTACTGCTTTTGCCACCGAGTGCGTTTTTCCTGATTGGGATCTTGATTTGGATTTTGCGTACTAAAAAACCAGAGCAGCGGGAAGTACCCGAGTTTAGGATTCACGAACCCGCTAAAGGGGAGTATCACTAATCATGGAAGGCTTACTGAGTTTATTTGTTAAATCAGTTTTCATTGAGAACATGGCACTGACCTTCTTCTTAGGGATGTGTACCTTTATTGCGATCTCGAAAAAGATTGAAACAGCGATTGGTTTAGGCATTGCCGTGGTGATTGTGCAAGCGATTACCTTGCCGGTGAACAATATTATTCTGAATGTCTTTCTGAAGGAAAATGCGCTAATTCAAGGAGTTGATTTGCGTTTTTTAGGGCTAATCACTTACATTGCGGTGATTGCGGCGATTGTGCAAGTGCTTGAGATGGCGATGGATAAATTTGCACCCGCCCTACATCAAGCGTTAGGGATTTTCCTACCCCTGATTACTGTGAATTGTGCGATTTTGGGTGGTACTTTGTTCATGGCTGAACGTGATTACTCTTTTGCAGAGAGCCTAGTCTATGGCTTTGGCAGTGGCTTCAGTTGGATGCTAGCTATTGTTATCCTTGCAGGGGTGCGCGAACGCTTGAAATATAGTGATGTACCGGGAGGCTTGCAGGGTTTAGGGATTATTTTTATCACCGTTGGCCTGATGTCACTTGGCTTTATGTCCTTCTCTGGCATTCAGTTATAGGAGCTGAGCATGACAACCATTTTATTAGGCGTAGCTCTGTTTATCATCATGATCATCGGCTTGGTATACGCGATTTTAATGGCGCGCCAACGCTTAGTGCCCCAAGGTGATGTGCACATTCTGGTTAATGGTGAAAAGGATTTAGTCGTTAATCCGGGGGGTAAATTGTTGGGAGCCTTAGCGGATAAAGGTTTATTTGTCTCCTCTGCTTGTGGTGGTGGTGGTACTTGTGGGCAATGCCGCGTAAAAGTATTAGAGGGTGGCGGTACTTTATTGCCGACTGAAGAAGGCCATATCAATCGGCGTGAAGCTGCAGCTTGTGAGCGCTTGGCTTGCCAAGTCGCGGTCAAGCAAAACATGAAGATTGAAGTCCCCGATGATGTATTTGGCGTAAAAAAATGGATTTGTACAGTGCGTTCTAACGAAAACTGTGCCACTTTCATTAAAGAGCTGGTTTTAGAATTACCGCTAGGTGAGAAAATTAATTTTAGAGCAGGGGGCTATATCCAAATTGAGTGCCCACCTTATAGCTTGAAGTATTCAGAATTTGATATTCCTGAAGAATATCGCGGTGACTGGGATAAGTTCAAAATGTGGGACATCACCGCCCAAGTGACTGAACCAGTAATGCGTGCTTATTCGATGGCTAATTATCCTGAAGAAGACGAAATTATTATGCTGAATGTGCGGATTGCTTCACCACCGCCGGGCAAGAATGTGCCAGCAGGGAAAATGTCTTCGTATATCTTCAATTTGAAGCCCGGTGACCCAGTGACTGTCTCCGGCCCTTTCGGTGAGTTTTTTGCACGTGAAACGAATAAAGAAATGGTCTTTATCGGTGGTGGTGCAGGCATGGCGCCGATGCGTTCACATATCTATGATCAATTACGCCGTCTGAAAAGCAAGCGCAAAATGACCTTCTGGTATGGAGCACGGAGTTTACGTGAGGCTTTCTATGTGGACGAGTTCGATCAGTTAGCGGCTGAAAATCCTAATTTCACTTGGTTTATGGGCTTGTCTGATCCTTTGCCAGAGGATAACTGGACGGGGTATACCGGTTTTATTCACAATGTTTTATACGAAAATTACTTGAAAGACCATCCCGCGCCCGAAGATTGTGAGTATTACCTCTGCGGGCCACCTATGATGAATTCATCGGTGACTAAGATGCTGCTTGATCTAGGCGTTGAACCAGAGAATATTATGTTTGACGATTTCGGAGGCTAACCATGCTGGTATTCGTGATTGCCTTTGCCGTGTTTCTGTTTGCTTTTGCGGCGCTTTCTATTACTTGGTTTTTTAACCGGGAAACCATTAAGGGGAGCTGTGGTGGCTTGGCTAATTTACTCGGTGAAGAGGATAAACAATGTGGCTGTAAGAAACCCTGTGAAAAGCGCTTGAAACAGCTTGCACAAGAGGCAGTCGGTGTCAGCGAAACTAGAATTGATTTTAAAGCTTAAAGTTCAGTCATAGATGCCAGAATTACCCGAGGTTGAAACGACGCGGCGTGGCATAGAGCCACATCTGCTAGGTCAACGGATTAAGCGCTTTATTGTACGCCAGCCTAAATTGCGCTGGCCTGTTTCTCCAGAGTTAGCGCAATTAAGTGGTGCAAAGATTGATGCTGTACAGCGTCGTGGTAAGTATTTATTGATAGAAACGGTGCAGGGCACGATCTTGATGCATTTAGGCATGTCGGGCAGCTTGCGTATTTGTGTTGCAGATGTAGGCGTTGAAAAGCACGACCACGTGGATTTAGTGTTCGACAATGGAAAAGCCTTGCGTTTACGCGATCCCCGTCGATTTGGTGCAGTCCTATGGGCAAGTTGCGGGGAACTGCATCCCTTATTAGCGAACTTAGGCGTTGAGCCACTCACCGATGAATTGACAGCAGAATACTTATTAGGACGTGCTAAGGGGCGGCAAGTGAGTATTAAAGAGTTCATTATGAACTCTCATATCGTGGTTGGGGTTGGCAATATCTATGCGAATGAAGCTTTATTTTTGGCTGGGGTTAATCCACGGCGTGTGGCAGGACGGGTAAGCCTAGTAGAATTGCAGAAATTAGTGCTGGCGATTAAAGCAGTTTTGAAGTGTGCTATTGAACAAGGCGGTACGACTCTCAGAGACTTTGTACGTGAAGACGGGCAAATGGGGTATTTTCAAATTGAGCTGCAAGTGTACGGCCGGACTAAGCAGGCTTGTCATGCTTGTGGCAGTTTGATTGAGCAGATTCGTCAGGGGCAACGTTCGACTTGGTATTGCCCCTATTGTCAGCCTGAATAGTTTAGGCTGGAGAATGTGGTTGGCGGTGACGTGGTTTAGATTCAGCCATTTCAACAATACCACTTAAGGTCAATTCACGTAGCAGTTGACGCCGCACGCCGCGTTCAATGCCTGCATCAATTCCTACGCGATAAAAGACATAGCAGGGAATACCAATAACAATTAGCCCTATAATAAAATTAATGACCATGTCCCACATAAGTAAAGCCCCCTTATTTTTTTATTATTGACAAAGATAACCTGACTAGCCTGAACCGTCGATTTACTGTGCACCCATGTTTCATGGCTTAAAATCAACTAACCCAATGAGCACGTTTGCGTTTGCTATGAGCGCGCATGGGCTAAGCGGAAGCTCTTTCTTGAGCCACTGAGTCTTTCCTGTGAATCACTGGCAAGTTTTCATTCACTGGCTGTATAATTCTGATTCATTAAACCGCAATTGGTGAAATATGCTATGGCAACAAGGGCTTATGGTAGCTTCATAATTTCCGCCTATTCTATTAGCCAGCCTGTGCGCAGAATTCAAGCGAAGGCTGGCTATTCTGATATTCCAGAACGCCGCCTAATAAACTGTTGGTTGCGATAGCAAGACCAATTTATTGATTTGAAAGACAAATCTCAGATTATAAGAAGAAGCTGAAAAAAGCAAAAAAACATGCTATTCAGTTAAGACTAGAAATTCTTCAAAACGTAGTTATTGACAGAAATTTCTAGTCTTAACTGAATTCATGATGCTTTTGCAGCAGACTCCTTTAATTCCGATTTGTCGGTGTAGAATTCAATAAACGGAGTTCTTATAACTATCTCGCAAGCAACCAACAAGTCGCTGAGTCAGAAACTGGCTATGCCAGTTCTGCTCAGCTATTTTCGTTATACGCCGAGGAGAGTGCATTGAGGGATCGCGTATGAATAGGGCGCTTTCCGCACATGGATGGGTGAAAACGCATATTGAGGTAGATGATAGGTTTGATGCGCACGTTCTAGAGCTTGCGGAATCGATAGGTCATCCAGTGAAGCATCGGAAATCGCAGGCTATGGTCCATGAAATAACACCCGTCGCGGCCGGTCATGGATTTCCAAATTCGTTGACCGCAAGGTATTCGACGGGAGCCTTTCCTCTGCATGTGGACACTGCGCACTGGATAGTGCCTTGTAGATACGTGATCCTCGCGTGCAAGGCGATTCGCGATGGATCAAGAAGCACAAGCCTATTGAACGTCAAAGATGTGCCGTTCACGGACCCGGAAATCAATGCCTTAAAGTCGACGCCATTCCTTGTAAAGAACGGACGAAACTCTTTCTACGGAACCATTCTATCTAATGAACGTGAATTCACGGTATTATGTAGCACCTGCACAAAGCTAATGACCTCATAACCCATTAAAATCAA
>NZ_CALMZC010000051.1 GCF_937873765.1 uncultured Thiothrix sp. | reverse complement strand
CTCATATCCCCGATTATCAAGAAATTCCGGGGATTTGTGTAGATACTTATGCCCTAAAGGACGAGGATTCCTGCTGCCAGACGCTCATGTCCGAGCGCGAGAATGTTCTTGGCTGCGTTGACATCTCTATCATGCAGTGCCCCACACTCAGGGCAAGACCATTCTCTGATTCGCAAGCCTGCTCTACCTTTCGGACTGTTGGAGCTAATAGCGCCGCAACACGAACAAGCTTGGGTGGTGTATCTTTCATTCACTTCCTCAAACCCTACCCCTGCGTTCTCGCATTTATACCGGAGCATGGTTTTGAAACTACCCCAACCCACATCTAACACGGATTTGGCCATCTTGGTTTTAGCTAGGGCTTTTGAACTAACATCGCCAATGACAATAGCAGCATAGGCTTTGACTAATTCAGTGGAAAACTGGTGCAGTTGGTTCTGTCTTGTGTTCTTAATCTTGGCGTGCAGCGCCTTGACTCTCTTCTTGTTTCTAGCCCTCTGAGCGATTCCTAGTTTTTGCTCATAGTGGCGGTAATACCGATCCGCTTTCAACTTCTTGCCATTGGAAAGGGTGGCTAAGTCTTTAAGACCGAGGTCTATACCAATAGCCTCTGTACCTGTCGACTCCAGTTTAGGCGCATTGTCCACCACTAAGCAGACATACCAACGACCTCTGGCATCTTCGACAAAGCAACCGGTTTTCACGCTATAGTGAGCTAAACCGTAGGAATCCCAGAGTTTAAAGGTTTGCTTTCCGTATTGGACAAAACCATCACCGTATCTAACCGCTGATTTTTTGAAAGGTATCCAGCCTAAAGACCGTCGAGCCGATTGCTTATTAGAAACTCGCCAATTCAACTTCGCTTTTTTGAATTGTTTGCGTCGGGTAATCAGCTCTTCGGTAACGGCTTGAATGGTTTGGCTGTGCAGCTTTAATTCTTTCGATGCACCCGCTGTATATTGGGCTACGTCGTAAGTACTAAAAAACTTCCCTGTTCTTTTGAGATGAGTGAAACACAAGTCATTAACGTAATTCCAGACGAAATTCACTTCAGTGGCTAACTGATTAAGCACTGGAGCATGTCGGTCTTTGATACGCAATTTCAGGGTTTTCATCGGTTTGATTCTACTAAACGGCACAACCTGTGAATAGATCGGCTAGCGCCGATACGCCTTATATTCCCGACCTGAAGGACGGGGGCTTACGGCGCGGAGGATAAAATTTAGCTTTTCATAAAACACACGATTTAATTGATCTTTGAGTTGAGCATGATAGATCACCTCCTGTTGTTCATCGTCCATCATGAAATCAAGAATACCGATGGTATAAACCGCCTCTAGCTGATAATCCCATTCACCCCGTTGGGCTTGCTCCTGAATCGCAAAGGTTGAGTAGTAAATACTGCGATCTTTAAAAAATGTCTGCTTCACTTTTTGCAGCTCGACAATGAAGCGCTCACCCGTACTACTCATGCAATTCAGATCAAAAATCGCTTTACGATCCATTTGGCTAATGCCTTGATATTCATTTTTGGTGTATTGCAACTCAGCGATTTGATGACGTTCAGGTAACAAAGTATTAAGGAAACTGATCAACAAGTCTTTATGTGGCTCTTCACCAAATAACTTCTTAAAACCAAAATCAGTTAAGGGATTGAGGTAAACGGATTGCATACCAAACTGTCCTATAAAGGCTTATATGGCTCTAAGTTTAGCATGAAATCATCAGGCTCTAGACCATAGAGAACTATTCAGTTAAGAACCTAACCAAGCACTCACTAACCCAGAGTCCACATCCACCAAATCCGCAACTACATCAAAATGATGTCGCCCTGCTTCGCGATGCGCCCGAATGTCAATCCCAAAGCCAGTCCAAATATTGGCGAGTAAATCATTTTGTCGCAAAAACTCGGGACGCTCTAAAGCCCCCACCCAGCAAGTGACTGGAATATTCGCTAAGGGCGCGTGTAAAGCCGCACTTTCTTGCGCTGCGGTTTCAGCGGTTAGTTGCCATTTTTGATTCATCGCCGTGCGCATTAAGGGGCGTAAATCATGCAGCCCACTGATTGAGACCACGCTTTTGATGCGTGCCTGCACCGCTTCAGGTAAGGTCGAATCCCTACAGATCATGCGTGTGACTAAATGACCACCTGCCGAATGCCCTGCTAGATGAATCGACCCCTTGACCAGTTGAGCGATTTGGGTGATTGCTTGAGTAATTTTCTGAGTGATTGCTGGAATAGCCGCTTGGGGTGCAAGCGGATAACTGGGCAAAGCAACCGCGTAACCTTGTGCAACTGCACCAGCGGCTAAATGAGACCACGAAGACTTATCAAAAGCCAGCCAATAACCACCATGCACAAAGACCGCTAAGCCTTTTGGGGAACCTTCAGGATAAAACAAATCGAAGCGTTCACGCTCACCTGCTCCATAGACAATATCTAACTCAGCACGCGCTGTTGTACGAAAGTGTGCGGCTGAATCTGCCCAGAATTTAGGATAAGTTTCGGCATGCTCGATATAAGCGCCATTGCTATACGCATCGTCCCAGTCGGTGATCATCCTGCTTCTCCCCCACTACTGTGTATTTGCTTATAGTTAGAGGTATATCTGCTTCAAGTCAAGGTCTAGGATTTATTTTAAATATAAATATTTTAAGCTTGAAATTTATACCAATGAGTGCCATGCTAATTGTTATCAACTTAGAGAAGAGGTTGGAGCGATGAAGATTCTAGTTCTTGGTGGTGGCCCGTCTGGTTTATATTTTGCCATTAGTATGAAGCTTCGGGATGCTTCCCACGATCTTACGGTGATTGAGCGTAATAAAGCGGATGATACCTTTGGTTGGGGTGTGGTTCTCTCGGATGAAACCCTCGACAACCTCCGTGCCAATGATCCAGTCAGTGAAGAAGTCATTCGCTCTCACTTCGCTTACTGGGATGATATTGCAGTCTATCACGGGGGTGTCAGAACCGTCTCTTCAGGTCACGGCTTCTGTGGCATCGGGCGTAAACAATTCCTCTTAGATTTACAAGCTCGCGCCCTACAGCTTGGCGTTAACATCCAGTTTTCTACTGAAGCTGAAAGCGCCGATCATTATCGGCATGAGTATGATCTAGTGGTCGCTTCCGATGGTTTAAACTCCAAAACCCGCACTGCTCTAGCCGATCACTTCCAACCGAATATTGATGTGCGACTCTGCAAATTCGTTTGGCTAGGTACGCACCAGAAATTCGACGATGCTTTCACCTTCATTTTTGAAAATACCGAACACGGCTGGGTTTGGGCACATGCTTATCAGTTTGACGCGGATACTGCGACCTTCATTGTCGAATGTGGAGAGGAAACTTGGAGTAAGTTCGGCTTTGGCGACATGACCCAAGATGAAAGCATTGCCACCTGCGAGTGTATCTTTAAAAACTATTTAGCTGGACACAGCTTGATTAGTAATGCACGCCATTTGCGCGGCTCTGCATGGCTAAACTTCCCGCGTGTCCTGTGTGAAAAATGGCATTATAAAAATATCGTTCTTCTCGGTGATGCTTCAGCAACGGCACACTTTTCGATTGGTTCGGGCAGTAAGTTGGGGATTGAATCCGCCATTGCCCTAGCCAATCTTTTACACAGTGAAAGCAGCATGGAGCAAGCTTTCGAGCGCTACCAAGAAGAGCGCCGTCTGGAAGTATTACGCTTACAATCTGCTGCACGCAACTCCATGGAATGGTTTGAACAGGTCGAGCGTTATTTAGATCTTGATCCGGTACAATTCAACTATTCTTTGCTCACCCGCTCGCAGCGGATTAGTCATGAAAATTTACGCTTGCGTGACCCTAACTGGGTAGAAAGCGCGGAACGTTGGTTCCAAGCACAGGCCAGCAATCCCGGCTCAAAGCGTGCGCCGATGTTTGCCCCTTTTCAATTACGCGAGATGCAGTTGAAAAATCGTATCGTCGTCTCACCGATGGCGCAGTATAAGGCCATTGATGGTTGCCCGACTGATTGGCATTTTGTGCATTATGCAGAACGGGCTAAAGGTGGTGCGGGCTTAGTCTATACCGAGATGACCTGTGTTAGCCCAACTGGGCGTATTACACTGGGCTGCCCCGGTTTATACGCACCTGAACATGAAGCTGCATGGAAGCGTTTAGTTGATTTCGTCCATCAAGAAACCGCTGCAAAAATTTGCTCACAAATCGGACATTCCGGGCGTAAAGGCTCTACTCAACTCGGCTGGAAACAGATTGATGCGCCCTTAGACTCTGGGAATTGGCCGCTCATTTCTGCCTCTGCTATTGCGCTGACACCTGAAAACCAAGTGCCCAAAGCGATGGATCGGACAGATATGGACGATGTACGCAATCAGTTTGTAGCAGCCGCACAAATGGCTGAGCGCGCAGGTTTCGATATGATTGAGCTGCACGCTGCACATGGTTATCTGCTCTCCTCCTTTATTTCGCCAATGACTAACATGCGCACCGATGAATATGGTGGGAGTTTAGAAAATCGCATGCGCTATCCAATCGAAGTGTTTAAAGCCATGCGTGCGGTGTGGCCAGCCAATAAGCCCATGTCGGTGCGGATTTCTGCCAATGATTGGGTGGGTGATGCCGGTATTACTCCAGAAGATGCGGTCGAGATTGCGCGACTCTTCCATGCGGCGGGGGCTGATATTATTGACGTATCCGCTGGTCAAGTCACCAAAGAAGAAAAGCCGGTTTATGGGCGTATGTTCCAAACGCCCTTCTCCGATCGAATTCGGAATGACACCGGCATTAAGACCATGACCGTAGGCAATATCTACGAACCGGATCATGTAAATTCGATTTTGATGGCCGGTCGGGCGGATTTAGTCTGCTTAGCACGTCCGCATTTAGCTGATCCTTATTGGACACTGCATGCAGCCATGCAAATTAATGACTTAGAAGAAAAATGGCCTGATCCCTATCGGGGTGGACGTGATCAGTTATTACGGATTAAAGATCGGCCTAAGGATACAATTCACGCATGAGCACTCCAAGCTTAGCTGGCAAACGGGTACTGATTACGGGTGGAGGTTCAGGTGTAGGAGCCAATATGGCTTTAGCTTTTGCCGAAGCAGGTGCTGACGTGATTATCACCGGACGACGTGTACAGGCTTTAGAACAAGTCGCCGCCCAACGTAGTGCTATTCGTGCTATTGCTGCGGACGTGACGGATGAAGCTAGCGTGCAAAGCTTATTTGCACAGGCAGGTTTGGTCGATATTGTGATTGCAAATGCAGGTACGGCTGAATCAGCACCTTTAGCTAAAACATCGTTAACGACTTGGCAAAATATGCTAGCCGTGAATCTAACCGGGGTATTTCTGACCCTACGCGAAGGCTTAAAGCAAATGCAAGAGCGTCATTGGGGACGTTTAATTGTGGTTGCTTCAACCGCTGGCTTAAAAGGTTATGCCTATGTAGTTCCCTATGCAGCGGCTAAGCATGGTGCAATTGGTTTGGTGCGCTCTTTGGCCTTGGAGGTCGCGACTCAAGGCATTACCGTGAATGCGCTCTGCCCGGGGTTTCTCGATACTGAAATGACCGAGCGTAGTGTCAGCAATATTATGCAGAAAACCGGACGCAGCCGTGAACAAGCGCTTGCTGTTTTAGCCTCAACTAATCCACAGCAGCGCTTAATTCAACCGTCTGAAGTGTCTAGTGCCGCTTTATGGCTATGTACAGCCGGTTCGGAAGGCATTAATGGGCAAGCACTGGCGATTGCCGGAGGAGAAGTATGAATAAGGACGATTCCAGCTCTAAGCAACGCTTACGTTTATGGCTACAGATCTTGCGTACTACACGCAGCACTGAATCTGAACTCAGAGAGTTCTTGCGGGTGGAACATGATACGACCTTGCCACGCTTTGATGTCATGGCTGCTTTAGATCGTGCACCTAAAGGTCTGACTATGACTGAGCTATCACGTTATCTGTTAGTCTCAAATGGCAATGTCACCACCGTTGTTGACCGCTTGGTGCAGGATGGAATAGCCACTCGAGAGCAACAAGCTAATGATCGACGCAGTTTGCGGGTGTCTTTAACTGAACTAGGTCAACAGCAATTTGCGCTAATGGCCAAAGCACACGAAGCCAAAGTGAATGAATTATTCGCAGACTTTAGCCCTCAAGCCATTGAACAATTACTCCATCTACTAAAAGCACATACACACAAGGAGACCGCCCATGAAGAGCATGGCCTCGCTTGAACCTAAACATTTTCGTTGGCAGATGCAAGGTCGAGTGGCACTGATTCGCCTAGATCGGCCTGAGCGGAAAAATCCACTGACCTTCGATAGTTATGCCGAGTTACGAGATACCTTCCGCGCCATGGCTTATGCCGACGATGTGGATGCGGTAGTGTTTGCTTCCAATGGCGGCAATTTCTGTTCAGGGGGCGATGTGCATGAAATTATTGGCCCATTGGTACAAATGGATATGAAGGCTTTATTGGCCTTTACCCGCATGACTGGCGATTTAGTCAAAGCCATGCTGCATTGTAATAAACCGATTATTGCCTCGGTGGAAGGTATCTGTGTGGGTGCAGGTGCGATTATTGCCATGGCTTCCGATTTGCGCTTAGGCACGCCGGAAACTAAGACCGGCTTTCTATTTACTCGGGTAGGTTTAGCGGGCTGTGATATGGGCGCTTGTGCGATTCTGCCCCGCATTATCGGTCAAGGTCGGGCGGCGGATCTGCTCTATACCGGACGGATGATGAGTGCAGAAGAAGGCTATCAATGGGGCTTCTTTAACTCACTGTATCCTCCCAGCGAAGTAGAAGCACAAGCCTTACAATTAGCGCAACGCATTGCGGCTGGCCCTAGTTTCGCGAACGGCATTACCAAAACCCAACTGGCGCATGAGTGGAATATGTCGCCCGAGCAAGCGATTGAAGCGGAAGCACAAGCGCAAGCAATTTGTATGCAAACTCAAGATTTTGAGCGCGCTTATCATGCCTTTGTGAATAAGGAAAAACTCGTTTTTGAGGGTAACTAAATGGCAGATTCAAGCTTCCTGCAGTGGCCTTTTTTTGAAACCAAGCACCGAGAACTAGCAGTGCGCTTAAAAGCTTGGTGCCAACAAGTTTTGCCCGCAGATCACCATAACACAGATGCTGCCTGCCAAGCTTTAGTGCAAAGTCTGGGTGCTGCGGGCTTTTTAGAACATACTGGCGCTAAAACTGGCGAAAGCATGGATGTCCGTAGCCTGTGTTTAATGCGTGAAACCCTCGCACGCTACGATGGTTTAGCCGACTTTTCCTTTGCTATGCAAGGCTTAGGGATGGGCGCAATTAGCCTGTTTGGCACGCCTGAACAACAACAATGGCTGGATAAAACCCGCAAAGGTCAAGCCATTGCAGGCTTTGCCCTCACTGAACCTGCTTCAGGTTCGGATGTCGCTAGCATGACTACCGCCGCACAATGGGATGGTGAAAACTTCATTCTCAGTGGCGAAAAAACTTATATTTCCAACGGTGGCATTGCGGATGTCTATGTCGTATTTGCTCGCACTGAAAGCCCCGAACAAGCAGCCGGTGCGCGTGGCATTTCGGCCTTTACTTTGCCTGCCGATAGTCAAGGTTTGGAAGTTGTTGAGCGGATTGAAACCCTTGCACCTCACCCATTAGCACGCTTGCGCTTCAATCAAATTCGTTTGCCAGCAACGAGTTTGATTGGCAAGCGGGGGGATGGTTTTAAGATTGCCATGTCAGTACTGGATGTATTTCGTTCTACCGTTGGAGCGGCTGCTTTAGGTTTTGCACGGCGTGCTTTGGATGAAACTTTAGCACGTAGCCAGCAGCGGCAATTATTTGGAGCACCGTTGTTTGATTTGCAAATGGTGCAAGGCCATATTGCGGATATGGCGTTGGCTATTGATGCAGCCGCTTTGCTGATTTATCGCGCTGCTTGGAGCAAAGACCAAGGCGCTGCTCGTGTCACCCGTGAAGCGGCGATGGCCAAACTATTTGCCACCGAAACAGCCCAGCAAGTGATTGATATGGCAGTGCAATTACACGGTGGCGACGGCGTGCGTAAAGGCACGATTGTTGAAAGCCTTTATCGAGAAATTCGTGCCTTGCGCATTTATGAAGGTGCATCAGACGTACAAAAAACCGTCATAGCTCGCCAAACATTGCTTAATTTTGAGCAAGGAGGATTGTGATGCTCGGACCGACAGGCCATATAGATACCTTCACCCGCGATCATTTGCCACCCGAAGACCAACAGCCTGATTTTTTACTTGATCAATTCCAATATCCTGAGTATTTGAATATCGCAATAGAATTGACCGATAAAATGGTCGATAAGGGGTTCGGTGACCATATTGCACTGATTGGTAATGGCCGCCAACGTACCTATAAAGAATTAGCCGATTGGACGAATCGCCTCGCTCATGTCTTGATTGAAGACTTAGGTATTAAACCCGGTAATCGGATTTTGATTCGCTCCGCTAATAACCCGGCTTTAGTTGCCTGCTGGTTAGCAGCTACCAAAGCCGGGGCCGTGGTTGTGAATACTATGCCTATGCTTCGTGCAGGTGAATTAAAGAAAATCGTCGATAAAGCCGAGATTACGCATGCTTTGTGCGATACCCGCTTAATGGATGAACTCACTGAATGCGCCAAAACTAGTAACTACTTAAAATATGTTGTGGGTTTTGACGGTACTGCTAATCACGATGCTGAACTAGATCGCGCAGCTTTAAGCAAGCCCGTTAAATTTACTTCAGTACAGACTGGATGTGATGATGTAGCCCTGCTCGGCTTTACCTCAGGCACGACGGGTGAGCCGAAAGCCACCATGCATTTCCACCGCGATCTGCTGATTATTGCAGATAGTTATGCCAAGGAAGTTTTAAATGTCACCCCTGAGGATATTTTTGTCGGTTCTCCACCTTTGGCTTTTACCTTCGGCTTAGGTGGCTTAGCAGTATTTCCCTTACGTTATGGTGCGACCGCAACCCTACTCGAAACCGCATCACCGCCCAATATGATCCAGATTATTGAGACCTATAAAGCGACTATTTGCTTTACTTCGCCCACAGCTTATCGAGCCATGATGCGGGCGATGGACGAAGGGGCTGATTTATCCTCCTTACGCTGTGCAGTCTCAGCAGGGGAAACCTTACCAGCGCCGGTGTTTGAAGAATGGCAACAGAAAACCGGCAAGCCCATGCTCGATGGGATTGGCTCAACTGAGATGCTGCATATTTTCATTAGCAATCGCTTTGACTCTGCACAAGCAGGTTCGACAGGCTATCCCGTCCCTGGTTATGAAGCCAAAATTGTTGACGAGCAGATGCGAGAGCTACCAAGGGGTGAGCCGGGGCATTTGGCGGTGCGTGGCCCGACTGGTTGCCGTTATTTAGCGGACAAACGCCAAGTAAATTATGTAAAAGCTGGCTGGAATATTACGGGCGATACCTTTATTCAAGATGAGCAAGGTCTATTTCACTTTGCAGCACGCAATGACGATATGATTATTTCGTCTGGTTATAATATTGCCGGACCTGAAGTCGAAGCTGTTTTACTCGGGCATCCTTATGTCGTTGAATGTGCTGTGGTAGGTGCGCCTGATATAGATCGTGGTTTCATTGTACAGGCGCATGTCGTGCTTGAGGCCGATATACCGCGTGACCTAAGCACGATTAAACTACTCCAAGATTATGTGAAGCAAAGCATCGCACCTTATAAATACCCCCGCTCGATTGTCTTCACGGATGCCCTGCCAAAAACCGCCACCGGCAAGATTCAACGCTTTAAATTACGTCCGCAGCAAGCCGCAAACACCACCGATTTTGTAAAAACTAAAACTTACTTCCAACTGCCAACGGGCATAATTTATCTGGATGGTAATTCTTTAGGCCCTTTACCGACCAGCGTGAAAGCACATTTGGATAAAGTGGTCGAGCAAGAATGGGGTGAACAATTGATTCGCGGTTGGAATACCTCTGGTTGGTTTGAGCAGCCACGTCGAGTCGGTAATCGTATTGCCAAACTGCTAGGCGCACTGGATAACACGGTTGTCATGGGTGATACTTTGTCGATCAAGGTGTATCAAGCCTTGGCCGCTGCACTCGCATTGAATCCAACACGCAAAGTGGTTTTATCGGATAGTGGCAATTTCCCGACCGATCTATACATGGCGGAAGGCTTACTGAAATCACTGAGTCAAGGTCATGTACTCAAAACACCTGAGCCCGAAATGGTCGAAGGCATGCTTGATGAGAGTGTAGCGGTGTTGATGCTCACGCATGTCGATTATCGCACTGGACGCATGCACGATATGAAGCGCTTAACCGCCAAAGCACATGAGCAGGGCATTATTGTGATTTGGGATTTGGCGCATTCTGCAGGTGCAGTGCCCGTCCATTTAACTGAAGCTAAAGCTGATTTTGCAGTGGGCTGTACTTATAAATATTTGAATGGTGGCCCTGGTTCACCTGCTTTCATCTATGTTGCGCCTAAACATGCCGATAGGGCTTTACCCGCTTTATCCGGCTGGATGGGGCATACTACGCCCTTTACCTTTGACTTAAATTATCAAGCTGCAGCAGGCATTCAGCGGATGCGTGTAGGGACTCCACCTGTGTTAGCACTGTCTGCTTTAGAGGCCGCCTTGAATGTTTGGGATGAAGTGACTATGCCGGAAGTGCGGGGCAAATCGATCACACTTAGCGAGCTTTTTATCAAGTTGGTAGAAGAGAAATGCCCGATGTTGACTCTGTCTAGCCCACGTAATCCCGAAGAACGTGGCTCCCAAGTTTCCTTCCGTTTTGCACAAGCCTATGCGGTGATGCAAGCCTTAATTGCGCAGGGTGTCATCGGTGATTTTCGTGCACCTGACTCGATTCGCTTTGGCTTTACCCCACTTTACATCGATGAGACTGATGTCAAGCAAGCAGTGGAAATACTCGCCAAAGTCATGAATGAGCGTTTGTGGGATAAACCTGAATATCAGCAAAAGGCAGCCGTAACATGACGAATACCCCTTATGATCCAGCTCATGAAGGCGCACAAATGTCTTTTGATGGGCGCATGTCGTATGGCGATTATTTACAGATCGACACGCTATTAAATGCTCAAAAGCCGCTGACGAATAAGCATGATGAGATGCTATTTATTATCCAGCACCAGACTTCAGAGTTATGGATGCGGCTGGCTGTGCATGAATTAGTAGCCGCTCGCCAAGCTTTGCGTGCTGGCCGTTTGCCGAATGCCTTTAAAATGCTGGCACGGGTCGCGCGGATTTTTGAACAACTCAATAATGCTTGGGAGGTGCTACGCACCATGACGCCAAGCGAATATACGCAATTTCGTGAGCAGTTGGGGCAAAGTTCGGGCTTTCAATCGCATCAATATCGGCAGATTGAATATATCCTTGGCAATCGGAATACAGCGATGCTGCGCCCGCATGAGCATCACCCAGATATTTTACAGCTACTAGAAAATGAGCTGGCGCAACCCAGTTTATACGATGAAGCCTTAAACTTAATCGCTAAAGCAGGTATTCCCATTCCGCAAGAAGTGCTAGGACGGAATTTACGCCTACCCCATGCAGCGAACGATGCGGTGATGCAAGCGTGGAAAGTGGTTTATCAAAACACCGAACGCTATTGGGATTTATATCAACTCGCTGAAAAACTAGTTGATTTTGAAGATTACTTCCGACGCTGGCGTTTTAATCATGTCACCACGGTAGAACGTATTATTGGCTTCAAACGGGGTACAGGTGGCACGGGTGGGGTTTCCTATTTACGGCGGATGTTGGAAGTTGAACTCTTCCCTGAGCTTTGGCATGTACGCACTATTTTATAAGTTTCGTGAAGGTATAAAACAATGAAACAAACGCTGGAAACGACCCATGAATTTTTACATCCCAAACATTGGAAACCTGCGATTGGCTATGCGAATGGCGTAGTGGCAAAAGGCCGCATGGTATTTTTAGGCGGACACATCGGTTGGAATGGACAACAAGAATTTGAGACCGATGATTTCGTAGGCCAAATCGAGCAGACCTTAAAAAATATCGTTGAAGTTCTCAACGAAGCCAACGCCAAACCAGAACATATCGTGCGTCTCACTTGGTATATCACTGACAAGCATGAATACCTTGCCAATTTACGTGAAATTGGGCGCGTTTATAAACGGATTTTAGGTGCACATTTTCCGGCAATGGCGATGGTGCAAGTGGTCGCTTTAATTGAAGATCGGGCAAAAGTGGAGATTGAGGCGACAGCGGTCTTACCGGAGTAAAACGGTATTTTAAAAGCTAGTTACCTGAAAACAGCAACTAGCCCTCCACTAAAACAATCAGCCTAAAAACGGATAATCCGTATAGCCTTCTGGCCCTGGTGTATAGAAGGTATGCGGATTTGGTGCATTCCAAACCGCCCCTGTACGGATCCGCTCTGGCAAATCAGGATTTGCTAAGAAGCCCGTTCCAAACGCAACTGCATCAACTTGACGATCGGCAATTGCTTGTTCAGCTTCTTCAGCGCTATAGCCCATATTACTGATGATCACACCTTGATAAGCGGCACGCATCGGGGTAAGTACATCGCCCTGTTGTATGCCGAAGAAATCACTACGCATCATGTGAACATAAGCTAACTTGAACTCATTCAAACGCTCGCCTAAGAAACTAGCTAAACCGGCCGGATCGCTATCAATCATGCTGTTGTAGCTATTTAAGAGCGATAAGCGCAACCCTACCCGCTCACTACCAATTTCAGCAGCAACGGCCGTGAGTACTTCAAACAAGAAACGAGAACGATTTTCAACTGAACCGCCATAATTGTCTGTGCGTTTATTCGAGCCATCACGCAG
Organism: uncultured Thiothrix sp.; assembly: GCF_937873765.1. GTDB lineage: Bacteria > Pseudomonadota > Gammaproteobacteria > Thiotrichales > Thiotrichaceae > Thiolinea. The sequence continues at coordinate 77,797 of NZ_CALMZC010000051.1, read as the reverse complement.
GAATTGGTCAATCAAATAACCGTTCGCTCCATGTACCTCTACCCCATCGAAACCTGCTTGAATGGCCTTACGGGCAGCATCTGCGAAGGCTTTGACTAAACTTTGAATTTCCTCAACCTGCACTGCACGCGGTATCACATAATTAGCTTTACCTTGTGGAGTGTGTGTATCACCTTCAATTGCCAGCGCACTAGCTGAAATTGGCTGCTGACCATCACACATATTGGGATGCGCTGCCCGTCCTGCATGCCAAATTTGGAGGAAAATTTTCCCACCTTTCGCATGCACGGCTGCAGTCACTTGTTTCCAAGCTTCGACTTGCTCGGCTGAATAAATGCCCGGCTCAGCAATGAAAGCTGAGGTATTCGGCAGAATCATGGTGCATTCGGAGATGATTAGGCCAGCACTAGCACGTTGTGCATAGTATTCAGCCATCAAAGCGTTAGGCAAATGCTCCATACCTGCACGTATGCGGGTTAGGGGCGCCATCAGCATCCGGTTAGGAATCGTCAGCGAGCCGAGTTGTAGTGGTTCAAAAAGCTTCATAATTATCCTGGCTTGGTTATTTTCTGTGCCCAAAGCATAGACTGAGCTTTCAAACCTGCCAAAAGGCTAGAGTTTTCGTAGGGTTAGCTGCAAAGTTAGAACAGTCATGCTTGTTACTCAACCGCCAGTTGCATTCATATGCCGAAATAAGACTGGCTTGGCTTGCAGATTAAACTCGTGTCCTTGTGGTTTAATCTGCATAGCCTTTTCCAAGGCATCATAGAGAGGTTGATCATCTAAAGGATGGGCACGCAGCACCCGCCGCAAATCCACCGAATGTTCCTGCCCTAAGCACAAGAGCAAGCGCCCTTCTGCCGTAACACGTACCCGATTACAATCCCCGCAGAAATTATGACTATGCGGCGAAATAAACCCCACACGGCTGGGATAATCTGGAAAAGAATAATACTTAGAAGGTCCACCGGTTTGCTCAGCTATCGGCTGCAAATCAAAACGTGTGCGTAAATCCCTTAGAATTTCATCGCTGGAATAATAAGCTTCAGCGCGATCATGATCACCGATCACTCCCAAAGGCATTTCCTCAATAAAGGAAATATCACAGCCCTTGTCACGGGCAAATTCAACTAAATCGATCACTTCATCATGATTACGATTTTTTAAAATTACGGCATTAAGCTTAATGCGCTTGAAGCCTTGCGCTAAGGCAGCCTCAAGCCCATTTAAAGTCTGCTCAATTTCACCGGTGCGCGTCAGTGCTTTAAAACGATCTGGCTTGAGCGTATCGAGGCTGATATTAATGCGGGTAATACCTGCTTGCTTTAAAGCAGCGGCATACTTGGGCAACTGGCTACCATTAGTAGTGATCGTGAAATCGCGCAAACCGTCTAGCTGCCCTAAATCTTCACAAAGTTGCAGCACATTCCGCCGCGTCAGTGGCTCGCCCCCCGTAAGGCGAATTTTGCTGACCCCATAATGCACAAACGCGCGGCCAATCCGGCTCATTTCTTCTAAAGTGAGTAGCTGTTCACGTGGGACAAACACCATATCCTCTGCCATGCAATATACACAGCGAAAATCGCAACGATCGGTGACTGACAAACGTACATAATTAATACGCCGCCCAAAACGATCTATCAATTGCTGCTCGGACATGGTTTCCTCCTAACGGTTTAGTCTGGCTAGTCTGGGTGTTTATATTACCCTTTTTTTGACTAAACAGAGAGTTTGCTAGGAGTTGTACGTGTTTATTGCCCCGTTGTTCTACCCCTGCTCAATCGCAAAACCCACAATATTACGTGTGATCTTACTAAACTCCACCCCGATTAAATATAAGGGCTGATTCAATGCCCGATATTTATCCGCATAGCGCTTGTCATGGATTTGTCGGAGCGCTTCACCCTCAGAACTATGTTCAATCACTTTGAATTCAAATAAGTAAATGCGCCCATTGAATTTGACCGCCATATCTAAGCGCCCCAAACTCGAACTATCTTCGACAATGGTGTCGATCCCCAGCGCGGCAAAATGGGAGTAAAAGATCGAGGCATAGTAACCCTCGTAATGCGCTAAGATCCCTCGACTGCTGTCATACCATTGATGCGGAATACTAGCGAAAAAAGCGTGGAATAAGCCTTGTAGCTCTTCTACAGCATTGCGTTGCAGAATTTTAATCAGGGTAATGCGGTTACGTAGTGCCAAGCTTTCATTAACTCCATAGGCACTGAGTAAACTCGTGTTGAGGCTGCTTTTCACTTCATGGTTGGGATAACCTAAGGTGTAAAACCAGTAACCTAGCATCGGTTGTTCGACTTGGTGAATGGTGAGGTAGCCCGTCTGAAATAACAGCGCCTCATTGCTGATGTGTTCTATGTCAAAAGCCGAGAGTAAAGCTTCATCCGATTGAAGTTGTTCTAACTGAGGGGTGAAGAATTGGTTATTGGCTAAGTGGCGAATCAGGAAGGCGGGCGTTCCGGTTTCAAACCAGTAGTTTTTAAACTCGCGGCGATCAAATAGATTCAGGACATCGAAGGGGTTATAGACTCCCTCCCCTAGCCAGTTATAGCCGTTATACCAGTAGCGAATACTGTCTCGATCTAAGCCTGCTAACTCTGTTGCAAATACAGTATCTATATCCTGATCGGTATAACCGCATAGGGTGCTGTAACGTTTATCTAGGGTAATATCTTTGAGGTTATTCAAACCTGAAAATAAGCTCACCTTGGAGAATTTCGTCACGCCCGTGAGAAAACTAAATTTGATCTTGGCATCGTAATCTTTAATGGTGCTATAAAATCCGCGTAAAAAATCTCGATTCGCACTCGCTAAGTCACGGTTTTCCAGTGCATCTAATATTGGTTTGTCGTATTCATCTATTAGAATGACTACAGGTAAATGGGTTTGCTGCTCCACCTGTTGAATCAGTGATTTAAACCGTCCTGATGCCGTTTCAAAGACAGCAGAAAGTCCCCACTGTTGTTCCAATACTGTCAATTGCTCAGCTAGGCTTTTTGCTAGAAAATCTACTTCATTAAAATTCCCACTGCCAAAACTAATTCTTAATACCGGATACTGAACTGACCAATCCCATTGATCATGGATGGCTAAACCTCTAAATAACGGTTCATTCCCTTCAAACAGTTCTTTGAGCGTGTCTAAAAATAGGCTTTTACCAAAACGGCGCGGACGCGAGAGAAAGTAATGCACGCCCTCATTCACTAGCTCCTGTGCTAGATGAGTTTTATCGACATAGTAATAACCCTCTTCTCGAATACGGGCGAAGGTTTGGATACCGATGGGGAGTTTTTTACGTGCTGTCATAGTGGGCTAAGACCTAATTGGGCGTAAGCCTAGTTTAGCATGCATCACCCTATCACTAAGCTAGTTTGCTCTAAACTCGTGCCCAAGCTAGCAAACCACTACTACCCCTAAAAAATCTCAGCCTTTGCGCAACTTGAAACAGATTTATCTATAGTCAGTGGATGAAACTCAAACTTATTGGCTTATCTGCTTTTCTGTTAGCGCTCGCTGCTGGTTGTGTCACTTTGGCACCGGCTAAAGTTTTGAATGCGACTATTCCTAAATCGGGCTTTGAGCTGCATGAACAGGCTTATGGTAATCATGCGCGCCAACGCATGGACATTTATTTGCCCAAGCAAAAACATGCGGGTAAAGCCCCGATTTTATTTGTCTTTGGTGGTGCTTGGCGTAGTGGCAGCAAAGAAGATTTCTTATTTGTGGCCGAAGCCTTAACGGCTTTAGGGCATCCGGTCATTATTCCCAACTATCGACTCTATCCTACCGTTAAATATCCAGAAATCATCGAGGATGTGGCTCAAGCGCTTGCTCATTTAGAAATGAATGCCACCAGTCTACTGGGTGAACCTTTACAACCTTTTATTCTAATGGGGCATTCGTCCGGTGCCCATGCTGCCGCTCTCTTAGCGACCAAACCACCCTATCTACAAAAATTCAAGGTAAAAACTCCAGTGAAAGCCTTAATTGGCTTAGCAGGCCCTTATGATTTACCACTCGAATTGACAGAAGTCGCGCAAGTATTTGGTCAAGCTAAACCACAAGACGTGAATCCGACGTTGAATCTGCCGCTATACGTCCCGCCCACTTTACTATTGCACGGTGAAGTCGATGAGCGTGTACTGCCTAAACATAGCCGACGTTTTGCTGAGGCTTTGCAGCAAGCCAAGGTATCAGTGGAGCTGCACATTTATCCGAACGTAGAGCACGTGCGAGTACTAGCCAGCCTCGCTAAGCCTTTACGCGGTTTGAATCCAAGCTATCGGGATATTGTCACCTTTTTAGCTAAGCATCAGCTTTAATGCTGGAAATGGGGGTGAAGCGATGAAACCTCACCCAACTATCTAACCTTAAACGACTATTATTGAATGACTACCTTGGTTGAAGCGCTACGTCCAAAGGTTTCAGGAGCGTACATTTCCTCAGCCTTAGTTGGAGGTACTATAAAAATCCCCGGTGTAGTGGCTTTAGCAATATAGCGATAGGTATAAACGCCTTCTGGTAATACAGAAGTGAAGGCTTCTACGCGCTCATCCCGTAAGTTTTGCTGCTCATACCAACTACCCCGCCAACTAAAAGGTATAGGCGCAAGTTCAGGATTTTCAGGTATTTGCTGCGAACTTACCGCTAAAGCAGGATTCACAGCTTCCAAACCAGCAGGCAAAGGATCCACTAAGGCTACATGATAGCGCTCAGCATTGGCTTGCATCATCAAAGTCACTTCAACGCGGCTCCCCACTTTAATCTGCCATGAACCATCTGCATGTTGCTTCACATCCTCTGGCTTATCTAAACCGCGATAATGGCGGGTAACCGTAAAACCATGTTCAGCAGGCTGCAACTCTAAGTCTTGCGGGGCATAATTTAATCCTAAACGATAATACAAGCGCCCTTCCCCTTCTTTAGCCAAGACTAAATCACGGCGAGCCTCACCTTTTAAGAGCCACTCCATGGGGATCTCAGTTTGCATGCTCTCAGTTGAGCGGCCTTTAAAGCGGTACTCACCCGCAAAATCAGTTCCAAGCCACGCTTTAGCCACAAAATCAGGCGTTTGGGATTCATAAGTTTGGAAATATTGATCTAAGCCTAACAAAACAAACACATTGTCCTGCGTAGAACCCCAATGACCTTGGGTGCGCTTAGACTGTAAAGCTTTAACTAATTTAGGAATCAAATCGGATTTAGGTTGAGCCTTAATTAAAGCTTCCAACGCAATGCCATTCACCGCACGCTCAGAATGCATTACCCAATAACCGCCGGTGTTCAGCTCGGCCTTAATCGCTGCACCTGAGGCAGTTTCAGTGCTGCGGTTCATTAGCTCGCGTATTAAGGTTTGGCGTTGTTGCGTCGCGGTGGTGTCATTGGCTAACACCGCTAAAAGCCAACCTAAAGCTTCACTTGGCAATTGACTTACACCGCCAGCTTGCGTGATTAAGCTTGAAACGGCTGCACGATCCTGATCACCCCCCAGCTCACGGACATACAAGCTATAAGCCTTAATGTAGTGGCGTACTTCCTTGGAATAGTCATCGGGGAAGTACTGTTCTAGCTGACGCAGATAGTTCAAGCCCATTTCTAAAGCTTGCTCATTCACTGTATAGCCCTTAGCCTTAGCACGTAGTAAAGCATGGACTGTATGTGCGGTTACGTAAGGCCAGTCCTGCCCACGCTCCCACAAGCTAAAGCCACCCTCTGGCGTTTGCCGTTGTACCAGCAAGGCCAAATCACGCTGCATACTTTGCTGAATCGCTTCAGGGTCTGGTAAATCTTTAGTCTTGAAGGCTTGCAACACATCCTTTAAAGCACTAGTGCTCAAAACTCGCGAAGCGACCTGCTCACTGCAACTAAACGGATAACCCTGCAGGTAGAGATAAGCATCCGTCAGTGACTGTAAAGCCGTTGAACTTGTGCTAATTTCCAATTGACCGAACGCTGGGATGACGGCTTTAGGGGTTGCTAGCGGCTGGCTAATCGCACCTCGATCTAAAACCCCATAAGTGGCAAAAGCTTCCGTCGTGGCAGGCGTCCACACAGGCAAGCTCCCCATTGCGGCATCACTTAAATCATTCGCTATCGCTGCAATTTGATAATGGGCTTGCCCTGCTTGCAAGGTTTTGGTGGGGAAGCGTACTTCTACACGCTGATTGGCAGGCAATTCAAACGCATAAGCTTGAGCAGCGGTTAATTCTAAATTACTCGCGCCCAAAGCCACTTTAACGGGCAAGGCTTGATCCGTTTGGTTTTGCAACACGACAGGGAATTCAAAACTATCGCCATAGTTCAAGAAGCGGGGCGCACTAGGGCGTACCATTAAAGGCTTACGAGCCGTTAAATGCGACTCACCTTTACCATAATAAATCGCATCTTGCGCGGCGATAGCCATGATCCGATAGCGCGTTAAATTATCCGGCAATTTAATCGTCGTGCTGACTTTACCATTGGCATCCGTTTGCAAGTTCGGGACAAAAACGGCGAGTGGATTAAAATTCGTGCGTAAATTAATTGCACCTGCCGTCTTGGGTTCTGGGCTAGCGGCCGCATCAGCCGCCGCATACATAACCATTTTACTGGCTTCGGCTGCTATGCGACTGCGCATGACTGCCCTAGGTTGTACGATAAAGGCAGCAACCCTAGCAGCTCCACCCAAATTCGCTTGTTCACCCTGCATGAATACATCGCTCTTATCCTTGCTCAGCTCCGCTAGATTGGGCACTAAAACGGAAGTACGCAGGGCTTGGGGTTGTAGGTAAGCTTCAGCTAGCGGATAGAAAATCTCTAAAGGATCAGTCAATTGATAATTACCCGCCGCAAGAATGGCTTCATCCACCACGATTAAAGCGACCTCTGCATTCGCCACAGCTTGGCCTTGTTGATTTTGAATGCTTAGATGAATTGGTGTTTCTTCAGCAGGCGCTAAAGTATCCTTTTCTGGAGTTACCTCTACCTTCAACACCCGCTCTGCTTTAGAAATCTTTAAGTTTAAATTGCCAGTGGCAAAGGCAGGACGCTCTGGTAAGGACTGGGTTTTATCTGTCGTAAAACGCGCCGTTTTGCCCGTTAATTCAATATGCACCTGCACATTAGGCAGCCACTCGGCTTTCAGTGGTAATTCTAAAATATGGCTATTGCCTTGAATGTTAAAACGCTGCTCACTCAGCAAACCGTTATGATTCATCAGCAATAAACCCTCAGCATCTTTGAACGGCGCTTGAATTAAGAGTTTTGCTGTTTCATTCGGAGCATAAATCTCTTTATCGGCAATGATGGGTAGCTGCTGCGCTTCCACCGTACTGGCAGTCGGCGTTTCAACTTCCGTTTCACCACTCACCCAGCGCGTAATGCGCGTCATATTCCGCCGCCCCGACTGATCCATCGTGGTTGCAGTGATTTGATACTGCCCCGCTTCTTCCAGTTTGAACTCACACTGTGCTAAACCTTTAGTATCAGACTGCACCATGCAACGCTGTGGATTTTTTAAGACTGCTCCATTCGCATCTTTAGTCAAATCGGCTATGCCTAGCTCCACCACGATGGGAGTATTCGCTAGCACCTTGCCTTCGATATCCGTCGTAATGATTTGAATACTAAGTGGCTGGTTGTGTTCAACGAAATAGCTGTCTGTTTTCAAACCCACGTAAACTTCACTCGGATGAATCAACCAAGTGCTTGAAGACACCCACTCTTGCCGGTTCACATCGCTGACCCGTGCTTCGGCAGCCATTGATACTGGCAACGGATATTTAGATAACTCCGGCTGAATCAGTAATTGTTGACGGCCTGCTTGATCGGTTTTGCCTTGAAAATCCGCAGAAACCGTTGTACTGGGTGGCATCCACACGCGCAGCCAATAAGGCTGCACCAAGCCAAACGCCCATTCATCCCGATTGGGTGGAGTATAAGCTTGTAGACTAGCATTCAAGCGCCAATTCACTGGTGCGGCTGCCAAACCACCACCTGCGTAGTAATTGGCATTGGCGGCTAAATGAATCGCTGTATTCCCCAAATAAGGCTCTGGATTAATCAGTTCAGTCTTGACCTCAAACTCTGGGGTGCGGAATTCTTGAATCTCAAAACTATGATTATAAGCAATCATTTCAGGCTGATCTGGAACCGTCAAACTAAGAGTCGCTGCACCTAAATTAGGCGTATCGGGCAATTTGAAATCTAAATTGAAGCCACCTAAACCAGTAAAGGGCGCTTTACCCTCCGCAATTTTATTACCTGCACTATCTAAGACCTCATAATTTAAACGCTTCAGGTTCTTAGGCAGAGTTAAGGGGCTAGCAGGGCTAGCATCACGGCTACGCAACCAGCCTTTGATATGGACTTGCTCATTGGGTCGATACAAATGCCGATCATCCACGACATACCAAAGCCACTGAGTCGAGGCGGGCGTGGGCTGCCATGAATTAGCCGCCCATAGATATTCGCTTTCGGGCAATAAGGCCAGATCTTCACCGTGCTGAGCCTCTAACCAGCGTATCGTTGGTTCTGGCTCAGTAACGGGCAGCACAGTCTCTGGATTAGGCGGGTTTTGCAGATAATCCAGCTTGGCTAAGCCTTGGGGATCCGCTGCTTGTTGGCTAATTTCTTTAGAAGCTGAGCTATGTAAACTCAAACGGACTTGATCCAAAGCCTTGCCTGTATTCAGATCACCGACCCAAACCAAAAGCTGTCGGCTATACGCATAAGCATCTAAGCCCATCTGTGTACCTTGTACCCAAACTAAACGCGGCTGGGGTTCGCCATCAATGGCTCGGGGTTTAACACTCGCCTCTCCCGGCTCAATCAATACTAGTAAATGTCCTAGTTTGCCATTTTTCAACCATGACTCCAGTTTAATTGGGGTAACAACCGTCGTATCTGTTTGTTCTTGAAGGGTGAGCGTTTGCGAGCTGACGGTTTTACCGGGGAGCTTAAAAGGTGCTGGCGCTTGGCGACTGTTCAGCGCTTGCAAGAGTTTGATATAACTCGGCCAATCACTGGGGGCTACCTGCTGAATGGTCACTTTGAGCGTTTTAAAATTATTCGTATACACAGGTAGCTCAGCCGGTAAATTCGGATCAAGCGTTAGCAGTGTTTTATCGATCAGACTTAAACTTGCAGGACTTTTAGAGGCTTTAAAACTAAATTTTTGCGGCCGCCCTAAAATTTGCCCGTAGCTATCTCGTAATTCAGCCGCTAAGGTAATCGTGTAACTGGTATCGGCTTGCCAAGGTGCTTGAATCCACAAACCATTAGCATTCGCCTGCATACTCACCTTAGTAGGCTTAGGGCTGATACTGATAAGTTGGTTTAAATCCTGTTCGGGTGCGAGTTCATTATTGAACTGAAAACTAACAGGATCATAGCGAGTGCAACGCTCTGCGTAGCCACAAGCCTTTTCAGTCATCCGCAAAGGCGCATAGGTACTGAAACTATATAAATTTTGTGCGGGTGCTAAGCGTGAGCCTTCTGCTGAGGGCGCTTGGGCAGCCAACTTGACAATTACTTGAGTTTGCGGTGGCAGAACCTGCTCTAGCTTTAAAACCAAATATTGCTCAGGTAAGGCTTGCTTGATCAAAGAGTCTAACTCTGGTACAGCTTTAATTTCATCTGCTGCCGCTAAGCGTAATTTCAGTGGCTGCCCCTTCGCCTCTGCCTGAATGTAAGATAAGAGCGCTTGGGGATTAATGCGTTGGTTGAAGCTTAAAAATAAAATAGGTGTGAGTGCTACGGCATCACCACTTGGATAACTTTGCTCTAGTTTCAAGCTGGGGGTTTTAAAACTCCAAGCTAAAGCTTGACCTAAACGTGACCCATCAGCCGCTTGCGTATCAGCAGGCACTGAGAGTTTAAACTCCGTCGCCATGGGTAAACGCACACCGCCTTTAGCTTCAAAAACTAGGGTTTGCGTTCCTGCCCAGCGCCAAGCACCTTCTACCGTCGGCGTCATCTTAACAGGCACAGACTCGACTAGGGTTTGAGTCTGTGTCGAAACTGCGACCATCGGTCGATCAAACGAAATGCTAATTTGCTGGGCGACCGGTACTTCACCTTGCGGTGCATAACGGGTAATACTTAGTGAACCTGTTTTAGTGCTTGGCGGTATTGAGCTAGTATTCGGTGACGGTGGAAAACTTTGCTCTAGGGTCACGCCGACTTTAGGGGGAGGCTCACTTGCAGGGCGCAGAGCAAACGGCTTTTCATCCTCAGTAATGGGTAAGGGTGGTAAACGACCAAGGAGCGTCTTAGTTTCTTCAGCACTCAAGGCTTGAGGCTGTACCACTATCATAGCGTCGGCAGGCTTGCTAGCACGACTGGAGTCTTCGCTAATACGTGCTGGAAACTCAGTTAAAGCAGGCGTGCCTTGGATAGGCTCTAATTCCGCTGCAATGACAGGATTAATACTCATCACTATACAAATCGCCATGAAATTTATTTTTTGCAGCAAGGACATTATCACTCTGCCTTTTATATTATTGATTGAGATACCATTCAGCAGCACCGAAGATTTAGCGCTACCAACAACTCGCACTTGCTAACTTAGAATATACCTACCTTTAATAAGTTCAGATAGCTGTTAATTCCAAAACTTAGATTGGAAGAATAAGTGAGCTAGAAAAATCAGGACTTATATAGAACAGCGCCCTGCAAGACTCAGGGCATAATCAATGAGATTTAATCGAGAGGCTATTCGTGACGCAGTGCTTGAATCGGATCTAAACGTGCAGCTCGTTTAGCAGGCATATAGCCAAACAGCACACCAATCCCTGCAGAGAAGAAGAAAGAACCTAAATTAATCGCTACGTTGAAGGTATAAGGTACTTGCATTAAGCCAGAAAGAAAGTACGAGGCTATTGTTGCGAGGATAATCCCAATCAAACCTCCTAGCGCTGAAAGCATCACCGCTTCGGTCAAAAATTGCATGAGAACTTCGCGCTCCAAAGCACCAATCGCTAAGCGAATCCCGATTTCACGCGTACGTTCAGTGACTGATACGAGCATGATATTCATGATCCCAATACCACCGACTAATAAACTCACAGAAGCCACTGCACCTAAGAGTGTAGTCATGACTTTAGTAGTACCTGATAAAGCATCAGCCAACTGACGAGTATCGAGTACATTGAAGTTATCGTCCATGCCTTCAGTGATACGCCGGCGCTCACGTAATAAGTCGGTAATTTGCGTTTGCACATTACTAATCTCGCTTTCGTTCTGTGCGGAGACTTGGATTGAGGAAATATCCTGATTCCCTGTTAAACGCCGTTGCACGGTACGTAGTGGCATCACCAGCGTGTCATCTTGATCACGTCCCATGGCGGCTTGGCCTTTGGCTTCTAGTGTACCAATGACTTCACAGGAGAAATTCTTCACCCGCAGCATTTCCCCTAAAGGTTCTTGATTCGCATACAGTTGCTTATATAAAGTGGCACCCAAAATACACACCGAAGCGCCTACTTGTTCCTCTTGCGCCGTGAAACTGCGCCCAGAAGCTAGTTTCCAGTTGCCCACTGTAAAGAAATCATTTGTCGTACCTGTCACACTAGTTGACCAGTTATTAGCCATTGAAACCACTGTGGCCGTACGATTTACTTGGGGTGCTACACCACTTAACCCATTCACTGAACTACGAATTGCTTCAATATCATCTAGCTTAAATGCTGGCGCACCACCGCCACCACCGGGTCCCATCAAGCGTTGCCCAGTACGAATCTGCAGGAGATTACTGCCTAAACTGGAGACCTGATTTTTCACGGCTTGAGTCGCGCCATTACCAAGTGTAACCATGGTAATCACTGCCGAAACACCGATTACAATCCCTAAAATTGTCAAGAAAGAGCGTAATAAATTGCGACGGATTTCACGCATCGCGAGGAGCAAACTATTCCAAAACATAGCCACGCCCCGCTTGCCACTTGTCTGCAGCAACATTGCCATCGACGAAAGTTACAATACGTTTTGCATATTCAGCCATTTCAGGTTCGTGTGTGACCATTAATACAGTAATACCTTGATCGCGATTCAGTGATACCAACAGCTCCATAATCTCATGGCTGCGTTTGGTATCTAAGTTACCCGTTGGCTCATCCGCTAGTAGCAACACGGGGTTAGTTACAATCGCCCTTGCAATCGCCACCCGTTGTTGCTGACCACCGGATAATTCTGCTGGAGTATGCTCAGCCCAAGTGGTTAAGCCGACTTTTTCTAGGGCTGCGTGGGCGGCTAAATGTCGAGCCTTTGTCGACTCTCCACGATATAAAAGCGGTAGCTCGACATTTTCCTGTGCGGAAGTACGGGCTAATAAATTGAAGCCTTGAAATACAAAACCAAAATAATAACGACGTAACAGTGCACGTTGATTCCGATCCAGTTGTTCGACTTGCACGTCGCGGAAGTGATAGACCCCACTAGTGGCCACATCTAAACAACCGAGAATATTCATCGCAGTGGATTTTCCCGAGCCACTTGGTCCCATCACCGCGACAAAATCACCCGTATTAATACTCAAATCAATCCCTTTTAAAGCTTGGAACTGCGCTTGGCCTTGTCCATAGGTTTTAGTGATACCACATAGCTCAATCAGCTTTTCAGAGACACCCGTCATGGCTTATTACCTGTGCTCGTACTGGTGATCACCAAGGCTCCTTCAGTCAGCTCGTCACCTGAAATTTCAGTGGATTTGCTGTCACTTAAACCAATCTTTACTTTCACCGCTGTGGGTTGGCTGTCTTTCAGTATCCAGATTTCGCCCATCCCACCCCGTCGACCTTGCCCCTGTCCACGCCCTGCTCCTTGGCCTTGTCCACGCTGTCGATTTTGCTGCATCGGTGGACGCGGCATTAATTGTGCTACCAAACCACCCGACTGTTGTCCTGTACCTGCAGCACTATCTTCAGGGCTAGCTGGCTTAAAGCGTAAGGCAGCATTCGGCACTAACAGGACATCTTTACGCGATTGTGTACTAATGATCGCATTCGCGGTCATGCCGGGACGTAGGCTTAAATCGGCGTTGTCTACATTCAACTTGGTTAAATAGGAAACCACATTATCTGTCAGGGTTGAGCCTAAACTCACCAAGCTAATCTTGCCTTTATATTTACGCCCCGGCCAAGCATCGACAGTAAACTCGGCTTCTTGCCCTTCCTTCACTTGCCCCACATTCGCCTCATCGACACTGACTTGCAGCTCCATCTGTTGCAGATCTTCTGCCAGTACGAATAGCGTAGGTGCAGATAAAGAAGCCGCGACAGTTTGCCCCGGTTCCACAGAGCGCGTTAACACCACCCCATCAATCGGTGAAATAATTGTCGCTTTCGCTAAATTACTTCGAGCAGAGCGTAAATTCGCTTGCGCCTCTTTAACTCCGGCTTGCGCAGCTTCAAGAGCTGCTTGGGCACTTAGCTTTTCGGCTTTGGTCGCCGCAGCACTGGCCCGTAAGCCAGATACATTAGCACTAGAAGCCCCAGAGCCAGCTTTTGCAGATTCGACATTCGCTTGGGAGGCAGAAATGCTCGCCCGTGCTGCTACTGCATTTGCCCTTGCAGAATCGGCACTGGATTTAGCGGCTTGCTCGGCAGCTTGAGTTCGCTGTAAAGCCGCTTGAGCCGTATCTAACTCGGCCTTAGAAGGCAACTTGCCCCCACTCGTTTTATATAAAGCCTGTAAACGCCCTAGATTCGCACGCGCTTCAGTCGTGCTTGCCTTAGCTTGTGCAAGTTGCGCGTCTGCACTTTGAATTTGTGCATTCGCCTGTTGGAGCTGGGCGTTATTCTGTTGAACTTGTGCACCTACTTGCTGAACTTGCGCGCTCGATTGACGCTCATTGGCAAGGGCTTGCTGAATACTCGCTTCCGCTTTCAGGATATTGGCATCCGCTTGCGTGACTTGAGCTTTTGCCTGCGCGACTTTAGATTCGGCAGTGATTAAAGCCGCTTCTGCTTTGGTAATATTATCTTCCAATTGATCAGTATTGAGCTTAGCTAACACCTGTCCTGTCGTGACGACAGCATTCGCATCTACCAAAACCTCGGCCACTGTGCCGGACTGCTCAGTACCAATATCCACCTTGTTCATAGGCTGCAAATTGCCGGTCGCAGTCACGGTTATATTTAAATCGTCCCGTTTGAGTGCTTCAGTTTGATACGCCGGTGCTGCAGTTTTCACCCCACCCTTGGCCTGATATTGCTGATAATACCAATAGCCACCGCCACTTAAGGCCGCGAGCAGCGTTAGGCTTATGAATGTCTTGCCGAAACCGCCCTTTTTACCCGCAGGCTTGCCCAAAACCGCTTTGACTGAATCCGTGGTTTTTGTATTAGTCATGATAATTAACTACCAAGAGCCTCCTACGGCTTTATATAAGCGAATCAATGCCAAGCTATAATCAGCTTGTGCAGATAATAAGCTTTCCTGCGCGCTCAAGACTGAGCGCTGAGCATCTAACACATTTTGGAAATCCGCAGTGCCTGCGTTGTAACTAAGACGCGCTAGATTTTCAGCACTGCGCGCTAATTGCAGATTCTGCGCTAAAATCGGCTGCTGTTTTTGTAAAGCAGCGAGCGTGGCAAAGTTATTCGCCACATCTTGTAAAGCGCTGAGGATGGTCTTTTGGTAAGTGGCGACCGCTTGCTCATAAGCGGCATCGCGCACGACTACTTGCTGCTTTAAGCGCCCACCATCAAACAGTGGTGCACTGATCGAGGCCAAGAGTGAACGCGCCAAGCTATTAATATCCAATAAATCGCCTAGATTTTTACCCGTTAAACTTAAAGAGCCACCTAAATTAAAGCTTGGATTAAGATTGGCTTTTGCCTCCCCCATGCGTGCACTTGCCGCTGCGACTCGATATTCAGCCGCGCGTAAATCCGGACGTTGGCGTAAAGCATTGGCAGGGATTTCTGCGCTTAAACGCCGCGTCGCATTCGGAATCGGCTTAGCTACTTTTAAGCGTTGATCTAAAGCGGCTGGAGTTTTGCCGCTTAAGATGGCTAGTGCATATTTAGAGCGTGCCACAGTCCCTTCAAGTGCTGGAATTTGCGCTTGCGTCTGACCTAAACTCAGTTTGGATTGCTCAACTTCTAAGCCACTGGTTAAACCCGCTTGTTGACGCAAATTCGTCAGATTGACCGTTTCTTTGCGCGACTGACTATTCTGCTGAGCGACACCTAAACGCGCTTGGGCTAGGCGTAAATTCACATAAGCACTCGCCACTTCAGCGGCTAAAGAAGCTTTCACATCTTCATAACTGGCCTCTGCCGCTTTCACGTCACTTTGGGCAGCGGCACTCGCTAGACGATTCGCTCCGAAAATATCTAATTCCCAACTCGCATCCATCCCCGCTGAAAGGCTCGTCCCTGAACCATTGGCCGTCCGTGCTGAAGCACTCGAAGACAGGCTAGGTAATAAACTCGCGCCCGCAATGACACCTTGTGCGCGTGCTGATTTCACACTCGCTTTGGCAGAGGCTAAATCCGGATTAGCTTGCCAAGCGTCTTGAATCAAAGCAGTCATGAGTGGGTCATTAAACTTTTGCCACCACGCTGCTTGAATGGATGCACGCTGGGTTTTTGCAGTGGCTAATGAGTTATTGGCTGTTTGCACGGCTTGGGGTGTTTTGCTGGTTTCAGTCATCGGCGCACAAGCCACTAAAGCTAAACAAACTGATACGATTAGCACCGCTGGACGAAGTCGCAAGCTCATCAATTCAACCGCCATTAAATTAGTTTTTGATGAGGCTTAGTCTGCCTGAGATTGCTGTAAAGGTGGGTTAGAGGAATGTAAAAGTATGTAAAGATGCCCCAACCCAACTACTCACTGGGTTGGGGGATTAAGAAACTCTGGGCATAACTTATGCTTGATGCTTGCTCTTCGCTACATGGGCAGCAATGGCATCCATCAACACGGGTGACAAACAATCATAGGATTCTAAGCCTAGCTCATGAATCCGCCCACGAATGCTCGCCATATCGGTTGGCTTCGTACCTGATTCGATCAAGGACGATACAAAGGCTGCGAAATTCACCGGATCCCAGCCCTTCTGATCGGATAATTCAGTGTGAATGAAATCTAAGCCATAAAACGGATGACTCGTATCTTCAATGCGTCCATACATATGTGTGCCGCAGTCTTTGCAAGCATAGCGCTGAATCGTTTGGCTAGGGTCAACAATGCTTAGTTTAGACTCATGCGCAGTGACTTTGAGCTTATCTTTACTCACCACAGCGACTTGTGAGAATAAAACCCCTTTAGGCTTCCAGCATTGAGTACAACCGCAAATATGATTGTGAGCCGATTGCGCGGAGACTTGTACTTCAACCTTATCGGTGGGGCACAGACATTTCAAAGTACCACCACTAAAACCAGCTCCTGCTTTGGCGACCCCATTATCCACTTGTGGATGTAATTTGACATGACTATAGCGAATCGTGGGAGTATTAGACGTTGTGGGGGTATAAGTACTTGGAGCGGGCGGCGCTTCTGGAGCTTGCCCAACTAAGGCGGCTAACAGATTACTAAAATAGCTCATCATTCACTCTCCTCCGGGATTGAAGAAAACCCTTCCTAAAGCAATAGGATCTCAAAGGTGAACACCCTTGATTAGAGAGAGTATACACCTAATTTAGAATGAACATTCATTTCAGTCCAAAAATAGGCTATGGAATGATTATGGATACAAAAAATTCGTACTTTATGTATGTAGGTTACTTAAAGCAGTGAACTATTGAGCTTTATTGCCTTTAAGAAAAACAACAAGGCTCTAGTTCAGAGCCTTGTTAGTCAATCACTGAGCACGCTTATTTCAAGAAAATCTGTTGATAGGATTTATAAAACGCAGCGAGTAATAAGGGGAAAACGATTAACAAACCTAGACCGATTGGTAGAATGCCTAAGAGGATCAAGCCAAAGGCAGCTAGGCTATAGAGTAATAAAGGCACAATATTCCGTAAGCAAGCTGTCATGCTCATGCCTAAAGCTTTGAAAACCGGTACATCCTGCAAAGCTACTAGAGGAGTTGCAAACCATAACAGCATACTAATCACTGCAAAGCCGATGAAGCCCAATAACACAGCTAGTGATACCGCAGTGGAAGAGAAAGAAGATGGTAGATCCACAGTAGCGACATCTGCGCCATAAATCGCAAAAAAACTCCAAAACAGCACACCCAAGCAGGTAACTACTATCAACCACATGGCTAGATTTAAAGCGCCTAAGCCAAGTAACGGCGCAAACCTAGTAGAAAAGCCAGCGAATAGTGAGGAAAACTGCACCCGCTGACCTTGCTCTGCGCCTCTAAGTGCCATGAGCATGCCGCCTGCAAATACCGGACTCAGTAAAGTGGTAACGATCCCACCAATAAAAGGCAGAAAAGAAATCAAAATATTGAAAACCATCACTGTCAGCAGCATCAAAATCCACATGCCTAAATCGGGCTTCATCAAACCCCAGCCTTTACCTATCCACTTAAAGCCCATAACTGCCGGAACTGCACGTGGCTCAGCTAGCAATTGATAAGTAGCAAGCGGCTGCTCTGGCAAACGAACATTGGAACGTGGCGGCGAGTATGGATTGGCAAGTTCACTCATATGTTAAAATCCTTATTGTGTTTATAGGTGGGTTTTGAATTTAATAATGTCTGTAGCTTAAGCAAAAGCTTCTACAAGCATCTTAAATCAAAGGGCTTTTACGCTGTAACAGTTTTTCGACTTGCTGACGAATACCTTGCTGAACATCCGCCCAGAATTCGTCCTTATCCTCCCATTGGTTTAAGGGTTTGCCGTCCGTAGGCAGAGCGGTAATTTTACCAATCTCGAATTCACGCCAGTCATCAGTGGCACGAATAATTATGGGAATAACCTGATTGTGTTTTTGCTCGTAGCGCTTCAGTGCTTTTTCCATTTCAATACTAAAACAATAATCTGAGGCAAAGAAATTCCTACTGATTAGCAGTACCACCACATCAGCGACCTCTAGCCGCTGTAGAATTTGCTCATCCATTAACTCACCTGCAAACATTTGCCGATCATCCCAATACTCTAAAGGCAAGCGCCGTTTGATGTTTTTCAGGCAGAGTTCTAATTCTTTTTTATACGCTTCATCGGCGTGAGAATACGAAATAAACAGCTTAATGGTGTGATTCACTGGTTTAGTTTCCTCTAGCTGACGCTCAGTTGCGTCCGTTTCCTTGAGTTCTGGCAACAACACAGGCTGTGCGCCTGCTTGACTCAAGTATTCGGTATAGCGACGATGGGGGCTGATTGCCCTGACTAATTGACGCAAGACAACGACCAGTTGCTCGAGTCGATTGCCACGCAATTGAAAACGCAACCGGCCCTGAGTCGATTGCTATTTATTGCTGTATTCACACTCTAGCAGCACTTGACCTAGCTGAGTCTGGCAGAAAATCCCTGTACGCCACGGTTCGCTCTCATAGGTTTCGCCAAGACGCAGGACAAGGCGTTCAATAATGCTGCGGTGCAAGAAAGGATATTCGATGTCGAGTTGCCAATCCTCTCGACGAGTACTGCCCCATGCCGCCTTGGCTTTACTGCTCAAAGGTAATAAAGCAGGAATAATGAACTCTCGCTCAGCGAAGGGTTTATTGGCTTGAAAATTCTGATAGCGGTGTGGCTCGTAGCAAATACCACAGTTACGCATGAAATCAAGATAGATTTCCCGCTCAAGGCTATCGACTTCAGGTCAAATGAAGTGAGTATGTCGACCTTTGAAACAGCCTTTCAGATCATCTTCAATCAAGCTGCGCTGCTTTTGGGGGTCAAACACTCGATAAGCTGCCTGAATTACCCAATTCTGGTCAAGAATAAGCTGATCTTGGAAAGCACCAGCACGGTAAACAAGACTCCGGTTTTGTGTAGATAATTGGCAAACCAGCGAGGATCACTCACACCTGCCTTAATACAAAGTTGCTGGAACTGAGCGAAAGGAATCGCTTTTTCATCTAGGTGCTTTAACTCTTCTTGGACTTGCAGCCATGAGATCGGTAACTCTAAACAGATACGTGGCTTCAACTCCTCAAGCACCGACTCAATTGCACCGCGCAAAGCAGGTAACCCACGATACTGCATGGCAGAAATTTTTACATCCTGGCGAATTTGTTTAACCCCCGGCAGATCTGCAGTCAGCTCAGCGGGTCGGGCAGGTAAACGGTCGGAACGGTCAATCTGGTTTTTGACTAAAATCACTGCGCTATGTGGTGCAAGATCATGAATAGCCTCAAGCCAATAACTCACTGGGTGGCAGGTTTCATCAGCTTGCTCTTCGGTTGCTTCGGCCCATACTAATAAATACAAGCAATCATCTGAGAGGAATAGGCGATGAGTCGCATGATAAATTTCCTGCCCACCAAAATCCCAGACTTGTAAGGTGACTGGTTCCTCCTCCCCCGCCCAAGCTTGCTGAAGCTCTTTGATGACAATACCGTGGGTAGATTTGAAGTCTTCACTAGGAGCCTGCCTATGTTCTAGTGCATAAGCCAAGGTCATTTTGCCGACCCGACCATTGCCAACCAACTGTATCTTTAACTGCTGATGCTTAGCCGAGCCTTTGGACAGGTCTTGCCAGTAGTTTCTGAAATTATTTAAACAACCAGCATATATAAACTCTGAACCTTTGGTTTCTGTTAGGTTAGAAGGCACTCCGACTACTGGATTGCTCGACAAATTGAGCCTTTGTAGCTGCCCAGACATTACAAAACTATAAAGTATTGACACATCCTTAATGTGGTTATGATCACAGTCCAAAGTTTGCAAAGACCTCAAACCACTAATTGGACTTAGGTTAGAAATTTGATTATGCCTACAGTGTAAATATTGCAGAACAAACAAACTACGCAGTGGACTTAAATCAATAATTTGATTCATGGAGCAAGACAAAGTTTGCAAAAAAGACATTTCCCTAAGTGCACTTAGATCAATGATTTGGTTGCTACCACAACTCAAATACTCCAAAGCGTGCAGAGCGCTCAACGGACTCAAATCGCTGATCTGATTGCCCTCACAACTCAACCATTCCAAATGAAATAAACTCCTTAATGGACTCAAATCACGAATCTGATTATGGTCACAATCCAGTCTTTGCAAAGCCGTTAGACTACTTAATGAACTTAAATCACTGATCTGATTAACCATAGTTAGTTTACTCAGCGTATTCAGGTCAATCATTTGTGTGTTACTACAATTAAGCTTTTGCAGAGACAACAAACCACTCAGACGCATTTCACGGATATGGTTATTACTACAATCCAGCGTTTTTAAGGCAGGTAAATTAGTCAAGGTTAAATCAGTGACTTGATTATGGCCACACTTTAGGTACTGTAAAGACAGTAAACCATTTAATGGTTGCAACTCGCTGATCTGATTGTTCTCACAATCTAGCTTTTGCAAGGACAGCAAACTCTTTACAGGACTCAAATCACTGATCTGATTACTCCCGCAATTTAGCTTTTGCAAGGACAGCAAGCCACTTAGTGCACTCAAATCACTGATCTGATTACTCCAACAAGACAGATGTTGCAAGGACAGTAACCGACTTAGAGGACTCACGTCCTGAATCTGATTAATTCCACAAGAAAGCCATTGCAAAGACGACAAACCGCTTAATGGACTTAAATCCTGAAGCTGATTGCTCCAACAAGACAGATGTTGCAAGGACAATAAACTACTGAGTGCACTCAAGTCACTGATTTGATTAGAAGCACAATGTAGTCTTTGCAAGGACGTTAAACCACTCAGCGCACTCAAATCACTAATCTGATTATTTCCACAATCGAGTTCTCGCAACGACGATAAACCAGTCAGGGCACTTAAGTCGCTGATCCGGTTGTCACTACAGTTGAGTTTTTGTAAGCATGACAAGCCAATTAAAGCACTTAAGTTGCTGACTTGATTATCGCTACAATTGAGTTCTTGTAAGCATGACAATCCACTCAAAGCACTTAAGTCACTGATCTGATTGCGATCGCAGATAAATTTCGTTAGTTTGGTTAATCGCTGAATAGCTGGAGGAATGATTTGAATATTGCCTGTCGAAATTGCCCACCCTGATATATCCAAGCTTTCCAGCCAAGTTAGCTCAAACACCTGCTCTGGTATTTCTGTTATACCTACACAGCGCCACCTCAAATCCAATGATTTCCAACGAGTACGACGACAGTCTTCAATCTGTTTGAGAGCGATTTCTAAGGGAGTCATAGACATAAGCAGTTAAACAGCAGAGGGGATGTAGCGATAGTAACCGGAACAGTCAGCGCCTTCAAACCAATCATCTATTGCTTGATTAGAGAGGATTAACTGAAGGATGCTGTGTCTCCCGCACCCTTAATGCCCCAATATCAAAACTGAAAACCGCTTCTAATGTCTACCCGCATTGCTTAGCTATTTGTTTAGCCTTATGAATAAACAAAGTATCGGCAAAATCAGGAGGGTTAAGTTTACTTCCTCGGTAATTAATATTTTTTTATCTTGCTCAAACAATCGAGTTGCTAGCGGAGACTGAGCCTCATTCTCTTACAAAAGATGGCGCAACAATACATTGGTATCAATGGCGATCATTGAGCGCATCCTACAAGGACTCCTTGTCAGTAATCGCACTCCGTAGCTTGAGATGCTTTAAACTTCCAGTACTATTACCCCTGATTTTTTTAATCACCATCAACTTGCCTGCCATTGAATTCAAAAATTTCCACTTAATCACTGGGAAAAATACCCATTTGCTCACCCAGTAATTTGGGTAAAGTGACTTGGCGTTTGCTACTGACTTTATGCATGGTATGTGATCTGCTTGGTTTTACTTTTTAAGTGTAGTAAAACCATCTTTGCGCAACAAGTTGCTTGGCTTAACAAAATGTCTCTATGGATTGAGAAAAAACCTAATTAAGCCAACGCCTGCGCAGCAGACCGTCCAGCGACCATTGCGCTGGTCTGAGTCGTTTAGATGCAGCTTTTTACTGCTAAGCTGCTACAACCCAAGTACTTCCGCTAAGATAGACTTCCCTCTTTTATTCAGTGCAAACTTCAAAGCATGAGCATCAAACAAGAACAAGTCACCGGTGTCATTCTCGCAGGTGGGCAAGGTAGCCGCATGGGTGGTTTAGATAAGGGCTTGATTGAATGGCAAGGCCGTCCCTTGATTGAACATCTTATTACTGCTTTTCAAACTCAGCTAAGCAGTCTAGTGATTAATGCCAACCGCAATCAGGCTATTTATCAAAGCTACGGATTTCCGGTCATTAGTGACCAAACGCCTGAGCACCAAGGCCCGTTAGCAGGTCTTACGGCGGCAATGCATACGGTGAAAACGCCTTATATTCTCACGATTCCCTGTGATAGCTTTTATCTTGCCCCTGATTTTGCCGCACGCATGTTGCAGGCTTTGAATACCTTCAACGCGGATTTAGTGGTTGCACATGATGGTAAGCAATTACAGCCTACTTACGCTTTAGTCTCTGTAGCGTTACTGCCGAATTTGGAGGCATTTTTGGCACGTGGTGAGCGTCAATTACGCGCTTGGTATCAACAACAGCGCATGGCTACCGTGAACTGTAGTGATATTGCTATCATGTTCCAAAATATTAATACTCCCGCTCATTATCAAGCACTACAGGAAGGCCGCCTATGAGTTCAAGATCCATTCCTATCGTTGGTATTTGCGCATGGAGCGGCACCGGGAAAACGACATTAATTACTGCGCTTATTCCGCTGTTACGCGCCCAAGGTTTACGGGTGGCAGTGATCAAACATGCGCATCATAAGGTGGAGCTTGACCAACCCGGCAAAGATACCTTCCGTTTTCAAACCGCAGGTGCTGATCAAGTGATTTTGGCCTCACAGAAAACGCGAGCCGTGCTGTTTGAAAAGAGTGAAACCACCGAAGTTTCTTTAAAATCCGCTTTAGAACTGGTCAATCAAAATGCTATTGACTTGATTTTAGTGGAAGGTTTCAAGCATGAAACCCTACCGAAAATTGAAATCCACCGCCCTGCTCTTGGTAATCCTTTACTCTTTCCGAATGACCCACAAATCATTGCAATTGCGAGTGACACTCCACTTGATTTAGCCAATGCACAAATCACCCAATTAGATTTGCAGCAAGCCTCTACGATTGCAGCGTTTATTTTGGAGCAAGTAGTCGGACAGAAATCTCAAACTGCTACAGAGATTAACACTGCCCCAAGCTGTGCTGATGCGCGTGAGCCATTTAGCCTGTCCTTAGCAGAAGCACAGACCCGTATTATGGCAGCAATTACACCGATCAAAACGGTGATCAAACAATCGCTGCGTTTAGCCTTGGGTCAAGTGCTGGCTGAAAATGTTATCTCGCCCATTAATGTACCTGCCCATACGAACTCGGCTATGGACGGTTATGCTTTAGCCGGTGCTGATTTGCCAACAGATGCCATGAAAAGCCTCTCAATTGCAGGCACTGCCTTCGCAGGACATCCGTTTGAAACTGAATGCCCTGCAGATTCCTGTATACGCATTATGACGGGTGCGCCTATGCCGCTGGGTACGGATACCGTGGTGATGCAAGAGCACACTGAACTCGTGGATGCATCCACCGTAAGGATTGGCACGGGGCACAAGCAAGGTCAAAATGTGCGACTTCAAGGTGAGGATATTGCTCAAGGCCAAACCATACTTGAAGCGGGTCGACGTTTAATTCCGGCTGATTTAGGCCTGCTTGCCTCTTTGGGAATCGCTGAAGTAAAAGTCTATCGTGCACCGCGAGTCGCTTTTTTTTCAACGGGTGATGAGTTACGCTCAATCGGCGAGCCTTTGGATAAGGGCTGCGTATATGACAGTAATCGTTACACCTTGTTCGGGATGCTTAAAAACTTAGGTTTGGATATAGTGGACTTGGGTGTTGTTAAAGATCAGCCTGAAGCCCTGCAAGCTGCTTTTAAAATGGCGGCTGAAAGTGCCGATGTGGTCATCACTTCCGGTGGTGTTTCCGTAGGTGAAGCAGACTATACCAAACATATTCTCGATCAATTAGGCGAAATTGACTTCTGGAAAATTGCGATTAAGCCCGGTCGTCCACTCGCGTTTGGCAAACTAGGTGAAACCCTATTTTTTGGTTTGCCGGGTAATCCGGTAGCGGTCATGGTGACCTTCCAGCAAATCGTTCAACCTGCACTGTTATATTTAGCGGGAGAAACGGACTACCAGCCCTTAGTCGTACAAGCGCGATCTGCACAGAAACTAACAAAGAAACCGGGACGCACCGAATTTTTGCGGGCTATTTACGAGCAAGACCCCGCTAGTGGCTTGATAGTATGCACCACGGGCGCACAAGGCTCAGGCATACTCATGTCCATGAGTCGTGCTAATTGCTACCTTATTTTAGATGAGGATAATGCAGGCGTGGAACAAGGCGATTGGGTGAAAGTGCAACCTTTTAAAACCTAAAAGATTGCACTTGAATAAGCGTTTAAGCGAGTTTAGCTTGTAAGAAACTGAGGATTTCAGCACTAGCCACGTGTTCGGCTTCACCACCTTGACGCGCTTTATACTCTAAGTTACCCGTTTGCAAACCACGGTCAGAAATAACCACCCGATGTGGAATCCCCATCAGCTCATGATCTGCAAACATAGCACCGGGGCGCATATCACGATCATCGAGCAGTACTTCAATTCCGGCTGCTTGCAATTGGGTGTGTAAAGCTTCTGCGGCTTGTGCGACTGCCTCGGATTTACGCATATTCAAAGGTACAATCGAAACTTGAAACGGTGCCATCGCTTTCGGCCAGATAATCCCGGCTTCGTCGTAGTTTTGCTCAATCGCAGCCGCTACGACACGAGTCACACCAATCCCATAGCAGCCCATCAGCATGGTTTGTGCTTTGCCATTTTCATCTAACACGGTGGCATTCATGGTTTCAGAATATTTTTTACCGAGTTGGAACACATGCCCCACTTCAATCCCACGCACAATGGAGAGTGTACCTTTACCATCAGGGCTTGGGTCACCTGCTTTTACATTGCGTAGATCAGCGACCTTGGGCAAAGGTAAATCACGTTCCCAGTTAATCCCAAAGAAGTGATAATCCTCAATATTCGCACCTGCGCCAAAATCACTCATCACTGCCACGGTACGATCTGCGATCACTGGAATGGGGCAATTCACTGGGCCTAAAGAACCAGGGCCTGCTCCCATGACTGAGCGCACCTCTTCTTCAGTCGCCATGCGTAACGGCTTGGCCACTTCGGGTTGCTGTTCAGCTTTAATTTCATTCAGCTCATGATCACCACGAATTAATAAGGCGACAAACTTTGCTTCACTTTCTGCAGAGGCTTCGACGATTAAAGTCTTAATGGTCTTTTCAATGGGTAACTGGAAATTATCGACCAAGGCTTGAATCGTTTTAGTATTCGGCGTATGCACTTTATGCATTGCTTGGCTAGGTGCAGGGCGTTCACCCGTTGGCGCTAAGGCTTCCGCTTTTTCAATATTCGCTGCGTAATCGCTAGCATCCGAAAACACAATGTCATCCTCACCAGAGGAGGCCAACACATGGAATTCGTGCGAACCGCTGCCACCAATCGAACCATTATCTGCAGCCACAGGGCGGAAACTCAAACCTAAGCGCTCGAAAATACGGCAATAGGCTGCGTACATCGCGTCATAAGTTGCTTGCAAAGAGTCTTGGGTTAAATGGAAAGAATAAGCATCCTTCATAATAAATTCGCGTGAACGCATTACCCCAAAGCGTGGGCGGATTTCATCACGAAATTTAGTTTGAATTTGATAATAGTTAACGGGTAGTTGCTTATAGCTATTTAGCTCCCGACGCATTAAATCGGTGATGATTTCTTCATGGGTTGGCCCTACACAAAACTCACGCTCATGTCGATCTTTAACTCGCAATAATTCAGGGCCATATTGTTCCCAACGGCCTGACTCTTGCCACAGTTCAGCGGGTTGAATCGCAGGCATTAAGACTTCAACAGCACCGGCCTTATCCATTTCCTCGCGCACAATCGCTTCGACTTTATGCAAGACACGTAAAC
Organism: uncultured Thiothrix sp.; assembly: GCF_937873765.1. Lineage (GTDB taxonomy): Bacteria > Pseudomonadota > Gammaproteobacteria > Thiotrichales > Thiotrichaceae > Thiolinea. Next base: position 51,749 of record NZ_CALMZC010000051.1, on the reverse strand, counting down.
CATACGGCATCCAAGTATAAAGTCCTGAAGCCGTGCGGCGAATCAGACCAGCACGTAGCATTAGTTGATGGCTAATGACTTCAGCATCAGCAGGCGTCTCACGTAGAGTGGACAAAGGAAATTGAGATACACGCATCGACTTAAAATCCGTTATTAAATGCAGCAAAAAACAAAACCGCAGAAGGCGGTTGGAGTAGAAACATGATAGCGCGGAATCGGTGAGCTGTCAGCGCGTAGACCTTGGATTCCAGCCAAAAACCCTAAACACTGCTCTTGGATAACCCTACCGCTTATCCTGATTTTTCATGCACCCGCTCTGTAGAGAAATTTAAAACTAATTAAATTAGCTAAGCTTAAAAACAAAGGAATTTTAAAAGATAGGGAATATAACAATGCAAATATCTGGAGTTTCTACGAAGAGGGATATATACCCAGCTAGGGGATTCGCTACTCCCCAACAATCACTGGTTGATAACTTCACTAGCTTTTTTAAAGCGCCCGTGGAAAGTATTATCAAGCCTTTACTCGATGCTACGATACAATCAGTTGAAGCCTCAGACCCCACTACTGAACTACAAGCACAAATTGATAATGCTACTGAAGGTAGCACCTTGGTAGTACCGTCTGGTAACTATGAAACGATTACTATCAATAAAAGCATTACTTTAAATGGGCAAGAGCCACCGCCAAACATAAAAAGAATTAATGCTTCCAATATTTCACAACTAACCTTGGATCACTTAGATATTGGAAATAAAGACTTAAACTCTGCGCAAGTTAGAGCATTACCTGAGTCTGAGACGGGTATTCGTGTCGTGCTGAGTGATAAACCCACGACCATAAACATCACTAATACACAGATCTCCGGGGTGGCTGATGGAATTAGCATTAGTAGCCATAAGCCTTCAGAGCAGACTGCACATCAAAAGATTACTATTGATAATAATACGATTTCAAATATCCAGCGTGATGGCATTATCTTGAAAAATATTGGTCAGTACACGATTAGTAACAACGATATTCATAGCATTCACCCCAACTACGAGCCAATCCCTTATGAGCAATTAAAAAAGACCAGCAAAGCACCCGATGCAGCGGTCACACTGCCTAATGGAGTTTTAGCCCAACATGCTGACGGTATTCAAGTCACGAATGCCAAAGGTGGCAACATTCGCAATAATGAACTCAGTATAGGGAATGGCACTTGGTATCAAGCCATTAATGTGCATCATGAAGCGGATAGTCCTTATAGAAATACCTCCCCTAAAGTGCCTAAAGACAACCAACCGATATCTGTTTTTATTGTTGGCAATACCATTGAGAATAATCATGACTTTGCGATTAATGCTCAGCACTATACCGATATACATGAAATTGATAACTCATTCAGAATAAAGCAAACCGGCAATAGACTACCAGTCGAAAAAATGGGCTTTAAAAAATGAAGTATTTAGCGATTAACTTTATGAAGATAGCATGTATACTCTCATTAAGTACAAATATTTTTGCCTCTAATCATATTTGCTCTAAAAAAATACCTCTTACTAACAAATACCCTACTCAATACAATATAATGACTCAAAAAGCAATAGAGTTACAAAATTATGATAACCAGCAACAGGAGAATAAATACTATCCATCTAATCTAACAAAAAAACAAAGTCAAAAATATTTAATTGACCTATTTCACAAAAATCCAGTAGATAAATTAGACCCTGCTATATTACGCTACGCTATTGGTAGCTGTGACCTTGAAAACATAGCCATTTATCTTGATCATGGGCTATCCTTACACTGCTATACCCAAGAAGGCCAAGGTAATATCATTGGATTTTTAAGTAATTGTCGCAAACCTAATGAAATAGAGCGAAATCAGGCTCTAGAACGACTCTTACAAGTCGGAGCTAATCCCAATGAAGGCAAGAAAGACTTAGAGCGCGATGCCGCAGGCACTTACCCGATTGCCGATGCGACTCAAGCCTGTGATACCAGTATGCTCGATATTCTCCTCCGCTATGGCGCTAATCCCAATCTTAAAACCAAAGGCGAAGAATATTTCCCTATTCTTAATATTTGTAGTACGAATCGTAACTACTCTGGCTTAGGATTACCCCCTGAACTGGACTATCCTCCTACACGAACGATGCCTTTAGCTCATATCTTACAAAGTCTCATAGAACATGGTGCTGACCCCAATACGATTTATATCACCGATGATGAACGTAATTTCGCCAATCAAGATCAGGATAAGGTTTTAAAAAAGGCCTGTTCTGGTCAAGATAAAAACGCCAAAAGTGTTTATGACCTTTATACTCAAGAATTCACAGAGGCTAAAGTCCAAGGCGATCCTGTAAAAATCAGTAATTACCAAAAGCTTATGGATATACTCGTAAAATATGAAGCGAAACCCTTGATTGATCTTTGTCAGACTTTGAAGGATGAGTAAAGACTAAAAGCCTCCAACTAGAACAGCAGCATTCGCAATAATGAACTCAGTATAGGTAATGGCACTTGGTATCAAGCCATTAATGTGCATCATGAAGCGGATAGTCCTTATAGAAATACCTCCCCTAAAGTGCCTAAAGATCAGCAACCGATACCTGTTTTTATTATTAATAATACCATTGAGAATAATCATGACTTTGCGATTAATGCTCAGCATCTTGAAAAAACCCAGACTGATCCAAATATTCTACAGACACGAGAATTATAAAATAGAGGTCGTGTTAAGAATATGACAGTGAGAAAGCTACAGATGGATGTGAAAAAATGAAAAAACTCCTTAGCACTCTTATACTATCCACAATACATACTAATACATTTGCATTTGATGCTCACTGTACTAGCATACAACTATTAACTAGCAAATATCCTCATCAATATAATATATCTACTCAGAAAGCTATAGAACTACAAACATATAAATACCATCTGGAATCAGAAAAATTCTACCCTTTTCCTTTGACACGTGAGCAGAGTCAAAAACATCTAATAGATTTATTAGAAAAAACACCGATCAATCAAATTGATCCCAGTATTTTAATACATGCTATTGGCACTTGTGACTTTGAGAATATCAATATCTATCTTAATTATGGACTTTCTCTACGGTGCTACACTCAAGAAGGTGATAGTAATCTACTTAACTTTCTTACCGCTTGCCGTATTCAAGGCGAGGCTCAACGCAATCAAGTACTAGAACGCCTCTTACAAGTCGGAGCTAATCCCAATGAAGGCAAGAAAGACTTAGAGCGCGATGCCGCAGGCACTTACCCGATTGCCGATGCGACTCAAGCCTGTGATACCAGTATGCTCGATATTCTCCTCCGCTATGGCGCTAATCCCAATCTTAAAACCAAAGGCGAAGAATATTTCCCTATTCTTAATATTTGTAGTACGAATCGTAACTACTCTGGCTTAGGATTACCCCCTGAACTGGACTATCCTCCTACACGAACGATGCCTTTAGCTCATATCTTACAAAGTCTCATAGAACATGGTGCTGACCCCAATACGATTTATATCACCGATGATGAACGTAATTTCGCCAATCAAGATCAGGATAAGGTTTTAAAAAAGGCCTGTTCTGGTCAAGATAAAAACGCCAAAAGTGTTTATGACCTTTATACTCAAGAATTCACAGAGGCTAAAGTCCAAGGCGATCCTGTAAAAATCAGTAATTACCAAAAGCTTATGGATATACTCGTAAAATATGAAGCGAAACCCTTGATTGATCTTTGTCAGACTTTGAAGGATGAGTAAAGACTAAAAGCCTCCAACTAGAACAGCAGCATTCGCAATAATGAACTCAGTATAGGTAATGGCACTTGGTATCAAGCCATTAATGTGCATCATGAAGCGGATAGTCCTTATAGAAATACCTCCCCTAAAGTGCCTAAAGATCAGCAACCGATACCTGTTTTTATTATTAATAATACCATTGAGAATAATCATGACTTTGCGATTAATGCTCAGCATTTTAGGGAAATTAACACGATACCAAATAGTATTAACTCTATTACATTAGAAACTCAAAGACCTAAAAAAGAAAACATGGAAATTAGAAAAAAACAATTAGGAGCCAATCAATGAATCATTATCAATACTATTTAATAATTTTAATTTTTTTATTTTCGTTCTTTGCTTATGCTGAGGATTGCTCAAAAATTCACTATAGAAAAGATGAATCTATTAAACAATTTAACTTACCAACACTAAAAGCACTAGAGCTACAGGAGTGGAATAATCCTCATGTAACTAAGGTTTATTATCCAATACCTATGAATAAGACAAAAAGCCAAGAATATCTTGTAGAATTGCTTGCAGAGAATCCTTCATCCGCTTTTCATCCCACAGTATTTTTGAATGCCATTGCCGATTGTGACAACATAACTATTCAACGCTATATTCAACATGGTTTGAATTTACATTGTTATAATCAAGAAGGTAGTTCTAATATTCTTAGCTGGTTTCAACATTGTAGACCCCCAAGAATGTCTGACTCAGCGCGCGATCAAGCGATGGAAATGGTCTTACAAGCGGGCGTTAACCCTAATGAAGGCGATAAGAACTTAGAGCGTGATGCCGCAGGCACTTATCCTCTCTCAATAGCCATTGATCGTTGTGATGTGAGAATGTTAGATACACTTCTAAAGTATCAAGCTAATCCTAATCTTAAAACTAAAGGCGAAGAATACTTCCCCATTTTCAATATTTGTGGTGCCAGCCGTGGATACTCTAGTCTAGGACTCCCCCCAGAATTGAAGTACTCCCCTACACGAACGATGCCTTTAGCTCATATCTTACAAAGTCTCATAGAACATGGTGCTGACCCCAATACGATTTATATCACCGATGATGAACGTAATTTCGCCAATCAAGATCAGGATAAGGTTTTAAAAAAGGCCTGTTCTGGTCAAGATAAAAACGCCAAAAGTGTTTATGATCTTTATGCTCATGAATTCGCTGAAGCTAAAATAGAGGGTGACCCGGTTAAAATTGACAACTTCCAGAAGCTATTCGATGTATTACTGAAGTACGAAGCTAAACCATTGATTGATCTTTGCAATAGCATAGAGTCAAGCAAGCCAGCACCTAAAAATAAGCATTAAAGAACGTCCCTCTTGAAATCCTTCAGACTGCCCACATTAGTTGACTAAATCAGTAGGAGTTACAGCGGGTAGCTCCAGATAATACGTACAGTGAGAACCAGTAATGCCATCCCATCCTATTCATTTAATGTGGGTCGAGGCTTGTGAACTGCTCTCCGAGGCTGAACGTCTACAGCGGCAATTCTTTCGACCCATTAATGCCGTTCGCCAGCCGAGTTGGGAGCCACCGATTGATTTATTTGAAACACCAGAAGCCTTGTATTTGACCATCGCTTTACCGGGTGTTGATGCGCAGCGCATTGAGGTACATCTCAATGGCGGCAGCTTAGTGGTCAGTGGCTTTCGCCCCTTACCTTCTTTAGCTCAGGCCGCACAGATTCATCGATTAGAGTTGCCGTATGGGCATTTTGAACGGCGTATTACCTTACCTGCAGGACGCTATGAGTTAGTCACTCATCAACTTCAGCATGGCTGTCTGCAAATCAATTTACATAAACTAGGAGCTTAAGCCATGACTGAAGAATTAACAGCCGTACAGGCCGGCATTAAGCTGCCTGACGATTTACTAGTAATTTTACCAACTCGTAATGTGGTGTTGTTTCCCGGCGTGATTGCCCCGATCACCTTAGGGCGTGAAACCACGATTAACGCGGTGCAAGAAGCGATGCGTACTAATCGGCGTGTTGGTTTGATGCTGCAACGTAACCCCAATGATGATGAGCCTGACGCTGAAGATTTATATGAGGTCGGTACTCTCGTTAATGTATTGCGTTATGTCACCACCCAAGAAGGCACTCACCATTTAGTAGTGCAAGGTGAAGAACGTTTTAAAGTCCAGCACTATCTCCACGATGCGCCGTACTTAGCGGCAAAGGTAAGTTTAATGCCTGATCCTAAATCTGATGATCTAGAACTCGAAGCTCGTCGACGTTATTTGCAAGGTTTAGCGATTGAGGTGGCGAAGCTTTTACCGCAACTACCGAATGACGTGATTCAAACGTTGCAAAATATCAGTGATGCCGGAGCTTTAGCTGATTTGATTGCCAACTTTATGGACATGACTCCGGCTGAAAAACAGCAATTACTGGAAGTCACTGACCTGAATGAACGTTTAGAGCGGGTTTCCGAATTACTGCGTAAGCAACATGAAGTGCTAAAAATTACCCGCGAAATCGACAGCAAAGCTAAAGCTTCAATGGATGAGCGGCAGCGCGAATACATGTTGCGCGAGCAAATGAAAGCGATTCGTAAGCAATTAGGCGAGGACGACAATAACAGTGCTGAGCTTGAGGAGTTACGTAGTGCTTTAGAAGAAACAAAGCTACCCAAAGAAGTCGATGAACATGCGAAAAAGGAATTACGCCGCTTAGAGCAAATGCAAGATTCCTCTGGCGAATACTCGATGGTGCGTACCTATTTAGATTGGCTTGCAAACCTACCGTGGAGCAAAGTTGATGAGGAGAATATTGATATTGCTAAAGCCCGACAGATTTTAGATGACGAGCATTTTGGCTTAGAAAAGGTCAAACAGCGCATTCTAGAATATTTAGCAGTGCGCAAACTCAATCCGCAAGGGCGCAGCCCGATTCTGTGCTTTGTGGGACCTCCCGGCGTGGGTAAAACCTCGATGGGGCAAAGTATTGCGCACGCGATGGGCTTGAAATTTGTACGTGGTAGCCTCGGTGGTGTGCATGATGAAGCAGAAATTCGTGGACATCGGCGTACTTATTTAGGTGCTTTGCCGGGTAATATTATTCAAGGTTTACGCAAAGCAGGTACACGCAATCCGGTCTTTATGCTGGATGAGATTGATAAATTGGGGGGCGGCGGCTATCACGGCGATCCTTCAGCAGCCTTGCTGGAAGTGCTCGATCCTGAGCAAAATAGTACCTTCCGTGATAATTATCTGGCGCAACCCTTTGATTTAAGCCAAGTCGTCTTCATTGCCACTGCCAATGTGCTGGATTCGATTCCAGGACCTTTGCGTGATCGGATGGAAATTATTGAACTGCCGGGCTACACCGAAGAGGAAAAAGTCCAGATTGCTAAGCGCTATTTAGTCAAGCGTCAACTGGAAACCAATGGCTTAAAACCAGAGCAAGTGACTATCACTGAGTCTGCTTTACGCAGTGTGATCGGTGATTACACACGTGAAGCTGGAGTACGTAATTTAGATCGGAAAATTGGTGCTTTACTGCGCCGCGTGGCGATGCAAATTGCCGAAGGTGCTTCATCTCCCATTCAAATTGGTGAGTCCGAAGTACTCGACATTCTAGGAGCGAAGCGCTTTGAAAGCGAAGTTGCGATGCGTACCAGCATTCCGGGGGTAGCAACCGGTTTGGCATGGACACCTGTCGGTGGTGATATTCTGTTTATTGAAACCACCAAAATGCCCGGCCACGGTAAATTGATTATTACTGGACAACTCGGCGATGTGATGAAGGAAAGCGCTCAAGCCGCTTTGAGTTTGGTAAAGTCACGTGCACAGAGTTTAGGGATTGATCCAAAACTATTTGATGAACATGACATTCACTTACACGTGCCTGCAGGTGCTATCCCTAAAGATGGCCCCAGTGCAGGCGTGGCGATGTTCACATCTTTAGTTTCACTACTAACTGGGCGTTGTGTACGTAGTGATGTGGCGATGACCGGTGAAATTAGCCTACGGGGCTTGGTCTTACCAATCGGTGGGGTGAAGGAGAAATGCTTAGCCGCCCTACGCGCAGGCATTCATACCGTGTTGCTCCCCGCACGTAACCGTAAAGATCTTGAAGAGGTGCCGGAAAATGCTCGCAAGCAACTGCAATTTATCTTTATGGAGAAGGTTGAAGATGCGATGGCTGCAGCCTTAGATTGTGCAGCGAACGAACGTTCTATTGCAGCTTAAACACTCAGTTTCATTAGCATGGACTTTGCTCTCACTGAGATTCCCTAGCCTTCGGGCTAGGGTCTTTTGTTAAGCAAACTGAATATGGTGCACTTGTTGCTGGCCTTGTTGGCGATCCGCAAGAAATAGTTCCAAGTTTCGGTGAACTGATTGGAAGGCTAACTCACTCCACGGTATGTCAGCTTCGTTAAATAAACGCACTTCCAAACTTTCTACACCGGCGCCATACACTTCATTGGCTAATTCCGCGCAATAAATTACATGCACATGATTAGCATGCGGTACATCCACTAGGCTAAATAAACGTTGATTCGTTAATTCAACCTGCGCTTCTTCTTGAGCTTCGCGGGCAGCGGCTTGGGCTGAGGTTTCAGCATTTTCCATAAAGCCTGCGGGATACGTCCATAAGCCATAACGTGGCTCAATCGCGCGACGACAGAGTAAAACTTGCTCGCCATGCGTGACAATAACACCCGTAATAATTTTGGGATTTTGATAATGAATCGTATTACAGGCATCACAAACATGCCGCTGGCGATCTTCACCCTCAGGAATTTTTAAACTGACCCTAGCCCCACAAGTGCTACAGAATTTCATGTTTATTCCTCTAAACAAATGTAGCCAGCATTTTAACGCGTTTTCAGCTTAAGCTAACTTAATCCCTAGAAAATCCGTTATTAAAGAATCTTTACCTCGAACTATTAAATCCCCAAGAGACTCTAAGCAGTAACTTTAGTCTCGTCCACGGTGCACATTTGTTATGAAACTGCTGCCAACTAGTCTTAGCTTCACTATAGTTGTCTTATTACTGACGGCTTGTGAACGTTTGCCGATGGAAGAAGCTTTAGTACTGCATTATTTCACTAGCACGGAAGGCAGCTACACCGATATAAAATTAGAGCAAGGTCAACTCGTCTATACTTATTTTGAAGATACGGAAAACCGTTGTGCACAATGGTTTAAAAGTACCCCTTGCTGGACTCCAACAGATTTGAAAACCGTTAGCGCTCCTTTAGACGCAGAAACCGAAACTAACCTGCGTAAGCTAGTTAGTGAACAAAAATTGATGGAAACTGCAGCCACTACGCTGAAAGTTGCGCAAGGCCAAGCTAGCGCAGATCGGGCTTATAGCGAAAAATTAACGATTCGTTTAGGAGAGAATGAGCAGCAATTAGTCTATCTCAGCCGCCCTAATGCACCACCTAAGCCTGAATTTTTTCAGCAAATTGAGCAGCTACTCCAAACGGCTGCAGAGAAAATTAGGACTCCAAACCGTTAACTTAAAGCAAACTCTGGCAGAATATAACTAGCTGGCAAGCCAAAATGCGCGGGATATTCCACATAGACAAAATATAAACCGGAGGCAGCCGCAGTCATCCCTGCCAAGGTGCGATCACGTTGCTCTAATAGCTCAGCCATCCACTCAATCTTTCGCTCACCGCTACCTACTTCCAATAGTGAACCGACAATATTACGCACCATATGATGTAAAAAAGCATTGGCAACAATGTCAATATAAATGAAATCGTCTCGCCGACTGACTTGCAAGCTTCGGATTGCACGGCGCGCATGAGTGGCTTGGCAACCGGAAGCCCGAAAGCTCGAAAAATCATACTCACCGACTAAAGCTTGTGCAGCTACATGCATCAACTCGGCATCTAAAGGGTGATGATACCAAGCGACCTTATTTTTTAAGATGGCCGGCTTAGCCCAACGATTCAAAATAATATAACGATAGCGACGTGAAATGGCAGAAAAACGAGCATGGAAATCAGCCGCCACGGGTTGTACCCAACGCAAAGCAATACCATCCGGTAATTTGACATTCGAGCCAAATAACCAACCCCGCATAGGACGTTCAGCGTTGGTTTCAAAATGGATGATTTGCCCATTAGCATGCACACTGCTATCGGTACGTCCCGCACAGACGGCATCAATCTTTTCATTAGCTACTTCTGAAAGTGCGTGCTCCACCGAGGCTTGCACAGTGCTGGCATGGCTTAAGCGTTGCCAGCCGCAAAACGCGGTTCCATCATATTCTACACAAGCTGCTAATTTCATGAGTTCCAACAAACAAAAGGCCGAACAAGTCGGCCTTTATAACGATTATAGATTGAAGTCTCAACCCGTTTGATGGAGTAAGGTTTCCGCTTCACGCCGTTGATTATCATTACCTTCGACCATGACCTCCTCCAGCGTGGAGCGCGCACCCTCAATATCACCCATATCTAAATAAGCACGCGCCAGATCTAACTTCGTACTGATATGCGCTTCATGCAGATCCAATTCTTCTTCTGGCATATCGAGGAAGGATAAAGCTTCATCAATATCCCCTAACCAATCATCGTCTGGATTCGCAGGAACTGCATCCGGCGCTGTGTAGAAAGTATCCTGCGGCAGGATTTTCTTAATGCCGGTATCTTTGTCCAAATGCAGATTCAAACTAGTAACATTATCCGCTGCCTTGGTCGCAGAGGCCGCTGCCGCAACCCCAGTTGCTGCTAAAGCGGCTTTACCCGTTGCAGAAGCTGGCTCAGCATCCATCGTCAATTGATCTAGATCGAAATCAAGCAGATTACCATCATCCAACTCATCCGCAGCTGAAGCAACTTTGGGAGCATCGACCGTTTTAGTCAGCTCGTCAAAGTCCATGTCCAACATATTATCAAGATCATCCATCGCTGGCTCAGGTGCTTTAGCTGCAGTTATTGGCCGGTCTAAATCGAGTGGGGCATCAAAGCTTAAACCCTCTAAATCCAACTCATCATGCTTATTCAACGCATGGCTTGGGCTAGACTTTTGCTCATTCGCTGAATTACCGACTAAATCATCTAGGTTGAAATCAAGGTCATCATCCGCTAATAAGGCGGTCTCTGCCGCTTGGAAATCTTGACGACCCGATTTAGCAAACCCAGTATCCAAACCACTAGCTGCTACATTCGACTTAGTATTTAACTCAGTATCAAAATCATCTAGGTTGAAATCAAATTCATCATGCTTAGGATTATTGTTGAGATCGTCATCTTCTAAAGCATTCAGTGCTGCGGCTAAATCATCTTTTAAACTCACCTTATGATCATCTGGTGCATTGAAACCTAGTTCAGATTTATGCTCATCTGCTTGGACGTCACGTGTTGCTAAGCCTGCGACACCTGCTACTGCTGCCCCGATAGCTGCACCACTCGCAGCCATTTTACCCAAACCGCTAGCAGCACCATTACTATACAGTGAGTTATCAGGGCTAATCTTTGCACCCCAAGTCATCACATCTTTCCACAACTTTCCTTGGCGATCTGCATTGCGGCTATTCGCAAAAATCTGTGCTTGCTCATCAAAGGCTTCACGGTTATTAGCAGCGAAATAGTTTTCTAAGAGTTTATGGCGATACTCCAAACGATCTGGATATTTCTCCAAAGCCTTTTTCAACTCACTTTCGGCTTGTTGATGCAGACCGTAAGCGATATAGACATTAGCCTCCATCAACACTTCGTCTTCATCTTCAGACTGATCCGCTGTTTTAACCGCTGTATGACTCATCGGCTCAGCTTTACTGCCTTGATGCGTATTGCCTAAGTTGACACCAAACGGATCATCCTCCACCTCATCAAAGGTGGGACGCTTTTGTTCAGCCTTATCTAACTCTTTGCCCAAATCAGAGAAGTCGACACCGCCTGCATTATTGGTATGCACCGGTGGAATATTATCATCTAAACCAAATTGAGCTTCATTAAACTCAGGCTCACGAGGTGGAGTAGATTTACGTTTGCCCAAGAACCGTGCTAATAGAGCTAACAATAATAAGGAGAGTAAAGCACCTGCACCGATCTTCCATGCTAAGGGTGAAGTCAACATACTCATTAAATCATCACCACCTTGTGCATCTACAAAAGGTGACTGAGCAGGTTTTACCGGTTCAGTGGGTTGTGTTTGAACTTCTGCAGGCGGTGTAACCGGCGTAGGTTCAGCCGGTTGTAGTACAGCCGCTTGTGGATCAGGCTGTGCTGGATTGACCGGATTCGCTGGATTCAGTGCTGTACCTGACTGTGCAGGATTAGGCTGAGTCGGATCAGGTATAGTACCATTCGGTAAATTACTGCCATTTTGTGGATTAGAATTTAAGTCGCCATTGAGTGCTGCTGCCGCTGCCGCTGCACGTTGAGCTGGAGTCATCAGCGCATTGCCTTGACTATCAGGCATACCGGCTTGCTGCTGCTCAGGATTAGTACGCATGACTTCATTATTATTAGTGGCATTACCCAAATAATTCTGAATATCGCTGCCGTTGGTCTGAGCAGTGGGTGAATCTGGATTCGGTTGGGGCTGTGCTTGCCCATTAATTAGCGGTGTAGTCGTAGTTGGCTCTGGCTGAGCTACAACGGGTTCAGTTGGCTTAGCTTCTGCAGGTTGCGACTCAATTGGCTTAGACCCAAGATTAGCTTCAGTCGTTGGTGTTTGACCTGCGACAGGCTTGCCGCCATTCATGGATTTCTGTAGCTCAGCCAATTGCTCATCACGTAAGGTAATTAAACGATTTTTCTTACGTAACATTGCTTCTAGTTCATCAACCCGTGACTTAAGATCCGTATTTTCACGTTGTTGGCTTGATAAAGACTCACGCGCTAAGGCTAATTCTTTTTCTAGATTGGCCAAGCGCTCTTTACCCGCTCCGGCAACGACTGGCTCATTGCCACCCGCTTTCTCTTTGTTGCCTAGTACTTCTAAGCGAGCATTATCATTGGCTGGGCGACTGGCTGGACGTTCTTTAACAGGCGCTTCAGAAACACTTGCTCTTGCCACTTCATTAGCGCGGATCCTCTTCCAATCTACATAATGTTGCCGCACTTGCCGACGTGCTTCTGCACGGCTAACCGACTGAGTACTACGTAAGGCAGGTGCTTTTAAAGTCACACCGGATTTCAAACCATTGATATTACCATCGATAAAGGCTTGTGGATTAGCTCGATACAAGGCCATCATCATTTGATCGATGTTAGTACCCGGCTGACTTAATTGGCTAGCAACCTTGAAGAGCGTATCACCGGGGCGTACACGATAAGTACGGCTGCCACTTTGAGCAGGAGTTGCTGCGCGCTGCTGACTAGCTTGACGATTCGGTGCAGCACGACGCGGCTGTTGTTGCACCCGTACTTGACGCGCTGTTTGTGGAGCTACTTCTTGCACAGGTGCTTGCGCATCTGCTAGTAATTCTGATTCTGGCTGTACCGGTACAACAGGAGCGGGACGATTGACTGTACCATTTGCACGCGGCTCAGCGCGCACAGCGGCTTCATTGCCTGCCACAGTATTACCGGGTTGCATCAGCACGGGTGGATCCAGCATCACCGTATATTCTTTTAATAATTGCCCTTGCGGCCAGCTCACTTCCAAGAGAAAATTGACAAATGGCTCAGTAATCGGTCTATCCGAACTCACCAAAATCACTGGCTTGCCATTTTGCACACTAGTAGAAAAGCGTAAGCTATCTAAAAAGGCTGGGCGTTCAATACCAACACGATTGAACACGCTAGCTGGCGCTAAGCGAACCTGTAACTGCTTTGCGTCCTGCACACCCGCAGCGAGTAATTCGATCTTAGCACGCAGTGGTTGATTCAGGTTGGAGTTTGACTCGATATCGCCAAGACTCAGCGCGTTCGACGCCGCAGGATATGCACCCGCGATCATCACGGCTATACTTAGAGCCTGTTTTTTCACTGCGATTCCCCTTTACTAGTGCAACGGTTGCATCTCTGTTCATCCCCTGAGTTTGCGTCAGCCCTTAGATTTAGAATTCTGGATGAATAGTGATTTATTGGTATTGTTAGCATTCAACTATATATCAGTGCTTTACAGCAAGCAATCTTCCCAAGGTCAACAGGTACTCTCACCAATTTGATAAGAATTCTCTGCTTCGCCTTATTGTTACAGGGTCGAATTAATTTGTGCTGAATTAACCGATAAGCTTCACTTTAAACCAGTTTGCACAAGTAATTCCGCAATCTGCACACTATTGAGAGCAGCTCCGCGAACATTATCGCTCACCAACCATAGATGATGGCCATTTGGTTGTGTTAAATCAGCACGAATACGACCTACATACACAGGATCATGATTAGCAGCCTCCACCACAGGAGTCGGGTAATCACCATGTTTCGCGAACACTTCTAAGCCTTTAGCATTTTCTAATACAGACTCTAATTGAGTGAGCGGCAACTGGATTTCTGTTTCAAAATACATCTCAAGCACAGTTCCAAAAAACACCGGAGCACGAATTACTGTCGGGCTAAGGGGTAAATTAGGCTGAGCTAATACTCGACGTATTTCCTTTAACAAGCTCATCTCTTGTTGAGTATGACCTTGCTCTATTAGATCACCTACTTGTGGTAAAAGATTAAAGGCAATCTGCTTTTCAAAAACTTTTGACTCAACAGGTCGTCCACTTAACAAACTAGCAGTTTGTCCTGCTAACTCATCTACAGCTCTACGACCTGCTCCAGATACCGCCTCACAAGCAAGTATCTGAATGCGCATAAGCTTAGCGACATTCAAGATTGGCTTTAAAGCCAGCGCTAGTTGAATGGTAGAACTACCCGGACTAGCGATGATATTCTTATTTTTATAACCCGCTAGTGCTTCTGGATTGATTGCAGGGATCACCAGCGGAATTTCAACATTATTCCGATAGTGCGTAGAGTTATCGATCACAGTACAACCCGCTTGAGTAGCCAGTGGTACATATTCAGCAGCAAGTGCCGCGTCCACTGCAAAAAATGCCAAGTGCACTTTAGAAAAATCAAACTCAGCTAGCTCTTCAACATCTAGCGTTTTGCGCCCACATTCGAGTTCTTTGCCAAACGAATTTTCACTGGCTAAAGCATAGACTTGACCTACCGGAAAATTGCGTTCAGCCAATAAGGTCAGCAGGGTTTCACCCACCAGACCCGTCGCCCCCACCACAGCAACATCATAGGTTTTAGTCATTTCATCGTCCTCAAAAAAAACGCCCCCAGCTCGCCGGTTGCAAAAACGAGACTGAGGGCTTTACTACAGGGGCTTAGTATAGCGAAAAATTTACAATTTAGCTGCGTAAAGCTGAAATAACTGCATCACCCATCGCCGCAGTACCCACTTTTTCGCAGCCTTCTGTGTAAATATCGCCGGTGCGGAAGCCTTGTGCTAAGACTTGCTTCACCGCAGCCTCCACTCGTGCTGCTAAGTCTGGCTGATTCAAGCTATAACGCAACAACATCGCGACGGACAAAATCGTCGCTAAGGGGTTAGCAATACCTTTGCCTGCAATATCCGGGGCAGAACCATGAATAGGTTCATACATCCCCACACCAGCTTTATTCAAGGAGGCGGACGGCAACATACCAATCGAACCGGTCAGCATGGCTGCAGCATCGGAGAGAATATCGCCGAAAATATTGCCCGTCACCATCACGTCAAATTGCTTAGGTGCACGAACCAGTTGCATCGCCGCATTATCGACATACATATGGCTTAGCTCGACTTCTGGATAATCTTTGCCGATACGAATCATCACTTCGCGCCACAGCTCAGTCGCTTCAAGCACATTGGCCTTATCCACCGAGCACAACTTTTTGCCACGCTTCATTGCTGTATCAAAAGCCGTGCGTCCAATGCGCTCGATTTCGGATTCAGTGTAGACCATTGTATTGAAGCCGCGCCGCTCGCCATTCGGTAAAGTCTCAATACCACGTGGTTGACCAAAATAAATATCACCCGTCAACTCGCGCACAATCATAATGTCCAAATTAGCGACTAACTCGGGCTTGAGCGAAGAAGCACTGGCTAATTCTTCATACAAAATCGCAGGACGCAAATTCGCATATAAACCTAAATCAGCACGAATCGCTAATAAGCCGCGTTCAGGGCGCAAAGGACGATCTAGGGTGTCATATTTAGGGCCACCGACCGCACCGAGCAAAATCGCATCTGCTGCTTTTGCAAGCCTCTGAGTCGTTTCTGGATAAGGTTTACCTTCTGCATCATAGCCTGCTCCGCCAATATGCGCGTATTCAGCCTCCATAGGTAAGCTGCCTTCATCCGCGAACAGATTTAGCACTTTCATGGCTTCGGCAACGATTTCTGGCCCAATACCGTCACCGGGCAGAACAAGAATTTTCTTCGTCATAGTAAACCTCTAATTAAACAACCAAGGCGCGGTTTGTTTGCGCTTAGTTTCATACGCTTGAATATCACTGGCGTGTTGCAAAGTCAGGCCAATATCATCCAAGCCATTCAATAAGCAAAACTTGCGGAATGCATCAATCTCAAAAGCGAGCTTGTCACCGCTTGGCGTGATGACATTCTGTGCCGCTAAATCAATCGTCAATTGATAGCCCGGATTAGCTTCCACTTCTTTGAATAAGCGCTCCACGCTGGCAGCATCCAAATAAATCGGCAGTAAGCCACTTTTGAAGCTGTTATTAAAGAAAATATCTGCAAAACTCGGCGCAATAACCACACGAATGCCATAATCATCTAAAGCCCACACCGCATGTTCACGCGACGAGCCACAGCCAAAGTTTTCCCGCGCTATCAGGATAGAAGCTCCCCCATAACGCGGGAAATTGAGTACGAAGTCTTGATTCACGGCACGTTTACTGTGATCCATTCCGGGTTCGCCCGGCTCCGTATAACGCCAATCATCAAATAAGGTCGGGCCAAAACCCGTGCGTTTAATCGATTTCAAATATTGCTTAGGAATGATGGCATCCGTATCAACATTGGCTCGATCTAATGGCACGACTAAACCTTGATGGACAGTAAACTTTTCCATGTATCACTCCCTTACATTTTTTTCTTGGTTTCTTTGGCTTCTTTCTCAATAGCTTTACCAGCTTTTTGCACATCTTTACCAGCACCTGCAATCGTGTTGCAGCCTGATAAAGTCATGAAGAAAGGGATTAACAAAGCGATAGCGAGTAGTTTTTTCATGAGTTGTCTCCTTTATAACTGACGAACATCAACAAAATGTCCAGTGACAGCCGCAGCCGCAGCCATTGCCGGACTGACTAAATGCGTCCGACCGCCCTGCCCTTGGCGACCTTCAAAGTTACGATTAGAAGTGGAAGCGCAACGTTCGCCCGGCTCTAAACGATCTGCATTCATCGCAAGGCACATGGAACAACCCGGTTCACGCCACTCAAAACCAGCCGCCAAGAAAATTTGATCTAAACCTTCCTGCTCAGCTTGGCGTTTGACTAAACCCGAACCCGGAACGACCATAGCCAACTTGATATTAGAAGCCAGTTTACGTCCTTTGGCTACTGCTGCTGCGGCGCGTAAGTCTTCTATACGCGAATTAGTACACGAACCGATGAAAACTTTATCCACTTGCACTTGGTCAATCGGAGTATTCGCCTCCAAACCCATATACTTGAGTGCAGCACGAATACTATTCGCTTTCACCGGATCAGTCTCTTTGGCTGGGTCAGGCACAATTCCATCCACGGCTAAGACCATCTCTGGGGAAGTCCCCCAAGTGACTTGTGGTTTAATGCTAGCTGCATCCAAATTGACCTCACAATCAAACACCGCATCGGCATCGGAATGCAAATCACGCCATGCACTGACTGCCGCTTCCCACTGTTCGGGCTTAGGTGCATAAGGACGACCTTTCACGTACTCAATCGTGGTGTCATCGACTGCAATCATGCCTGCCCGCGCACCAGCCTCGATGGCCATATTGCAGACGGTCATACGCCCTTCTATGCTCAGATCACGAATCGCTTCACCAGCAAATTCAATCGCATAACCTGTACCACCGGCAGTGCCGATTTCGCCAATGATCGTAAGTACAATGTCTTTAGCCGTTACGCCAAAGCCTACTTTGCCGTTGACATTGACACGCATGTTTTTCATTTTTTTCTGAATCAAACATTGGGTGGCCATCACATGCTCAACTTCAGACGTACCAATACCATGTGCTAAAGCACCGAAAGCACCATGCGTAGAGGTATGCGAATCACCACAGACCACCGTCATGCCGGGTAAAGTCGCGCCCTGCTCTGACCCCATCACATGCACAATACCTTGACGTGGATCACCGAGATTAAATTCGGTCACGCCAAAATCACGGCAATTTTCATTCAGCGTTTCCACTTGCAGACGCGATACTGGATCAGTAATGCCCTGATCTAAATCTTTGGTAGGAATATTATGGTCAGGCACAGCAACCATCGAGGCAGTACGCCACGGCTGGCGTTTTGCTATTTTCAAGCCTTCAAAAGCTTGTGGGGAGGTGACTTCATGCACCAAATGGCGGTCGATATACAGCAAACAAGTACCGTCGGCTTCTTGCCGCACCACATGCGCATCCCAGACTTTATCATAGAGGGTTTTTCCAGCCACAGGGATCTCCTTGGAATGTTGACGCAGTGCAGAATA
Organism: uncultured Thiothrix sp.; assembly: GCF_937873765.1. Lineage (GTDB taxonomy): Bacteria > Pseudomonadota > Gammaproteobacteria > Thiotrichales > Thiotrichaceae > Thiolinea. The sequence continues at coordinate 33,338 of NZ_CALMZC010000051.1, read as the reverse complement.
TCATCAGCTCTTTGATAAATAAAATTCATATTTTTCATCTAATACATTCTTGATTAGAATACTTGTATGGAATTACACGCACTCATTGCTTTTGTCGAAGTCGCCCGCTATCAATCGTTTTCACTGGCGGCTGATGCCTTATTCCTTAGCCAACCAGCGATCAGCAAACGCATTAGCGCCCTTGAGGCAGAACTTGGCACAGCCCTCTTCAACCGTATTAATCGCAAAGTGACTTTAACCGAAGCAGGTCGGGCTTTATTGCCACGAGTACAAGCTTTACGTACGGAACTTGAAGACATTCGCCGTCTTGCCTCTAACCTTTCTAGTGATGTTCATGGCGTTTTAACGATGGGTACGAGCCATCATATTGGCTTACATCGCTTGCCACCCGCTTTAAGTGCATTCAACCAGCGCTATCCTGCGGTACAACTGGACTTACGCTTTGTCGCTTCGGAACAAGCCTGCCAAGCCGTCGAGCGGGGTGAATTAGAAATGGCGATTGCGACACTGCCGAATGCTTTACCTGAGCAATTACAAGCCCAAGTGATTTGGACGGATCAACTTCATATCGTCACCAGCCGACAACACATGCTAAGTCAAAGGGGTAAGGTCTCGTTAGCAGAACTTGTGCAGCACCGCTGTGTTCTGCCGAGCAAAGATACTTATACCTATCAAATTATTAGCCAAGCCTTGAGACACTTAGAAAATCAACTGAATGTTTATGTCAGCACCAATTATTTAGAAACTTTAAAAATGCTGGTAAGTGCAGGCTTTGGTTGGTCGCTGCTGCCGCATACTTTATTAAATGAGCAATTGGTGATTGTGGAAACACCGCTCCAATTGAAACGTGAATTAGGCGTAATTACCCATCGCAAGCGGACACTATCGAATGCAACACGGGGGATGTTGGGGATATTGCAGGCGTTTAGTTAAAAACTACATCATCATACAAAGCAAGCATGGGGACTATTAAACCAATACTAGCAAACTCTACTGCACTCTCCGCACCTTCAAACGTAAATAACTCCCAACGCTGATGCGCATTCAAGCGAAAAATTTCTACTAAATATTCGCTGGGGTCGATCAGCACATATTCGCGCAAACTGCTGAGCAGTCTATACACAGCAAATTTTCCACCTTTATCATAATCTTCGGTACTGGGTGACAGCACTTCAACGATCAAAAGCGGCGACTCTTTCATGGTATCGCGGATTTGATCGGCTGGATCGCAAGTCACCATGACATCGGGGTAGAAATAAGCCTTGTCTTTTGCATTAATTTTTACGCGCATATCGGAGGCATACAAACCACAGCCTTTGCCGCGTAAATGGGTTTTGAATGCATAATGCACATTGCCAGTGACTTTGACATGTGCATCGCTTGCACCTGCCATATTGGTAATCGGATTCCAATGCAGTGGGTAGACCCAACCATTGAGGTATTCGTGCTTGTCGCTGGACTGTGCTTCGGCACTTAAATAAGCTGTTTCACTGGTAAGGGCTTGGTGGGCAAGATTGGAGTACATCAAAGAACCTGCATAAAATCAGTTTGCTTTACTCAGTATACCGCAGATTCAGCTCGCAGGGGGACACCCCCTTCACCCCCAGCGCCCTGTCTGCTTCAGCCGCTGCTAGCGCTACTCCGTAACGCGCCTGCCACGGCTTACGCGGCCTTGGCGCTCTGCGGCTCCGCCGCCCTGAACTCAATGACCTAGGGCTAAACGAAAACCAAGGTCGTCGTAACGGTCGTCGGGCGCGTAGCTGCGGCGATAGGCAGAACGCACGCTCCAGCCGAAATTGCTCCACGACCCGCCGCGCCGCACACGGGCAGAACTTGCAGGCGCTCCGCGTGGGTCAATGATCGCTTGCAGTGGATACTCGGCATAACCATCTTCGCACCATTCCCAAACATTGCCGTGCATTTCATATAAGCCCCAAGGATTCGGAGCGAAACTTTTTACAGCTACTGTCTTACCACTCACATTAAAGTCATCCCACTGACCCGAATAATTCGCCTTAGTGGTATCCAAATCATTTTTTCCACCGAACCCAAAAGCACTGTTTGTTCCCGCTCGACAGGCATATTCCCATTCCGCCTCAGTAGGCAGTCGAGCCGCTATACCTGAAATTTGTTGGTTCAATTTTTGAATAAACACTTGCGCATCATTCCAACTCACCTGTTCAACAGGGTTTTGTAAGCTAGTTTTAAAATAAGCAGGATTATTACCCATCACGGCTTGCCATAAAACTTGAGTACAGGCTGTATCTGCCAACCAAAAAGATTGGCTTAAAGTCACTTGATGCAGGGTTTCACTAGCAAAACGCCCTTCCTCATCTTCCGGCGAACCCATCCAAAATGTCCCAGCTTCGATAAAGCGGAAACGCTGCACCACAACATCAGCCTTCTTCAAGAAAAGAAACCCTTTTTTCTCAAAAGGTATCGTTAAATCTGCGTAAACTCCATATTCATCTGTACCTGAAGCACTTGCCCAAGCAGGTTTTATCTTCACTCCATCCCCTGTACCAGAATTAGAGGGGCTATTAGAGGTTGGTTGTTCCTTCTCCACTATTCGACGGGAGAGGGAGCTAGAGGGTGATGGGAAACTCAGTTGGCTAGCTAAAGCCTCAATAAGCAAAACCCAATTGGTTTGCGTACAAAAATCCAAAGCCTGCAAATGCCGTAACCACAAAGGCGAACGTACTTTCTCTGCAAACACTGGAATCACTGGCAAATTAAGCTCCTGTGCCATGCTGATTTCATTGTGTACCCATTTCGAGGTGCGTACTTTCTCGGAAACAATCAGCACCACCGCATCACTAGTTTCTAATTCAAACTCTAATTTGTGATACCAAACATCGCCGGGCTTCAAACCTATTACATCGCGGAAAACCTCAAAGCCCGCCGCGAGCAATTGCTGCTGCGTTTCGGCGGCTAAGCGTTCGCCATGACTTTGATCGCGGGCATAACTGATGAAAATTTTTGGTATAAGGTTTTGTTAAGGGTAAATGCGGATACTGTATTAATAACAGAATTTATGTACAGGGCAAAGCCAGCTAAGTCGATTGACAAGCGCTCAATTATTTAGCTTAGATAGCGTTTTTATCCACAAGGAAATTTCGATGAAAAAATTAGCTGCTTGTTTTGTTTTTGTGATCAGTTGCCTATTAACAGCTTGCAATACCAATCCAACTTCGACAACTCCACAGCCAAGTACTCCAGCTCCAACCCAGCCACAGATAGTAGGTGGCTATTCCGCTGTGGATCTCAATGATGCAGAAGTGCAGAATGCCGCTCAGTTCGCTGCGCAAAGCTTAGGTGGTTTACTAGGAAAAGTCACCCAAGCTGAACAACAAGTGGTGGCAGGGATGAATTACAAACTGAGCCTTGAGCTACAAGATGGCTCTAAACATAAGGTCGTAGTCTATAAAGATTTGCAGGGTAATATGAGTTTGACGCAGAAGTAATTGTTTTCAAGCCATCCCCTCCAATGGAGGGGTAGACTTTTAGCGAATTAAGCCTTCAACCAAGGCACATACATCACTGAATCGCCTTTCACCAAGACTTTACCCTCCTGATCCGTGACTGTGGTATCAAAGCTCACAATACCCTTGCCTTCACGAATGCTGGTCACTTCCACCGTTGCAGTCACTTCTTGGCCTAAATAAACCGGCGCTTTAAAGCTCAAGTTTTGTGCCATATAAATCGAACCGGGGCCGGGCAACTCTTCACCCAGAATCCCAGTGAATAAGCTGCCAACCAACATCCCGTGTGCAATCTGCGCTTTGAATTGCGTACCCGCTGCAAACTCAGCGTCTAAATGCACCGGGTTATGGTCGCCAGTTAAATCTGCGAACTGGTGCACATCCGCATCGGTGAAGGTATGTTTGCGTGCCGCTTTATCGCCAACTTGAAAGGTTTTATGCATCTTAATCTCCTAAAATGCGTCTTCTGCTAAACCCATGATCGTTTCACTACCTGCCAGCATCGCCGCTAAGTGAGCTTGAGTACGTGGCAATAAATGCTCGGCATAGAATTGGGCAGTGATCAGCTTGTTTTTCAAGAACTGTGCATCACCTTCACCGGCTGCTAATTGAGCTTGAGCAACTGCTGCTTCTTTCGCCATTAACCAGCCACCACTTAAATAACCAAATAGCATTAAGAAGTTCACACTGGCACTACCAGCTAAATTTACATCAGTCGATGCTGATTTTAACAGCCACTCACGCGCCATTACGCCCCGCTCAATCGCAGACTCTAAACCTTCGACAATACTCGCTGGCAAATTATTGTCAGCGCGCAAGGCTTCAGCCGTTACCTGCATTTCTGCTAGATACAAAGCTAAGGCAGCCCCTTGATCGCTTAGAGTTTTGCGGCCAATAAAGTCGAGGGCTTGAATGCCCGTCGTCCCTTCATAAATGGTCAGAATCCGTGCATCACGATAATGTTGCGCTGCGCCTGTTTCTTCAATGAAGCCCATACCGCCATGAATCTGAATATTCAGATAAGTCATTTCTTGGGATAACTCAGTGAGCCAGCCCTTCACGATGGGAGTAAGTAATTCAACCCGACCTGCATGTTGCGCTTTAGCATCTACATCAGCCGCATGCTTAGCACGATCTACTTCAGCAGCAGCGACTAAGGCTAAAGCGCGCATCGCCTCATTGCTAGCACGCATCACCATCAACATGCGGCGTACATCTGGATGCTCAATGATCGGAATCCGTGAGCCATCACGACGAGTACCTTGCAAGCGCTCCCGTGCAAATACGCGAGCTTGTTGATACGCTCGCTCAGAAATCGACAACCCCTGCAAACCGACCGCTTGGCGGGCATGGTTCATCATCGTGAACATATAGGATAAGCCTTTGTTTGGCTCACCGATGATATAGCCAATCGCGTCTTTAAACTCCATCACACAGGTTGGGCTAGCGTGGATACCCAGCTTATGTTCGACCGATAAACAGTGAGCCGCATTGCGTTCAGCCGGGTTACCCTCAGCATCCAACAAAAACTTCGGTACGACAAATAAGGAGATACCTTTCACCCCAGCAGGCGCATCTGGTAAACGTGCTAGCACCAAATGAATGATATTCTCAGTCATTTGATGATCACCCCAAGTGATGAAAATCTTCTGACCTGTCACCAGATAATGATCACCATTCGGCACTGCGCGCGTTTTCACGGCGGCTAAATCAGAACCTGCATCCGGCTCGGTTAGATTCATTGTGCCCGTCCATTCACCACTCGCCATTTTAGGCAAATAGGTAGACTGCAATTCATGGCTCGCGTGGTGACCAATACTTTCCATCGCCCCCATGCTGAGCATCGGGCAAAGGGCAAAGGAGATATTTGCGGATTGCCAAATCTCATTCACCGCCGTATTCAACACATTCGGCAAACCTTGCCCGCCAAACTCGGGTTCTGCGCCTAAGGATAACCAACCGGCTTCTGCAAATTGCTGATAAGCTTCTTTGAAACCCGGTGCTTCTTGCCCCCCATACGCACCCAGACTTATACCCGCCTGATCGCCACTCCAATTTAAGGGAGCTAGCACTTCACTGCCCATTTTGCCTGCTTCCTCAAGCACCGCGACCGCTAAATCCATATTGGCTTCGTCTAGCCCCGCATCCGCACAGAGTTCATCAAATTTCACTACATGGCGCAGGACAAAATCAGCATCCTGATAGGGATGGGTATAACTCATTTCAAACTCCTTAGGATTTCACATCTTACTAGGCTTAGAGTCGGCAGTTTTTTGCAATAAATACTCGCCATACTGCTCTCTAAGCTTATTTTTCATTAATTTACCGGTTCCATTCAGCGGCAATGCTTCCACGAAAATGACATCATCGGGAATTTGCCACTTCGCTATTTTTCCATCGAAGAAGGCGAGCACTTCTGCCGTGGACACTTCATGACCTTCACGGCGTACCGCAATTAATAAGGGGCGCTCATCCCATTTTTCATGTTTGGTGGCAATTGCTGCTGCGCCAATTAAATCAGGATGCGCCAGAGCAATATTTTCTAGCTCCACCGTGCTGATCCATTCACCACCCGACTTGATAATATCTTTCGAGCGATCACGAATATTCATATAGCCATCGGCATCAAGGGTAGCAACATCCCCGGTTGAGAACCACCCATCGTCTAAAGCGTTATGCTCGACATGGAAGTAAGTATCCACCACCCAATGCCCACGACACTGCAAATTACCTTGGGTTTTGCCATCGTGTTCGAGCACCTCGCCTTCATCGTCCACTAGGCGTAACTCCATCCCAAACACAGGACGGCCTTGACTCAAGCGCAGTTGATGTTGTTCTTCAACAGTGAGGCTTTCATGCTTATGCAGGAGCGCATTCACTGTCCCAACCGGACTTAGCTCAGTCATCCCCCAAGCATGAATGGTCTCCACCCCATACTCACGGAATTTAGCCATCATTGAGGGTGGGCAAGCCGCACCGCCCACTACCGTGCGCTTCAAGCTGGGTACTTGTGAACCCGACTTTTCAATCGCGCCTAACAAGCCTTGCCAAATGGTGGGAACACCTAAAGCCACTGTCACCTGCTCTTCATCAATGAGTTTTAGTAAGCTTGCACCATCTAAACCAGACCCCGGCATAATCAAACTCGCACCTGTTAGTGCGGCGGCATAGGGAATGCCCCAAGCATTCACATGAAACATCGGCACAACAGGCATCACACAATCGCGCGCAGAGATATTTAAACTATCTGGCAAACTCACTGCGAGTGAATGCAAGACAGTGGAGCGATGCGAATACAAAACGCCTTTAGGGTCACCGGTCGTACCTGAGGTATAACATAAGCTAGAGGCAGCATTTTCATCCAACTCCGGCCACTGATAACTGCTGTCTCCTGCGGCAATCAGTTCCTCATAAAACAAGACCTTGGGCAGTTGCGCTTTCACTTCCTCATCTGCTACATCCAACAATACATAGGCTTTGATACTTGGTAATTGCTCACGTAAACCCGCAACCAAAGGCAAGAAGGTTTTATCGAAAAACAGTACCTGATCTTGAGCATGGTTAATAATGTATTGCAGTTGCGCAGGAAACAGACGCGGATTGATGGTATGGCAAACCCGCCCGCTGCTGGAAACTCCAAAATAAATTTCTAAGTGGCGATGATTGTTCCAAGCCAAAGTGGCGCAACATTCGCCGACTTGGATCCCCATTTTTTCTAATTGGCTGGCTAACTGACGGGCACGTTTTCCAACGCTTGCCCATTGTGTTCTTGTCTTTCCGCCGCGGGTATTGACGGAAATAATTTCGGTCGCCCCATGATAACGCTCTGCATGTTCTAATAAAGAACCGATGAGCAAGGGTCTTTGCATCATTTGGCCTAACATAAGTGTCTCCTCCAAGCTAAATTGGGCTTTTGGGCGCAAGGATAATGCGCTCGCTATCTAAGCTTTTTCACTCCTCCGCTGTCTCACATTCAATTTTTGCTATTGATACCCCACCGCTAGGCCAAGGCGAGTAGGACTTTGCTAGCTTCAAGTGGCAGGAACGACTGCCACTTTGCTTTGGTTAAACCCGACTACATATTCGGATAGTTCGGGCCACCACCACCCTCGGGAGTTACCCAAGTGATATTCTGTGCTGGGTCTTTAATATCACAGGTTTTGCAGTGTACGCAGTTCTGTGCATTGATTTGGAAGCGAGCACTCGCACCTTCACCTAGCACTTCATACACACCGGCAGGGCAATAACGCTGTGCCGGTTCATCGTATAAAGACAGGTTTTTGCTAATCGGAATCGAGGGATCTGTTAAGCGCAAATGGCAAGGTTGATCTTCATCATGATTGGTATTCGATAAAAACACCGAACTCAATTTATCGAAGCTCAACTTGCCATCTGGTTTAGGATAATCAATCCGCGAGAATTCACTGGCTGGGCGCATTTGTGCATAATCAGGATGATCATCGCGCAGAGTCACTGGCAACTTACCACCAAAAATATTCTGGTCGATAAAGTTGAAAGCACCACCCAGCAAAGAACCAAACTTATGCAAAGCAGGACCAAAATTGCGACTCGCTTTTAACTCTTCATACACCCAAGAGTTTTGGAAGCGCTCGTCATAACCAGTTAAGTCTTTGCCACCCGTATCACCCGTTTGAAGCGCCGCAAAAATCTCTTCAGCCGCTAACATGCCGCTTTTCATCGCGGTATGTGTGCCTTTGATTTTTGCAAAATTCAGCGTGCCCGCATTACAACCGACCAATAAACCACCGGGGAAATGCATTTTGGGTAAAGCATTAAAACCGCCTTTGGCAATCGCCCGTGCTCCATAAGCCACCCGTTTGCCACCTTCGAGATATTTAGCAACCAACGGATGATGCTTCATGCGCTGGAACTCATCGAAAGGACTCACATAAGGATTGCTATAGTTCAGGTCGACAATCAGTCCCACTACGGCTTGATTATTTTCACTGTGATAGAGGAAGAAACCACCACTGGTACCACCACTTAAAGGCCAACCCGAACCATGAATGACTAAACCCTCTTCATGCTTACTCGGATCAATATCCCAAAGCTCTTTAATGCCAATGCCATAATGCTGGGCATCGGAGTCAGCATCCAGTTGGAATTGGCTATACAACTGCTTGCCTAAGTGACCACGGCAACCTTCGGCAAAGATCGTGTATTTCGCACGCAGCTCCATACCGGGTGTGAAGCTGTCTTTAGCCTCACCATCGACCCCGACCCCCATATCACCAGTGATAATACCCGCTACACTGCCATCTTCATTGAATAGCAGTTGGCTGGCAGTAAACCCGGGGAATACCTCAACACCCAAACCTTCCGCTTGCTCAGCTAACCAGCGGCAAACATTGCCAAGGCTCACTACATAATTGCCTTCGTTGTGCATAGTGGCTGGAATGAAAGCATTCGGGATTTTAACGGAAGCCGTTTCACTTCTGAGTAAATACAATTCATCACGTTTAACGGGTACATTTAAGGGAGCACCCAGCTCTTTCCAATTCGGAAAGAGCTCTTCAATCGCACGGCTTTCGATGACCGCACCCGAAAGAATATGGGCGCCCACTTCTGAGCCTTTTTCCACTAAACAGACCGTTAGCTCTTGGTTATTTTCCTTGGCTAACTGCATTAAGCGACACGCTGAAGCTAAGCCTGCAGGCCCCGCTCCTACGATCACGACATCAAACTCCATTGAGTCGCGTTCAATCTCGGTAGTATCCATCTGTGCCTACCTAAGCTTAAAGTTTGCCAGTCATTTCTGGCACAGCCGCAAATAAATCAGCGACTAACCCATAATCTGCCACTTGGAAAATCGGTGCTTCAGGATCTTTATTGATCGCCACGATCACTTTCGAATCCTTCATACCCGCTAAGTGCTGAATCGCTCCAGAGATCCCAACCGCGATATACACCTCAGGTGCTACCACCTTACCGGTTTGCCCCACTTGCATATCATTCGGGACAAAACCTGCGTCTACTGCAGCCCGGCTTGCGCCCACCGCTGCACCTAATTTATCCGCTAAGGCATAGATAATTTTAAAATTATCTGCAGAACCAACGCCACGACCACCAGAGACAACAATCTTCGCTGAGGTCAATTCAGGGCGATCCGATTTCGCCACTTCCTCACCGATGAACTTAGTTTTATCTGCCGTAAAAACGTCGTTCACAGCTTCAATCGCAGCACTACCGCCAGTTGTGGCGGCTGCATCAAAGGCGGTGATCCGCACGGACATCACTTTAATCTTGTCGCTACTTTGCACTGTGGCAATCGCATTACCTGCGTAAATAGGGCGCTTGAAAGTATCTGGGCTAACCACAGCCATAATATCGGTGAGTTGATTGACATCGAGCAGAGCTGCTACCCGTGGCATTAAGTTCTTTCCTGCTGGGGTGGCAGGGGCTAATAGATGCGTATAAGCGGGGGCTAGGCTAGCCACCAATTGCGCGGTATTTTCGGCTAACTGATGCGCATAAGCGGCATTATCAGCCACCCGTACTTTAGACACGCCAGCAACCGCAGCCACGGCTTGTGCTACCGCTTGGCAATTGCTACCAACGACTAGGACATCAATATCACCGCCGATTTTGCTCGCAGCAGTGATGGCATTGAGAGTAGACGCTTTTAAATTTTGGTTGTCGTGTTCGGCAATAACTAAATTACTCATGCTGTCGCTCCTCTCCATTAAATGACTTTAGCTTTGTTTTTCAGTGCATCGATTAACGCATCAACACTGTCGACCTTAATCCCTGCACTACGCTCGGCTGGCGCATCTACGCGAACTAAAGTGATAGTATTAGCCACATTCACACCCATTTCAGATGGGCTAGTCACCGCTAAAGGCTTTTTCTTCGCTTTCATAATGTCAGGAAGTTTGACATAGCGTGGTTCATTTAAACGTAAGTCAGCCGTTACTACTGCAGGCAGGGTTAATTGCAAAGTTTGCAAACCACCATCAATTTCACGCGTGACCGTAGCCGTATCACCATCGACAACTACCTTAGAGGCAAAAGTCGCTTGTGGATAAGCACAGAGGGCAGCCAGCATTTGACCGGTTTGGTTATTGTCGGAATCAATCGCTTGTTTACCTAAGAGTACTAAACCGGGTTGCTCAGCTTGCACCACTTTAGCCAACAGCTTAGCAATACTGAGCGAATTGAGATCAGTATCGCCAGCATCAATGAAAATCCCACGATCAGCACCCATCGCGAGGGCTGTACGGATTTGATCTTGTGCCGCTTTAGGCCCTATAGAGACCACAACAATTTCGGTAGCCTTACCTGCTTCACGCAAACGCAATGCTTCTTCCACAGCGATTTCGCAAAACGGGTTGAGCGACATTTTTACATTCGTCAGATCAACATTACTGTTGTCTGCTTTCACGCGTACTTTGACGCTGTAATCAATGACGCGTTTGACTGCTACCAATATCTTCATCTTAGCTAACCTTTAAATTTAATTGACCTTCAAAGCGAACTGACTAAGCTGGCAATTTGTTGCAACCTCTCTCTTGCCGCAACAAAGCCGAGACCCTCTCTTTAGAGACATTGTCTGTTGGGAGCGATTTATTTAGCTTCATCAGCCCACTTTCGGAGGATAAACTTTTGTACCTTACCCGTCGAGGTGCGCGGTAAATCTACGAAGATAACTTTCTTCGGGATTTTGAAGCGAGCCATATTTTCGCGGCAATAATCGATAACCTCTTGCTCAGTCATTTCAGCATCACTGACCAATCGAATAAATGCACAAGGTACTTCGCCCCACTTCTCATCATGCTTAGCCACCACGGCTACATCTTGAATCTTGGGATGCTTATATAAAACGTCTTCTACTTCAATAGAAGAAATATTTTCGCCTCCTGAAATAATAATATCCTTGGAGCGATCCTTGATCTCAATATACCCATCCGCATGCCAAACTGCTAAATCACCGGAATGGAACCAGCCACCCGCAAAGGACTCTTCTGTCGTCGGTGGATTTTTCAGATAACCTTTCATGACAATATTACCACGCATGAAAACTTCACCTAGGGTTTCACCGTCTTTAGGCACTGGCTCTAGGGTTTCAGCATCAGCCACCATCAAGCCTTCTTGCATTGGTGCACGCACACCTTGCCGCGCTTTTAAACGTGCTTTTTCCTCAATACTACGATTGTCCCACTCATCATTCCACTCAGAAACCACACAAGGGCCATAGGTTTCGGTGAGGCCATACACATGGATCACATCAAAACCCATTTCTTCCATGCTTTGAATCACTGCGGCGGGCGGTGGAGCACCGGCTGTCATGACTTTAACAGCATGGTCAATCCCTGCTTTTTGCTCAGCTGGTAAGCCACTGATCATGCTTAATACAATTGGCGCACCGCAGAAATGATCCACTTTTTCCTGCTTAATTAATTCAACAATTTTATCTGCCCGTACATGCCGCAAGCACACGTTCACCCCAGTGACTGCTGCCACTGTCCACGGGAAACACCACCCGTTGCAATGGAACATCGGCAGCGTCCACAAATACACCGAACGACTAGGCATTCCCCATGAAAGCGCATTGCTGACTGCATTTAAATAAGCTCCACGATGGTGATAAACCACACCTTTAGGATTGCCCGTTGTACCTGAGGTGTAATTTAAAGTAATCGCATTCCATTCATTCTCGGGGCTCTGCCATGCAAACGCAGGATCACCTTGTGCAATGAAATCTTCATAATTAATCGCCCCCAACAACTCGCCACCGACAAAGGATGGATCGTCAATATCAATCACGAAAGGTGGATGAGCGACTAATTTGAGTGCCTCTTTCACAATCGGTGCCATTTCACGTTCAGTAATCAAAATCTTGGCTTCGCCATGCTCAAGAATGAAAGCTACAGCGGGAGCATCTAAGCGCGTATTGATAGAATTGAGCACTGCACCGGCCATGGGCACGCCGAAATGTGCTTCAAAATGCTCAGGCAAATTCGGGCACATAATGGAGACGGTATCACCCACACTAATGCCTTTTTGCTGTAAAGCACTGGCTAATTGCCGACAACGCTTATAAGTTTCAGCCCAAGTACGCCGTACAGCACCATGCACGACAGCGGTTTTATTCGGGTGTACTGAAGCTGCACGCTCTAGGAAGGTTAAGGGGCTCAACGGCTCATAATTGGCGGCTACTTGATCCAAACCTTGTTCATAAATATTCCGATCAGACATCGCTCAGACTCCTCCTGTCCGATTAAAAGTTATTCTTTACGAATTTATTAAACTCACCCACGATACCACTTCTGAAAGCCAAGACACAGACGATGAAAATCAAGCCCATAATGATATGAATATAAGTCCCTAATTCCCCGCCTGAAAAAAAGTTTTCAATCCCAACTACCACTGCAGCACCTACCAAGGGTCCAAAGATCGTGCCCATCCCGCCCACTAGGGTCATCAGTACCACTTCACCGGACATATGCCAGTGTGCATCGGTCAGAGATTCCAATTGAAATACTAAGGCTTTAGTCGATCCGGCCAAACCCGACAAGGCGGCTGAGATCACAAAGGCCATTAATTTATACTGACGTACATTATAGCCAAGCGAAATAGCCCGTGGTTCATTTTCACGAATGGCTTTTAGTACTTGCCCAAAGGGTGAATGAATAGTTCGATAGATTAACCAAAAACCTAATAAGAACACTGCAAGTACAAAATAATACATCGATAGATTATGATTCAAATCAATCAAACCAAATAAATGACCGCGAGGAATCCCCTGTAAGCCATTCTCACCCTCAGTAAACGGTGCTTGTAGGAAAAAGAAGAATAGTAATTGTGATAAAGCTAAAGTCACCATTGCAAAATAAATGCCTTCACGCTTAACTGACAAATTGCCAAATAAATACCCCAAAACTGCTGAGGCAAAAGTCCCACAAAGAATACCAATTTCAGGGGTTAAGCCTGCGTTTGACATTAAATAGCCAGTGACATACCCCCCCATAGCTAAAAAAGCTGCATGTCCAAAGGACAACATCCCCACAAAACCCAACATTAAATTAAAGGCTGCAGCAAATAACCCAAAACATAAGACCTTCATTAAAAACACAGGGTAAACAGCTAAGGGAATCACTAAGGCTAAAGCTAGCAAAACGATATTGAACTTATTCGATTTCAGCATTTCCATGATTTAAGCCTCCTTTCCAAACAAGCCAGCAGGCTTAATTAATAAGACCACGACCATCACCATAAAAATAATCGTATTGGAAGCCTCGGGGTAAAAGTATTTGGTTAAACCTTCAATCACTCCCATGCCAATACCAGTAAGGATTGCCCCACCAATCGAGCCCATTCCACCGATGACCACGATTGCAAAGACTACGATTAAGATATTGGCCCCCATATCGGGGCTGACTGAATAAATAGGTGCAGCTAAAACACCCGCTAGACCTGCTAAAGCCACACCAAAACCGAAGGTCAAGGTCACCATCAACGGCACATTAATCCCGAAAGCTTGTAAAAGACGCGCATTCTCAGTACCTGCTCGCAAATAAGCGCCTAATTTAGTTTTCTCAATCGCCCACCAAGTCCCGAAACAGACTAATAATGAAATGACAATAATCCAACCGCGATAAATCGGCAGGTACATAAAACCTAAATTGACGACACCCTGTAAGGACTCGGGGATAGAATAAGGCTTACCAGAAGAGCCAAAGAGATGATTGAACACACCCTGTAAAACTAACGCTACCCCGAAGGTAAGCAACAAGCTATACAAATGATCTTCATGGGCAATCGGGCGAATTAAAAAGCGCTCAATTAGAATACCGATTAAACCCACCACAGGTGGCACAATCAGCAAAGCCCACCAATAATTAATCCCTAAATACTCTAAACCCAACCAAGCGAAGAACGCGCCCATCATATACAAGGCGCCTTGAGCAAAATTGATAATGCGTAAAAGACCAAAAATAATCGCAAGTCCTAGACTGAGCAGTGCATAAAATGAGCCGTTGATCAGCCCAACCAGCAATTGCCCAAACAAAGCGACCGGATTGATACCGAAAACTGTATCCATAAACACTACTCTGCTGATGGTATGAGCCCTAGCAGATTTAGGAGGAGAGACTCACTGCTAGGGCTATACACTTGGGGTTATTTTTTGCTGAAATTACAAGCGTCGTCCATCGGCAGATAAACATCATTGCCTGCTAAGGTTTGCTCTAGAGCAAAAATGTCATCTTCATTCGCACGCTCATCCGCTTTCTTTACCCGCACTTGATACATGTCATGCACCATGCGCCCATCGGCACGGAACTCGGCATTGCGTGCAAAGAAATCATCTGGCTTAGTTGCCTTCATTTTCGCCATGACTGCCTCACCCTCATCTGTACCAGCTTCTTTGACCGCATTCAGATAAGCCATGGTGGACGAATAAGCTCCGGCTTGACCCATCGTTGGGGTTTTACCAAATTTTTCTTTGAAGCGCTTCGACCATTCTTTGGTTTTGTCATCCATTTCACTATAGAAACCAGTGGTCAAACGCATATCTGCAATCAACGCAGGATCCAAGGCTTGTACATCTGAGGAGAACACTAACAAACCAACCATGGTAGCTTGTTTGCTTAAACCAAACTCACTAGCACCCTTTAAAGAGTTCACAAAGTCTTTACCGGCATTGGCTAAAGCCACTGCGTCAGCCCCAGAAGACTGCGCTTGGAGAATATACGAAGAATAATCTGTCGTCCCTAAAGGCACTTTCACGCTACCGACTACTTGGCCACCATTCTTTTCAATAACGCCGGTTGATACTTTTTCCAAAGCATGACCGAATTCATAGTCTGCCGTGATAAAGAACCACTTTTTCTTACCGGCTGCGACCAAAGGCTTCACCGTGCCATTCGCTAAAGCAACCACGTCATAAGTCCAGTGCGCGTTGTAGGGTGAGCATTGTTTGGTTGTGAATGCAGTACTACCTGCCGTTGAAATTAATAAAGGTTTTTTTGCTTCATTAGTGACTTTAGCGGCAGCTAAACCGACTGAAGACGCGACAATCCCGCCAACTGCATCAACTTTGTCTTTATCCAGCCACTCACGCACGATGGCTGAGCCAACGTCTGGCTTGTTTTGGTCATCGGCTGACACCACTTCAATGGTTTTATCTAAAACCTTGCCACCAAAATCAGCCACCGCCATTTCCACAGCAGCCACACAACCTTTACCGCAGACATCCGCATAAGTGCCGCCCATATCGGCCAAGACACCGATTTTTACTTTATCATCGGAAATGCCTTCAGCTTGAGCATTGGTTAGTGCTAGGCTCAGGGCAATTGCGCTTGCTAATAAAACCTTTTTCATACTTTTCCTCTTCTCCAATCTAATAAATGATCACACCCCAAGTAGGGTGTTTAATAATTCAGTTTTTGCTGCTAATTCAGACTGTTGAACCTCTTCCACAATTTGCCCATGCTCCATCACGTAATGCCGATCTGCGATGGGTGCTGCAAAATGGAAGTTTTGCTCAACTAATAGAATGGTTAAATTTTTGCGCTTCAGTTGGCCTAAGACTTCGCCCAACTTTTTCACAATCACGGGCGCTAAGCCTTCAGTGATTTCATCCAGCAATAAGATATTCGCGCCCGTGCGCAGGATGCGCGCTAAGGCCAACATTTGCTGTTCGCCACCGGATAGACGTGTGCCTTGGCTAGTACGACGCTCATATAAGTTGGGGAACATTTGATAGATTTCATCTAAGCTCATACCGTCGCTACGTACTGTCGGCGGCAACAACAAGTTTTCTTCCACATTCAGGCTAGAAAAGATCCCGCGCTCTTCAGGGCAAAAGCCCATGCCTAAATGAGCGATCCGATGCGCGGGTAAGCCAATGGTTTCTGTGCCATTAATATTGATACTGCCACTGCGCCGTCCCACCATGTTCATAATGGCTTTCAAGGTCGTAGAACGACCTGAGCCATTACGCCCTAGTAGGGTGACTAGTTCGCCTCGATTTACATGCAAATCAATACCATGCAGAATGTGTGATTCGCCATAGAACGCATGTAGATCACTGACTCTTAATTTCTCATCACCGTGGCCTATTTTCATGCTGCTACCTCTGCATCAGCGGCTACGCCAAGATAAGCTTCTTTCACCCGTGGATCGGCTGAGACAGTGGCATAGTCGCCTTCGGTTAGCACTGCACCACGCTGTAAAACCGTAATCCGATCCGCGAGCTGTGAAACCACATGCAGATTGTGCTCGACCATTAGAATGGTGCGCTCTGCTGAAACTTTTTTAATTAAAGCCGCGACGACTGCCACATCTTCATGACCCATCCCTTGAGTGGGTTCATCTAAAAGCAGCATTTCAGGATCTAGTGCTAAGGTGGTGGCAATTTCTAAAGCACGTTTACGTCCATACGGCAAATCGAGGGTGGTGGCTTTAGCAAAATCTAATAAACCTACTGCCGCCAATAACTCTTCCGCACGCGGATTTAAGCGATTTAAAACTTTGTCGGATTTCCAGAACTGGAAGCTATTGCCTTCTTTTTGCTGCAGCGCAATCCGTACGTTTTCTAAGACAGTGAGCTTGGGGAATACTGCAGAAATCTGAAACGAACGCACCAAACCTAATTGCGCAATTTTGGAAGCTTCCAGCGGCGTAATATCTTTGCCATTGAACAAAATCTGCCCAGAAGTGGGGATCAAATATTTAGTCAGTAGATTGAACACCGTCGTTTTGCCCGCACCATTGGGGCCAATCAGGGCATGAATATGGCCGCGCTGAATCTGTAAATTGACCTTATCCACCGCCGTGAAACCCTTAAAACCTTTGGTCAGATTTCGAGTTTCCAAAATAATTTGCTCGCTCACGTATTGGCTCCTCCAATCACTTGCGAGCTGATCTTAAGGCCAGATGTTTGCGACAGTATTGCAAGAATGTAACGAATTGTTGCGCAGCAAAAATACCTTAAAAACCTTGAATTTCTTCAACTTAGCACTAGGCGAGTAAAGCTTTTTGCTTGTACTGTTGACGTCTAGCTTACCGAGGAAGCAGGGCATGTATCGGCTTAAACCTTTAAATTCACGCTTATCAAGGCAGTTCTTTTTGCTGCTATTGAGCATTTTGCTAGCTACTTTTGTGTTTATTTATATGTACTCAGTACCGCTGATTAAGCAGACTGTATTTGAGATTGAACGCAATGCTAGCCGCACTGCCCTAAACAATGTGTTTGAATTGGCTAGTCGGATGTATGTGAATGTTGAGGATTATCGTGCCCAAACCCTAAAATCTCATCAACAGCAACTGAAAGTGGCTGTCTCTATCACTGAGTCTTACCTCAAGAGCGTGTTACAAACCGCGCAAGAGCGAGGTCAAAATCGCGAACTAACCCTTGCCCAAGCTTATGAAACAATTCGCCATTTTAACTATGGCAACCAAGACTATATTTGGATCGCGGATTATCAGGGGAAAATGCTTTCGCATCCTGATCCACGTTTTCATCAGCAAAATATGCAGGATACGGTAGATGCCAATGGCATTCCTATCGTGCCTAATTTAATAAAAAATGCAATTCGCGATGGTGCAGGCTTCTATGAATATCAATGGCTCCGCCCCACGGGTGCACAAGCTTTAGATAAATACTCCTATGTCAAAAACTATCCAGAATGGGGCATAGTGATTGGTGCAGGTGTATTTCTGGATGATTTAGAAAAAGAAATTCAGCAGCGTAAAGACCGTGCAATTAACGAACTACGCACTGCACTCAATGAGATTAAAGTGGCTAAAAGCGGTTATCTCTTCATTTTTGATGCACATAATCAGATGCTGATTCACCCTAATGCGAATATTGATCAGAAAGATATTGCTGAGCTGATTAATCCACTCAGCCAAAACAAAATTGCGGATGATTTGAAACGTGTTGCCGATACGGGCAGTGAATTACATTATTTATGGGATAAACCGGATGACCCGGGTAACTATGTCTACGAGAAGCTTTCACTGGTGCGGCATTTGCAGGGTTTTGATTGGTATATCTGCTCCACGGTCTACCTAGCTGAATTGAGTAGTAGCTCAGATAAACTCAGTAGCCGCATTCTGACTTTAGCAATTATCACTTTACTCGCTGCTTTAGGCTTAGCCTATTTCTTCGTGAATCGAATCACCCAACCTTTAGAGCAATTAGCAGCCACGGCACAGCGCGTCAGCTCTGGTGATTTATCTGCTAAAAGTGGGATTAAAACTGCAGATGAAGTGGGCGTACTCGCTTCTAGCTTTGATGGCATGGTGGAGCGTTTAAAAGATAATATCGACACGCTGGATACCCAAGTCAAACAGCGCACCGAAGAGCTATTAGAAACCAATGCACGCGCGCAACGCATGAGTGCTGTAGGCCAATTAGCCGGTGGCTTAGCGCATGACTTCAATAACCTACTTTCGATTATCTTAGGTAACTTACTCTTAGCCCGTGATCGCTATGCAAAAGTGGAAGGCTTAGATGAATTACTCAGCCCCGCGATTCGTGCCTCTCGTCGTGGCGCAGATATTACCCATCGCCTCCTCTCCTTTGCGCGGCGGCAATCCCTGCAAACTGAAACGGTTGCAATTGAACAGCGGATTAGCGAAACCGTCGAGCTATTACATGGCTCCTTACCCGACTCGATTCACTTGGCTTATCAAGCGCGTTCACCGAATACCTACCTGCGGGTGGACGTAAGTTTGTTAGAAAATGCCTTGGTTAATCTGGCTTTGAATGCCCGCGATGCCATGCCGCAAGGTGGACAATTAAAGTTTAAAACTGAAACGCTGCTTGTCTGTGAGTCCTTAGATGCTTTTGATGAGCCGGTGAGAGCAGGTACTTATGTAGCGCTCACAATTAGCGATACAGGAACGGGATTTAGTGAAGATGCTTATCAACGCGCTTATGAGCCGTTCTATACCACCAAAACGGGGAATACTAACTCTGGTTTAGGTTTAAGTATGGTGTATGGCTTTGTGAAACAATCCCAAGGTTATATTCGTATTCAAACCAGTCCACAAGGCTCTGAAATTACGCTACTTTTGCCTACGATTCATAGTGAAACCTCAATGGCTAACCATTTAGCTGACCCCGTTGATACTTCTGAAATAAAAACTTTATTAGCGGGCAAGCTCTTACTAATTGTAGATGACAATGCCGATGTGCGCGCCGTGGTGCGTAGTCAATTATTAGATTTAGGGGTGAATGTTTTAGAGGCTGCTGATGCCGCTGAAGCGGTGCAGTTGATTCAAACGATTCCAAGTTTAGATGGCTTGATTTCTGATTTAATGCTGCCCGGGCGCTTGGATGGTAAGTCTATCGCTGCACAATTGCATCAACTTAAACCTCAGAGTTTAATCCTACTGATTAGTGGCTATTCACCAACAATTGACCCAGAAGACTCACCCAGCTTAGACTTCCCCTTACTGCGCAAGCCATTCGATCAAGCAAGCTTGGCTCTTGCACTCTGGCGTGCCGCTAAAGGAGGAGAAGCTCATGAAGGCCGGAAAACTGGTTTATGTGATTGATGATGAAGCCGATATCTGTAAGCTAGTGACCCATGAGCTAGCTCGCTATGGCCATCAAACCCAAAATTTTCGTACTGGCGGACAAGCTCTTTATGCATTAAAAAAGCAGCAACCGGATATCTGTATCATTGATTTAGGATTGCCAGATATGGATGGACTTAATCTAGTCAAGCAACTCATGAATAACAATAGTATGGGGATTATTATCCTCTCGGGTCGAGATAGCCTCACCGATAAGGTGTTAGGATTAGAACTCGGTGCTGATGACTATATCAGCAAACCCTTTGACCCACGCGAATTGGTCGCGCGTACTAATAGCATTCTACGCCGTTTGGATAAAATGGCAGCCATACTCAATGATAGTCCACAAGCTCAACAAGCCAGTTTCGATGCTTGGACTTTTCATGTCAGCACGCTAACTCTCGCCCATGAACAAGGACATTGCGAAGTGTTAAGTGCTGCCGAAGCAGGTTTATTAATAACGCTGTTGCGTGCCCCTCGGCAGATTCTTTCACGTGAGCAGTTGATGCAAGATCGTGATGCTGCTTTTGACCGCTGTATTGATGTGCGCATGTCGCGCATTCGCAAGAAACTAGAAGCCGACCCTAAAAATCCACGCCTGATTAAAACCGTTTATGGCATCGGCTATATGCTGACGACCGATGTCATTTGGGTATGATTAGAAAAATTTCAGATCCTACACTTATAAAGTGTGAGCATAGCTTTAGGTGGCACATCATTTCAGGGGGTTATCAAAGTCAATTTTTAAATCCACTCTATTATTTTCAAAATTACTTTCACGTAATTTCTTGGTAGGGTTAACCTCAACAGTTAGCCAATAACTACCATCGGGTAGGTCGGTTACATCAATTAGCTGGTCAGGAATCGCGGGGCCATAGTAATCGCTAAAACCCACATTAATGCTTTGCTCATAGGCACCACAACTCCAACCTAACGGCACTGTTGCGATGGGGGCAGTCTGTGTCAGTTCGGGCCGAATTGACCATAATACATCGGTCAGGCAGAAGCTCACTTTGTCAGCACTGGCTAGCACGGTTTTAGTTTTAAAATCTCGGACGCTATAACGCTCAAAAGCCGCAATATGCACATGATCATGACTAGGATGTTGTTCTAATGAACCAACTTTCTGCTGTATATAGGCTCCATTGCGTGTATAAATACGCTGATAAACTTCAGGTTTATCCACTGACCCTGCCCCCAATACATGCAAAGGCCCTTGACCAAGATTCAAGGCTAAAGTACCAAAACGAATGAATACTCGCCCAGGTCGGGTTTTGGTATCGACATACCATTGCTCCATTCCCGGATAACTACGCAAGATGTCTTGGCGAGCCGCCTCTGGCAGATAAGCTGGTACTGGATAACTCAATAATGGTTGCAAATCAGGTAACAATAAGGCATCTGAACGAGCTAAGAATTTGAGTTCAAACGGCCAAACTGCAAAGTCTAGTTGACTAAGACTCGCTGCTGTGGGAGTCAAGTTGCGAATAAGGCGTAAAGGGGTCAGATTGCCTTCTCCAACTAAGGCAGGTAGTTTTACCTGTGCTTCGAGTCGATAGGTTTGATTGGGTTGGAGATTCTTCAGTTGATACTGTCCTTTAGAATTGCTGAAGGTTTTGTTAAGCGCTTCAGTTATTCCGTCTGGCTCATAGACAGCTATCACTACCCCTTCTATGCCCTGCTCCCCCTTATCTTGTACCCCATTAGCATTGGCATCAGCAAATATTAAGCCTTGAATGCTGGCTAGTTTAGGGTCTGAAACAGAGCTGATGAGGTTCGGCTTTTTGATTAAATCAAAGGTAATGCCCGATGCTAAACCTATCGCTTGTTCAGGGGCATCAAAATCATGCAGTCCATCGGGATCACCGTCGATACCTTTACCCGCATCGAGGAAACGAAACTCGAGCTGACTGCCAAGTTCGGTAGGATGAAAAACTGTTACATTACCACGCGCACTCTCTGCAGTGACTCGACGATCTTCACTGTAGTCAGGGCGACCGCTGTTATCGGTATCGTTCAATTGCGCAGTAAGGGTGTCAGCGACGACACCGGTCTGTAGAGGGTCAACTAAGGTGTAAGCATTGCGCCCACCACTACTAAGCACAACCACACGATCAATAAAGGAGCTTCCGCATAAAGGGTTATTGGGTTCAGGTTTATTAGCCAGCGGACAATCCCCACCAAGGACAGCATCGATACCGGTCAGGGTGTAACGTAGATTGTGCAGGCTATAACGATCTCCCTCGCCAACCCGTAAGCGCACGAGCATCGAACTTGAGGGGTCGCGATAAAACTCTAAGCCCCGCCCTTCACTGTCATTTCCCTGCCCAACTTTACCTAAAACTCTTAGCATTAAAGCGCTTGTCCCACCATCGATACCGATTTGTGGCTCTAAGTTATTGGCAAAACGGCTCAGACCACGTGCTGCTTTAGGTGGCAAACTGAAGCTTGACTGTTGAGCAGGGCCTCCCTCAATCTTGAGTTCGATGGTATAGCTTAGTCCACTAGGGCTAGCATCTGCATTATTCAACACCTTACCCGTTACCAAGGCATACTGATCGGTTTTGCGTTCAATTACTGGTGGATCAATTTTAAAATCAATCCGATAAGCCGGTGATTCCGCTGCAAAACTGAAATTGCCTCCCCCTAATAAGATTAGAGAGAGACTGATCAGTAGCCAAAAATTGCTAAGCATGACTGGCTCTTGAAGCTTAAAAACGCTGGATTATTAAGCCAACTTTCCAGCTATGCAAGCTTTAAAAGCAGCGCTTCCCACTACGCGAAGCAGCGGGAAGAGGGTCTTATTGCACTGTCGCGGTCAGAGTTAGGGTTTTAGTTTCCCCGACTCCTAACGAGCCAATCACCCATTCGCCAATGACTGGATCATAACTACCCCCACTGTGTGAGACATAGCTCAAACTACTAGGTAGTTTGTCAGTAACCACTACCCCACTAGCAGGATCAGCACCATAATTGGTAGCGGTCAAAGTGTAGGTCACCGTAGCTCCCCAGTGAACAGTGGTCTTATCCACCGTTTTACTTAAAGCAATATCTACTTCTAAGGGATTTAAAGGATTGGTCACGCTCACGCTGGCCGTAGCCCCAGCAGTGATGGTTTGTGCTCCACTCGGGTTGACGACCGCTGCTGTGTATTTATATCCAGTGGGTGCAGCAGGTTGGTTGGGTTCGCTCACGGTGCAAGTCGTGCCCACGGGAATATTAGCAATCGTTTGGCTTGCACCATTGGCTAAGGTTAAAGTCTGATCAAAACTATTGTCCGAGCAATCTACTACCAACGAGAAGTTTGGACTTACAAAGCCACTGGGTGCACCTGATACTAACTTTTGAACACTTAGAGAACCTGTGGGCAGCACACACTTTACTTGATTTAAGGTAGCATTTACATCGGTATAACAAGTATCGCCTATCGCATCATAAATGCGCACGGTATAAGTTTCTGTTGTGCCTGTTGGATTTGGGAGTGTCGTAGCCACTTTGCCATCTAATGGAATGGCAGTGATAGCTGCAGGTGTACCCGGGGGGGTAAACATAGCGCTTGTGCTATACTGATAGCGTAATCCTGTAAAAGCACCACTTAAAGTAAGCATCCCATCTGCATTAGCCGTATCACCACTACACGTAGCCTCTATGGCAGAGGCTGTTATGCTACTTGGTGGCGTGCAAGCTGGCCAAGCAGGGGGATCTGAACTCATCACAATGAAGCCATTCCCACCAGCGCCGCCAGTGCCAGTGCGCAGACTGTTTTTGGGGTTATTGGTATCTGCTCCTGCCAGTCCTCCAGCTATAGCGCCAGCACTATTGAGGTTGGTATTGGCAATAGTTACCGTTTGCCCCCCTGTATTAGTAGAAGTACTGCTGCCATAGACCCAAATACCGCCGCCGCCCCCACCTGCACCACTCACCCCACCGTGAGCTGTTGCCGCATTATTAGCGTCTCCACCTTTACCGCCCTTAGCCTCTAAGAGTGTAGCAGAGCTAAAATTTTGGATATTAAGAGACATTTGTCCACCAGCTCCCCCACCTGCGCCACCAGTACCAAAATTGAGATTTGAAGTCACACAATTAGGTGGAAGACCTTTTGATTCGCCGTTAGCTTTTATTCCAAAATTGTTACCTGCAACACTAGCAAATTCTAGTATGATTATACCCCCGCCCAAACCTTCTGTTTGGCAACGAGCATTGCCACCAGCGCCCCCCATCATCAAACGTGGTTGTGTGGTATTCAGGTAATGATTGATATTAGTGATCGGAATAGAAACGGGGTTGTTTCCAGCACCAGCCGTTTGCGGATAGTTAGATCCTCCTTTACCTGACACACCGCCCCCAGCCCACGACCCGCCGCCGCCACCGCCGTAGCTGTCGTCGCCGCCCGACCATCCAGAAGCAGCCCCACCGCCACCGCCATATCCACCACCACCACTGCCGCCACAACTGTCACTACAAGCAGCATTGACACCATTTCCAATCCCTTTAACACCGCCGCCGCCGCCACCACCGCCTATGTCGCCGTCAGCTGGGGTTAAGACATAGCTCCCATCTTTTCCACTTCCTCCCTCGCCACCACCAGCTCCACCTGCCGCAGTAAAACCAGAAATTACAGCACTTCCACCACTTCCTCCACCATTGACGCCACCACCGCCGCCACCACCACTTCTATTGACATAGGCACCGCCACCACCACCACCACCACCACCAAAGATGCCACCGCCCCCTCCCACACCAGCCGTATAGTGTCCGGGTGTCCAAGGAGCGACTTGATTGTACCCATTTGCTGTGGTGTAGACGCTCCCACCATTGGCACCTCCTCTTCCTGTGGTGCTATCTCCAGTCCCACCACCGCCACCCATGCCTCCCCCTCCAAATCCCCCAAACGTGGCATGAGCATTCCCGCCTCTACCATCTGTACTGCCTTGTCCTGTACTCAGGCTTGTGGTTACGGTAGTGGTAGGTGGGTTAGCTTGAGAAAAACCTGAACCTGTAGCATCAATATCGGCATTGAGGGTTAGTGTGCCACCTTTAAGAGCAACCACACCCCCTGTGATGCCGTCCCACGCTTTGGCCGTGACGGCCGCACTCACTGTGCCAGTTGTACAATTCGGCGCACGCACCAATTGCACTTTCTCAGTACTAAAAGAGTAAGTGTTGGTAATGGAAGACAGAGTGATGCTACTACCGCTTACCGCAGTAACGGTACGTAACTCATACTTGCCCATGTTGCTACCCGTTTGTACAGGTGGAATACCAGTCATTTGCAGCAAAACGACATGATCCCCCACCGCAAAGGTTGCCGCTGCACCACTGGTTGCTCCGATCGTTACTACGCTACCGGCTATATTGCCTACAGGTGCATAAGTATTAACGATGCCGCCAAGCGCGGAGCAATCCTCCCCCCTTGCTTGGTAGGCAAAAAGAAGTAAGCCCCCCCCTAAGTACCAAACACCCAAACAAGACATTCGTTTTTTAGTTTTAGTCATTGCTTATCTACCGTTTATAATTTATTACATGCACATCTAGCTCAGGCCACTTGAATCGAGCAACGTGTTGTCTTGTATAGATCTAACAATTTTTTAGGTGGAATAGGCGGTATAAACGTTACGGAGGAGCAAAGAATAGTAAATTTTTTACTATGAACTATAGCCTCCCTAAATCATTATCTACAGCAATATCAGTAGCCCCACTTGCCCGCTAGTACCCATTCCTTAATACCATTATGTCATTCAACTAGATGAGCTGTACTCCCCTTCAGCACAGCCTTGTGTTATTTTTTAGCGCACTTCATTATACCTAAGCAAAGCTTACTTATAGATAAATGCTGGTTAAATCATGTTCAGTGCATCTAAAAAGATAAAGTAAACGTAAAGCTTAGTAAGAAGCTCTCAACCTTCTTGGGATTTGAATTTTTTAGTTATCTAACCTAATGAGGACAACACACCATGCAAAACAAACAAATCATCACTGCTACTTTAATGGCTATTGGCTTAAGTGCCGCTCTAAGTGTGGCTACCGCTGAAGATCAAAAGCCAGAAACTGAAAAATGTGCAGGCATCGTTAAAGCAGGTATGAATGATTGTGGTGCAAATGGCCACTCTTGTGCCGGTAAAGCAGCTAAGGATAGCGATCCAGCAGAGTGGATCACTTTACCTAAAGGCACTTGCGAGAAAATCGCTGGTGGTACCGTAGTTAAAGAATAAAGTTTCTCCATGTTGCGAGATAAGTAATCGGTGCTTATCTCGCTTTTTTTCTGCATACTTCCTTATTTAATTTACCCAAAGTGCTATGACTCCCAACCCCATTCTTGGTTGTGGCATTGGTTTACGCTTTCAGCATATCGACCAAATTCTTGCTGAAAAGCCACCGATCCCTTGGCTAGAAATCCTTTCCGATAATTATCTAATCCCCGGTAGCGTCCAACAGGATTATGCGATCGAAATTGCGCAGCACTATCCTGTGACGATGCATGGTGTGGGTATGTCCCTCGGGGCAACTGATCCATTCAATAGTGAGTATTTTCTGCGCTTAAAAAAACTAGCCGATCAACTCAATCCCGCTTGGATTTCTGATCATTTATGTTGGACTTCGGCACATGGTTGGGTGTCACATGATTTATTGCCTCTGCCTTATACTGAAGAAACGATTAAACATGTAGTGCAACGTATTCGCGAAGCGCAAGATCGTTTAGAACGCCGCTTAGTAATTGAAAATGTCTCCAGTTATTTGCAATACCAGCTGTCAACACTGACTGAATGGGAGTTTATTACTGCAGTAGCTGAAGAGGCAGACTGTAAGATTCTGCTGGATGTGAACAATATTTATGTGAGTGCGTTTAACCATGATTTCGATCCTTGTCGTTACCTAGACTCAATTTCGATTGAGCATGTACAGCAATTTCACTTAGCCGGTTACGAAGATAAAGGCACCCACTTATTAGATACGCATGGGCATCCAGTAAGTGACCCCGTGTGGGGTTTATATAAGTTAGCCCTACAACGCTTTGGTGCACTACCAACGTTGATTGAATGGGATAACAATATTCCAAGCTTAGAAGAGCTGTTAGCAGAAGCCCACAAAGCTACGGAGGCACATATTCATGCCTTTGCTTGAACTCCAACAGAGCTTGATTAGCGCTCTTTTCCAACGTGATCAATTAGCAGAAGCCGCAAAACTAGTCAAAGCACAAGGTAGCCTCAGCAGCGAACAGCGCGTGGGGATTTATCGGAACAGCACGCATGGCATTCTGCTCGATTATTTAGAGTCGCTCTATCCGGTTTGTTTAGACTTAGTAGGCACTGAGTTTTTTGGCCGCACTGCGCATAGCTTCATGGATCAAGCACCACCCACTAGCCCGTTTTTAGCCGATTATGGTGCGGGCTTTGTTACCTATTTAGCCGAGCATCCCGCACTACAAGATATGCTCTGGATCGTGGAGGTGGCTAAGCTTGAATGGGCCAGACATGCCGCTTGGCATACGGTCAATCAAGTCGCTAGTGACTTTGCGCAATTAGAAGGGTTGAGCGCAGCCCAACAAGCAGAACTACGCTTTCAATTGCCCGCTTCAGCACATCTAATTAGCTCTTCTACCCCCATTCACTCCATCTGGCTAGCTCACCAAGAAGAGTATCCCGACAAACCTCGCCTTGAAGAGATTGATTTACAAGAAGCACAACAAGTCCTAATTTTCCGTGAGCAACGCCGCTTACATCAAACCACGTTGAGCGCTGATGATTGGGCTTTTCTGAATACCCTTCAGCAGCAAGCGACGATGAGTGAACTTGCTGAGCAATTCGCTGAGCAACTCCCTTGGCTATTTAGTGTAGCCATGCAAGAAGGCTGGATTTATAGTTTCACGACTGACTAGCCAATTTAGCTGACTACGCTGGCTTAATCAGTTTACGCAAGATGATGCGTTTAACAGTTTCAGTTTGTGGATCCATTAAGCAGGTGAAGCTCAATTGCCCCAAAGTCTTAGTTTCATTAACGAGTTGACCGCTACCGAAGACCTTATGATGAGTTTGCTCTTTGAATTGGGAAAATTGTAAATGTGCTGCTTCGCCATAACGCTGTTTGAGTTGCTCATCGACTTTAATAGCACATTGACTTTCAGCAGGTGTCATCGGTCTGACAATCGCTTGCGCTGCCTGCGCAAACATAATGATCGCCGCAAATAGGCTTAAACTTAAAACTTTAGACATACTAGCTCCTAAAACTAGCAGCCAAGCTTAATTACTTGGCTGCCAATGCTTGATAGAAGCATAGATTAATTGAATATTGAAATCAGTTCCCGCTAACGGGTAGCAGATTACTAAAGTCAGCGTACAAAACGCTCTTCCGCATGTGCATTATCATCAGCAGCTTGCGAACGTGTTTCTGGCACTACACATACATGATCACCGGGAAAAGCATCACGCCACACATAACCTGATTTACAGGTATCGCGCCCATAAGGCCCACCTGTGGGGCTGCGACGATTATTCGCTTGTTGGTTATCGGCTTTAGTTTGAGCACGTACCGCCGGAGTCACACACACATAATCGGTAGCATGTGCCTCGCGCCACACATAACCAGATTTGCAGGTCACTTCGCCATACGGTAAAGGCGCAGCATAAGAAATGGGAGAGGAGAATAATAGACAAGCAAACGCTGCCCAAGGAGCTAGATATTGAAACTTCATGATACTGCCTCGCATCAGTGAAAGAAGATCTTTCCGATTCCAATCTAGTACCAAAAAATTGATTAGGCAAGATCTTTTAGAATTTGTGTAGGATTTAAAAGCTCTATACTAAACACACTATGCCCTAGGCTTCACCAAAGATTGCTGCGTTCTTCGTTGGATTCCAGTAGGTCAGAAACCGTTTTTAGGCGTTAAGCTTCCACAGTTACGCTCCAAAGCCTTGACATGTATCTCAGCTTTCTTTGCCATTTCTGTGACATTCATATAGCCAATATACGGGTCAAGTGCTCACGATTCGCCGCAATGCCAATCTCACAAACCCGAGGCTAGCGCTTTTAAAGTTCTGGAATGAAATTCACGCCGATAGAGCACCAACACAATCCAAGTGGTGGCGAGCATAAATATCAGCGGATGAATAAACCAAGTCAGCAAAGCGACACTGAAATAATAAGCCCGCAGCCCCATATTAAAATGATAAACCGCCAAGCTAATCACCTGCCCTAAAGATTGCTCTAAGGACTCATCATGCGGCTGATTTGCATTCGGCACACTGCCAATCAGGATTGAAGCAAAAGTCCATTGCCGAATACACCAAGTGAAGGTAAAAAAAGCATACGCAAAAGCGAGAGTCAGACAAATCAAACCGACCTCCCAAGTTTGCGGATCAAAGCGCACAAAAGGCAATTGGGTAAACAACGACAAGGATTTTTCAGTCGAGCCAATTGCTGTCACTAAACCAGCAATAATCAACAAACTACTCGAAGCCATAAAAGTAGCATTACGTTCAATATTGGCAATGATGGAGGTATCAACAATACGATTGTCACGCTCCCCGACTTGTGCAATCCAGCGCCGAATATAAATCTGCAAAGCATCCTGCAAGCGCTGCCCATGCGTGGATTTCAAGCCTGAATAGCGTCCAGCCTGAATAGCGTCCATACCCAATCCAACTGCCTAAAAACCACAGCAAAGAAATCCATTCTAAATTGGTTAAGTGCACGTGCTAGCCTTCATTAATTTTTTGATTGAACCCTCTAATGATTGTAAAGCGAAGCCAACTTTAAACTTAAGCTTCCCAAACAAAAAATTTATGCAATATTACTCATCCCACTAATAACTAAGCTCAAAGCAATCGCCCACATCGTTACCCCTACCATCAGATCTAGCACACGCCAACTATGCGGATTCGCAAACCAAGGCGCTAAGCGTCTACCCCCCCAAGCCAATAAACTAAACCAAGTTAAAGACGCTAACACTGCACCTAGTGCGAACCAAGTAGGTTGTGGTTTGGGGAGTTGCCCACCAATACTGCCAAGTAAAATTACTGTGTCCAAATAAACATGTGGGTTCAGTAAGCTCAAAGCTAAAGTGGTGAGAACGGCTGCCTGTAAGGTGGGTGCTGTATGACTATTCGCATTCAATCGACTTGGATGCACAGCACGTTGGAAGGCCAAAAATCCATACACCAATAAGAATAGCGCACCGCCCCAAGTAGCGACTTGTAATAAGGCGGGGAATTGTTGAATCAAAGCACCCAAACCCCATACACCGGCCACAATCAAACCGGCATCAATTAAGATGCATAAGGCAGCGACGATAAATACATGCTGATTGCGTAGAGCACTACTCAACACAAAGGCATTTTGTGCGCCAATTGCCACAATCAAACCCGCACCCATGCCAAAGCCTTTTAATACTGCTGTTACCATGACTCTAATCCGTCGCTGAATTCACTGCACCTACTATGCAAGCTGAATTAAATTAAGTAAATTCAAACCTTTTTTGCGTTAGCGGGTGACGGCTTTAGCACAGTACCTCATATTTTCTTCAGAAAGCTTCGTGCGGTAGCCTGAGTTAGGCATGGAGCTTGGTTTAACGTCGATTCCTCCAAATTGCACCCTCATTCCAATTAGGCAAATAATTCATTGTCACACAGAAATTAACTAAGCTCATCCCAAGGCGTTTATTTGCCATCTCAGCCTGAAGCTTTACAATACGCTGCGTCATGTTACGCGAATGAACCTATTGAAATGTCGAAAAAACCTGCAATCCCCGTGTTTCATCACCCGATTATCGAAACCCACTGCCACCTAGATTACCTCGAAAGTGAGGCTTTGCAAGCTGCGTTGGAGTCAGCCAAAGCGGTGAATATTGAACGAATTATTACTATTGGCGTGTCACCCGACAACCTCGAAAAAGTCATGCAACTCGCCCAAAGCCACGAACAAGTTTGGGGTACTCAAGGGATTCACCCGCACGATGCGAAAGAATACTCACCCGCTGTCGACGTACAAATTCGCACCAATGCCCAACACCCGAAAATGCTTGCGATTGGCGAAATTGGTCTGGATTACTACTATGAGCACTCTGACCGTGCGGTGCAACGCCAAGTATTTGAAAGCCAATTGCAAATCGCCATTGATTTGAATCTGCCTGTAGTGATTCACACCCGTGAAGCCGACGAAGACACCCAAGCTATTCTGCAAAATTTTGTTGGATTAATGAAACAACGCGGTGTGATTCATAGTTTCACCTCTAGCCAAGTACTCGCTGAATACTGTTTAACGGAGGGTTTCTGTTTAGGCTTTAATGGGATTAGCACCTTCAAACCGGCTGAGAATGTGCGCGAAATTATTAGCCTAACACCCGTTGAGCAGATTCTGCTTGAAACCGATGCACCCTATTTAACCCCAGTACCCTATCGCGGACAGAAGAATGAACCGAAATACTTACCATTTATTGCTGAACAAGTGGCGCGGGTAAAAGGCTTAGCGGTGGAAGCTTTATTACCGCAAGTTTGGGGGAATAGTTTGCGGGTGTTTTGGGAGCATTCTTAAAATTCTGGTAAAATAGCTAGTAATTCCTCATGGGCTAGCTATGACAATCATATTCGATATTGATCATTCATTTATTCAAGAACTTAGCAGTAGAGATGCAGAAAATCTTATAGCTAGATTATGTCGTGCAGAATTACGTAGTCAAAGTATATCTGAAGTCCATGTAACATGGGGTGGCGAACATACAGCCACTGATGGTGGGGTCGACATACGACTTGCTAATTCTGAATTAATTTTCAAAAAAGGTTTTATCAAAGCAGAAAATACTATTTTTCAAGTTAAGGCTGAGAATTACAGACCAGCCAAGATTTATGAAGAAATGGAGCCAAAGGGAAAAATTCGGGAGATTATTGCTGAACTCAGAGCGGTGAATGGTGCTTACATCATAGTATCCACGAAAGACTATATAACTGATAAGCTTTTACAGAAGCGCATTGAGACAATGCGTGAATGTCTCAAAAAGCATAATCTTGAACAACATATATTGGTGGATTTTTATGACTCGCGCCGCATTGCTGATTGGGTTGAGAATCATCCCTCTATCGCTACTTGGTTAAGAGATAAAATTTGCAAGCCATTTAAAGCGTGGAAACCTTACGGCGCTTGGGCTTATCGTGAAGAGGATAGTACTTCTGAATATTTCATTGATAACAAGGCAAGAGTTTTTACACCGTATTCGAATACTAATTGCTTTGATATAACCCATGCTATTGCTCAGTTGCGCGGAGAACTAAAGCAACCTAGCTCCATTCGTTTAGTTGGCTTATCGGGTGTAGGCAAAACGCGTCTAGTACAAGCCTTGTTTGATGCTAAGGTTTGCCCTGAATATGCATATCCAACCCCAGAAAATGTAATCTATACAGACCTAGCAGATGAGCCAAACCCAACACCTCAACAAATGCTGGAAAGTTTGCAAGCCCAAAATGCTGACTTAGTGGTCATTGTTGACAATTGCGGCTCAGACACACATGCAAGCCTTACCAATATCATTGAGCGTCAAAGCAATCGATTGAGGCTAATCACAATTGAATATGATATTCGTGATGACATTCCAGAAAGCACTAGTTGTTATCGCTTAGAAAGTGCCTCGCCAGATGTTATTAAAAAACTACTTAAAAAGTGTTACGGGCTTTTATCTGTAACTGATGTAGATCGGATAGTCGAGTTTTCTGATGGTAACGCACGTGTTGCTTTGGCAGTTGCGGATACCGCTGAACGTGGTGGTGAGCTTGCACAATTGCGTGATGTAGCCTTATTCACGCGCCTTTTTCATCAGAAGCACCAAGAAAATGATGAGCTACTAAAATGTGCTCAAGTAGCAAGTTTGTTGTATTCATTTGACGGAGAAAACTTTGCAGAAGATGGAGAGTTAGCATTATTAGCTAACTTTGCTGAAGTTAGTATACAGACCTTTTCAAGGTATTTAGTAGAGTTAAAACGACGTGGACTGTTGCAACAGCGTGGTCAATGGCGAGCATTATTACCCCATGCTATTGCTAATACCTTAGCTAAACAGATGCTAGAGCCTTTACCTGCAGAATTTTTCTATGAGCGACTTATCGTGCGAGCTAGTGAAAGAGTGGCACTTTCTTTTACCCGCCGCTTAAGTTTTTTGCATGAAAGTAGCCAAGCTCAAAAGCTTGCTGCATATATGATGGGAGCAAATAGAAAACTAAGTAATTTGCTAGGCTTAACTACTTTAGAGCATGAAATGTTTAGAAATCTTGGGTCATGCACCAGAAGAGTTGAAAAACATCTGATTAATGAATTCGCCAATGA
>NZ_CALMZC010000050.1 GCF_937873765.1 uncultured Thiothrix sp. | reverse complement strand
GGTCATTGGCGAATTCATTAATCAGATGTTTTTCAACTCTTCTGGTGCATGACCCCTTACACTTTCTGTATAGAGTATATAATTTTTACTGCATTCTATACGGAGTTTTATCATGCCTTTAAGTATTCGTAATGAGCGAGCTGAGCTGTTAGCACGAGAAGTAGGTGTTTTAACGGGTAAAAGTCTGACGCAAGTCATTATTGATGCTTTGGAGGAAAAGTTGGAGCGCTTAAAGGGGTCTCGTTTGCCTAGCAATACTTTCGAGGAGGTGATGGCTATTTCTCAGCGTTGCAGTGCTTTGCCAGACTTGGATCAGCGTAGCACTGATGAGATTTTGGGCTATAATGCAGTATCGTGATTGAAGCCCGCACGGGAGAAGCTGGTGGGCGCGAGTTGGATTTATTATTGCATCGCTTACAAATTGAAATCGTTAGCTTAAGCCCCGAACAAGCCCAATTAGCCCGTGAAGACTTGCGCAAATTTGGCAGAGGTTGCC
Source organism: uncultured Thiothrix sp. (assembly GCF_937873765.1). Lineage (GTDB taxonomy): Bacteria > Pseudomonadota > Gammaproteobacteria > Thiotrichales > Thiotrichaceae > Thiolinea. The sequence goes on along the minus strand of NZ_CALMZC010000050.1, from coordinate 88,907 downwards.
ATAAAGCCGCTTTGAATGTTGGTGATTGTTGTTCTTATGCCCTAGCGCGTTATACGGGTGAGCCTTTGTTGTTTAAAGGGGATGACTTTAATTATTCGGATATTGGGTGGGTGAGTTGGTAGGATTATTACTGAGAACCAATAAGAGATTTATTATTACAGCGTTAGGATTAAGAAAGAGAGTTTTTTTCTCCTTCAATTTTAGAGATTTATTTAGCAGTGAGTATCAGTTTTTTTGTATCCATGATTTGCCTTTAAACAGAGATATTTTGTACAGGCACTGTGTACAACAGATTATACAGGATTAGAGCCATTAAATACTAGCTGTCTTAATTTCATAAACTTAGGTAAGCACTCAGAGCTAGTGATGTAGAGAGGTTTAAAAATATTAGATTCATAAAATTATTAGTGAGTTTATTAGTTATAAATCTTTTAGTTTCTCTAAACTACATTTGGCTTTTCTTTACTTCGCCATATATTTCAAAAAAGTTAAAACTAGCTAAATCATGAAAATCCACAATAATTGTTGATTGTTTTTTATTGATTAACTCAGATATAACAGGCATATCTTTAGAGAAATCTTTTTGATTATAATAACGAGATTCATATTTTTGCCAAAAATCTTTTTCAACTTTGACAAGCAATAATGACGTACTACCTATAATATTTTCTTTTATTCCATGATATATCATGCTGCCATATAGTATTTCTATTTTATCAATAGTATTCTTTTTTAATATCCAGACAGACCAGTCTATTAGGCCTTCTCCACTTACATATAGTGTCTTATCGACCTGATTAACAATGAAATCTTTACCTTTTTCAAAAGTTTCATACATAGTTGCGATGCATGGTGTCTTTTTATTTGAGTAATAATTAAAAGTAACTTTTACATTATGAATTGAGTTTTTATTTAATAAAGAAGTATTAAATAAAATATAGTATTCGGTATTTATATGCGCTTTGGGTCTTTCAATTTTTAGTCTAGGATCAGGATAAAATTCTATATTTTCCTCTCTCGGTTCAGAGTTAATTAATATATCATTGGTTTTGTTTTTTTTAATGAAGGTAATGAAGGATATTATTATTGTTGGGATAGCAACTAATATCCCACTAAATAACCATTCTTTATTTTCAAAAATCCATTGCCACATATTAGTCCTTAAAATAAATTAAAAATACTATTTTTATCATTAGTAGATATATAAAAAATATGCATATACAAATTGTATTTAAGTGCTATTTTAGTGGCGCTAATTTCATTATAAAATTATACAGCCTACCTGTGCTGCTTTAAAGTATTTTTAGCCAGAGACTCAACAAACACCCCTCAATTCCACCCCACCCGAACTCCCCAAGGCACATCCCTCCCACCCTTCACCAACCACAACACCGGATAATTCGGCATTATTTTAGGAAATAACCCCGCCGCATCGGTGAAATAAATTAAAATATCTGGCTGTTGATCTTGTTGATTCACCCAATCAAATACGGGACGAAAATCGGTGGTTCCGCCACCCACTAAAGTTTCAGGCAAAGTGATTTCTTCCCAAGGCTCGAAACTTAAAGGAAAGCCTTTCACGATTTCCGCATCACAGGCTAATAAAGTCACACGTGCATGCACTTGCCCTTTAAGCGTATTAATTTCAGTTAAGCATTCTTGCAGTTCTGTATCGCTAATCGAGCCACTGACATCCAAGACCACCACCGCATGTAATTGTTGGCTTTTGAGGCTAGGGAAAATCGCTGGATTGCCGCGCCGTGTGGACGGGCGGGTGTAGCTATAATCATCCCGCGCCAAGCCGGTTAGATAATGCGCCAATAAATGTCGCCACTGTAAACGCGGACGCAAATGCGCTTGCACCAAACGCTGCATAATGCTACTTAATTTACCGGCTTGTTCGGCTTGTTGTGCCGCACCCGCCAAGCGTTGTTGCCATTGAACTGCCAACTCTTCTGATTCTTGAGGTGTTAACGGCGGTGGAGGTTGTCCACCATTAGCCACTGGCTCAAATTCGGCTTGCTCGGGTTTGGGTTTGGATGCATTCGCTTCGCTCACCTGTTGTACATCCGTATTTTGCGGCTGATCAGTATTGTCTTTAGGTTTGTGCTGATTGAGTGGATTGCTTTGCTGATCTTGCCCACTTTCGCTGGGGTTATCTTCTTTATCGTACCAATGCTGATCGAGCGTTTCTGAGTGGTCATTGTCGGCAATGCAGGGATAAATCTCCTCAGCGGTCAGCCCCACATATTCTTTGAGCAGGATCATGCCGGGCGGCGCTTTCAAACCTTCCTCGACCAAAATTGGATTAATCGCATAATCACAGGCCAAATCCCAACGATGTTTTACCCGATGCTGGCGCCGCGCAAAATGCCCCAAAGCACAATGCAAGGCTTCATGTGCCAACACAAATTGCAATTCATCGGCACGCAATTCGGCAATATAAGCAGGATTATAATAAAACTTGCGCGCATCGGTTCCGGTGGTCGGACACCAAGCTGGATTCGCTACTTGCAACGGCAAACGCAACACCAACGCACCTAAAAACGGTCTATCCAAAATTAAACGGGTACGCGCTGTAACCAGCTTATCTTCAACGGCTTGGGGGGATAAGTCAGCCATAGAGCATCACATCGCCAATGCTTTCCGCCCAAGGCGCAAATTCCGGTACGCTAAACATTGGATCACCTACTGCCCGCAATAAATCCGACACCAACATCACACCCATTTCGCGCAAGGGCAAGACTTTGGCGTAATTCAAAATATGACCATAGACTTGTAGCGCATCAGGGCTATGTTTGGAGCGAATCGCCCGTCCCACTAAGGCTGAGGCCACAGCATATTGTAAGTCTACTTCTTTGGGTGTTTTTACGTTTTCGCCACGTAAAATTGCATCCAAGTCAGGCATTTGGTGCAAATGATCCACGAAAGCTTTTAACTCAATGCCTGCTGCTGAGCCAACACAGGCTTGGAGCGTGTTTAAGAGCAGTGGAGGAGAACTAGCAAACTTTTGCAAGGCACGATGCGCGAATTCCCATGAACGCGGGCTTGGGAAAGCTACTGGGTTATGCGCCGCATCGAATTTGAATAAGAGTTCAGGTCGAAAGCGCAAAAAACCAATAATGCGCTCATCGATCTGATGCTGGTAAGCCCAAGCCACCCAATCATCCAGATTTAGCTCCACTTCAAAATGCGAAAAGCGATTCGCAAGTGGTGCAGGCATAGTATAAGTCACACCACGATCACCTTGACGATTACCCGCTGCAAAAATCGCCCAACCCTCTGGCACGCTATAGTCACCCAAGCGCCGATCTAGAATTAATTGATAGGCAGCCGCTGAGACACTCGGCACAGCGGAGTTAATTTCATCGAGAAATAAAATCCCCTGTGCACCGTGGCGTTCTTTATTGGGTAACATAGCGGGAATAGCCCACTCCACCAAATTTCCTTCACGAAACGGAATTCCGCGTAAATCGCTAGGTTCCATTTGCGACAAACGAATATCAATCACCCGCACATGATGCCGCTGTCCCACTTGTGCCACGAGCTGTGATTTGCCGACACCGGGTGGCCCCCAAAGCATGACAGGGGTATGGCTACCTTGCAGAGTAGCGAGAAATTCTTGATCTAATACAGAACTGAGCAGCGAAGGACGCATAATGAGCCTTGGTGGTAAAGAGCTTGACCCCATTAAAGCAAATCTTGGCGAGTGCGCTTATTAGACTGAAGGGATAGGCTCCAATTAAAAATTAAGTAAATCTGTTGGAACTGAGCAGGTGTTCACTGAGTCTATTATTGCAGTGCAGCATTTTTTGGGAGGATTTGAACTTAGCTTATTATTGCTGCGACGCAGCAATATAAGGAGATAGATTTAAATAACAATAGGTGAGTTTAGCGATGAAAAACTTTGTCTTACTAGGTAGTTTATGGAAACGAGCAGTCGAGTTCGTGAGTGAGGCACAAGCTGATCAATATATTGTACAGCGTTGCCAAGGTATTGATTATGAAAAATGTTCTGCAGATGAAGTGGATTCACGCTTTGCAGGATTGCAAAAGAAGTACTTAAGCTATGACCACAGCCAATACCCTATTCGGGGCGTGATTGTCATCCAAAGTGCTTAAAGTCTTGCCGCTACTATCACTGGAGTCTAAGAAGAGCGATAGTTCGATGCTCAATTTATTGATGCCGCTTGCGACAAAGTGCGGCATTTTAACTACTTAATACATTAACTACTCGAACTACTTGCCTTGTCGGCCTCTGCTTGCGCTTGCTGCTGTTCCTGCCACTTACGTAGATCTTCATAGTAAATATCCCAAACACAAGGATCACAACCACTTTCGCAACATTCATTAGGGGTGGGCGGAATAGGGGCTTGGTTGGTTTCATTCATAAGCTTTATACCTAAAAAATAAGATGCGATTCTAGCAACAACCTACTCAGATCAAAGATGGCTCGGATATTCTCTAAAGTAAGTACATTCAGCTTGCTGGCACCGATTGTGTGGAAGTTTAATTTATAATGTGCGTCATGTCTGTTGAGATCTTTGGTCAGTAGGAGCTGTGATTGCGCTAGTCTAAGCTATTTTTAGAGTAGGCTTCATAATCAGAGGGCGGTTTCTGAATAAATCGGGGCGCTTCTTTCAGAACAAATTTTCTAAATTCATGTGCAATGGGGGAGAGCTTTTTACTTTTACGCATCACTATATGCCAATAGCGTCGGATCGGGAAATGCTCGACATTTAAAATGACTAAGCGCCCACTTTCTAGTTCTGGTTGAATAGTATGTAATGAGACAATACCCAGCCCTAAGCCTGCTTCTACAGCATGTTTAATCGTCTCATTGCTCCGCATCTCGATCGTGTTTTTACAAGATGTATTATATTTGTGGATATGCCGTTCAATGGCACTACGTGTACCTGAACCTTTTTCACGTAAAATAAAGCGTTCAGCTAGCACTGTTTCTAAGCTAAGTAATTGGGGTGTATGTGCAAAAGGGTGAGTAGGTGTGGCGATGACGACTAATGGGTTTTCCATCAGTCGTTGTGAATGTAAACCACAACCTTTAGGAGGTTCTCCCATAATAACCATATCGGGTTCATAGTTTTCAAGTTGGTCAAGTAAGTGATGGCGATTAGTAACATCTAAGGTAATATTAATATCGTCATGAATTTTTGAAAACTCCGCCAGTAGCTGTGCTACAAAGTAATTAGCTGTCGTTGCGACTGAAATAATTAAATGTCCGCCTTTAGTACCCTTTAATTCCTTCATAACACCTAACATGTCATTGTGAGCTTGTAGTACTCGGCTTGCATAGCGCAATAGTTCACGGCCAGTCGCGGTTAAGCACATCTTTTTTCCTTGGCGCTCGAACAAACTAAGACCGCTATCCTCTTCCATCTGTTTAATTTTCATAGAAATGGCAGGCTGTGTCATAAACAGCTTTTCAGCAGCTCGTGTGTAGCTTTCATACTGCGCTACCGCTTCAAAAATTCGCAGTTGACTGAGGGAGTAAGACATAAGTTCACCTTAACTATAAGCATTGCTTATGTTTATTAATTCAATTATTGAGTTTTAATTATATAAGCATTTTGTAATACTAGGAAGATTCGAGCAAGCTTGCTTGCTATGTAAACTAAATTTTCCTAACTAATCTCGCTAGAGAGGCTTTCATGGCAGTTAAAACTTATAACGCGGGTGTAAAAGAATACCGCGAGACCTATTGGACTCCAGAGTATGTTCCACAAGATACTGATATCTTGGCTTGCTTCAAAGTTACTCCCCAACCGGGTGTATCGCGTGAAGAAGTTGCCGCTGCGGTTGCTGCAGAATCTTCTACTGGTACGTGGACTACAGTATGGACGGATCTGTTAACTGATCTGGATTATTACAAAGGTCGTGCTTATGCCATTGAAGACGTCCCCGGTGATGACACCTGCTTCTATGCGTTTGTGGCTTACCCTATCGACTTGTTTGAAGAGGGTTCTGTTGTAAACGTTTTGACCTCTCTAGTCGGGAATGTATTTGGCTTTAAGGCACTCCGCGCCTTGCGTTTGGAAGATGTACGCTTCCCGATTGCTTATGTCAAAACTTGCGGTGGCCCACCTCAGGGTATCGAGGTCGAGCGTGACATTATGAATAAATATGGTCGTCCATTACTCGGATGTACCATCAAACCAAAGTTAGGTCTGTCCGGTAAAAACTACGGTCGTGCAGTTTACGAATGCTTACGAGGTGGTCTGGACTTCACCAAAGACGATGAAAACGTCAATAGTCAGCCATTCATGCGCTGGAGGCAGCGTTTTGATTTCGTCATGGAAGCTATCGAGAAAGCTGAACGCGAAACGGGTGAGCGCAAAGGTCACTATCTGAACGTGACAGCACCCACTCCAGAAGAAATGTACAAGCGTGCCGAATATGCTAAGGACATCGGTGCACCCATCATTATGCACGACTATCTGACTGGTGGTCTGACCGCGAATACAGGCCTAGCAAATTGGTGTCGCGACAATGGTTTGTTGTTGCACATCCACCGTGCGATGCACGCGGTACTTGACCGTAACCCACACCACGGTATCCACTTCCGTGTGTTAACTAAGATATTGCGTTTATCAGGTGGTGACCATCTGCATACGGGGACTGTTGTCGGCAAGCTTGAAGGTGATCGTGCCTCTACCTTGGGCTGGATTGACTTGTTACGTGACAGCTATATCAAGGAAGATCGCTCACGCGGTATTTTCTTCGATCAGGATTGGGGTTCTATGCCTGGTGCATTTGCTGTCGCATCTGGTGGTATCCACGTATGGCATATGCCAGCTTTAGTCACTATCTTCGGTGATAACTCAGTTCTGCAATTCGGGGGGGGTACACTGGGGCATCCATGGGGGAATGCAGCCGGTGCGGCGGCTAACCGTGTTGCTTTAGAAGCCTGCGTAGAAGCACGTAACCAAGGTATTGCTATCGAAAAAGAAGGCAAGGATGTATTAACACGTGCCGCCGCGTCCAGCCCAGAACTGAAAATCGCTATGGAAACATGGAAAGAGATCAAGTTCGAGTTCGATACTGTTGACAAGCTGGACATAGCCCACAAGTAATTTTCTGGAGTTGATACCATGAGTGAAATGCAAGATTACAAAAGCCGCCTGTCTGATCCGGCAAGCCGCAAATTTGAAACCTTTTCGTACTTACCTGCCATGACGGATGAGCAAATCCGTAAGCAGGTACAGTACATTGTTAATAAGGGCTGGAATCCAGCGATTGAACATACCGAAGTAGAAAATGCTTTCGACCATTATTGGTATATGTGGAAACTGCCTATGTTTGGTTCTACTGACGTGGATGCGATTCTAGCTGAAGCTGAAGCCTGCCATAAAGCTAATCCAAACCATCATGTACGTTTGATTGGCTATGACAACTTCGCACAATCACAAGGTGCATCCATGGTTATCTACCGGGGTAAAATGTAAGGGTTCATCCTTGCCTTAACCCGGTAAAACCGGATACTAAAACCCCTGTCCGGCAACGACAGGGGTTTTTCATTTGGCTTGCTACAGGACATTCTCATGTCATCTAACATCGAACAGTACACTGTTAAACATAAACCGTTTTACCGTCCGGTCGCCAATGAGATCGAATTGTATGAGGCGGCTTATAGTGCGCGCATGCCCATCATGCTTAAGGGGCCAACCGGTTGTGGCAAATCGCGTTTTGTCGAATACATGGCTTACAGGCTTGGCCGTCCCCTAATTACCGTCGCCTGTAACGAAGATATGACGGCTTCTGATTTAGTGGGGCGTTTCTTGCTGGACAAAGATGGTACAAAATGGCAGGACGGCCCCCTGACATTAGCTGCTCGTATAGGAGCAATTTGCTACCTTGATGAAGTAGTGGAGGCTCGCCAAGATACTACAGTCGTGATTCACCCACTCACTGACCATCGTCGCCAGTTACCGCTGGATAAAAAAGGGGAAATGGTTGAAGCACACCCTGATTTTCAATTGGTGATCTCCTATAACCCGGGTTACCAAAGCTTAATGAAAGATTTAAAGCAATCTACGAAACAGCGTTTTGCTGCACTCGATTTTGATTATCCAGCCGCCGCGATTGAAACTGAAATTGTAGCGCGTGAGACGGGTGTTGATAGTAAGACTGCAGAAAAACTGGTACAGATTGCCCACCGTGCGCGCAATCTCAAAGGACATGGTTTAGATGAGGGGATTTCAACGCGCTTACTAGTCTACGCAGGCCAATTGATAAGCAAAGGGGTCAATCCGCTGGCAGCTTGCTCCATGACCTTGGTATGTCCACTGACAGATGATCCAGACATGCGAGATACACTTGACGCAGCAGTGAATACATTCTTTAGCTAGTAACAAGGTGATGCCATGACCCTTAACCTCGAAGCCTATCGTGTTTGTCTAGCTAAAGCTGCCCCAGAACGTTTGGCAACCCTTGACTCTATTTTTCACGAAGCTGCGCGTATGATGTCGCCTGCTGGCTTAAGTGATTATATGGAAGGTGGAAAAGGCCTGTGTAATCTCGGGCGTGGTAGCGATTTGGTATTCAGCTATCTGGAAAACATGCCCGCAGTGGTCAAGGAGTGTGGGGATGATATTATCCGTGATGCCTTAACTTCAGCTATGAAATTGGCTTCGATGGTCTCTGGTGAAGTCGTGGCTCTAGTATTTGCCAGTTTACCAACCGCTGCAAGGCGTTTGGGAGATGCTCAACTGGTACGAGCCTACCTGCAATTGCTGCACCAAATTTCAGCAAAAGCACCGCGTGGCTTACGTCCAATGCTCAATCATATTGATGAATTACTTGGCAAACTGACGCTGGGTGGTTTGCGACGTTGGGCCTTGTTTGGTGCGGAGGCCTATCGCCGCGACCTGAATAACTTGCATAAATATTTTAATCTGGAAACGCAAGATTCACTAGCGATGATCCAGAAAGAGCGGCGTGGCATTTTATTCATTGATGTACAGCGTAAGCTCAATTTCTATCTGCGAGCTTTGTGGGGACGCGATTTCTTCTTACGCCCAGTTGCATCAGATGCAGGGGGCTTTCACCCCTATATTCAAGCACAGGTCTTGCATTTGCCAGATGCTGTAGATGAGATTCAGGGTATTAGCGGGATGGAGTTATTCCGTGCTATCGCTGCCCATCTTGCAGCACATATTATGTATACCCGAGCTGCCATTAATAGGCAGGAACTTTCCCCTGCCCAAATGTTTTTCATCGGGATGGCGGAAGATGCAAGAGTTGAATATAACGCGGTAACAGCCTTTCCCGGTTTAAAGACGTTATGGGTTAAGCTTTTAAGCATCACATACAGCGATCAACCCGAACATCCGACCCTGCTAATGCTGGAAAAAACTGCTTTTGCATTGTTGGAGTCTAGTCATAAAACCGGCGACCTTGCCCTTGATACAGTAGTAGAAAAATTTCACAGCCAAATTGAAAGCAATAGGATGAATGGGATGTTCGCTTGGCATATTGGCTTGGAGTTATTTAATATTTTTGCCAACCGTCGCGATGTACCCTCCTTACGGATTTTGGAAAATATCCGTATCCCTTATCGGGATGACAACCGTTTCGTTTGGGAATATGCTGAATTTGCGTGGGAACATGGCGCTGAATACTTGCCCACTAGCCAACGACAGGTACGCAAATATGTTTCCGCGATAGAAATGGCGAATGAGGTCGATTGTGAGCTGGCGGGTGATGATGCGCAGGAAGTTTGGACTTGTGCAACTGAGTTTTTCCCATACGAGGATAAGGGGGTCAGCTACAATCAGATGTGGGGTAAGGAACCTATCTCTGACCCGTTTCATTATCAAGAATGGGATTATCAAGTACAACTGTACCGCCCTGATTGGGTGACGCTCTATGAACGCCGCCCAAAGAAAGCTGATCCAGCAAGCATTGACAAAATTCTAGTTGAATATCGTCCGATTGCGTTTCGCATCAAACAGCTTATTGATCTGCTACAACCAGCAGGTGTGCAACGGCTGCGCGGTCTGCAAGATGGCGATGAAATCGATCTAAATGCTGCTATTGATGCTATGGTGGATATTCGCATGGGAATGCAACCCGATACTCGCATTACTATGCGCAATGTGCTTAAAAATCGTGACTTAGCCGTAGTGATTTTGTTGGATTTATCGCAATCCACGAATGAGAAAATGGGCGATTCCGACAAGACTGTATTGGAGTTAACCCGTGAAGCGGCCACTTTGGTCGCGACCGCCATTCATGGTATCGGTGATCCATTCGCTATTCATGGTTTTGCCTCGGATGGTCGTCATGATGTGCAGTATTTCCGTTTCAAGGACTTCAAAGATCATTTCAACGACGATACCAAAGCACGCTTGGCAGGAATGAGCGGGCAACTTTCTACTCGTATGGGGGCGGCCATGCGCCATGCTGCGCAGCATCTGCTCAAGCAACCCGAGCGTAAAAAATTATTACTGGTGGTCACGGATGGTGAACCCGCCGATATTGATGAGCGTGATCCACAACATCTACGTTTCGATACTAAAAAAGCGGTAGAAGAGCTGTATAGCAAAGGTGTGTTATCGTACTGCCTGACTTTAGATCGCAATGCTGACGAATACGTCAAACGTATCTTCGGGCAAAACCACTACACCATTGTAGATCAGGTAGAGCGCTTGCCGGAGCAATTGCCCTTGCTATTCGCTAGTCTCACTAAATAAACTCAACGCAGGAACACCATGAGCGGACAATACGCAGGTTTACAAAGTGATGCACAATTTGGTATGAGTCCAGTAGGAACGCTGATTCGTGATGCGTGGATTTTTGGTATACTACCCGAAACCGAGCAATGTGCAGGCTGGAACGCGGGAATGTTACAAAACCTATACGAAAAAGTTCATGCAGAATGGTCAAAGTACGGGCATTTACCCAGTCGCCTACCACCAGAGTTGCAGCAACGCCATGAAAAAATTCACGCGCATGCTATGGCAAAAGCGCGTGCATTAGGCTGGAATGCGGAACTAGATGAAAATGATTAATGGTCTATTATAAATGGATTTGGTTTAATCAAACTAGCTTTGAGCTAATCAATACCAATTGATAGGATGAGCACTAATGGGCAATGCGCGCTATTTGCGAATAGTGTTTTGGTAAAAGATCGTTATACTAATTCCGCTAATGTATCTGTTGGGTTCCTGTCCGGTTTATTAACCATAGGATAGTGATCTGTCCAAATAATTAATAATTTTTAACTTAGGCTGCGGTTTTTTCTTAAAAAGTAATACTTAAGGGCGGGTAATAGCTAAGCTTACAGTTTATTACCTCTGTTATGCTGTTAATAGCCATTTATCGAGGAATTCCATACCATGCACAAAATTAATTTAGGGCTGTTGCTGTTTAGCTTAGCTAGCAGTGCTTTCGCTCAGGGCAACTACAGTTTTCCTATGAGTCCAACACCTGCTTATCCTACATTGGCTCCTAACAGCGCTTATTATCCATTCTCGCCAAATTATACAATGTATCCTTATACGATGCAGAATCCCTACTATGTACAGTCGTTGCCAGTACCCTATGCAGTTTATCCCAATAATGCACCAGTAAGAACACCTTATATAAATTCGATGCCTACTGCTACCCCTAGTTACACTTACACCAGTCCTTATAATTCGAGTCAACCTGCTATGCCAGGTCCGAAACCTGCCCCAGCTCCACAAGTAAAAAAAGAAACTAAATCTTGGGGTGATACGCGCTATATTTGGCCTGATTTTTATACTGATCAGACTTCGGATATGTGGGATAAAATGATTAATGCGCCGCATGATTTGGGCTATATGCCCGGTGGTTGGCGTTTTCCTTCTTTTAGCTCACCTGATCCAGTGACGGTCGGGGATGCAGTCGCTAATCAAATGCCACCAGTGGCGGAAGAGGTTCCTAATTTTATGAATTTTACTAACTAAATTTAGCCAGTGCTTCACAGAAGAGCACGCATTGACAATGAATTAAATCAATAAAGGAGTAGTGGATGAAAGCAGGTCGTTTATGGTTAGGTGGCGTCATGTTGACCAGTTGTTTTGGAGTTTTAAGTGGCTGTACAGCAACACCACAAAACGCAAATGAGACAGTCAGTGTGGATAGCACCGCCCCTAAGCAAACAACTGAACAACCAACGGTGGTACGTGCACCTGCTCGTCCAACTCAATCAACTGCTAGTAGTCAACCGAAAAAAGTCTCGGCGGCTCAGCAACGTTTGGCGCAATTACGTCAACTGCGTCAGCAAGAATGGGATCGGCAACAAGCTCAGAAGCAACAACGTGCACAAACACAAAGGCAACCGCGTAAACATACACATCAGCAACCAGCTTATGCCAAAACTCAGCAAGGCTCAGGCCCTGTATCTGTCACTTATGGCGGTAAGGGAGTAGGTAATTACTATGCGACTTCCTTGACGGGCGATTTTGCAGGTGATCCACGTTTACTGTCATTCATTGAGCAAATGTCAGCTCGTGGGTTTAACCGTAATTATTTATTGGGTGTTTTTTCACAAGTACGTAATCGCGACGAAGTAGCAAGGCTTTGGGCCAGTCCTGCATCTGCTAGTAGCCCTGGTGGTTGGTATAGTTATCGTTCTAAATTTGTAACTCCAGCCAATATTCAAAAGGGTACACAATTCTGGCGTCAATATGCGGGGCATTTACAGAGGGCACACCAACAATATGGGGTTGATCCGGAGTATATTATTGGGATTATGGGTGTTGAAACACGTTGGGGGCGTATTTTAGGCAAGCACCGTGTGATTGATGCGCTCACTACTTCGGCTTTAACCAATCAACGCCGCAGCGATTTTTTCTTTGAAGAATTAGCCGATTATATGTTGATGACTCGTACTGAACGGATGGATCCTTTAGCACCTAAAGGGTCTTATGCAGGGGCGATGGGTTATGGGCAATTTATGCCTAGCAGTTTCCATGGTTATGCTGTTGATTTTGATGGTGATGGTGTAAAAGACTTATGGAATCCGGTGGATGCTATTGGCAGTATTGCTAATTATTTTGCTCAACATGGCTGGCGTAACGGGCAAGAGGTAGCAGTGCCTGCGGATGTTTCTTCTAATGATTATGCGCGGGTTCCAGATGGTTTTAAAGTTAAGTATTCTCCAGGACAATTAGCACAAATTGGAGTCGCTCCAAAGCATGGTCGCTGGAGTAATACCTCAAGAACCCATTTGTTGGCCTTATCCACCGTACCAGGTGGCTACAAGGAGCCTTGGATTGGTTACAACAACTTTTACGTGATTACCCGCTATAATCACAGCAATTACTATGCAATGGCAGTGCACCAACTGGCGAATGCAGTTAAAAATAATATAGGTAGCATAAATTAAAAGCAAAGTCCGTTAGTCGCTAAAAATAACAAGCTAGTACGGCTTTAGCTAGACTTAAAGCCGTAGTTAATGTTCGTAAATAGATTGATTTTTATACATTTTTAAAAAAACGGGGCTTCAATAAGTTTTTCGACTGTATTTTGCACGAAATGGTTAATATTTAAACAGTTTCGTGTAAAAGAATAGTGTTATTCTTAATGGGCTTAATTTCTACTGTTGCTGATGATGGTTGCCTATGAACATGCTCACATTCAGTGAGGCTCGTCATCTTGTGTCCCGCACAGGGCTAGGTGTAGAGTGGGATAGCGTTAAAAAATTGGAGGGGTTAACTCGGGAAAAGGCGGTTGAAGTCGTCTTAAATCCTGCGCCTGCACCAATTAGACCCGCTCCCGCGTTTACTCCGTGGCACAAGTTGGAGCCAATGCGCGATATTAGCGCTGAAGGTCGTAAAGATGCTTGGTCAATCGCACAAACCGAAGGTAAACACTTACAGGGTTGGTGGATTGCACAAATGCTACTAAGTTCGTCGCCATTTATTGAGCGTATGACCTTGTTTTGGCATAATTATTTCCCTTCTTCGATTCAAAAAACCTTACAACCTAGTTTACTACATAAGCAAAATCTGATGTTACGTCAGCATGCTTTGGGTAATTTCCGTAACTTGCTTAAGGCAGTCGCCCGTGATCCAGCGATGTTGGTTTACCTAGATGGCTATGAGAATGTTAAGGGACGCCCGAACGAAAACTTTGCTAGAGAATTATTGGAGCTTTTTACCGTAGGTTCGAGCGAATACGGACAAGCGGATGTAAAAGCGGTAGCAAAGGTATTTACTGGTTGGGGCGTTGACCAAAGCGGTAATTATGTTTTCAATGCGGATCAACATGATGGCAGTCCGGTTACCGTCTTAGGTCGGACACGCGCTTTTAGTGGTGATGAGTTAATTGATATGCTTGTTGAGCATCCAAAAACCTCAGAGCGCTTAGTTGAAAGGGTATGGCAGCAGTTTGTCAGTGGTAATCGCCCAGATAAACTTACAGTACAGTCCTTAGCAGCTCAATTTCGCCGTGCGGATTATGATATTAAAGCTTTGTTGCGCGCAGTTTTTAATAGTCCCCAATTCTGGGAGTCAAGTAGTCGTGGTACTTTAGTAAAGTCACCCGTGGAATTATTGATTGGTACAGTGCGCATGGCCAATTATCCTCGCGAAAGTATTGGTGAAATGGTCAATCTATGCCGTTTAATGGGACAACAGTTATTTGATCCGCCGAATGTGCGTGGGTGGCTAGGAGGTGAGCATTGGATTAGTACACAAACTTTATTAGTACGTGCTTCTTATTTGTCCAAAGTTTCACGGGGTAATTTAAATCGCCGAGTTGATACTGGTTTACGCTTACCGCCAAAAAATCAGCAAGAAATGCTGGAGTGGATGCTGGCCGTACCACCCGTTAATAAATTACCCGATATTCCTGGAAATCGACGCTTAGCCAATGCACTAATGCTTGACCCGGCTTTCCAAGTTTCTTGATGATACGTTTGAGTCTGTGGGTAGTGCTTGATAAAAAATAATAAGTGGGCACTTGTGTAAAATGAGGTTTTGAGGGGTTTTATGAATAGACGTGGTTTTTTGAAGCTAGCGGGCGCGTTGCCTGCAGCTGGACTGTTGCCAGAGCTGGCTTGGGCAGCAGAGCGTAAAACAAAAAATAAGACTGAAGCCAGCGAAAAATTAGTTTCCAGTTCCAAGCGTCAGAAAGCGGTTGTGCTGATTAAATTGGCAGGTGGCAATGATGGTTTAAATACCCTTGTTCCACAACGTGATTATTCACAGTATGCCAAATACCGTTCTCTTGCCAAAGTTCCTGAGCATAAGTTAAAAGAATTTCCATTGGATAATGGCATGTCAGTTAATCCTTACATGACCAGTTTGCGCCGTTGGTGGGAAGAGGGTGATTTAGCTTGGATTCAGGGCGTTGGCTATCCGCATGGTGTCTTATCTCATTTTCGTTCTAGCGATATTTGGGAGACAGCCACGAGTGCTTTCGAGCATTCAGAAATCGGTTGGTTAGCCCAAGTTTTACCCCAATATAAGCAAGGTTTACACGGTATTATCCTCGGCGAAGGCTTAGGCCCTATGGCGGGCAAAGATTGTCATACAATTGCGATGCAAAGTCCCCAAGTGTTTTTGAGTCAAGTTGATTTGGTTGAGGACATTCAGCCGACTGATCGTGGTAGTCCAGCTTTAAGGCATGTGGTAAATATTCAACATCAATTACATGATGCTGGTAAGCAATTAAGAGAAAAAATGTCCAATCCGCAACATTTGGCTGGTTTTTCAACAAGTGTATTAGGTCGTAAACTAGAATCAGTTGCGCAGATGATTTTAAATAATGTCGATACGGCCGTGTATAAAGTCGAGCATAGTGGCTATGACACGCATGCCAACCAGATCAATGTGCATAATAATCTGCTATTTGAATTGGCTGCGGCTCTCAATTCTTTCGGCGAAACCATGAAGCAGCATGGGCGCTGGGATGATGTGATTGTTATGACCTACTCTGAGTTTGGACGCCGTGTGCAAGAAAACCGTGGTGGTGGCACTGATCATGGTACAGCTTCGGTACAATTAGTCATGGGCGGGCGTGTCTCTGGTGGACGCGTATTTGGGGAGAATCCGCGGCTAAAAGATTTAGATGGCGATGGTAACCTCTATATGACCACCGATTTCCGTGCAGTGTACGGTACCTTAGCTAGCCGCTGGTTTGGGGTGAATAATCCTTGGTCAGGATTCGGTGCAGTTCCATTTGTTTGAGCCTAAGCTTTCCTGCATAATCGCCGCCTTGATAGCGGCGTGAGTGCAAAGGACATGTGGTTCAAAAATCTCTATCTCTATAAACTGCAGCAAGTTTTTCCCTTAACGGCAGAAGCTTTGCATGAGCAATTAACAGTCCGATCTTTTATTCCTTGTTTAAAAGACCAACGCGAAAGCAGTGGTTGGGTCGCGCCTTTGGGTAAGCAATCTGCATCTTTGGTGCATGCGGCCAATGGCTATATCTGGATTAGTATGGCACATCAAGAACGCATGTTGCCCTCTGCTGTGGTCAAAGAGGAGTTAGACGAGCGTGTCAGTGAACTGCAAGAAAAAGAAAATCGTAAGCTCAGCAGCCGTGAAAAGAAGGATATGCGTGAGCAAATCGAATTTGAATTACTCCCTCAAGCCTTTACCCGCACTCGTCAACTAGATGCTTGGATTGACCCGAATGGGCTATGGCTAGTGGTGAATACCGCTTCAGCGACTCAAGCAGAGCGTTTAACTGCCTTGCTGCGTAAATCGATGGATGGCCTGCCAATTGTGGCTCCAGAAACGAGTAATAGCCCGACGTTCTTAATGACCCATTGGCTCACTGAAGGTGTGTTACCGCCCAAATTTGAACTGGGTGAAGAATGTGAGTTGCGTAGCCAAGGTGATGATCAAAGTGTCGCTGTATTCAAAAAGCATGAGTTGCTCACTGAAGAAGTTAAGTCAAACCTCGCCAGTGGTAAATTGGTCTCTAAGTTGATGTTGACTTGGGATCAGCGTTTAAGTTTTGTCTTGACTGAGAGTTTGCAGATTAAACGTCTGAAATTTTTGGATGTCTTTGATGAGCAGTTGAACGAGCAAGATCCGCAGTCTTATGAAGAGCGTAAAGATATTGAATTTACCTTGATGACAGGTGAAGTATCACGCTTATTAGCTGAGTTAATGGCTTGCTTTAATCCACCAAAAGCTTAAAGAGAGCAGTTAGAGAGAAACTGACAGAGAATGACCCTCCAACGTTTATTCTGGTAGAAATCTCCTCCACCTTCACGTTCCGGCTTGAAGGCCATCCTCTGTCAATTCATGCCAAGAGTTTAGTACATCTTAAACGATTTGCATGACAGTTTTGTTTAATACGTGAGCATTTTCACGGCCTTTTATCGGATTCCTTACCATGCCTGAATTAATTCGCTGTAACTATGAGCTACATGCAGTCAGCATTCTGGAAATTTTTAACCATGTCATTACTCATTCAACTGCCTTATATGAGTATCAGCCCCGCACGCTCAGTTTTATGCAGCAGTGGTTTGAAGCGAAGAGACTTGGGCATTTTCCAGTGATAGGTTTAGAACAAGATGGCAAGTTGTTAGCCTTCGCGAGCTATGGCAGTTTTCGCCCGTATCCTGCGTATAAATACAGTGTCGAGCATTCGATCTATGTGCATCCTGAACAGCGTGGTCAAGGCTTAGGAAAACGTTTATTGCAAGCACTGATTCAGGAGGCTGAGGCACAAAATTATCATCTATTAATCGCTGGGATTGATGCGCAGAATGCAGCGAGTATTGCCCTGCATGCAAGTTTAGGTTTTTTGCATGCAGGAACTATTCAACAAGCTGGTTTTAAGTTTGAGCGCTGGTTAGATTTGGCCTTTTACCAACTAATTTTAACAACCCCGCTACAAGCGACAGAGGGTTAAACTACCTTAAGCGCGCTGTTTGTAAGCCCAAACTATTAAGCCTAAACCCGCTAAAATCATTGGAATACTCAGCAGTTGGCCTTGAGTGAGCCAATCAAAAGCCACGAACTTTAGTTGAATATCTGGCTCACGGAAAAATTCTGTAAAGAAGCGGAATGACCCATATAGTGCTAAAAATAAGCCAGTGACCGCACCGGTAGGGCGAGGCTGACGGATAAAAATCCATAGCACTGTAAAGAGCACTAAACCTTCAAAAAAGGCTTGATAAAGTTGTGAGGGATGACGCGGCAGCGAGTCCGCTTGAGGAAAAACCATGCCCCAAGACACGTCAGTGGTGCGACCCCATAATTCACCATTAATGAAGTTGCCAATGCGCCCTGCACCTAAACCAATCGGAATCAGCGGGGCAACAAAGTCAGCTAGGCTCAGTACGTTAATCTTCCATTTGCGGGCGAGTAAAAACATCACCAAGGTTACACCCAGTAAACCACCATGAAAGCTCATACCCCCATCCCAAACTTGGAAGAAGGAAAGTGGATCGCTTAAGAACGACTTGAAGTTATAAAAGAACATATAACCCACACGCCCACCGAGTACGACACCAAGCGCACCCCAAAACATCATGTCGTCGACTTGGTCAGGCTTGAATAAGCTACCCGGTTGGCGGGCGCGTTGTTTACCAAGCATTAAAAAGCCCAAAAAGCCAATTACATACATTAGCCCATACCAATGAATTTTCAGCGGGCCAATACTGAGAGCAACAGGATCAAATTGTGGATGCGTTAACATGCTAGCAGCCTTGAGTTATTGTCTAATAAAGCGGTTAGTGTTGAACCGGATGAAAAAATAATTGTGCCAATTCAGCACCCGGATCAGGCGCGCGCATAAAAGCCTCACCAACTAGGAAAGCATGCACTTGATGCTCACGCATAAGTTGCACATCAGCTTGAGTATGAATGCCGCTTTCAGTCACTAATAAAGTGTTTGCGGGTACATCAGCGAGTAAATCTAAAGTGGTATGCAATGAGGTCACAAAAGTGCGCAAATTGCGATTATTAATCCCAATCAGTGGCGCATTTAAGGGCAGGGTACGTAGCAGTTCAGCACGGTCATGCACTTCAATAAGTACATCCATACCCAGTTCAGTGGCAAGCGCATACAGTTCATTTAATTGCTGATCATTCAAGGCTGAGACAATCAAGAGAATACAATCAGCCCCAATCGCACGTGCTTCATAAATTTGGTAAGAATCAATTATAAAATCCTTCCGAATCACTGGGAGCGTACAAGCAGCGCGTGCCGCTTTTAAATAATCTTCATGGCCCTGAAAATAGTGCGTATCGGTTAAGACCGATAAACAGGCTGCCCCTGCTTGTGCATAGCTTTGCGCAATGGCGGGTGGGTCGAAGTCTGCACGAATCACCCCTTTACTGGGTGAGGCTTTTTTGATTTCAGCAATCACTGCAGCCTGCTTTGCTTGAAGCTTAGCTTGCATAGCGCCTAGAAAACCGCGTACGGGATCAGCCGTGGTCGCTAATTCTTTAAGTTGAGCAAGGCTAAGTCGTACAGAGCGCTCGGCTACTTCCTGTTGTTTGGTCTGAAGGATTTTTTGTAAAATATCGGTTTGACTCATCCTAAGTTCCTTCTTTAAATAGGCTGAAATTGCTGGCTAAAATGGGCGAGCTGCTGCAAGCGCGCTAATGCACTGCCATCCGCCATCACAGTTTGAGCTTGTTTGACACCTTCTGCATGGCTACTAGCTAAACCGGCTACATAAATAGCAGCGCCTGCATTTAAAGCCACAATATCACTCGCAACACTGGACTGGTTACTCAAAGCACGGCGAATCATAGCTAAACTCTCAGCTGCGGTCGCAACCTTTAATTCATCTAAAGCAGCGGTAGGTAAACCGACATCTTCAGGTGTAAGTGTGTATTCACTGACTTCGCCATTTTTCATTTCAGCGATATAAGTCGGTGCAGCGATACTGATTTCGTCTAAACCATCTGATGAATGCACTACCAGTACATGCCGACTCCCCAGTTTTTGCAGAACCTCAGCCACTGGACGTACCCATTCTTTAGCGAAAACGCCTAAGACCTGATTGGGTGCACCTGCAGGATTGGTGAGTGGACCGAGTAGATTAAATATCGTGCGAATTCCTAATTCACGGCGTGGGCCAATCGCATGCTTCATGGCATTATGATGTTTTTGTGCGAATAAAAAACCCACACCCACTTCATTAATACAAGCTGTGACCTGTTCCGCATTCAGTTCTAAATTAATGCCTGCCGTTTCCAGTACATCCGCACTACCTGATTTACTCGACACCGAACGATTGCCATGCTTAGCCACACGAGCACCCGCAGCAGCAGCCACAAAAGCACTTGCGGTCGAAATATTAAACGTACCGGAGGAGTCGCCGCCCGTACCACAAGTGTCCACGAGATAATCTCGACTTATCTTGACTGGGGTGGCTAATTCACGCATGACACTGGCGGCTGCGGTAATTTCTTCAACCGTTTCACCGCGCAAGCGTAAACCCATCAGAAAAGCCCCCACCTGTGCAGGTGTAGCATGGCCGGTCATAATAATGCGCATAGCATCAGTCATTTCAGCCTGACTAAACGGCTGATGCTCACTAAGTTTGCGGATATATTGTTGGAAATCCATAGCGTCCTCTACGGCTAAGACTGAGCCAGTAAAACTAACGATGCTTTCAGTTATTAGGGCGTGAGTGTACCCAGATAAGCCTAGAATATCTATTAACTCAAGGCTGCTATGCGAGCCTAATTATAGATCAATGTCTCATTAGCGGCTGTAATCGCCTTAATTAGTGTCTAAACTGGCCTGCAAACTCAGTCTAAATTCGGGAGAAAAGCCCAGTATGCGTATTCAAGCTCTAGATTCAGTCTTGTTGGTCGTTGATCTACAAACTCGCCTCTTGCCAGCAATTTGTGAGGGTGAGGTGGTATTGGCAAATGCCACTTGGTTAGTCGATGTGGCAAAAAATTTAAACATATCCGTACTAGCAACGGAGCAATATCCGCAAGGTTTAGGCTTCACTGAAGCCAATTTAAGGGCGCGTTTGTCCGACGACAGCACTATCATTGAAAAAATTCATTTCTCAGCAGTCACAGAGGGCAAGCTACTCAAACACGCGAATGCACACCATCAACAGTGGGTGGTAGTGGGTACAGAAGCGCATGTTTGTGTGCAGCAAACGGTGCTGGATTTACTCGCCCAACGCTTACAAGTATTTGTCGTGGAAGATGCGGTAGGCTCGCGTAAGCCAAGAGATAAAATCCTAGCTTTAGAGCGGATGCGCCAAAATGGTGCTGAAATCGTGAGTCGAGAAATGGTGGCCTTTGAGTGGTTGGGGCAAGCGAATACGCCTGAGTTTAGAGAAGTCTTGAAACAGTTTTTGCGTTAAGTACACTCGAAAAGCCTAGTT
Source organism: uncultured Thiothrix sp. (assembly GCF_937873765.1). Classification (GTDB taxonomy): domain Bacteria; phylum Pseudomonadota; class Gammaproteobacteria; order Thiotrichales; family Thiotrichaceae; genus Thiolinea. Next base: position 67,594 of record NZ_CALMZC010000050.1, on the reverse strand, counting down.
TAAAACTAGGCTTTAGAAGTTCTAATTGATAGCCATTTCTTTAGAACGGAATATCATCATCAAAGTCTTCAAAGTCATTGCGACCTGCTGGAGCTGAATTAGTGTTAGCTGGTGGCGTAGAGGGACGACCACTACCATAATTGCCTGAACTGCTATTGGTAGCCGATACAGGTGGAGCATTAAATTCACCTGCACTACCACCTTCCGCGCGTCCGCCAAGCATTTGCATTTCGTCGGCAATGATTTCAGTAGTGTAACGGTCTTGACCGTCTTGACCTTGCCACTTACGGGTTTGTAAGCGGCCTTCCACATAAACCTGCTGGCCTTTGCGTAGATATTGACCAGCAATTTCCGCTAGTTTGTTGTAAAAAACCACTCGATGCCATTCTGTGCGTTCTTGGCGCTCGCCGGAGTTTTTATCTTTCCATTGTTCACTGGTAGCGATGCTGACATTTGTGATTGCGCCACCGCTTGGCATGTATTTGGTTTCTGGGTCGCGTCCAAGCGTGCCCACCAAAATAACTTTATTAATTCCGCGTGCCATGTTCTGTCCTTTCTTGAGGTATGACGGCTAATTTTACGCGGCTGCCCCTAAAATTGCACGAAGCCCCTGTTCGTCGAGTTCTTTTTTATCCACTTTCAGATAAGCAACTTGCTCCTCAGCGACAATCGCTACTTCGTAAATACCGCGCACTTTTTGCAGTGCCTGATACATTGATTCCCAGTCTGTAACAGTAGCCGTGAAGCGCACGACTCGACTCGTATAGAAGCTTGGAGCGGGTAGCTTTGGCGTGATGATTAACCAAATTGCTGCTACTAAAGCACTGAACCAGAATACCCCAGCCGCATGCCACTGTTGATTGACCCAGCCGCCTAGTACACCCCCAACAAAAATCCCTAAAAACTGCGTGCTGTTATAAATCCCCATCGCCGTACCTTTGGTTTCAACAGTGGAGTATTTAGCGACTAGAGAGGGTTGAATCGCTTCCAAAAAGTTGAAGCCGAGGAAGAATAAGGAAAAGGCAGCTAAGAGTGAGTAGCTAGAGCCATAACCCAAAGCTAGGAAAATTTCTGCAACGACTAATAGGGCAATTGCGCCCAACAGCATGGGTTTAATTTTATGACGCTTTTCAGCCACAATAATTAAAGGAATAGACCCAATAAAAGCCACTAAAAATACGGGCAAATATACTTGCCAATGATTCAGCGTTGCTAAACCAAGTTCGTCTTTAAATAAACTAGGAATGACTAGGAAATTGGCCGTCATGACTAAATGTAAAGCAAATACCCCCGCATTCATGCGTAATAGGGCAGGATTTTTCAGAGCTTTTAGCAGGTAATCACTGATAATCCCTGCATCACGATGGGCACGAATATGGAGTGGAGTCGGTACAGCAAATAGGATTAACAGTATCCCTGAAAGTGCTAAGCCGAAGGTAAACCAGAAAATGCCTGACATCCCTGCATGTGTGTAAAGGATGGGCCCTAAAATAATCGCGGCCATAAAGGAGAAGCCAATCGTCATGCCAATAAAAGCCATGACGCGAGAGCGGTTTTCTTCGCGGGTCAAATCAGCGGCTAAAGCCATGGTTGCGGCGGCAACCGCCCCCATGCCTTGTAAGGTACGCCCAACAATAATCAGTTCGATCGAGTCTGACAGAGCAGCAATCATGCTCCCTAAGGCAAAGACTAAGAGGCCACCGATAATGACTGGCTTGCGGCCAATACGATCAGAGGCAATGCCCAACGGAATCTGGAACATCGCTTGAGTTAATCCGTAAATGCCAATAGCGATCCCTGCAAGTAAATCAGTCGATCCCGGTAAAGTGTGAGCATAAAGCGCAAACACTGGTAAAATCATAAATAAACCCAGCATTCGCACGGCATAAACAGCCGCAAGTGAAAAGGCAACACGCCATTCCAAAGCATTCATCGGGGTTAGCACACCATGGCTTGTGACAAGAGGGCGCTATGTTAGCGCTTTCATCGGTAAGCGCCTAGTAGGCGGAGTTGTTGTCGCGAATAACTTGGCATAAAACGTTTAGTTTTGACCCTATTAAAGGGATATTTATGTAAAAATACTTTATTAGCATTCTCTAAAATTCCTATTCCCTCTTGATCTCCCTCAAGGTAAAATGTCTCCTTTCAGGTAGTATGCCCGACCATTCTAATTTGAGATCCAAAGCCGTTATGAGCAATGTGCAAGTCATTCAGCCAAAGAACGTCATTCAGCCCCGTTCGATCCAAGGGCGCTTCCGTAATTTAAAAACGGGCATCATGGTGCTGGCCTATGCGGTGTTCTTTATCCTGCCGTGGATTCGTTGGGAGCGTGTGATAGGGCCAGATCAAGCCGTGATGTTTGATATTCCCTCACGTCGCTATTATATGTTTGGCTTGGTCATGCATGCACAGGATGTGTTTTGGCTGACTGCACTCCTATTTCTGGCAGCCGTGTTACTCTTTTTCGTGACAACCTTATTAGGGCGTGTGTTCTGTGGCTATTTCTGTTTTCAAACTCTCTGGACGGATGCTTTCCGCTTTATTGAAAAGGCCATCCAAGGTGATCGCGTTGCACGGATTCGCTTAGAAAAGCAAGCTTGGAATCAAGAAAAAATCTTAAAACTTGGCGCGACGCATGCTGCTTGGCTAGCTTTGTCGTTGTGGACTGGTTTGACCTTCGTTTTATATTGGGGTGATGCTTTTACGCTCACGAAAGATTTTTTTACAGGTAATGCACCTAGTTCGGCTTATTTCACAGCTTTTCTCTTAATGATCACTACCTATTTGGCCGCAGGGTGGATGCGTGAATATGTTTGCTTACATGTGTGCCCGTATGCCCGTTTTCAAAGTGTTATGTTTGACCAAGATACTATGATCGTGTCTTACGACCAAAAGCGTGGTGAAGGTACTACTGGGCGCGCAACGCCAATAAAAGATTTACGTGATCGTGCTATACGTCAAACTCAAGGGCATGGCGATTGTGTAGACTGTGGCTTGTGTGTGCAAGTTTGTCCTACTGGGATTGATATCCGGAATGGGCTACAAATCGCTTGTATCCATTGTGCTTTATGCATCGATGCTTGCGATAGCATTATGGATAAGTATCAGTGGCCACGGGGTTTGATCCGTTATACCTCGGAAAATGCTTTAGAGGGTAAAAAGACTCACTTCCTCAAACTGCGCACGATTGGTTATGGAATTGCTACTTTATTGGCAGCGCTTTACTTAGTCTGGAGTATTTCTAGCACAAAAATGCTGGAAGCGACGGCGGTACAAGTGCGCAGTCCTTTATATGTGGTCTTATCCGATGGTGGTATCCAAAATAGTTATGAAGTGAAGATCAATAATAAAACCCAAGCGCCTGCGAGTTATCGGCTTAGTATCGATGATTTGCAGGGTGCGAGCTTATCGCTGGGGCAAGTTGATCCAAATAATATTAGTTTGGGTCCCGATAGCAGCATTCGTGTGTTTGCTAAAGTAAAGCAACCCGCAGCGGCACGTGCGGCTAGCAAGCGCAATCAGGAATTCCACTTTAAATTGGAACCAACCAGTGGCGAGGTCACCGATCCTGTTATTATACCTTCTCAATTTATGATGCCATAAGGAGCAAGATAGAGCTTATGGAGAATTACAGTTTACTAACGACCTTAGGTGTTGGCGTATTAGCCTCCTTTGTTTTGTTTTTCCTGCTCTATCTGGGGTTAAAATGGAATAACAAGCTAGCCGCGTTAGTAACCATCCTGATTGTGATGGGTATTTACATTCCTTTAGCGGCCACTCATTGGGCAGGGGTCGATGTATTTGCGATTCACTTTGCCTTTTATGTGATGAGTGGCTATGGCTTGGGGATTATTACCAGCCATCGCAGTCATCGTCAGCGCTTAGAAATCAAGCTAGGCCAGTCGACTGAGCAGCCGAAAAAAGCTTGGTTTCATTGGGCACCTGCCATCATCGTGGTGTTTTTCCTGACTTTAGCGGTGGTGGATAGCATTATCATTACCCTTGCGAATAAAGGTGCGAGTAGTGAATTTATGGCGCGTTTTCTACCCGATCCGCGCTTTTCAACGGGGGCAGTGACTTCAGTTTTCCCAGGGCCTGTGCCCAATAATTTCAAAGAAAAATATGCGCAGTTCAATCAACATTTAGACCAGCTTGAAGTGCAAAAAGAGCGCGGTTGGCAAATAAAAAATGGCTGGCAACAAACACCACGCATGGGCAAACCTACGGTGTTTAGTATTAGTGTTTTGGATAAGGCTGGTCAGCCCATTACGGGTGCTAAGGTTGAGGTGAGCTTTTTACGTCTAGCCGATAAAACTAAGGATAAGCATTTTACTTTACCAGAAAGTACCTTGGGGACTTATGGTCAAAGCGTGCAGTTGGATGAACCCGGCTCTTGGACGATAGTCTTGCGTATTCAACGTGGTGATGAGATTCATGAAGTCAAAGGCACAACACAAGTTTCTGCCTTGACTGGCTAATCATGGCCAAACCCGAAACCTTTAACCTCGCGGCGGATTGCTTTCATTGTGGTTCGCCTATTCCCACCGGTGCTAGTTATTTAGTCGAGATTGATGGTCGTGAGCAAGCGATGTGTTGCTCAGGCTGTCAGGCAGTTGCTGAGGCTATTGTCGCGAATCAGCTCACTGATTTTTACAAATTCCGCACGGATATTGGTTCGCGCCCAGAAGATTTAATTCCCGAACAACTGCGTGATTTACAAGTCTATGATAGCGTCGATTTGCAGCGCTCATTTGTGCGCGAAACCAGTGGGAGTGTGCGTGAGGCCTCCCTCATTCTCGAGGGGATTGTCTGTGCGGCCTGTGTTTGGCTGAATGAGCGTCATGTCAAACAGCTCCCCGGTGTGCTGGATTTTCGCGTTAATTATTCAACGCATCGTGCCACGTTACGTTGGGATACCAGTCAACTAAAGCTAAGTAAGGTTTTAAAAGCCATTAGTGAAATTGGCTATTACGCGCATCCCTTCGATCCGGGGCGCTTAGAATCCTTACAAAAGAAAGAAAAGTCCACTGCTTTACGTCGGATTGCAGTAGCAGGTTTGGGCATGATGCAAGTCATGATGGTGGCAGCCGCGATGTATATTGGTGCTGTTTCTGACATGGATGGGCAAATGCGAAATTTCCTGCGCTGGATTAGTCTAGTGATGACAGTGCCTGTCGTGTTCTATTCAGCACGGGTCTTCTTCCAATCCGCTTGGCGGGATTTGCGCCGTGGACGTTTTGGCATGGATGTGCCCGTATCCATCGGTATTGGGATTGCCTTTACCGCTAGTGTCTGGGCCACCGTGATGGGTGGAGGTGAAGTCTATTTTGACTCCGTGACGATGTTCACTTTCTTCCTACTGACAGGGCGTTATTTAGAAATGAATGCGCGCCATAAGGCTGGGCAAGTCGCAGAAGCCTTAGTACGTTTAATGCCTGCCACAGCAACCTTGTTAAAAAACGGTAAACAAGAAGTCGTACCCGTCAGTCAGTTAGTGAGTGGTGATCAGGTTCTGATTAAACCTGGCGAAGTCGTGCCCGCAGATGGTTTAGTTTTGGCAGGAATTAGTAGTACAAATGAAGCTTTATTGACCGGTGAAAGCCTGCCTTGTCGTAAACTTGAAGGCGATAAACTGGTTGGAGGAACCGTCAATATTGAAAGCCCGTTGACTATGCAAGTCAGTCAAGTAGGTGACCATACGGTGTTGGCAGCCATCATTCGCTTGTTAGAGCGTGCCCAAGCTGAGAAGCCAGAACTTGCGCGTTTAGCTGAAAAAGTTTCTTCACGCTTTGTGCCGCTGATTTTGCTAACGGCCACTGCAGTTTTCCTCTATTGGCATCAATCTCAACCCAGTGAAGCATTTTGGATTGCCTTATCTGTGCTAGTGATTACTTGTCCCTGCGCTTTTTCCTTGGCTACACCGACCGCGTTGACGGCTGCAACAGGACTGTTAACCTCGAAAGGGGTACTTACAACTCGTGGGCATGCCTTGGAAACCTTGGCGCGTATTGATGAACTGATTTTAGATAAAACAGGTACTTTGACCTATGGGCAACTCATAGTCGTTGATCTTAAAGTTCTCGGTAGTTTACCGAAGTCGGTGTGTAAGCCATTAGCAGCGGGTTTAGAGCAGGCATCTGAGCATCCGGTAGCAAAGGCCATCCTGCAGTTAAGTCATGAGCCTTATGTTATCAGTCAGCTTAGTTCAGAGTCTGGGCGTGGAGTACAAGGTTATTGGCAAGGCGAATGTTATCGCCTCGGTACAGTCAGTTTCGTTGCAGAGTTAACTCAAATAGAATTACCGTTAGCGTATGCTGTAAGCTCAACTGAATCACAAGTGTATCTAGGTTCGAGTGCAGGATGGTTGGGACAAATTAGTTTAGCGGATCAAATCCGTGCTGGAGCAAAAGAGGCGATTCAAGAGCTTAGGGACGCAGGCATTAATGTTAGCCTCTTAAGCGGTGATAATCCGTTGGTTGTGCAACAGGTGGCTGAGCAACTAGGGATTGCTAATGCTTTAGGTGAGCAATTACCTGATGATAAATTAGCTTACGTGAAAGCTTTGCAAGCTCAAGGCAAAGTAGTCGCCATGGTGGGTGATGGGGTCAATGATGCACCGGTTTTAGCGGGTGCTGCAGTTTCGATTGCGATGGGCAGTGGTTCTCAACTGGCGCAAGCAAGCGCTGATATGGTGTTACTCTCAGAAAGTTTACAGCAGTTGCCCTTTGCCATTAAAACTTCCAGACGCATGCAAACCATTATTAAGCAAAATTTCGCTTGGACAATTGCTTATAATCTCTTAGCTATTCCTTTAGCTGCGACTGGTTTGGTCGCACCGTGGATGGCTGCAATTGGTATGTCAGCGAGTTCTTTGATTGTGGTATTGAATTCATTGCGTTTAAAACATTTTTAGGTGAGTCACCATGGAAGCTTTATATATGCTGATTCCGATTGCTATCGGGGTCATGATTGTCGTAGTGATTGCCTTTATTTATACCGTGCGGAGTGGCCAATATGATGATTTAGAAGGGCCTGCTTACCGAATTTTAATGGATGACGATGATCCCCGTATCCCTCATCAGCCTAAGAAGTTATCAGAAAAATCCAGTGAACACTCGACAGCAACTGATAAAAGCGTGTAAAAATCCTACACTTGGTAGTTGATCTTGTGCCTCTTATCAAAAAAATTTGTTTTATCCGTAAGAACTAGCCCCGTTTGTACAGAACTGTCCTATTCTAAGAATAGTATTTGTCGAGTTGTTGATAGAGATATTTTATAAACTGGTATTTTTTATCGTCAAATTAAACGGTAATATCCGGTAATGGATGACCGGTAAATAAGTTCAGGGAATAGTGAGATAACCCCCCCCCTCATACCTGACCTAAGCAGTGTCACTAACAAGGAGAATAGTTCTAAATGTCAGACAGAAGATTACAAGTCTTCCACGCGGTTGCCCGTTTGCTTAGTTTCACCAAAGCAGCTGAAGTGCTTCACATGACCCAGCCCGCTGTGACCTTTCAAATCCGCCAATTGGAAGAGCAGTTTGATACCCGCCTGTTCGATCGCACCCATAATCGGGTTACTCTTACTGAAGCCGGTCAAGTAGTTTACGAATATTCTGAAAAGATTTTCGATCTCTATAGCGAAATGGAAAACGCTATTCGTGAGATGACAGATGATATTAGTGGCTCTCTCACTATTGGTGCAAGTACGACAATTTCTGAATATATGTTGCCTTCATTATTGGGCGACTTTAAATCCAAAAATGCTGACATTAAGTTGCGTTTAAGAGTTTCTAATACCGAAGGCATCGTTTCTATGGTAGAAAACAATGTCATTGATTTAGGTGTGGTCGAAGGTCCAGTCACTAATAAAAACCTGTTAGTCGAAGTGTGTCGCACCGATGAAATGGTTTTAATTTGCCCACCTAGTCACGAATTAGCCAAATTAGATAAGGTGACTGCCAAAGATTTAGTGAAATATTCGTTAATTTGTCGCGAAGAAGGCTCTGGTACTCGTGAAGTAATGGTGGACTATTTATCTATCCAAGGTGTAGATAAGCATGCGGTCAATAATTGCTTAGAACTCGGCAGCCCCGAGGCTGTAAAAGGAGCCGTAGAGGCAGGCATGGGTGTTTCAGTGGTATCGAGTGCGAGCATTAGTAAAGAGATTAAATTAGGCTCTTTAGTCTCGAAGCCACTCAATCCTCCCTTAACCCGTGATTTTTCTTTTGTACGCCAGCGCCAAAAGTTTAAGGTTCCAGCCATGGAGGAGCTTTTAGAGTTTGCGCGTATTTATTGCCAACGTGCAAAAAAGACTGATGAATAGTTAGTAGCTCTCACTTAAAATTGGAAGTTTGCTGAAAGATTAAAGATAGCTGTTGAATTAGGTCAAATATGTTAACAACCTTAGGGCAGGGTAGTAGTACTCCTCAAGAAAAGCGCTTACGCAGTTTATTTCGTGAATTAAGCTCTCATGATCAAGCCACTTTGCTTAAGTTTGCAGAGTTTCTTATCAGTGCTGCGCCCGCGCTAAGAGTTGACCAAACTTGTCCTGAACCAGAGCTGTTAGAGCGTCCGGCTACGGAAAGTGTAGTCAAGGCTATTAAGCGCTTAAAAGCCAGCTATGCTATGCTTAGCCCGGATGCTTTGCTTTCGCCAACCTCTGATTTAATGGCCGCTCATATGATTAAAGGGCGGCCAGCAGCAGAAGTGATTGATGAGTTAGAGCAGATTTTTGCGGCGCATTATCAGCAATTTAAAGCAGCTTGGCCGCAGCCGCTTTGAAAGCACTTTGATGTTCGTTTAATTGAGCTGCAGTTAATAAAAAAACTCCATCCCCACCACGTTCAAATTCTAGCCATTGAAAAGGTACTTCCGGATACGCTTCAGCGAGTGCAAATTGACTATTGCCCACCTCAGCAATCAAAATTCCATGGTCGCTTAAATGCTCGCCAGCAGTGGCTAAAATGCGATGCACAATATCTAAGCCATCAGCTCCTGCGGCTAAACCAAGCAGAGGCTCGTGCTGAAATTCACTGCTCATTTCGGCAATCTCGGCAGCATCAACATAAGGCGGATTGCTGATAATCAAGTCATAACGCTTGCCACTTAAATGAGTGAATAGGTCGGACTCGATGGTTTGAACCTGAGCTTGCACGCCATGCCGCTCGATATTGAGTTTAGCAACGGCAATCGCATGAGCAGAAATATCGCTGAGATCGACTTCTGCGTTCGGGAATGCGTAAGCGCAAGCAATACCGATGCAGCCACTGCCGGTACATAAATCTAAAACATGTGCTACTTGTGCTTCATCCGTCCATGGATAAAACTGCTTTTCTATTAGCTCTGCAATTGGTGAGCGAGGTACTAACACGCGCTCATCCACATAAAAAGGCAGACCTGCAAACCACGCTTCATTGGTTAAATAGGCCGCAGGTTTGCGTTCAATAATCCGGCGCTCCAGAATAGTCACCACCTTTTGCTTTTCAGATTGAGTCAGTTTGCTGGCAAAATACAATTCAGGTGTATCCACCGGCAAATGCAGGCTATGCAGGACTAAATAGGCTGCCTCGTCTAAAGCAGAAGCCATACCATGCGAAAAACTTAACTCCGCTGCGCGAAATTGGCTGGCTCCCCAACGGATAAAATCAAGAATGCTAGAGAGTTCAGAGAGAGCTGGCTGCGCCATCGAGTATATTCCTTTCGACTAAATTGCCGTATCATCCTGCATTTATTAGCTATTTGCCAAGCTCTATGCCTCTATCTGATTATTTAAAAGCATGGTCGCTGTATCCGCTGCCACATCATGCTATTTCGCGTCTGGTTTATCGTTTAACTCGGATTGAGTCTCAATGGACTCAGCCTGCGATTCGCCAGTTTATTAAGGTGTTTAAAGTCAATATGAGTGAAGCTGAGCAAGTTGATCCTAATACCTATAAAACCTTTAATGCATTTTTTACGCGCAGTTTAAAACCTGAACTACGACCGATTGCTAGCGGAGCGAAGGTTTTAGCCAGTCCAGTCGATGGCAAAATTAGCCAAGTCGAGGCGATTTGTTCCGGGCGTATTTTTCAAGCTAAAGGCTTTGATTATTCGGTAGTGGAGTTATTAGGGGGTGATGCAGCGCGTGCTGCCCATTTTTTGAATGGTCAGTTCACTACCATTTATCTCTCCCCCCGCGATTATCACCGCATCCATATGCCCTTAGCGGGTCAGCTAATTGAACAGGTATATATACCCGGAAGACTGTTTAGTGTAGCAGGGCATACCGTGCGTACGATTCCACGTTTATTTGCGCGTAATGAACGCGTCGTAGCTATTTTTGAGACTGAATTAGGCAAAATGGCGCTGGTTTTAGTGGGCGCGATTAATGTCGCTGCCATTGAAACGGTCTGGGCGGGCTTGATTACACCGCCAAATCACTCAGCGGTTCGTGTTGAGCATTATTCCAGTGTTAACTTAGCTAAAGGGGCTGAAATGGGGCGCTTTAATATGGGTTCAACGGTCATCGTGCTTTTAGAAAGGGACAACTGGAATTGGGGTGAGACCCAAGCAGGTCAAACCGTGAAAATGGGGATGCAATTAGCGGAGCTTGCTAGTTCATAAGAAGCTGGCAAACTTGAACTAAAGCACTACACTTTAAGCAAATGAATTAAAATAACATGGAGTGTTACGATGAAAGTTCCAAGGATAAGGAGCTTAGTCTGCTATGTTTGTCTAGCATTAAGTGTAGGTCTTCACTCAGCCGCTTATGCGGTTGGCTCGCTCAGTACACCGCTGTATCAAGCCCAAAATACTGATTTAACAGGGCGCAATTTTGAAGGAGCGAATCTAAGTCTTGCCGATTTTGCACACAGCAAGCTCAGTGGTGCAAGCTTCAAAAACGCAAATCTTGATTATACCAATCTCAGCTTGGCCGATTTAAGTCATACTGATCTGACTAATACTTCGTTGAAGCTAGCTTTGATTGAGTTTACCAATCTTACTGCAGCCAGAGGGCTGAAGGTGGAGCAGTTAAAAGAGGCTTGTATCACGGAAATTGATTCTGAAGCTGCAAGTCAACTGGGGTTAGATTTAGCTAGCTATCGACTACCCAGTGGCTGTTTGCTTTGGGAACATGTGCCACGTGGTTAAAAGCATTTTGTTGACGGCTTTTCTGGTATCATCCTTGGCGCTAAATGATTAATGAGAGAGTGCCCGATGAAACCCTATCAACAAGCTTTTTTAGAGTTTGCCTTGCAACAAGGTGTTTTGCGTTTTGGTGAATACACCTTAAAATCTGGGCGTCTTAGTCCGTACTTTTTCAATGCAGGCTTATTTCAAACAGGCTCAGCCTTAAGTCGTTTAGGTCAGTTTTATGCACAGGCTATTGTTGAGTCGGGGATTCAATTCGACATGTTATTTGGCCCCGCTTATAAAGGTATTCCTTTGGCCGCCTCAGTGGCTATCGCCCTCTATGAACAGCATGGTTTAGATTACCCCTATGCGTTTAATCGTAAAGAAGCCAAAGATCATGGTGAAGGTGGAACTATTGTCGGTGCAGCCTTAAAAGGGCGTGTCTTAGTGATTGATGATGTTATGACGGCTGGCACAGCGATTCGTGAAGCAGCTATCATTGTGTCGGGACAAGGTGCAAGTCTAGCAGGTGTTGCGATTTCACTTGATCGGCAAGAGCGTGGACAAAGGGTTTTATCTGCAGTGCAGGAAGTAGAAAAAAATTTTGGTGTACCCGTGATTAGTATTGTTGGTTTAAATAATGTGATTCAGCATGTGCGAGAGCAGATTGCTGAACCGCAATTATTAGCAGCTATTCAAAGCTACCGTCAGCAGTATGGGGTCGAGATTTAGAAGAGAGAGTGTAAGCTTCCTGCTTATAGCACAGGAAGCTTAGCCAATTTGGAGGATGGTACTGTGAACTGAGTTAGCATTACAGCAAATTGTGACGTTTTAATTTAGTACGTAAGGTGGCGCGATTAATCCCCATACATTGAGCTGCACGTGATTGATTACCGTGAGTGTAGCGCATCATGATTTCTAACATAGGACGCTCAACCTCATCCACTACTAAGCGGTAAATATTGCTGGCCTCGTGGTCACCTAAAGTATCTAAATACTCTTGCAGGGTACGAGATACCGTTTCAGAGAGTGATGAGTCTAAAGAGCGAGTTGCTGTATTCATTTTCTGTAACCTTTAATTATATAAAGCCCTTGTGCAGCACTTAATACTAACTGCAGTATTTGCAGCTAGATGTACAGGACAAGATTGTAAACATACCGTTTTATAACCTGACTCACTGGTTGTCCTGTCCAGAGGCCATCCGTGTTGGTCTTGCCCAGATCACAGCGTCCACGCTGTAAAAGTCATGTATAGCCCTGATACTTGGTGTCACAAGCTTCCTGTTAGATTCTAAATTAAGTGATAAGTTCTTAATGTTGTCCTTAATCTAGAGCCTTGAAACTTAAAGCCTTTACCCATCATCAGATACCCAGCATGCATATTAGTCATTAACAAGCTTCTGAATTTCTCTAATGCTTGTGCTTTGAATCCTAGTTTTTACTCCTACTACTGATCCTGAGGAGGTATGCTTGAAAGTATAGCTTGCTTAAAATGTATAGCAGTACTTAATTAGCATGAATTTTTAGCAAAATAATCGCTAGAAACCACCTACTAAACGCATAAGCTGCCTAAAAGAGTACCACGGTCTAGAAATTATGCATGAAATGCTGGATGAGCGTAGATTTTAGGCAGATAAGTGGGGTTTGATAGTCATCTCCAAACCGAAAAGCTCGAGTATAATAGGCCTATTTAATCAACACAGTATGTAAGAAATGCTGAAAAATTGTGGAAAAATAGAACAAAGCTTGGCTATTAATGATCGGTTTTAGATAAATTGCTTTCTAATTGAGCTAACGCTATTGGTGTGACAGAGTTTGCTGGCTTTGCCTCTGACTTAGCTTCTTTCTCTTTACGTTCACCATGAATCTTTTTCTCAATTTCCTTAAACCGATCAGCTTTGCCTTCAAGGATTAAGGTATCATCAGTTTGTAAGACCATCTCGGGTGAAGGTTGATCACCACGGATTTCTCCACGTTTCAGTGCTTTTAAAGTAATGCCCATGCTTTCTAAATTTAAGTCAGCAATCCGCTTACCAACGGCTTTGTCGGTTTCCAATAAGACAATACTATGTAAGAAGGTCTCAGACTTACTGGTAGCTTTTTGGGGGGTTCCGTGGAAGAAGCTTTTAAGCTGCTTATAACCTTCAATACGGATACGGCCAACAACTTGCTCTATTTCTTCATTAGGTAACTCTAGTTTTTCTAAAACTCGGCGTGCCACCATCACACTGGCTTCTAAAGACTCTGGTAGGACTTCAGTAGCACCTAATTTAATAAGGGCTTCCAAATAGGTGTCATCACGGGCACGCACTACAATCGGAATATTCTTATTCTTTTTACGGGCTGCCTCAGTAATCTCCTTGGCGATTTCAGTATCTACGACGGTAATGACCACCAATCGAGCGCGCTGGATACCAGCAGCCATTAAAATTTCAGTACGGCTAGCATCAGCATAATATACGCTTTCACCGGCTTCCCAAGCTTCGGTAACAATTTTAGAGTCGAGTTCCAAACCTAAATAAGGCACACCCTGTTCTTCAAGTAAGCGAGCTAAACCTTGGCCTACGCGTCGATAACCACAGATGATGACATGATTATCGACTTCCCTAACCTCTTGACGGAAAGCATGAGCATCTTTATAGCGCTGGCGCAAATAACTATCGCGCAGGAGCTTACGAGTGACTTTATCGTTAGAGCGGATAATTAAAGGCGCAATGGCCATGCTAATCACAATCGCTGCCAAGTCGGCTTGGACTTCATCCGCAGTCAGTAGGCCATAACTTAAAGCTAAAGAGAGTAGGGCGAAACCAAATTCGCCACCTTGTGCTAGTACCAGTCCAGTACGTACCGCGATACCCTTATTATTTCCAAACAAGCGCACTAAGCAGCCAATTAAGATGGCTTTAAATACTACAATGCCTAGTAGTAGCCAGAGAATTGATAGCCACAATTCGGGCAGCACCGCGAGGTTTAATTTGGCACCTACGGTAATAAAGAACAAACCCATTAGAATATCGCGGAAGGGACGGATTTCGGTTTCAATTTGATGCTTATATTCGGTTTCACTGAGCAACATTCCTGCTAAAAATGCACCTAAAGCTAAGGACATCCCCAAAGATTGGGTAACCCAAGCAGAGGTCAGAGCCACAAGTAAAACTGTAATATTAAATAACTCAACCGATTGCGCGTTCGCGACCTTGTGGAACAAGGGACGTAGGACATAGTGAGCAGTCACTAGCATTAGAGCCAAAACTAGAATATTTCCAAAAGCATGCAGCGCCATTACGATAAAATCAGGATCAGCAGTGGTATTAGTGCTGAGTAAAGGAATTGCAATGATAAAAGGAACGACTGCAATATCTTGAAAAAGTAAAATGCCCAGAGCTAATTGCCCATGGCGCTCATGCATCTCGCCTTGATCCGTCAATTGTTTGACTACAATAGCCGTTGACGATAAAGCCATAGCACCAGCTGCTACGATGGCACCTTGCCAACTAACATTCAGATAATTTAAAAGAATGAAGCCAATTATAGTGGAAAAAATCATTTGCAAGCCGCCTAAACCTAAGACAGTGCGGCGCATAGCCATAAATTGACTGACAGAAAACTCTAGGCCAATAGCAAATAGGAGGAAAACAACGCCTACTTCAGCCATGAATTCAATAGAGTGGTTTTCAGGTAGCCAACCCAAAGCATTTTCACTACTGAGAGCGCCTACCAGCAGATAGCCAAGAATGGGAGGCAGTTTGAAAGTACGGAATGCAGCCACAGAGGCTACTGACATGACCAATAGCAATAGAATACCTTGTAACAGGTTCGTACTGTGCTCCACACTGCCCTCGTGTGTTAGTGGTTATTTTTTCCCAGCGACAAACTTCATTAAACGTTTTTTCTTGTGAATCTGACGGGGTGTTAGGTTATTTTGCTTACCCTCGAAAGGGTTTTCGCCCGTTTTAAATTCAATTTTGACTTGAGTGCCGGTTAATTTCAAAGTTTTATGAAAATAATTAATTAAATAGCGCTCATAAGCGGGTGGTACTTTATCGGTTTGGTTACCGTGAATCACCACCAAGAAAGGATTACTGCCACCTTGATGAGCGTAGCGCAATTTAATGCGGCGACCACTGACTAAAGGCGGCTGATGCATTTGTACCGCATTTTCTAAAATACGAGTTAAACGTGAGGTCGGAACTTTCAGCATGGCAGAGTCGTAAGCCGCATGAATCGATTTATATAATAAACCGACCCCCGTGCCATGCAATGCGGAAATAAAGTGTTTCTCGGCGAAATCTAAGAAAGGCAGCTTAACTTCAAGTTGACCCTTAATCCGATCCCGCTCATCACTTTCTAGGCCGTCCCATTTATTGATGGCTAACACCAGTGCTTTACCAGCATCCAGAATTAAACCCAATAAATGCGCATCTTGATCCGTAACACTATCCTGCGCATCCACCAGCATAATCACTACATGCGCTTCACGGATCGCATCTAAGGTTTTGATGATGCTGAATTTTTCAATGGTTTCATTCACCCGGCTACGACGACGCACTCCGGCAGTATCAATTAAGGTGTACTGCTTACCATCACGTTCAAATGGAATAAAAATGCTATCGCGAGTAGTACCTGGTTCATCATAGGCAATGACCCGTTCTTCACCTAAAATGCGATTCACTAGAGTCGATTTACCCACATTCGGTCGGCCGACAAAAGCAATCCGAATAGCCCGCTCTTCACTTTCTTCAAGCTCAAGGTTTTCATCGACTTCATCTGCAGGAAAATGGCTTAGGATGTCATCCATCATGGAAGTGACACCACGACCATGTACTGCTGCGATACTATAAACTTCAGAGAAACCTAAGCCATAAAATTCTGCGGCCGCTTGGTCAGGATCAACTCGATCGGTTTTATTGATAATGAGAAATACCGGCTTGCCAGTCTCACGTAGCTGTTGGGCAATATATTCATCACCGACATTCAAGCCTTGTTTGCCATCAACAATAAACATCATGGCATCTGCTTCAGCTACCGCCGCTAGGGTTTGACGTGCCATTTGCTCATCAATCCCTACATCTTCACCACTCAGTCCACCCGTATCAATAACTAAATAGTCACGATCGAACATTTCGCCCGTGCCGTATTTACGGTCACGTGTTAAGCCGGGGAAATCCGCAACTAAGGCATCACGGGAGCGTGTTAAGCGGTTAAAAAGGGTAGACTTACCGACATTCGGGCGTCCAACAAGGGCAAAAACCGGTCTCATTTACTCATCATCATTTTAGGGCATGAGCGGCTAACACGCCACTCTTGCCAAACGTATAAATCACCTGACCATCACTGACCGGCGGAACTGTGTAACCAGCAGTATCAACCTGTAGACGTGCTATCGTTTGACCATTACTGCTATTAATCCAATGTAAATAGCCTGCATAATCTCCCACTACGATAGAGCCACCTAAAATAGTAGGGGCTGTAGGGGTGCGGCGTTGTAGATCGTCCATTTTCCAAAGCGGTGCACCGCTTTGTGGATTAATCTTCCAAATATTACCTTCTACATCTGTGCTATAGAGACCACCTGCATCGGCATCGACACCCGCATAGCTAGAATAGGGCTGTGCCCAACCTAGGGCGCCATCTTGCAGGCGAATACCTGCAATCTGTCCATTGTAGCTGGCAGCAAATAGTGCAGAGCCCACGTGTTTAATCCGGCCATCCACATCGATAATCTTGTCTAAATCGCTGCTACCACGCGGCACTGAGAGAATCGTTTCCCATAAGCCAGTGCCAGTTTCTACATCAAACGCAGTCACCGTACCATTATCAAAACCTGCCACGACTGCACCGCTAACAATCAAGGGGACACCAGCACCCCGTAAGGATAAAGCCGGCGTTTCACGGATTTGTTGCCAAACAATTTCACCCGTTTGAGTCGATAAACCACTTAATTGCCCATCGCCTGTGCGAAAGACGACACGGCCTTTACTGGCGGTAGAAACGGATAGCACTTCACTATTTAGATGCTCTATCCAGCGTACTTTGCCGGTCTGCCGGTCTAAAGCAAGCGCACTGCCTTCACTCGTCCCCAAAAAAACTAAGCCTTCACCGCCATTCACCCCACCAGTGATTTCTTCACTGATCGGTGTTTTCCAAATCGAAGTGCCGGTACGTTTGTCCCAAGCGCTGGCTGAGCCACCACCTGCTACCACGACCAATGCTTCATCGACATAGGGAAATAAGCGTACATAGGCTTTATCACTGCTGCCAGTGCTGACTTTCCATAAAGTTTGCGCATTGGCGGTGGCTTGAAGCGCTGTCAATTCTTTAGGCGGATTAGGATCTTTAGCAGGCATCAGGCTGGAAAAGCTGCTACAAGCCGTTAAGCTTGCTGCTAAAAACAAACCAGTAATCAGTGTGGCTAAAGATCTCATGGATGCACTTAGGCTCCCTTACCTAGGTTATCGAGCTTGATTTTAATCAGTTCGCTAGAATTGTTTTTTGCAGACAGAATAGCACGTTCATAGGCCTTGCGCGCTTCCTCAGTTTTCTTTTGTGCGCTGTAAATATCGCCTTTTATTTCTTCTAGAACTGATTCATAAGAAGCACCATAGCTTTGGCTAGCTAATTGCAGAGCTTCGTCATACTTGCCAGCGGAGGCTAATACGCGTGCTAAACGTATCGAGGCGACATTTTTTAAATCGACATCTTTGGTATGATCAATTGCCCACCGTAAAGCAGTAATCGCAGGCTCATATTCGCCTTTTTCAGCATATTTTTTAGCAGTTTCTAAGGAGGCTAGAGCGGCATATGGTGATTTGGGATATGCAGTTTGCAATTCTTGAATGCTTTTTGCAGCTACCGCATCATCTGCAGTGGTTTGCAGCGTGCTATACAGGGCTGAAGCGCCTTCCATAGTTTTGATTTGATATTTTTGCCAATATTCCCAAGCAAACAAGGCCGCAATCGCTAAGGCAATCCCAGCAATGACTGAAATGCCATTCTCTTTCCACCACGCTTTAAGATCCTCGGCCTGTTCGTCATCAGTCTTATTATAATCAATCATGCTCAAACCCCTTCATCCAAATGCTTCTATTTACTTATTAACTGTTTAATTGAATTTACTAGCCAGATAGTGGCTCAATTCAGTGAGTTTCAAACTAACTTGCTCGATTGCAGCGTCTTGCATCGGTTTGAAACCAATGGTGCCTGCTGCTAATTCTTGCTCACCTAAAATTAGGGCATAACGTGCACCCGATTTATCCGCACGTTTCATTTGCGTCTTAATACTGCCACCACCGGCGTTCACTTGCAGCTTAAGTTTTGGTAATTCAGTGCGCAATTTTTCTGCTAAGACTATGCCTGTAGCACTGGCGTGTTCACCTGCCAAAACGAGGTAAAGATCCGGTGCAACTGCATTTAGAGTTTGTTCTTGGGTTTGCATTAGTTCTAATAAGCGCTCCATGCCCATTGCAAAACCGCAAGCAGGTGTTTCCTGCCCACCCATTTGGCTGACCAAACCATCATAGCGGCCACCCGCACAGATAGTGCCTTGCGAACCTAATTCTTCGGTGATCCATTCAAATACCGTGCGGCTGTAATAATCTAAGCCACGCACCAAACGCGGGTTAATCCGATATGGAATACCCATTGCCTCCAACATGTTACACAGTTGCTCAAAGTGCTGCTTAGACTCTGGGTCTAAATAATCATGTAGGCTCGGTGCTGCATCAGCAATCAGGCGGGTTGCTGGATGTTTAGTATCCAAAATTCGCAAAGGATTGCTATGTAGGCGTTGCTTGGCTTCTTCGTCTAAGGCATCTAAATGGGCGGAGAAATATTCAATTAATTTCTCACGATATACGGCTCTTGAGGCAGGTGTGCCCAAGGAGTTGAGTTCAAGCCGGACATTTTTTAAGCCTAGTTCTTGCCAAAGACGCGCGCTGATCGCGATTAATTCAGCATCAATATCAGGACTTGCAATCCCAAAAGCTTCTACCCCAACTTGATGAAATTGGCGATAGCGGCCTTTCTGTGGGCGCTCATGGCGGAACATCGGGCCAGTATACCAAATACGCTGCTGTTGATTATAAAATAGGCCATGTTCAATGCCTGCACGTACACAACTAGCCGTCCCTTCTGGGCGTAATGACAAGCTTTCACCATTACGATCCTCAAAGGTATACATTTCCTTTTCAACAATATCAGTGACTTCACCCACTGCACGTTTGAAAAGTTCCGTCACTTCTACAATCGGGGTACGAATTTCGCGATAGCTATAACGTGCCAATAATTGACGCACTGTACTTTCTAGATACTGCCAAGCAGCAGACTGCTCTGGCAGGATGTCATGCATCCCGCGAATGGATTGAATTGTCTTTGCCATGAATTAGTTCACTGTAAAGCGCGCGACACTGCCCCGCGTGTATTTAGCATGATCATAAGCCTGACCATTCAAATACAATTTTACTCCCGGTGCATTGCCAATTTTAAAAGTTAAAGGCGTGCGCGTCTTAAATTGTTTCCAAGTATTCGGTGAGTTGAGTGATTCGAAGATGGCGCGGTTATTGCCATCTCTAACTTGCATCCACACTTCTTGAGTAAACTCCATCCGTACTAAAACTTCACCATCAATAGGCTGCTGGGTAGTAATAGTTGTTTCAGTCGGCTTATTGGGATCCACTGCTGCGAGTGTCGTAGCTGGGTCCACTGCTGATGTAGGTGTAGAGCCTGTAGATTCTATGGCTGCAGTTGCTGGTGGAGTTACAGTGTCTAAAGTGTTCGTAGTGCCAGCAGGTATAGGAGCGACTGTACTAGTAACAGGTGCAGTATCAGGCGTAGTTCCAATCACTGCCGTAGGACTCGTAACAGTGGGAGGTATCGTTGTTGGAGTGCTAGTTACTACAGTTTCAGTACTTGGAGTATTTGCTGGAGGTATAGCCGTCGCTGGGTTTGCTAAACCTAAACTAGTGGCGGCACTAGGAGTGGCATTGGTTAAAGCTGTATTACTAGCCGTTGGATCAGTGGCAGGACTAGCGCTACTAGGTTGTACTACTTCAGAGCTAGTCACTGACGCAGGAGTATCTTGTGTAGTAGTTGCTAAGGCTGGGGAGGTAGGCGCTGGTACTGGATCAGAAGCAGTAAGGTCAGTACTAGTTCCTGTAGCAGGTATAGGTGTACCTGCTACAGGAGCAGGTTTAGATACCCTAGTCGGTACTGAACCGGGTTGAGCGGCTGCGAAGGATTGCCAGGTTTGACGCACCCACTGATTAATCCCCGGAATCATCGACAACACGCCAAGGAGTAATACTAATGCCACTAGTCCTAGCATACGAATGGTGGTTGGGGAAATACCTTGCTTATGCTGAACACGTGTCAAGGAGATCGGCGGTGGTATTGTCAATGAATCGGGATCAGCACCGCGCAATAACTCATAGGTGCGAATCAAATCCTGTGGATTACTCTCATCTAAGCGTGCATAGCTACGTAAATAACCGCGTACATAAGGAGGATCGGGTAGTTCAGCAAAGTTCTCAGTTTCGAGCGCTTTGATCATGGCGGGCGATAAGCGCATTGCAATCGCGGCTTGATCTTGATCTAACTCAGCTCGTTCGCGGCAAGCTTGTAGTTTGGCTGAAAGATCACCCGGACGCACAATACCATCATCACGTTTTTCCACTTCAGCTTGAACAATAGGCTGCTCGTCTGGTTTTACATCCATGTCTGCGTTAGTGTCCGTCACGCCCCACTCCAAAATACTTAATAGTTCAAGTTTCAGTTAATCTGTTTGGCTTCAACGCTATTTGGGAATTGCGCTATCAGCTTAGTCACACATTCTTCTGTGGCGGTTGAATCATTTAATGCCCGATTGATCTTATAACATAAGAATAGGGTTTCTGCTGTGCTCTGAGCGCGCTCATTATACCGATAAAGGAAAGCTTGTGCTTTGGCATTTTCACCACGTGCATATTCTAATTCAGCCATTTGGTATAAGGCGAGCGGGAAATTTGGGTTACGTTCCAAGGCTTTACGATAGTAACCTTCAGCTTGATCCGACACTTTCGCACTCTGCAAGCACACTCCAGCATTCGTATAGGCGAACTCGGGGGTTTCATATAAAGGGTCTTGCAAAGCAGCATTAAAGGCAGTGACAGCCGCTTTATATTGGCCCTGCTTGCACAAATGGGAGCCGTAATTATTTAGGAGTTCAGGATTTTTGCTATCCAATTGCATAGCACGTTTGAACAAACTATCTGCTTTTTGCATATTGCCTAAACGCTCTTGTAGGAGAGCGGAATAATGCAAAGCATCTTTGGAGTTGCGATTAACTTTTAAGGCTTTATCGAGGTTTTCTTGAGCAAGTTCTAAACGATTTTTCTGTAAATAGCCTGCGCCGAGTTGTGCATAATACTCTGCAGTCTGTTTCTTGCTAGTACTGCTGGAGTTAGCACAAGCAGATAGGCTAGCGGCCAGCACCGTGACGGCTAGCGATTTAGTTGTTATTCTCATCGTTGTTATTTGCTCTTAATGCCCTTGTTCAATACGGGCGAAATGTATCTCTCTACGACTGCGGTCATTCACTTCCCCGGCTAATTGACCGCAAGCAGCGTCGATATCATCGCCTCGGGTTTTTCTAGTCATTACAGTATAACCGGACTCTTGCAGGATGTCGCGAAAGCGATAAATGCGATTATTACTTGAGCGTTTATAGCGGGTATCAGGGAAGGGGTTGAATGGAATCAGATTGATTTTAGAAGGGATCCCTTGCAATAGAGCGGCTAACTCGTGCGCATGTTGCTCCGTATCATTCACGCCATCGAGCATCACATATTCCCAAGTAATATATTTACGTTGGGTATCTTTTTTATCAAGGAAACTTTGGCAAGCGGCCAGTAACTCTTTAATTGGATATTTGCGATTCAGTGGAACTAGGCGATTACGTAACTCATCATTGGGCGCATGCAATGATACCGCTAAAGATACATCTAAAGTATCCGCTAAACGTCCCATCGCCGGTAAGACGCCGGAGGTACTGACGGTGACACGCCGCCGACTTAAGCCATAAGCATTGTCATCAAGCATTAAACGTAAAGCTGCTACCACCGGCTCAAAATTGAGTAAAGGCTCGCCCATACCCATCATCACCACATTAGTTACTGCGCGTTCGCCTTTTGGATCTTTTTGCAAAGTACGTTTTGCAATCCACAATTGCCCAATAATTTCGGCAACGGTTAGATTACGATTGAAGCCTTGGCGGGCAGTGGAGCAAAAGGTGCAATCCAGTGCACAACCAACTTGTGAGGAAACACACAAGGTACCGCGATCTTCTTCAGGGATAAACACCGTCTCGATGGCGTTGCCATCCGCTAAGCGCAATACCCACTTACAAGTACCGTCAGCGGATTGTTGCTCCATGACAATTTCTGGAGCGCGAATTTCAGCGTTTTCCTGTAAGAAGGCACGGAGTGTTTTGCTGAGATTGGTCATCTGTGTAAGATCATCTACCCCCATTTGATGTAGCCATTTAATCACTTGCGTTGCACGAAACGGCTTTTCGCCTACACTGGCGAACCATTCTTTCAGCGCTTCATGACTAAAATCGAGGAGATTGACTTTTACCTTGCTAGCAGACACAGATGACCTTAGCCTTACTCAGAGATTATTAACGAGTACGTGGGCAAAGATCGCCGTCTTTACCGAAGAAATAAGCAATTTCAATTGCTGCGTTTTCTAAGCTATCCGACCCATGCACTGCATTCTCATCAATGCTATCGGCGAAATCAGCTCGAATAGTACCTTTGTCAGCATTCTTTGGATTAGTAGCACCCATCAGCTCACGATTTTTCGCCACTGCATTTTCGCCTTCTAATACTTGCACCATCACAGGGCCAGAAGTCATGAAACTCACTAAGTCCTTGAAGAAAGGGCGCTCTTTGTGTACAGCATAGAAGCCTTCAGCTTGAGCTTGGCTTAAATGAATCATGCGTGCAGCAATGATTTGCAGACCTGCATTTTCAAAACGTGCATAAATTTGGCCGATGACATTTTTCGCAACCGCATCCGGCTTAATGATAGAAATAGTACGTTCGATAGCCACAGTGGCCTCCGATAAGTTTATAGAGATATAAAGTTTTAGTTGGGGGCGACATTGTAATGCTTGCGAGAAGCTTAGGTAAACTGCTTTAAATCGCAGTTTTATGCAAAAAACAACACATTTAGTCTTACACTACTTTATAAGCACCGCTCAAGGCGCTAGGCTTAGTGCCACCTGAATGAGCTAAAAACACGAGGATAGAAGGCTAATGTCATTACTGTTGAAACACATAAGGCTAGGCGTAGCGACGATTTGCGTTGCTTTGGTTGCACCCTTGGCTCTAGCAAGTAACCAAAACTCACCCTTAGCGTCGAATACCAATGAGCTGACTGAGGATGACTCTAGCGTCCCCTTCATTGATTTATTCCGTGCGGCTTTACCCTTTGAGGATGCACGTCCTTGGTTGACCGGTGCGAATGTACAATTAGATGCTAATGGCTGGCCTGCACGCCTCAATGGACAAATTGCAGGTACGCGCTTCTTAAGCAATATGCCAGCTCAAGCCATTCCGGGTGGGCGTTATACAGTGCTCTATGAAGGGCAGGGCAAAATTCAATATGGGGGTGATGCTAAATTAGTTCAAGCTGCCCAAGGTCAAGATATCATTGATTTGTATGCGGGTGATGATAATAAATTTGATGCCACTTTGCGGATCATCGAGTCTAATCCGAACAATTATATTCGTGATATCCGTATCCTCCCACCTGATGGAGTTTGTACCAATAACCCTTTTAAGCGTGTGCCTAATGCGGGTACATGTCCCGGCAATTACCAAGCTTTTGTACAAAATTACCAACAGCAGATTTTTAATCCCGATTATTTGGATTACATGAAGGATTTCAAATCGATTCGCTTCATGAATATGAGTGGAATTAACAATAATCCGCAAAGCTCTTGGAATCAGCGTCAGAAGCTCACTGATGCGACTTGGGGAGGAAATCAAACGAATCGGGGCGCTCCGATTGAGATTCAAATTGAGTTAGCCAATCGTTTAAATGCACATCCGTGGTTTACCATCCATCATGCTGCGGATAATAATTATGTGATGCAATTTGCACAGTTGGTTAAGCAGCGCTTACGTCCTAATTTGAAGCCCCATATTGAATACAGTAATGAAACTTGGAACTTTATTTTCCTCCAAGGTAATCATGTACGTGATATGGGCATGGCGCGGCGCTTAGATACGAATAAAAATCGTGCAGGTTATCGCTATTACTCTGAACGTTCGGTAGAAATTTTCCGGATTTGGGAGCAGGTTTTTGGCGGCTCTCAGCGCTTAGTGCGGATTCTTTCTGGTTGGACGATCAATGAGGAAGTGGCTGAAACGATTTTAAGCCATAAAGATGCCTATAAGTCAGCGGATGCATTCGCGATTGCTCCTTATTTCTTCGGTGACCATCAATCAATTCAGTTAGTTCGCAATCTAGATGAAACCTTTCGGTTGATGACTGATGATCAGTATCGCTATTCCATTAACAATCTACTGGGTTTTATTCGTAAGCAAAAAGCGATTGCTGATAAATATGGCTTACCTTTAATGGCCTATGAGGGTGGGCAAGGTTTGGTCGATTTCAAAACGACTCATGATATGCAAATGCCCAATCCGTTGCTTTATCAAGCTAACCGTCATCCACGCATGGGTGCTCTATATACTCAGTTTTTAGAAGGTTGGAAGCGTGAGGGGGGAACTTTATTCGCACACTATTCTTCCCCGCGTACTTATCGTCGCTACGGCTCGTGGGGGAGTAAAGAATATATTAATCAACCTTTAGGACAAGCTTACAAACATCAAGCCTTGTTAAACTTTATCCGTAGTCGTCCGTGTTGGTGGGCTGGCTGTCAACAATAGCAATCAAGGATACTAGCAACAAAAACGCCACTCATTGCAGTGGCGTTTTTTTATAAATTGATTTAATCATTTTTAAAATTTTAAGCTTTACCTTTGCGACTCGTTTTAGATTTTTTTGTTTCTTCCAAAAATACTAAAGCTAAGCCTCGACTCAACAAAACCGTTAAACCCCCAAGTATTACCCCCCAAATAGTTAAATACAGCAATAAGTTTAATAATGGCTTGAGTAACTGTGGCTCAACGGTTATATCAGCCTTAGCATAGAATTCAAAGACATAGCCCAAGCTAGCTCCTAAGATTAGGCCAATAGTAAAGTAGATGATGGGGCGGGAGTTTAGCAAGTTCATCTAAGTCTTATAGCAGGAGGAGTTGCTGAGTTAATGCACATTTAGACTAACTGGGTATAAATCCGGGACAAAATGTGTAAATAAAATGAATTAATGACAGAACTTTAAACGCTTCTTTTCAATATGGCGTCTTATTAAGCAGTGAACTTAGGATAAGGTTCACTTTAGGGCAACAAAATAATCTAAGGAGCATAACATGAATAACAAATCGATCTTGTTGAGAGGTTTGCTTTACAGCTTGGTCTTGGTGTTAGTAGGATCATTAGCACAAGCCTCACCCATTGCATTGAAAAGTAGTGTCAATGCTATTCAAGCAGAGCATGCTAGGAAAATCGCTGAAGGGTATCGTACTGGTGCCTTAACTGAGCAAGAGCGCACTAGCCTCATCAATCAACAAAATCGAATTAAAATCATTGAAGCACGCTTTCGCCAAAATGGGCTACAAGCGAATGAACGCCGTCAACTCTTAACTTTACTACGTTGGGCTGAGCGCACGATTCAAGCTAAATTGACAAATAAAGAGCGTGTAACGCTGAATAATCCG
Source organism: uncultured Thiothrix sp. (assembly GCF_937873765.1). Taxonomy (GTDB): domain Bacteria; phylum Pseudomonadota; class Gammaproteobacteria; order Thiotrichales; family Thiotrichaceae; genus Thiolinea. The sequence goes on along the minus strand of NZ_CALMZC010000050.1, from coordinate 41,651 downwards.
TCTTTACACTAAAACGTAAACGGTTTTTATGCTTTAGCAAATGCTTGCTTAGTAGGCATTTGCTAGTAATAGCCTTTTATCGTTCCAGCTTGAGTTTGAGGTGTATAACGCGCAAGATTTTCCATGCATTAAAAATAACCATAATAAAAAATACCCCATGAGCCTTGCGATTGTATATAGCCGCAGCAATGCCGGCCTTGATTCTCCTTTAGTCAGTGTTGAAGTGCACTTAGCCAATGGTTTACCTAGCTTTTCGATTGTCGGGATGCCCGAAACTGCCGTCAAAGAAAGTCGTGATCGAGTACGCGCTGCCATTATTAATTCGGGTTTAAATTTTCCAGTGAAGCGTATTACCGTCAACCTTGCGCCAGCCGATATTCCTAAGGATGGAGGACGCTTTGATTTACCGATTGCCCTAGGTATTTTGGCGGCTAGTGAACAAGTTCCTCAGGAGCAATTAACGGGTTATGAGTTTTTAGGTGAGTTATCTTTAGGTGGGCATTTGCGCGGTGTGCGAGGCGTCTTACCAACGGCAGTAAAAGCTCATAGCATGCGCCGTAAATTGATTTTACCTTTAGATAATGCGGATGAAGCTTGCCTCATTAAAGGCTTAAAGGTTTATCCGGCGCGTAATTTGCAAGAAGTTGTTAAGCACTTGCAAGGTGATGAGGCCTTGCCGCGTTGGGAACAAACGATTCAAGTTCAGGCTCAGCGTTATCCTGTTGATCTTGCTGATGTTAAAGGCCAATTCCAAGCCCGCCGCGCTTTAGAAATTGCCGCCGCCGGTGGACATAATCTTTTAATGGTAGGGCCACCCGGAACAGGTAAAACGATGTTGGCTAGTCGTTTAGTCACAATTCTGCCCGATTTAAGTGAACAAGAAGCCTTAGAGTCTGCGACGATTGCTTCCATCAGCCATCAAGGTTTTGATGTTAGTCGTTGGGGGCAACGTCCGGTACGCGAACCGCATCATACATCGTCCGGTGTGGCTTTAGTCGGTGGCGGTTCACAAGTTTTACCTGGGGAAATTTCATTAGCACACCATGGGGTCTTATTTTTAGATGAACTCACCGAATTTGAGCGTAAAACTTTAGATACCCTGCGCGAGCCTTTAGAAACAGGAAAGATCACCTTATCACGTGCGGCACGCCAAGCCACTTATCCCGCACAATTTCAGTTAGTCGCGGCGATGAATCCTTGTCCTCAAGGGCGTGCTTGTGATTTTCAAACCAACTGTGAATGTACGCCTGAACAGCAAAAACGCCATCGGATGCGTATTTCTGCACCTTTTTTAGATCGGATTGATTTACAGGTGGATGTGCCACGAGTGCGTCAAGAGGATTTGCAATCTCTAGTCGTAGCTGAGGGTAGTGTTGAAGTGCGTAGCCGAGTAGAGCGTGCCCGTGAGCGCCAACAGCGACGTCAGCACAAGATCAATAATCAGCTTGCAGGCTCAGAGGTCAATCAATACTGTACCTTGAGCAAAAAAGATCAAAACTTATTAAGCCATGCGATGGAACAATTTAAACTGTCAGCACGGGCTTATCATCGCATTTTGAAAGTAGCGCGCACCATTGCCGATTTGGCAGAAAGTGAAGGTATTCAGACCAAGCATTTATCGGAAGCTTTGTCGTATCGTGCTTTGGATCGTTTAGCAGCGATGAGTGCCTAGAGTTATTTAGCCTATCTAATTGACCCAATCTGATTCCGTAACACCCCAATCTTTTCCACTTCACATTCCACTATATCGCCCGGATGCAAATATTCGGGCGGATTGCGTGCAAACCCGACCCCACTGGGTGTTCCTGTGGCAATAATATCACCTGCTTCTAAAGGCATGGCACGCGATAAAGTCGCAATGATTTCCGCGATTTTGAACAGCATATAGCCAGTATTAGAGTCTTGTTTGGTGATGCCATTCACACGGCAAAAAATCTTGAGATTGTGTGGATCAGCAATTTCATCTTTGGTAACAATCACCGGGCCAATCGGGCAGCCACCCTCAATACTTTTACCCAAAAAATATTGCTTATGATTCAGTTGAATATCACGTGCGCTAATATCATTAATCACGGTATAACCGAACACATAATCTAGCGCATTTTCAGGGCTGATTTTACGCCCAGCTTTGCCAATAATGACCCCTAACTCCGACTCCCAATCCAATTGCGAACAAGTGTCTGGATCATAAGGAATATCAGCTTCATGCCCAATCACACTCGACACGGATTTGGTAAATACTATCGGGTAAGCGGGTTTTTTTGCGGTTTTGCCAGTGAGATTTAATGCTTCTTCAATATGCTCGAAATAGTTTAAACCCAGACACATGATATTTTTGCGGGGACGCGGAATGGGGGCGAGCCATTGCACATCTTTTGCAGCCACTTGCATCTTCGGCGTGACTTGGCTTAGAACTGCCTTGAAATCGATATTTTGCTCAATCAGGCTTTGCAAATCTTGCCAGCTAGCTTGCACAAAACTGGGTTCGAGTGCGGGTAAAATTAAATGATCGTCTTGTTCAATAAATACATAGTTTTGATGTTGATAACGACAAGTTCCTAAACGCATAAATTCTCCTAAAATCCTTTCAAACCGTCGTACATTAATTTCAAGCCCGTCACAAACAGTACAATATAAGTGATCTGATAAAACAGCTTATCCGATACGCGCTTATGTAAGTATACGCCCACTCCAATTGCGAGGGCAGCGAGTGGCAAGAGCAGTAGTGAGATTTTGATATTGCTGAGATTGAGTTGCCCAAGTAGTGCATAGGGAATGAGTTTGAAGTAGTTCACGATGGTGAAAAACAGCACAGTGGTGGCTTGTAGGGTGGTTTTATCGAGCTGTTGGGGTAGCAGATAAACACTCAAAGGTGGCCCACCCGTATGGGAAACAAAACTAGTCAGACCAGAAGTAAATGCCCAAAAGCGCCCCGCATTGGGCCCCGGTTTATTTTTAATCCAGCGTTGTGCGGGTTTGAACCAATTGTTTAAGGCAAAGCCGGTCGAAATGAGGCCAATCACAAAGCGAATGTGATCAGCGTTGAGATATTGGAAAGTTAATGCGCCCACTATTGTGCCGATTAAGGCAGCGGGAACCGTGATTTTAATATGTTCCAATGACCAACGTCGCCAATAAGCCCGCATGGCCATCAAATCCATCGTACAAAGTACGGGCAATAAAATTGCAGCCGCAAGCATTGGTGGCATGGCAAGCGCCATAATGGGTACGGCAAGCATACCGAAGCCGCCACCAAAGCCACCTTTAGAAATCCCAACAATGCTGACCGCGACAACAGTCAGCAGCCATGCTTGTATGCTCCCATCCATTTAGGCTGCTTTCGCCCGACGTTGCAGCCAAACTTCTAAACCTTGACCATTAAGGTTAATATCGAGTGCTAATAAGTCACGGATTTTTTCTTCGCTGAAACTCACTCCATGAGCTTTGGCACTCGCTATAAAGTTCTGGGCAATTTTTTCTTGAATGCGCTCCAAACGGCCTTCGGGCTGTGACTCCTCGCTTAAGGCGATTTCAACCATATCTTGCAAACTTTGTCGCAACAGTGGAAAGAGCCGCTCTAATTCAGTGACACGGCTATAGTGAGTGAGCAGCATGGCTTGCGGCTGTTTGTTGGCGTATTTAACGAGTGTGTTTCTCCAGCCTTCGGGGTCGAAAGCTGTAGGAGTTGTGGTCGCGAATAACCAAGCACCGTTATTGGTGTCGAATTCGCGATAGGAAATACCGAAAGTATCGCCGGTGAACCATGACTGAGTTTTTTCATCAAAAATGCCGCCATGATGATTGGCATGGCCGGGTGTATCGTAAAAACTGAGCCTGCGCCCGTTTAACTCAAACTCAAAACCATCTTCTGCGGCAATCACGCGCTCCTTGGGCACGGGTGTTAGCGTTCCATAATCGCGGGCAAAAACTTCAGCTCCATAGACTGCCGTCGCCCCCGCGATGAGTTTTGCAGGATCAATCATGTGTGGCGCACCTTTGGGATGCACAAGCATGGTCGCATTCGGGCACAAGCGCATCAGCTCACCCGCACCACCTGCGTGATCGAGATGCACATGCGTCGGAATCACATATTTCACATTTTCTGGCTGCAAACCCACATCTGCCAAAGCTTGCATAATCAAGGGGACGCTGTGATAAGTGCCACTATCTACAAACGCCGCCGCATCGCCTTCTACGATTAAATAACAGGCGGCAAAATCATCGCGGCATAAGGCCGTGTCAATGCAATAAATACCATCGCCTAAATCTTGGAAGCGGGTTTGGGACATAGGGGACTCCTTGGCTGGTCGATCTGTGCTTTTTGAGTTGGGCATGGTGCAATAAAAGCGAGCTTGGCTCAAGTTATCTGTAAGTGCTTAGCTATTCTGAAAATTTAGTTAGTTTTATAGGGTGTGAAATGAGTAATTCCAAATTCAGGTATGTTATTTGGGTTGAAGGCATAAGTTGCATCCGATTCATCTAGTGTCTCTGCGTGTAGATCGATGGTTTGCTCAGGTACCAAAGTGGTTGATAAGCTAATAGATAAGTCATAGTTAGTTTTAGCTGTTTTGTTGTTTTGCATAATGAGTTTTAGCCCTTCGTATTTCACTTGTTTTAGTTCATCAATGAGCGCATGGTTCTTTTCTAACTCTTTGAAAGCTTGTTTAAGAAAGCCTTTAACATTTGTCGAGCAGTGAGATAAAGCATTTTCCAAGGGTATAGCTTTGAGTTTTAAGAAAAGCGCTAGAGCATAGCTATGTTCTGCCTGACTTAAATAGCCACCACTAGAGGTTTGCCAGCCTGAGGCATCAATAGTGCTGTATTGTTTTAATTTGAAAGCGGCATTGGCCTGAAAGATTCCAAACCCTAAGAAAGTAGCACATAAATCAGTAGCAAACTCCCAGTTAGCCCAACCTCCAGGCGGTGGTTCTTGCGTACTAGCTGTCAAATAATGAGCTAATTCATGTGCGAAAGTAGCTACCATTTGCTCTGGATCAGCCAGTATTTTTGGATTGTAAGTAATGATTGCTTCTTGATTCGCAGTGACTGAAAAAGTGCCTAAAGGACTGCTATTCGGATATTTAATACTTAAAGTAGGAGCGATTTTTAGTTCAGGATCTGGTGTTTGAGCTTGTAGCTTAACAGGCCAATTTTTTAGCCCAGCTAATTGCTTAACTTGCTCAAAAGTCATCTGTGCAGCTAGTTCATCGGAGTTAACAATAGACGGAAAGAATTCTCTAGTAGGGAGTACTAGCTGAGTCTGTTTATAAAAATAATCTCCACCAAAATGTCGAAGCAGCCAACGAAAACATTCAATCTGAAATAACAAAGTCATTTTCTAGTAGCAAAGGCTTGTTGCGAAAGGGATTCCACATAAATATTGAGGCTCTCTAGTTTAAATTGATTTCAAAGTTTTAGCTTAGCTTAAGGCTACTTGGTGCGGGTATTAAATCAACTTTAAATGCTTAAATGAAGTGTTGAAAGTATTCACATCAGCGCTTAGGGCTGTTTAGCATTTTAGTGGTGGACAGAAGCGCAACTGGGTTTGGAACTGCAGTTAAGTTTTGGCACAAGTAGCACAAAACCCCACAACCTGCTACCTTATCGCCCTTAGTCAGGACTCCGGATTCAGCAATGCAGCCAAGAAAAATACTGGTCACTTCAGCTTTACCTTATGCCAACGGTAGCATTCATCTTGGGCACATGGTTGAGCATATTCAGACCGATATTTGGGTGCGTTTTCAGCGCTTACGCGGTCATGAATGCTATTACGTGTGCGCCGATGATGCTCATGGCACACCCATCATGTTGAAAGCGCAAAAAGATGGCATTACGCCTCAAGCGTTGATTGATCGTGTCTATCAAGAGCACACCCGCGATTTCGCGGGATTTAAGATCAGCTACGATAATTTCTATACGACGCATTCCGAAGAAAATCGCTATTTTGCCGAATTCATTTATAAGGCTGCTTGCAAGAATGGGGATATTGAAAAGCGTACAATCCGCCAAGCTTATGATCAGCAAGCACAAATGTTCTTGCCTGATCGCTTTATCAAAGGCGAGTGCCCACGGTGTGGTACACCGGATCAATACGGCGATAATTGCGAAGTCTGTGGTGCAACCTATTCACCCACCGATTTAAAAAATCCCGTCTCAGCAATTTCTGGCACAAAGCCAGTTGAGAAGGAAACCGAACACTATTTCTTTAAGCTGGGCAATTTTGAAAGCTTTTTGCGCGAATTTTTACAAAGCAGTGCAGTACAAAAAGAAATCGCTAATAAACAAATGGAATGGTTCGAGTCGGATCAAGGCTTGAGCGATTGGGATGTTTCCCGCGATGCGCCTTATTGGGGATTCAAGATTCCGGATACAGCCGACAAGTATTTCTATGTCTGGCTGGATGCGCCGATTGGCTATTTAGCCAGCTTCAAAAATCTCTGTGATCACATCGGCTTAGATTTTAACGAGTTCTGGAAGCCTGACTCTAGCGCAGAGGTGCATCATTTCATTGGTAAAGATATTGCGTATTTCCATACCTTATTCTGGCCTGCTTTGCTAAAAAGTGGCGGTTTCCGTAGCCCTACTGCGGTGCACTGTCACGGCTTTTTGACGGTAAACGGCGCGAAAATGTCAAAATCGCGCGGTACTTTTATTCAAGCCGAGAGTTATTTACGGCATTTAAATCCAGATTGTCTGCGTTATTATTTTGCTAGCAAGCTGAGTAATGGCGTGGATGATATTGATTTAAGTTTGGATGATTTTATTCAGCGCGTGAATAGTGATTTAGTCGGCAAAGTTGTGAATATTGCTTCACGCTGTGCAGGCTTTATTACTAAACGCTTTGACAATCAATTAGCCGCTGAATTACCTGATCAGACTTTATATGCAGAATTTGTGTCTGCTAGTGAAAGTATTGCAGAATCCTTTGAAAGCCTTCGTTATAGTCAGGCAATTCGCGAAATTATGCAGCTTGCGGATAAAGCCAATCAGTATGTAGATGAGCATAAACCTTGGGTTTTAGCGAAGGACGAAACGCGTGCGGCTGAGGTGCAAGCCGTTTGCACACAAGGTATTAACTTATTCCGTGCGATTGTCACTTATTTAAAACCCGTTGTGCCGCAATTGGCGGCTGATGCAGAAACCTTCTTAAATGCGGGTGAATTGACTTGGGCTAGCGTATCAATGCCGTTAGTCGCTAGCCAAATTAACCCCTTCAAAGCCTTAATGACGCGCATTGAGCGCACTGCGGTGGATGCGATGATTGCCGATAACCAACAAGCTTTAGAACAAGCGACTGCACCAATCCCAACTACTTTGGAGTCAGCAAAAACACATTTAAGTACCGATCCTATTAGCCCTGAAATTCAATACGAGGATTTCGCTAAATTGGATTTTCGGGTCGCGAAAATTGTGAAAGCCGCTGCAGTTGATGAGGCAGATAAGCTCGTGCAACTGACCCTCGATTTGGGCGGTGAGACCCGTAATGTCTTTGCAGGCATTAAGTCAGCCTACCAACTCGCCGATTTAGAAGGGCGTTTAACCGTGATGGTTGCGAATTTAGCGCCGCGTAAAATGCGCTTTGGTATCTCCGAAGGTATGGTGTTAGCCGCAGGCCCTGGTGGAAAAGATATTTTCGTACTCACTCCCGATAGCGGTGCTGAACCCGGTATGCGCGTAAAATAATTCATTTATACTGCGCTTGAACTCTATTTGACCTCTTCTCAACTGTGGGTTGAGAAGCATCTACTACAAAAAATTGAGAATTATCATGCTTGGAAGCTTATTTAAACCCAAATGGCAACATAAAGATGCCAAAGTCCGCTTACAAGCGCTAGCGAGTTTAGCTCCCGAAAGCAGTGAGTTAACGAGTTTAGCAGAAAGCGATCCTGACCAAAGCGTGCGCGTGGCTGCAATTGAGCGCCTCACCCATTTACCCTTGTTGATTAAATTAGGCAAAGCTAATGATGCTATGGTGAGTAGTGCTGCACAAGCTCGGGTTGCTGATTTGATCCAAGGGGATACACGCCAAGATGCCGCCTTGGTCGAGGTGTTTACTTGGTTTAAGCCGTATCCAGACTTAATCAGTGCTTTAGCGCAAAATCCGAAGCGGGATGTGAGTTTGCGGAAATTAGCAGTCGCGGAAATTCGTGATCAAACCTTGTTATTAGCGATTGCTGAGCAGGAAGCTTCCAAAGATATCCAGTTCCAAGCAGCTAGCCAAATCACTGATTTAGCGACTTTACAGCAACTTGAACGTACTCAAGGCAAGAATAACAAGCGTTTGCGCCAATTGCTCAAAGAGCGTTTAGAACAGGCTCAACAGCTCCAACAGCGTCAAGCCAGCTTAGAAAAACTCTGTGTCGATATGGAAGCCTTGGGGAAAGCAGGGCAGTGGGCGCAGGATAAAACACGTCAACGGGTATTAGCTCAAGCTTGGAAACAGCAAGCGGATTTAGGCATGGTGCCTAGCCGCATAAAACAACGCTTTGTGGCGGCTGAGCAGGATTTCAAGACGCGCTTACAAGTTTATGAGACTGAACAAGCAGCCCAAGCACCTTTGCAAGCCAGCTTTGAACAATGTTTGCAAGAAGCTGCTGTCTTGCATAACACGATTCAGCAACATCCTGAACGATTAACCCTAGATACAATTGACCAAGACTTATTGCAACTTCAAGAGCGTTGGGTGCAAGCAACACGTTTACCGGAAAACTTACAAGCTAGCTTAGATCAGCGTTGGGTAGCGCAGTTCATGGCTTTAACGGATGCACGGGATGCGGTCGCGAGTGATTTACAGGCTTTAGCTGCTTTACAAGAGTGCTGCCACCAAGCGGAAACTTTACGGGCTAGCGATAAGTTTCTGCAAGCCAAGCGTGTCACTGATTTACAGAGTCAGTGGACTAAATTAAAGCGTCCTTTGCATTTGCGTGAGGTAGTTACCAGCTTAGAACAGCGTTTTCATCAAGCTGTCAGTAGCTTAACAGCACGGCTTGAAAAGCAAGCTGCTCAACGCGATCAACTGCTACAAGGTTTGCAGGCCGATTTGCAGCAAATGGAGGGCGATCTTGAGGCGGAAAAATATGGCGAGGCAATTGATCTGCATCAGAAATTGAGTCATGCGTTGAGTGAGGATTTAGATTTACCTGCAAGTGAGGTGGTACGGATTAAACGGCGTTTGCAAGCCGCTACTCCTTTGCTTTTAGAGCTAAAGGATTGGCGGCGTTGGGGGACAGATCAGGCGCGTGAGCATTTAATTGAAACGGCTGAGCGTTTAGAACGTGACGAACTGATGGATCCACAAGCGCGTGCTAAAGAAATTAAAGCGCTACGTGAAGAGTGGAGGAAGTTAGGCCAAATGGACCCCGGTCAGCAGCGTAAGCAATGGAAAACCTTTGATAGCAAAGTGACTGCCGCTTATGAAGTAAGTAAGCAATATTTTGCGGAGCAAGCGACGCAGCGTGAAGCGCATTTACAGGGTCGTGAAAAAATTTGTGCAGCTTTAGAGGCTTTGCATACTGATACCGATTGGGAACAAGCCGATTGGCATGCTGTGCAAAATGCCATAAATTATCAGCGTAAAGCTTGGAAAACTTGTGGTACGGTTGGGCACAAAGAGTGGAAGCAAATTAATCAGCGCTTCAATGATGCGATGGACGCTTTGGAAGCCAAGCTAACTGCTGAGCGCACGCAGAATTGGGCACTACGGGAAAATCTCATTGCTCAAGCCAATACCTTATTAGAGCAAGAAGATTTAGTAGCAGCGACGGTGCAAGCGAAAGCTTTACAAGCACAATGGAAAATTACCGTAGCCGCGCGTCCTAAAGATGAGCAAGCTTTGTGGAAGCAATTCCGTGCACCGATTGATGAGCTGTTTGCACGCCTAAAAGCAAGTCGTCAAACACAACGCTCAGAAACTGAGTTGCGTATTGAACAGAAAGAGCAAATTTGTACTCAACTAGAAGCCCTACAAACTTTAAACGGTGAGGCGTTTGCACAAGCGAGTAAGCAGGCTGAGAGTTTACGCCAAAGCTTTAATGCGATTCGTGACTTGCCGAAGCCAGTTTGGCAAAAGCTAGAAGAGCGTTTCCAACGTGCTGAAAAAGCACTGCAATTAAAACGCACTCAACTACGTTGGCAAAGCAAATTAGCTGAAGTAGATCAATTAGCAACTGAGTCCAAACTGCACAAGCAGGCAAGCGCTAGTATGGCCAACTTAGCGAGTAATCAAGTAGCCGGTGAAGGTTTCTGCTTGCAACTAGAGATTCTGCTGGATGTAGCTACTCCTGAGGAGTTTCGCCAAGCACGCATACAATATCAAGTGGCACATATGTCTGAATCCATGCGTGGTTTAAAAGAGGGTGGTGACTTGCGGGTGCAGGCCTTGCAATTACTCAAGGCTTGGTATCAGTTGGGAGCCATGTCGGTAGATGCTTTGGCTAGTCAGGAAAAACGCATTGAGGCGGTGCGGCGTGCAATAGCTGGTTGATGTTGAGTTGCCAAAGGCTGTGCTGATTATAAGTACAGCCTAATAGTTCTAAACCATAGCAAAATAAGCGCGTAATTCTTCTTCACTAATCACTTCTTGGTTTTGATTTTTAATCACACCACCTAATTCATAATTTAAGCGTTCGGCTGTTTTAACAAAATCGTGAATAGCTTCGTGATTATCAATTGGACTTGGCAGATTTAAGATGAGGGATAAGCCGGGTGTGGTTTCTTCCGCGATTTGTTCAGGGATTAAAGTCCAAGGTTTAACCCCATTAGCTACATAAAAAAGACTTTGTTCGCCCGATTTGGTAAGAATCATTCGGTGATAGACCTCTTTTTCACCAAATTGTAAGCCAGCATTATCTAAAGCATTCAATACTGCACCACCTTCAAAGTCCTCTTGCTCAGCAGCGATAAACATAATTAATTGTGGTGGTAAATCACTAACTGCTTCATGGCTGGTAGGCAGATGCTCTGAATGAGGATTGCTAGAATTCGTAATCAGGGGCTTATGACTGCTTCGCATGACATCAGCCATATCGGGTGCATTTTCATTGGGTAGTTTGCCATCACGTGCGGGAAAATCCGCAATAACTGAGGACATTTCGCTACCATTTTCAGCAGTAAGGTGCGTCATAGGCGGCAGCTTACCCGTATGTTTGGGTAGATCTTGACGTGAGCGTCGGCTAGCCCAGTAGATAAAAACTAAGGCTAGTAGCCCTATGATCATAATAATCAGGCTTAGTATTTCCACAGTATCATCCTTCTAATGCGCTTTCGATCCCTGAAAGTTTTGAGGTTTGCTCTACTCATTAGCCAATTGCAGTGCTTGCGCCATATCAACAGCCACTAAACGTGATACGCCAGCCTCCCGCATGGTAACACCGATAAGGTTTTCAGCAAGTTCCATGGTGGTTTTATTATGCGTGATGAAGATAAATTGTACTCGCTCCGACATCTGCTTGACCAGCTCACAGAAGCGTCCCACATTCGCTTCATCTAAAGGTGCATCAACTTCATCTAACATGCAAAAAGGCGCTGGGTTTAATGCAAAAATCGCAAACACTAAAGCCACCGCTGTTAAGGCTTTTTCACCACCCGACATTAAATGAATGCTGGATAAGCGCTTTCCCGGCGGGCGCGCCATTATACTAATACCGGTGGTGAGTACCTCGGTTTCAGTCATCACTAAATAACACTCACCGCCGCCAAATAAACGCGGGAACATTTCCTGTAAGCGCTGATTGACTAAATCGAAAGTCTCCTTGAAACGGGCACGAGTTTCACGATCAAGTTTATGCATGGCCGTTTCTAAGGTTTCAAGTGCCAATACTAAGTCATCATTCTGTTGATCCAAGTAGGTTTTTCGTTCATGTTGCTCACGATATTCCTCAATCGCGGCCAGATTAATCGCTCCTAGCCGTTCAATCCTGCTCGTAATGGTACTTAAGCGTTCACTGATCGCTGTGCTATCTTGGTGGGCAAGCTCTGCAATAAGTTTGTTTAGTTCAAAACCACTGGGTGCTAATTGCTCGTGTAAATGCTGGTGTTGCACTTGATTGGTTTGCCATGCGAGTTTAAGTTGTTCGAGTTGTGTACGAACATTCTCTAGTTGATGTTCATGCTGTAAGCGTAATTGCTCTTGAGTGCGAATTTGCTGTTCAATGGTGTATGTTTGCTGACGTGCCGTATGTAAAGCTTGTTCATGAGTTAGGCGCTGCGCTTTAGCAAGTTCTAAAGCTACTTCCAAATCTGCCAATGGTTCTGTTTGTTGCGCTAACTCAGCTAAGAGTTGTCGGCGTTGTTCAGTGAGTAAGTCTAGACGTGTTTGCCCACGCTCAAGTTGTTGCTGGCTATATTGAATTTGGTTTTGGCAGTTCTGCACATTTAGAGCTAGCTGCTGTTGCTGATCCTGTAAGTGGCGTAGTTGGCTGCGTAAGTCTTGGAGTTTGCGTTGCTCTTGCTCTTTCAGCAGAGCTAGATCAGTTTGTTCAGCTTTTAGCTCTGTGCTTAAAGCTTCCGCCTCCGCCAAACGCTCTTGGGCACTGGCTAGCTCTAGTTTCTGTTGTGCCCGTTGTTCGGCTAGTTCTTGTAGCTCAAAACGGAGTTGTTCAGTGCGTTGCTGTTGCTGCCTTTGTTGTTGTTTGAGTTGTTGCAGACGATGGTTTAAGTCTAATGCTTGGCGTTGTAATTGGTTCTGCTCAGTTTGCGCTTGGTGCTGAACTTGCTCTAAGGTTTGGATTCGGGTGCGTAATACTCGTTGCTCATTTTCAGTCTGCTCTAAGGCGTCAGTGACTTGATTAAACTGCTCATTTAAGGAGCGAAGCGCTTGCTGGCGCTCCAGAATACTGCCAGTTACTGGCTGGCTGGGGCTGGTCAGCCAATTTTTTCCTACACAAATCCCTGTTGGAGTGACATAAAATTCGTGCGTGGCCAGTTGCTGCCGCTGCGCTAATGCATTGGCTAAATCTGGGCTACAGAGAGCACCTTGTACTAAATAATGGGCACTAGTGGGGCTAAGAATTTTACTCGCTAAGCTTGCTGTTTGTAGCTCAAGGGTTGAGCTTACCGTTTCGAGTAAGCTTAAACTTGTGCTTGGAAGCTTGTCTAAATCAAGATCTGTTAAATCCTCAATACATAGTGCTTTTAACATGTGAGCTAACACGGCTTCAACCGCTTGTTCCCAGCCGGTTTCAACTTTCAATTCAATGGCTAAGGTAGTTTGCTTATCAAGTTGATGCTGGTGTAGCCAACGCTGATAAGCTTGGTCATCTTGTTTTAAAGCAGCCTGCTGTAAGGTGTCCAGAGCAGACAGTTGTCCTTGCAGTGTTTGTAGTTGGATACGTTCTTGGGCGAGCCGCTGATTAAGAGTATGCTGTTGTTGTCGCTGGTTTTGAATTTGCTCATTCAGATTTTGGGTTTCGGCTTGCTTGAGTATGTGAGTGTCTAAAGCAGTGGCTAGTTCAAGCTCCAAGCCTTGGATTGAAGTGGAGAATGTTTGCTGTTTAAGCTGGTCGAGTTCGGTTTGGAGGCGAATAAAGCGTTGTTGGGCTTGTTGAACTTGGCGTTCTAATTGCTCAATCCGCGCCGTTTCACTGTGTATTTGGTGAGTAGGCTGTGCTAACTGCGTTTGTAATGCTTGCCATTGAGTGTTTAAGGTTAGGGCATTTTGCTCAGCCTCCTGCAAAGATGTTTCCACCATTGTCAATTGCTCCTCTATAGCCGTAGCGCGTGGCAATAAGTCTGCCAGTTGAGTTTGACCGACCTGTAACTGGCTTTGATCAGCTTGCTGGTGTGCTAAAGTTTCTGCTAGCGTTTGTTCTAAGCGTTGTAAGTTTTCCTGCTGGTTTTGTGTGTTTGCTTGTTGATGACGGATACTTTGCTCAAGGCGGCTGATTTCTGCACCGACTGCATAATAATGCTCTTGGGCACAGCTTAAGTTTTCAGCGACTTGGGAGAATTGTAGGCGCAGTTTTGCAATAAGTTCAGCGAGGTTTTGAATTCGGGCTAGTTCAGCCTGCTGCTGATTAGAGCTTAGATTTAGGTCGTTAATCAGTTGCTGAGCAGCGTGTTGCAGAATCTGTAATTGTGCTGCGATATGTAAAGCTGCTAAATGCTGTTGTTCTAAGCGTAGCTCGCGAAAGCGTTCAGCAGTTTTGGCTTGTTTATCGAGTTTTTGTAGTTGTTTTTCTAGCTCTTCGCGGACATCTGTTAAGCGTTCGAGGTTTTCGCGGGTGTGTTGAATGCGTGTTTCAGTTTCCCGCCGTCGTTCTTTATAGCGTGAAATGCCTGCCGCTTCCTCTAAGGTAATCCGTAGTTCTTCGGGTTTTGCCTCGATCAAGCGCGAAATCATCCCTTGTTCAATAATCGCATAGCTGCGTGCACCTAAACCCGTGCCAAGAAAAATATCAGTAATATCCCGCCGCCGACAGCGCGTACCATTTAAGAAAAATTTAGAGCCACCATCCCTACTGACTTGGCGTTTGATGGCAATTTCGGCGTAATGAGCATAAGAACCAAGGAGACTACCCGCGCTATTATCAAAGACTAATTCAACTGAAGCTAAGCCCACGGGTTTGCGCGCCGATGATCCATTGAAAATGACATCATCCATCAATTGACCCCGTAAGTTTTTTGCTGAGCTTTCACCCATCACCCAACGTACCGCATCAATCGTATTCGATTTGCCACAGCCGTTTGGCCCCAAAATCCCTACTAGATTGCTGGGTAGATTGAGAGTGACAGGATCAACAAAGCTTTTGAATCCGGCTATACGAATTTTACTTAGGCGCACGGTTGTTGAGGTTCAGTTTATTGAGGGTGACTGAGAAAAGCGCGTAAGAATGAGCTAAAAAGGGGAGTTTTGCAAATAGCAGAAATAAAAAAGCGGACCCGGAGGTCCGCAGAAGACTTTAAGGAAGCTGGTCGCTACAATGCAACTCTTGTTGTTATGTGGCTGGATCTCAGACCTTCCGTTCAATCTTGAATCCATAGGCGCAGTATAGGTGGAGTTAAATTAACAACGCTTGAACCCATTAAATTTTTTTATATTTTTACCTTGAGTATATTAATTATGAGGTTTACAACTTTTATGCCTAGTTTAGGTGCACCGCACAACAGTAAAGCTTGATCTAAGTCAAGCATTCCTTTAACCTGCAAAGAGAAAAACTAGAGTGTTTCAACTGTTTTGGAGGCAAAGATGATGTCTTCTAGCCGTATTTCTACCAATAAAAAAACTACTGTGGCCTGTAATAATTGCAGTTTAAGTGAGCTATGCTTGCCACGGGGGTTAACCAAAGAAGAATTAACAAGGCTAGAGTCTGCTATTGATAAGGCTATTAAAATCAATAAGAAAGACTATCTCTATCGCCGTGACGATCCTCATCAAGCTATTTATGCGGTGAAGTCGGGTTCGATTAAAACTTCTTTATCGACTTTAGATGGAGAAGAACAAATTTTAGGGTTTTATTTGCCCGGTGACTTGGTCGGTTTTGATGCCTTTGCGAATAGTAAGCACAGTTGTGACGCACAAGCTTTAGAAGACACCTTTGTTTGCGAGCTGAACATGAACTCCTTCCATGACCTTTGTGGCAGTATTGCGAGTATGCGCAATGGCATGATGCGCCAAGTGGGAATGGAAATCGGGCGTGAGCATCAACTACTTTTAACTTTAGGGCAGATGCGCACCGAAGAACGTTTAGCCACCTTCTTAACCGGCATTTCTGAGCGTAATCAATCGCGCGGCTTTTCTGGTCGTGAATTCTATTTGCCGATGCCGCGCCATGATTTAGCTAATTACTTAGGTATGGCAGTAGAAACTCTAAGCCGCATGTTCTCGCGTTTACAAGAAGACGGCATTATTAGTGTGAATCACCGTCTGATTGAAATCTTGTCACCTGAGCGACTCAAAGGTTTAGGGCATCATCAGTGCCGCTAGACTAGTGTGAGTTTAGATCACTTTAGAAAACCGCTGCGTAGCCGATGCTTGTTTTAAACTCGCATCGAAAGTCATACAAATATTCCTAACTAGAAACCGTCCACGCGGAGTAATGGTAAGGTTACTACCATCGATTTCCAGCAAATGATCAGCTTGCATACTCGCTAATTGAGCTAGTTCGCTTTTGAAGTAGCTCGCTGCGTCGATCTTAAATTCGTTCTCAACTGTTTTTAAATCCACCGCAAATTGGCAAGTGAGTTGCTGAATAACATAGCGTCGGATGTGGTCATCCTCAGTGAGTGTAACACCTCTTGTCACTGCTAAACGACCCGCATCTAAAGCAGCATAGTAGGCATCAGTGGTTTTTTCATTCTGGCTATAACAATCTGCAACATTACTGATGGCACTGACGCCCATCGCGACTAAGTCGCAGTCGGCATGGGTGGTGTAACCTTGGAAATTGCGATGTAAGCTGCCGTGTTCTTGGGCTAAAGCTAATTCGTCATTAGGTTTAGCAAAATGATCCATGCCAATATATACGTAGCCTGCAGCAGTTAGTTGCTGAACCGCATGTTGTAGGATTTGTAGTTTTTCTTCGCTAGAGGGTAATTCTGCACTGTTAATTCGTCGCTGTGGCATGAAAAGCGTGGGTAAATGAGCGTAGTTAAACAACGAAATACGATCTGGTGACCAGTCAATCACGGTTTCTAAAGTTTGACTGAAGCCTGCTAAGGTTTGTAAAGGCAAGCCGTAAATCAAATCAACACTGATTGATTTCGCTCCCTGTGCTCGACAGGTTTGAATAATTTCTAGAGTTTGTTCAGTCGGCTGAATACGATTGATGGCTCGTTGCACACGTTCATCAATGTCTTGTACACCTAAACTAAAGCGATTAAAGCCTTGCTCACGAAGCAGTTGGATAGTTTCAGCATTCACTGAGCGCGGGTCAATTTCAATTGAATAATCGCCACTATCATCTGTTAACAGATTAAAGTGTTGACGAGTTTTAGTCATCAAAGCAGCGATTTGCGCATGATTTAAAAAGGTCGGCGTGCCGCCTCCCCAATGCAACTGATTGACGCGCCGATCAGGATCATACAGGGCGGCTTGTAGCTCAATTTCACGAAACAAATAATTTAAGTACAGGCTAGCTTGTTCTCGGTTTTTCGTAACGATTTTATTGCAAGCGCAATAAAAGCAAACAGTCGCACAAAAAGGAATATGAAAATATAAAGACAAGGGTAGGGGAATTAAATCCTCATTACTTTGGCGTGCCTGACTTATATAGTCAGCCGCTGAGAAGTCTTTAAAGGAAACCGCAGTGGGGTAGGACGTGTAACGTGGTCCCGCAATGTCATAACGGCGTATCAAGTCTGGGTCAAAACTTATACTTTTCATACTGAACCTCGACAAATACGTACAGGGTTTAAAGAGCAGCCGCTGGCTGGAAGTTCTAAAAAGTGTCCTAGCATGGCGGCTTTGTTTAAAAACTAGCATGACTAAAGTCAATAGTGGGAGGCTAACTGGCATCAGCTAATCAAAAACTCAAGAGTATTTGATCTGCATCAGCTTTTAGTCGAAGCTATGGTTATGCGGTCGATTTAAAATAAGCTCATTTTAAAGTTCATCCTCGTCGTCATCACTGGTACGGCTAAAAAAGAACGGATCAAACATTTCTATAAAGCGTTTGGCTTGGGGGGTGAAAAATTTACCACGACGTACAATCAGCCCATAATTGCGTGATGGAAAGTAATGGTCTAACGGAATACCCACGATTTTATCATAAGAGTTTAAGCAAACATCGGTAACAATAGAAATACCGATACCGAGTTCGACATATTTTTTAACAATCTCCCAACCGCCTGCTTCCATACTCACGGAGTAAGACACTTCATGTTGGCGGAATACTGTATCCACCATTCGCCACGTACTTTGATTTTTAGGTGGGAGAATTAGGCCATACGGGCTAATATCTTCTAAAGTGATATTCACTTGCTGAGTGAGTGGATGTCCTTCAGGCACAATTAAGATTGAGCGAAAATTCGCAAAAGGCTGATAAATGATGCTATCAGGTACTTGGAGCAGCGGGCCAATGGCTAAATCCACTTGATCTTCCAGCAGCATTTTCATGCCACTTTGACCTTCCACATTATGCATATTGATGCGGATGCCAGGATAAGCCTGTTTAAACTGTTGAATATATTCGGGTAAAACATACAGCGAAGTAGATTGACCGGCAGCAATATCGAGTTCACCCATTTCCATTTTGCCTAAGCTCGCCGCAAAGGTTTCGCGCAAGCTATCAATACCTGCAGCTAAAGGCTGCACTAATTGATAGAGCACTTTGCCCTCTGGCGTGAGTTTGACACTCGGGCCACGGCGCTCTAACAGCTTTTGTCCCATTTCACGTTCTAAAGCTTGCACTTGTAAAGACACTGTGGGTTGACTGATATGCAGCTGCTCGGCGGCATGAGTAATGTTTTCTTTTTGTGCGACCACACAAAAGGTACGCAACAGCTTGTAACGTGTCTGTTTATAGTAGTGCATGATTTTCCTGGGTGCTTAAAGTAAATAGTTGTATGCTCTACTATTGTGCTAGTTAATAGTAAAAATTGAAACAATTGATTTTAATAAATCAGTCATGCTTTGTTAAGATTACGGCCATCAAACATTCATGCAATGTTATCTCATGCTAACTGTGGTGCTTGCGGCGTTCCTAGTGGATGCCGCTCTTTTCTACCACTCCTTCTATTCAGATGCGTTCTTAGCATTTTTTCGATAAGCTAATCTTCCCCTGTACTAGCCAAATTTTAATCTTTTGGGAGTTTTATAATGGCTGATTATATTTTGTGGTTTGATCAACTAGGCATGCATGACGTCAATACTGTAGGGGGCAAGAATGCGTCACTCGGGGAAATGATAAGTAATTTAGCGAATAGGGGTGTTAGCGTTCCCGGCGGCTTTGCGACTACTACGGATGCCTATCGTGATTTTCTACAATACGATGGCTTAGATACGCGTATTAATCAGCTCCTAGCTACTCTAAATGTCGATGATATCAATGCTTTAACCCATGCGGGAAAAACGATTCGTGGTTGGTTAATGGATGCGCCCTTACCACAAGCCCTATTAAGCGCTGTGACCGAAGCTTATCAAAAACTAGCAGAAGGTTCAGGGGATACGGCTTCCTTCGCAGTGCGCTCCTCGGCGACTGCCGAGGATTTACCGGATGCTTCCTTTGCGGGCCAACAAGAAACTTTCCTAAATGTGTGTGGCTTAGATAATGTCATTGCAGCGATTAAAGAAGTTTTCGCGTCTTTATACAATGACCGTGCAATTGCTTATCGGGTGCATCAGCATTTTGAGCATGACAAGGTGTTCTTATCAGCTGGTATTCAAAAAATGGCACGCAGCGATATTGGTGCGAGCGGTGTCATGTTCACTTTAGATACCGAATCTGGTTTCCGCGATGCAGTCTTTATCACGGGTGCATATGGTTTAGGTGAAACCGTGGTACAGGGTGCGGTTAATCCTGATGAGTTTTATGTCTATAAGCCGAATTTAGCCGCTAATCGCCCTGCCATTTTATCACGGCGGTTAGGTGAAAAAGCGCTTGAGATGATCTATGACATTCAAGGTGGTGCACATAATAAAGCCACCTTAACTCGTAAGGTAGATGATAACCGTCGGCAAAGATTCTGCTTGACCGATGCACAAGTTGAATCTTTAGCTCGCCAAGCATTAATCATTGAAAAGCACTATGGTCGCCCAATGGATATCGAGTGGGCTTTAGATGGTGGCGATGGCAAGCTGTACATTGTACAAGCCCGTCCTGAAACCGTAGAAAGCCGTGCCAAAACTACTGTGGTTGAGCGCTATCAATTAGCTAGTAGAGGTGAAGTAATTGCGGAGGGGCGTGCGATTGGACAGAAAATTGGCCAAGGTAAAGCGCGCATCATCATGAGCATCGCGCAAATGCATGAAGTCCAAGAAGGGGATGTGCTGGTTACTGATATGACCGATCCTGATTGGGAACCGATCATGAAGCGTGCTTCTGCCATCGTGACTAATCGTGGTGGGCGTACTTGTCACGCGGCCATTATTGCCCGTGAAATGGGCATTCCTGCGGTGGTTGGATGTGGGAATGCAACCGATTTGATTGCCAATGGTGATGAAGTCACGGTGTCTTGTGCCGAAGGTGATACGGGCTTCATTTATGCAGGTTTGCTTGGTTTTGAGCGGATGACCGCAGATACCGGCAATTTGCCTGATTTGTCTGTCAAGATCATGATGAATGTGGGCAATCCTGAGCGTTCCTTCTCTTTCTCGCGTTTGCCAAATGAAGGTGTGGGTTTAGCGCGTTTAGAGTTCATCATTAACAATACAATTGGGATTCATCCGAAAGCGTTGATGGAGTTCGATCTCTTGCCAGAAGAACTCAAAACAAAAATCGGTAAGAAAATTGCGGGCTATTCAAGTCCGGTCGATTTTTATGTGGAAAAGTTAGTGGAAGGTATTGCGACTTTAGCGGCTGCTTTCCATCCGCATAAAGTGATTGTGCGCATGTCCGATTTCAAATCGAATGAATATGCGAATTTATTAGCGGGTGATCGTTACGAGCCGCATGAAGAAAACCCTATGATTGGTTATCGTGGAGTTTCGCGTTATTTATCGACTGATTTCCGCAGTTGTTTTGAGCTGGAATGCCAAGCTTTACGTAAAGTCCGTAACGAGATGGGGCTGACCAATGTTGAGGTCATGATTCCTTTCTGCCGTACTTTGGAAGAGGCTCAGCAAGTGACCGAGCTCTTGGCCTCGCAAGGGATTAAGCGCGGTGAAAATGATTTACGCTTAATTATGATGTGCGAGATTCCATCCAATGCTGTTTTGGCGGAAGAATTCTTAGAATATTTCGATGGTTTCTCAATTGGTTCTAATGATATGACTCAGCTATCTTTAGGCTTAGATCGTGATTCTGGCTTAATTGCGCATCTGTTTGATGAGCGTAATCCCGCAGTGAAAAAGCTTTTGAGCATGGCGATTGCAGCTTGTAAAAAACAAGGAAAATATGTTGGTATTTGTGGTCAAGGCCCCTCTGATTACCCTGATTTTGCAGCTTGGTTACATGAGCAAGGGATCAGTAGTATTTCCTTGAATCCCGATACCGTTGTCAATACTTGGTTGCATTTAGCCAGTCTTGAAAAGCACTAATTAGTTAAGGAGTTCAGTATGAGCAGGCAAAAACGTACGGTTTACTATTTGTCTGACCGTACTGGTATTACCGCAGAAACTTTGGGTCACAGTCTGCTGACCCAATTTGATGGTATTGACTGGAATAAAATTAATGTTCCCTTCCTCGATTCGTTAGCCAAAGCCAACGACTTAGCAGCACGTATTAACGCCGCTGCCGAGCGCGATGGTTGTCGACCCTTAATCTTTAGTACATTAGTGGATGATGATATTCGTGCAGTCATAGCTCAAGCTAACTGTATGATTTATGACTTTTTTGGTACTTTCATCGGTTCAATGGAGCAAGAGCTGCAGCAACCTTCGGCCCATGCGGTGGGGCGTTCACATGGATTGCAAAACAATTCTTCTTATTTTAATCGGATTGCGGCGATTAATTATACTTTGAGCAATGATGATGGGGTATCTGCAAAGAATTTTAATGAAGCAGATATTATTCTGGTGGGTGTTTCGCGTTCAGGCAAAACGCCGACTTGTTTATATCTAGCCCTGCAATATGGTATTTCCGCTGCTAACTATCCACTCACTGAAGAAGACATGGATGTTTTACGCTTACCCAAAATTTTGGAGCCGTATAAACATAAATTGTTTGGCTTAACTTTGAATGTCGAGCAGTTGCATCTTATCCGCCAAGAGCGTCGTCCAAATAGTCGTTATGCTTCAGTGGCACAGTGCCAGCACGAGCTTGATTGGCAGGAAAAGCTCTATAAACAGTTAAATATTCCCTATATTGATACCACTAATATTTCTATCGAAGAAATCAGCACCATTATTCTCAATGGCAGTGGTTTAAAACGTCATTTGTATGGACAGTGACAGCAGCCATTAAGACATGCGAAGATGCGATTCTTTGTGTGCAGAGGTCGGACGATGGTCGCAAAAATCATTGATGGCAAGCAGGTGGCTGCTCAAGTTCGCCAAGAAGTTAAAAATAGAGTTACAGAGCGAATAGCACAGGGTAAACGTCCACCGGGCTTGGCGGTTATTTTAATCGGCAATGATCCGGCCTCTCATGTATATGTTAATAACAAGCGCCGTGCTTGTGACGAAGTGGGTATTATTTCACGTTCGTATGATTTGCCAGCCGAGACCACTCAGTACGAACTCTTAAAGATTGTAGATCGTTTAAATGAGGATCACACGGTCGATGGTATTCTGATTCAATTACCGCTGCCTGAGCATATTGATACATCTTTAGTGATCGAACGGATTGATCCGGGTAAAGATGTAGATGGTTTCCATCCGACCAATGTTGGGCGTTTAACGTTGCGGATTCCTGGCCTGCGGCCTTGTACCCCGTATGGCGTGATGCGTTTACTCGAATCCGCAGGGATTAGTTGTTTAGGTAAGCACGCGGTGGTAGTCGGTGCCTCAAATATTGTTGGCCGCCCGATGGCTTTAGAACTGCTATTAGTCGGTGCGACGGTCACTGTGTGCCATCGTTTTACATCCAATACGCCGGAATTAATTGCTCAAGCCGATATTGTAGTGGTAGCTGTCGGTAAACCCGGCTTTGTAAAAGCGGAATGGCTTAAAATGGGAGCTGTAGTGATAGACGTAGGTATTAACCGTTTGGAGTCAGGGCGCTTGTCCGGGGATGTAGATTATGAGGCTGCCAAAGAAAGGGTTGCTTGGATTACTCCAGTTCCCGGTGGTGTAGGACCGATGACTGTGGCGATGCTGATGCGTAATACCTTGAGTGCTTGCGAAAAGCATCAGTTCTAGAATTCAGTTTTAAAATGGTTAGTTAACCTAAATAAAGGCATCCTTAGAAGATGCCTTTTTTGTTTAGAGCTTTAGTGAAAAGCTTAGTTTTTCTTTGGGGGTTGTTGTGCTAGTTTTCGTAAAACTTCATCAGATAATGCACCAGATTCACGCAAGCGACGAATTACCGAAGCAGGCAAGCAAACGATGTCAGAGGCAGCGGCTGGTAAGAGTTCTTTACCACCACTACATAAACGGCGCTTAGCATCGCCTTCTTTGGTTTTTACTGGATCTTCTGTTATGTAAGCTGCATTCACCCAACCATTTTGGCCAGCCCAACGCACTAATTCAAAAGAAACATCACCACCCTTAGCTACTTTTCCCATTTTGGTAATCCAAGTCGCATTATGCGGAATTTCCACAGCAATCGCAGATTTGTCACCTTCTTCTACATACATCATTAAGCTTTGACCGGGAGTTAAGCCACGTACTGAGTAAATAGGCACTGAACGGAATGGTAAGCCTTTGGCTTTTTCAGGATAACCACAGCAAACTTTTTGATCTTGTGGAACTTTGGGGTCAACTAAGCAAGCGCGGCGCGCGGCAGCAATACTAGTGGATTCAGCATCATAACTTAAAGCACTGGATTCCACCCAGCCAGTCATATCATCCCAACTGACTTTTTCCCAAAGCACATTACCTACTAGTTGCTGGGCATTACGGCGTACCAGCCAAGTCGCATTGTGTGGGATGTTGACTAAAATATCCGCCCCCGGCTTTTTGTACATTTTTAAGACATTGCCAGGGGTTCTACCCTTAACTTGGTAAATTTTTGAACTATCTGCGGGTAAAGTTAAAGGAGCAGCCAATGCTTGAACCGAGGCTGTCAATAGAAAGGCTCCTGCAATGACAGCAGGGATCATTTTTTTAAGTAATTGCTTGTTCATGTTTCCTCCGATGACAAAGACTTGGCCGCTAGTTTGGAGAGTCTTCATCTTCGATCAAACTTAAAAACCATCGAGAATGATGGTACTTCGGGTGACACTTCAACCCAACACTGACACGGTAAAAGTGTACAGTATGCTTAGAGACGTTTAGAATACTATATGTTGTAAAAAAGTCACATAAAAACCATTGATGAATATCAGTTTTAGACAGTTAAACGGCTAGTTTTCCGACGAGTGAGTAACATAGCATCACCATAACTAAAAAATCGATAATTTTGTTTAATAGCATGTTGATAAGCTTGTTTAATTGTCTTATAACCCGCAAAAGCAGATACTAAAATCAATAAAGTTGATTGCGGTAGATGAAAATTAGTAATTAAGAGGTCTACAACTTTAAATTCATAGCCTAATTGAATAAATAATCGGGTATCACCGGTATAAGGTTGAATTTTACCCGTTTGTGCTGCGGTTTCTAAACTGCGCACAGAAGTCGTCCCAACGGCAACCACTCGCCCACCGCGAGCTTTACAAGCCTGAATAGAATCACAAGCTTCCTGACTTACGTCCACATACTCGGCATGCATCCTATGCTGCGACAAATTTTCAGTACGTACAGGTTGAAAAGTGCCAGCACCCACATGCAAGGTGACCGTCGTGGTTTCAATTCCTTGCACAGCTAATTTAGTTAATAAGGCTTCGTCGAAATGTAAGCCCGCCGTTGGCGCTGCCACTGCTCCAAGTTTTTGTGCATAGACCGTTTGATAGCGCTCACGATCCGAAGCTAAGTCAGGGCGCTCGATATAAGGAGGCAATGGGATATGACCATGTTTATCGAGCAGCTCAAACCAGTTTTGCTCGGGTGAAATAGTTAGCTTAAATAATTCACCTTCACGTCCTAACACCGTTGCTTGAAAAGAAGCTTCTAATTCTAACAGAGTGCCCGCTTTGGGTGCTTTGCTGGCACGAATATGTGCCAAAGCTTGTTGGGGGGTCTGAACCCGCTCAATCAGTACTTCGAGTTTACCACCACTGGCTTTCTGCCCATATAAGCGTGCGGGTATGACTTTTGTATTATTAAACACCAACAAGTCGCCTGTTTTTAAAAACTGACTTAACTCGTAAAAATGCTTATCGGTAAAAGTTTCAGTTGCCTCATCAACCACTAATAGGCGGCTACTACTGCGCTCAGTCAATGGTTCATAAGCAATTAATTCTGCAGGGAGTTGGTAATCAAAATCACTAAGTTTCATGTATGTATGATAACACTGCATAAAAATACTTTCCAAATGGCAAAAACTTGGTAGAATATGCGCCTCTACACCTTGCCGGGGTGGCGGAATTGGTAGACGCAGCGGATTCAAAATCCGCCGCTGGTAACAGTGTGCGAGTTCGAGTCTCGCCCTCGGCACCAAATTAAAATCTAGCCTAGCCTAGCCTAGCCTAGCCTAGTACATCCATAAAGCCTTGAATCCTAACGGTTTAAGGTCTTTTCCGTTTATGGCTTAATCTTTTACTGCTTTAAATTTAAGTATTAGCTTGAGAATAACAAAGCTTGAGATCTGCTAAAGCTTCCTTAGCAATAGGCTACTCGGTAGGGTAAGGGGCATGCCCCTAGAGACAGAATACTAAGCCTAAGAGATTAAGCTATAATGGTAGTTTTCAAAATAGGAAAGTAACTTAGTTTGACTACTGCTAATCAAGAAGCTCAAGAAGGCGAGTCAGCCACCGTCCATTTTGAGCTTGATCCAGTGGATACTGAGCGTTTAATGAATCTCAGTGGCCAGTTTGATCAACACTTACGCCAAATTGAAGCTAGGCTGGGCGTCGAAATCAATAATCGTGGGCATCTATTTGCAGTCTCAGGGCATCCGAATATTGTCCAAAAAACGATTAATCTGTTACAAAATCTCTATGAAGAGACCACACACACTACGCTGAATCCCAGTAAGTTGCATTTATTCATGCAGGACGCGAATTTAGAGCAAATCGCTTATGCAGGGCAGGATGGGGTTAAAATTCGCACGCGCCGTGGCTACATTCGCCCGAAAGGTTTCACGCAAGCTCGTTATGTACACAATATTCGTAATCATGATGTGAATTTTGGGATTGGGCCTGCAGGTACAGGGAAAACTTGGCTAGCAGTCGCATGTGCCGTGGAAGCTTTAGAGCAGGATGAGGTTAGGCGTTTAGTCTTAGTCAGACCCGCCGTGGAAGCAGGAGAGAAACTAGGCTTCTTACCGGGTGATCTCTCACAAAAGATTGATCCTTATTTACGCCCCATGTATGACGCTTTATTTGAAATGCTCGGTATTGAAAAGGTTAACCGACTGATTGAGCATAATGTGATTGAAGTTGCTCCTTTGGCTTATATGCGTGGGCGGACTTTAAATGATGCGTTTATTCTTTTAGACGAGGCGCAAAATACTACGGTTGAACAGATGAAAATGTTTCTGACCCGCTTAGGTTTCGGCTCGCGTGCAGTCATTACTGGAGATATTACGCAAGTTGATTTACCCCGCCAGCAAACTTCAGGTTTGAAGCATGTCCTAGGGATTCTCAAAGATGTCCCGGGGATTAGCTTTACTTGGTTCCAAGGTCAAGATGTGGTGCGGCATGAGTTGGTGCAAAAGATTGTAGCTGCTTATGAACGTCATGATCAGCAGCGAGGTGGCGCATGAGCTTGGTCGTCGAAATCCAAAATCCGGAAGTCTTTCATTCGATTCCTGCTGATGACTTAATCGAACAGTGGGCGCGTGCTGCTTGGTTGGATGAAAACGAAGCGAGTGTGGTGATTCGCATTGTCGGCACTGAGGAAGGTTTAGAGTTGAACCAAAGCTTTCGGCAGAAAGACTATCCAACGAATGTTTTATCTTTTCCTTATGAGCCGTCTGAGCTTGAATTGGAATTTTTAGATGCAGAAGAGTTGGGGCATCTGGGGGATTTAGTCTTGTGTTTGCCAGTAGTGGAACGTGAAGCTGCTGAACAAAATAAGCTACTAGAACATCATTGGGCGCATTTAATTGTGCATGGCTTATTGCATTTACAAGGCTTTGATCACGAAGACAGTGAAGTCGAAGCTGAACTCATGGAAGCGCGGGAAATAGCAATTTTAAACCAATTGGGCATGCCCAATCCTTATGAATCTAACGAATAGGTAACATGAAAAACAATGAACTAGCCAGTTCCCAACCGCGACCGCGATGGAAACAATGGCTAATTGATCATCTTGATCTGGCTTCCCAAACGCCTAGCCAGTTGATGGATGATTTACAACGGGCAAATGATAAAAACATTCTCCACACTGATGAAGTCAAAATGATTCAAGGTGTCTTGGAGTTTGGTAGTCGCCAAGTGCGGGAGATTATGATTCCGCGTTCACAAATCAGCTTCATCGAGCATGATGCGAACTTCCCGGAAATTCTGACGGCGATTGCTGAAACTGAGCATTCGCGCTATCCGGTCATGAATAAAAGTAAGGATGAGCTGGTTGGCATTCTGATTGCGAAAGATCTGCTCCAATATATTGGGCGGGCTGATAGTTTCGCGATGAATGATATTGTGCGTCCGGCTTTATTAGTGCCGGAAAGTCAGCGTCTCAATCGCTTATTGGCCGAGTTTCGTAATAGCCGTAGTCACATGGCGGTAGTCTTAGATGAATATGCAGGGGTTACCGGTTTAGTAACCTTTGAAGATGTTTTAGAGCAAATCGTCGGCGAGATTGATGATGAACATGATGACGAAGGGGACTTGAATATTCGCCAACAAGCACCCAATGTCTATTTAGTCAATGCCACGACCACAGTGAACGAGCTGAACGAAGTCTTAGGTACAAATTTTGTACTAGACGATTATGAAACAGTAGCTGGTTTAGTCATGCAGGCGATGGGTAAAATCCCAAACATTGGTGAGGAGGTCTTGTTGGAGGATGTGCTATTCCGCATTCTCGAAAGCGATAGTCGGCGAATTTTGCTATTAGAGGTTCAAACAGAATCGAACCCCATTATTAATGAATAAATGGAGAGGAAAGCATGGATATTAATAATTTATTAGAACAACTCTTGAAAGCAGGCAAAGACACCGCACAAAAAGGCCAAGCAATGGCTGAACAGAAGCTGGGTATTCCGGCTGAAGGTGGGCAACGTGATTCAATGCTTTCAGGCATGAAAACCGGTGCAGCAGCAGCGGGGGTGTTAGCACTCTTATTAGGGACTCGCGCTGGGCGTAAAGTCACGGGCGTTGGTTTAAAAGTGGGCAGTTTAGCAGCCTTAGGTGGCTTGGCTTATCAGATGTATAACCGCTGGCAAACAGAGAATACCACCACAGCTACTGTGGATAGCCAAAGCCCAACACTTTTGCCAGCACCTGAAAAACAACCGTTGCTGTCTGGTGAAGTCTTATTAAAAGCCATGGTAGCGGCAGCTAAAGCGGATGGTCAGGTTGATGAGCATGAACTGGCTACAATTCGCAATAAAATGGCTGAGTTACATCTCGAGCAAGATGTCAACGACCTGCTGATGAATGAATTAGTTAGACCTCTGGGTGCAAAAGAAGTTGCCGCTTTGGCTAAAGGAGATAAGCAGGCAGGTTTAGAGCTGTATTTGGTATCTTCGCTGCTATTAGATAAGAGCCAAGAAGCCGAGCGTGTGTATTTGAATGATCTACAAGCCGCACTGAATTTACCGGATGCAGTGGTTGCTTTGGCCTAAAGCATAGAAAATGCATGGCACAAGCAGAAGGCTGGAGTATAATCCAGCCTTTTCCTTTTGAGCGTCTTGCATGTTGTCGTTTCGCGCCCAAATTTCTTGGTGGGATTATTTCCTAGCCTTCCTCGCTGGTTTAGTGTCGGTTTTTGCCTTTGCCCCCTTTGCTTGGTGGCCGCTGGCCTTCTTAACACCCGCTGTATTTTTCTGGTTAAATCTGAAGCCACTATTACGTGGGCAACGCTTACGCCTTGCTTGGGTGTTTGGGCTTGGCCTATTTGCAGGGGGCGCACACTGGATTTATTTTAGTATTCACTACTTTGGTGGTGCAAATGTTTTCCTAGCAACGACGATGGTGGCAGCCTTTGTGGTGCTCATTGCTTTGATGCTGATGTTGTTTGGTTTGATTGTGTCCTTTTTTCCCTATCAGGCTAGTTGGGTGAAGCTCTTACCGGTATTCCCAGCCGCTTGGAGTATCACGGAGTGGTTTCGTGGTTGGTTCTTAACCGGTTTTCCTTGGTTACAATTGGGGCATACTCAAACGGATACGTTTTTAGCTAGTTATGCCCCCATCTTTGGTTCTTTAGGGGTTAGCTGGCTAGTAGCGTTGGGTGCAGGTGCTTTAGTTTTAATTCTAATCGGCGAGCGCTTACAGAAAATTTATGCGGTTGCTTTGATTGCTTTGCTATTCGCGGGTGGTTATGGCTTGAGCTTCATTAATTGGACTCAGCCAGTAGGTGAGAAGCTATTCGTAAGTCTGATCCAAGCCAATATTCCACAAGAAGAAAAATGGTTGCCAGAGTTTCGTAATCAGCATATTCAAAAGCATATTGATATGATGGAGCCGCGGATTACTAGCTCGCACCTTATTATTTGGCCGGAAACAGCGATTTTTGATACCTTCCAACAGTCGATGGACGATGTAGTCAAGCCCTTACAAGAATCTTTTAATGCCGCGGAAACCGACTTGCTAATGGGTGGCTTTCAGTATGAGCAATCCACTGACAATATGTATAACGCGATTATGTCAGTGCGAGACTTGGATGTGTATGGTAAGCGGCATTTAGTGCCTTTCAGTGAATATACCCCTTTCTTGGAATATCTCCGCTGGCTAGAGAGTTTTATTATCTTGCCTTACGAGAACGTTGCTCCTTGGAAGGGTAAAGTTAATTTGCAGGTTGCAGGTCAGCCGATGCGTATGTCAGTGTGCTATGAAGATGCTTATGGCGAGGAAATGATTACTGGTTTGCCTGAAGCCACTATGCTGGTCAATGTCAGCAATGATGGTTGGTTCACTGGCTCGATTGAACCCGCTCAACATGCTCAAATAGCGCGCTTCCGAGCTATTGAAACGGGGCGGTATCTGTTGCGGGCGACCAATAATGGCATTAGCGCAATTATTAATGAGAAAGGCAAAATCGTTGTCACAGGGCCACAGTATCAAGAAGTGGTTGTTGAAGAGTTTGCCCAACCTATGCAAGGCAGTACTCCCTATATCCGCTGGGGCAACTGGTTCTTAATCCCTATCCTAACGATTGCCTTAGTAGTAGTTGGTTGGTTAGGTCGTGGAAAATTCCGTTAACCAGTTGGAGTAGATCATGCGTAATAAAATTGTGGTGAGTTTAGGCGTACTCGCTAGTTTGGCTGTGGTGAATAAGGTACAGGCTGATGAGGTCTGGGACAGTAATTCAGGGCGAGTTGTCTATGAAGCAGAAATGGGGCCAACTGCTGTGTGGTCGTATGGGAATCAACAAGAGCCGGGGGTGATTTACGTGCTAGGTTTAGCGAAAGTCTATAGCAATCGTACTAGTTATCCGGGATATTGGGCAAAGAATACCGCGAAGAAAGCTTGTGATACACAGCGCCCTGGTATCAATGGGCAAATGACAGCTTATTGGGGGCGTTTCAATGTAAAGTTTTTGGATAAGAATTTTCCATCCCGTTGGGAAGCAACTTGGAGCTATTGTGATGGGCCTGATGAAGCTCTAAAAGTGCAAGCTAAGCCTGTGGTAGGTACGCCCAATCAGCCTAATAATTTGCAAACTACACCAGCACCGGCTATTAAATAAACATTTAAAGTATAAAATTTCGGAGTCGCTATGGCGGGGGCCAGTCTATTAGCTGTTTTTGATGATATTGCTGCCATTTTAGATGATGTTTCCGTCATGGCTAAAGTTGCTGCCAAAAAGACTGCAGGGGTGTTAGGCGACGATTTAGCCTTGAATGCTCAGCAAGTTGCAGGGGTGAATGCCGATCGCGAATTGCCGGTGGTGTGGGCGGTAGCGAAAGGCTCGTTCTGGAATAAAGTGATTTTAGTTCCAGCCGCTCTAGCCATTAGTGCCATTGCGCCTTGGTTAATTACACCGTTATTAATGATTGGTGGTGCTTACCTGTGCTTTGAAGGCTTTGAAAAAATCTATCACAAAATCTTTCATCAAGCTGAGGAAGAGCAACACCATCATGTAGAGCTACAAGCTTTAGCTGATCCCGCTGTCGATATGGTGGATTTTGAGAAAGATAAAATTAAAGGTGCGATTCGTACCGATTTTATCCTCTCCGCCGAAATTATTGTGATTGCATTGGGCACAGTGAAAGATGCATCTTTTAGCTCGCAAGTCTTAGTGGTCTCGCTCATCGCACTGATTATGACGGTGGGGGTATATGGTTTAGTGGCTGGGATTGTGAAGCTGGATGATGTCGGTTTACATTTATTGAAAGATACCGCGCAAAGTACTTGGGCTGGGTTTAAACGTTCCTTAGGTCGCGGCTTATTAGCGTTTGCACCGATTCTGATGAAGACTTTATCTATCGTTGGCACCTTAGCGATGTTTATGGTGGGTGGGAGTATTTTGGCGCATGGTCTACCACACTCACATGAGTTTTTAGAAGGGGGTGCAGCGTTTGTGCGTCAAGTCAGTGGTCTTGGTAATGGGCTAGGAGCTATCACTCCTACTTTGCTTAGCACCTTTATTGGCGTGGTAGCAGGTGGTTTAGTCCTATTAGTCTGGACACCATTGAGTAAGGGGATTAGTGCAATGAGAGGGGCTTAAAGCCCCTTTTTATGTTTTAGCCCCAGCGAGCTACAATCAGTTTGCCGCCAGCTTTCTGTTCCATCAAGGTCGTGCGGGCACTGTAGCGGGTATCAACAAGATAACTAGGTTCGGAGGAGTAAGTCACTTCAGAACTTGTGATCTGGCCTGCTTCATTCAGTTCAACCGTCACTTCTTCAGAATAGGTATTTACAATCGATAAGCCTACACCCTCAACACTAGTGGCGGAAGAGGTATCACGTACATCATCATAAGAACCTACTGCCATAACAATTTTACGGGTATGTCCGGCAGTATCTTTTTCCACCTTGACGACTGTAACCGTATGATCAAATTTTCCGTCACCGCTATGGTCGATGAAAATAATATTACCCGCAGCTAGTTGGTCAACAGGCAACTCAGGCTTGGAGCTATCCCCCCGATTATCGTAGCTAGAACGCCAATCAAATAAGCGCGTACAGGATTTGGCTACTTGATCGGCACTGATTTGGGGATAATGTACGTTCACGCCATATAACATCGAATGTTGCGAGTCGAGCGCTTGCACTTTTACAATCGCCCCATAGCCGGGACGCGAAACACGCAAACCTTCACTACTCAGCAATTTATCAGCGCGGCTAAATAAACCTTGGGTTTTATCACTGGTTGCTATAATCCATTTCTTTTCAGCAAACGCGCTACGTAATACTGGATGCGGCAAATTGATCATCCGATCTTCACTTAGTTGCTTGCGGAATTGATCCATGAAGAAGAGAGCAATATTTTTACAATCGCCCTCTACCCGATTGCGCTTCATAACTTCCCAGTAAAAGGCCACAAACTGACCAAAGGCAGTACGAATTTCTGGGCTACCCCATGTAAAGACTTCTGCAGTACTGTGAATACTTAAAACAGGCAAACCTAATGCGCGGAAATTAGATAGATAAGCCAAAGGATCAGTCGATTTAACTGCAGGTGCACGCAGATCAAGAGCAGCGACTGCTCGATCTAAAGCCATTAATGTGGACGTATCAAGGCTACCGGTCGCAGTTAGAGCTTTGGAGTTTTGGAAGTTAATGACTGCAAGCTCTGTCATGCCACCAAAACTACCATCACATAAGCCACGCAAAAAACCTAAGCGCCCAAGTGCATATTGCACAGCTACGACCTCCGTACCTGAAGATCCACGTACCAAATTGCTAGTGAGTCCACGCGGAAAAGCTTTGGCCAATGCTCTATCTGCTAAATTGCCAGTGCTTGTTGGGGGTGTTGAAGTTGTAGTGACCAATTCGCGGATAGCTGCGACCATTTTTCCTACAATTGTGGGCGCGTTGGTCGTACCCAAATCCAATGAGAGTGAAGAACCATTGACATCGAAGCGATCAAGGGCAGTGAAGAGATAAGTAAACTCAGTACTGCTAAGCACACCATTACGATTTAAATCCAAACTTGACCAGTTTAAGCCTGCTAAACGTGGGTCTTGGCTAGCGTGGAAGGTGCTTAGGTTCTTATTCGTCATCTCTTGTAAAAAATCAGTGCGATTTAGGCTAGGCATGGCTTACTCCTCAGATTTATTACGCTAAGTTTAGTTGCCATCTGGCTGTTGGATAAGAAAAGCACCATTGATATGGTTAGCCGCATTATTTCTATCCGTCATATTGAAGCCACCCACAATTCCTTGACCGTTGTCACCAACAAAATCACCACTAATCGAGCCGTTCACTTGACTGGATTGATGTGTTGTATTGTTAGTTAATTGACCACCTTGGAAGTTCAGGCTTAAGTCACCCGAGCTGAGCTGACCATCAAATTGTCCCTGCCAAGTATGATCAGGTACATTAGCGCTAATCTGTCCATTGGTGACTTTGCCACTATCGAAGTTAATATTCATACCCACCTTCAGTTGACTGACTGAACCCATACTGCTTTGTACAGAACTGGCTAGGATATGGTTGTAGTTAGCTGAGCCACTACGTTGTTCTAAAATAGTCTTCGGTGTGCCTTGGTAGGAAATCCACATCAGTCCCTGTTCATTAGGCACGGGTCTGCCCGATTGAGCAGTGTAGTCATCCCAACGTCCCCATTTCACATCAAACTGATTCAAGGGTTGCTCATTTTGTTTTACATGATTGAGCGTCGTAGTCAAATACTCATTCTTCAATTTTAAAGTGGGTGTGCCTTGCTGGTCTTTACTGGCAGAACCCTTATTAACGGCAGCGTTTGAAGGGGTGATAATAATGGCTTTACGCGCTAGAGTCGTAGGGTCAATTGGCTCTTCTGGTAGTTCACCGTCTCTAGGTTTTACTAGCACTTCGCTCTCGAAAGTTTCCTTAGGTAACATAGCTACTGTAGTGGCAGTTGGCTTAGATTTAGTTTTCTTTTCTGTAAAGACCCGAGGTGCTTCCTGCAAAAGCTCGCATTCTCCCTTAGGATTAACAAAGGCAAAATTTGCAGCTTGTCCATTGCCAATCATTAAATTACAAGCCCCTGAATAGGTTTTAACGCTAATACCACCTTTCCATGCTGCTAAATACATACCCTCTTTAGCAAGGCTAACTTCATAAAAAGTTCCACGAATTCCAATGGTTGCAGTCGGAGTTTTTAATTGGTATTCAGATTTATCTTGTTTGCCAATCGCTCCAGAAATAGTACGCAAGCCTCCAGAAATTAATTCCATAATTACACTACCATGCTTGCCATCAGCATTGAGCTGATATTTTTCTAAGCGCAATTCAGAGTTTTCATGTAATTCAATATAGGCATCGTCTACCATGCGAAATTGGGCTGTAGAATCTTGCGCAGAGCGAATAATGTCGGCTCGATACACAGCGCTTAAGCGTTTAATTGCAGTTTGTGCTCCATAGCGATCGGCTTGAATGCGGCCTTTAGCTAACAAGGTTGTACCTAAGTGTTCACTCGTAGTGGTGGTAGCCAATACGACTGGGGAACTCAGGAGTAAGCAAAGAAAGCTAGCAATAGATTTATTTAGCATGGGTAAGTGCTCCTGAAGCTAAAACTGGTAATTAAGGCCTGTTTTAATAAAGGCTTTTTCTGAATCATACAGATCTAGATTACTCGCATTATTAACATAACCAGCATTAGTAAAAAAGCTTGCTTTACTGCTTAGTTGAATTTGATGTGCAAGTTGTAGAGTCAGACGCCTATCTTTGCGTTTAGCTCGGTAAGTTAGGTCAACATCTTGGTTGACTCGACGCTGTACATTAATACCTATGGAACTAGTATGTTTGGGATTCCAAGTTTTACTGACCCCATAACCGAGGCTAACTACATCACGATTTAGGTATTTGAATTTGTCTTTTTCTGGAGTTTCGTGACTGATGGAAAGCCCTAGTTGATGACCTAGTTCATTAGCATTGAATTGATATTGAGTATTTACTTGTAAAGTTTGGTTATTCTGATTTTTGTTATTAGCTTTATGATAATCTGTATTATTCCAATGGATAGCAGCTTGCCAATAACTCGCTAAGTCTTGTTGATAGTTAATACTGGCCTCTAAAGTTTGTGAGCTACTGTAATTCTGTTCACGTAAATTCAAAGTTTGCAGATTTAGACCTAATTGATACCGTTTCTTACCATTAAGAAAGACTTGACCAGCATTCAGATTCAAACTGTTAGTGCTATAAGCTACAGCATGTGAGTATTGTTTATGATTAAAGTTAGTAGTTACAAACCAAGTGCGCTCAGCAGTTTGAATGCGGTTATAGTTTAATTGCGCTCCTAGTTCACTAAAACTAGAGTCTTGCTTGATGGAAGTGTTATCGAGAGTTACTCCACCGAAAATTGGCAAATTGATACTGGCATTATTCACCCCTAAATTCACATTATTGTCATGTCCTAGAGCAAAACTGGCCGAGCTGTGCCAATTACTCTGGCTATTATCTGGCGTTTCTAAGGTTAATGCTTGTAGTTGTTGTTCTACATTGCTACGGACTATCGCAGGCATCGTTAGTTCTAAGGCCATTTTGAATTCAAGTATAGCTGAATCTCGATTATCTAAAGCTAGATAAGTGCGTGCTAATTCTAAGTGTGGGCGGACTTGCTTAGGTTGATTGATTACAGCTCGTTTTAAAGCCATTAAAGCATAGTCGAAATGACCTGTTTCTAGAGCCGCTAAACCATAGAGATAGTCAAATTCTGGCTCGCCTTCGTATTGATTTTTTAATTTTTTGGCTTGTTCCCAAGCCAGAGCATATTGATCAGTGGCTATGGCTTGTTGTAAACCATTGAGTGTTATAGGTGACGTTGCCAAGCAGCTTGGGCTGGAAAAAATAAACCACCAAGTGATGCAAAGTTTTGGTAGAGTTAACTGATTGATATAAAACTGCATTAATGGGGTTCGCCTTCAAGTAAACTTGCTTCGTTTTATCCAAGGTGGAAGGTGTAGTCTCGTAGAGCGTATTTGCTTTTTTATAAGCAACCAAATTAGAAACTCTATACTAACAGAAATTAGCCAGTTGCTAATTAGTAGTAAAATCCTCAATATAAGTTCAAACCTTGTGCATAACTAACGGGTTTAAGCCTGCTAAAGCGTTAAACTAAGTCATTTAATCACTATGTATCAGCCTCTATTACAGCGCTGGCGTCGAGGGCAAGAATTATATGTCTTAGGTTTTGGCATAGCGCTTCTGCTTATCAGTTGTTTAATGTACCTAGGGCATCTATCAGTAGTTCCCTTAGTTTTTCAACGCATGGAAGCGCTAGCCTATGACTTACGCATGCGTTTAACCATACAACAGCAACCAGAGTCTAATCCTCCCATTCTGATTGTTGATATTGATGAAGTCAGTCTGCAAACCGAAGGGCAGTGGCCGTGGCCACGTTACAAGCTCGCTAGTCTGATTGAACGTTTACATACGGCGGGTGCTGCAGTGATCGTTTTAGATATGAGTTTCCCTGAGCCTGAAATCAACCCACTTGATGAAATTAAGCAGCGTTTACCGAGCTTTAGCCAACTTGACCCAAGCTTATTAGCGCACTACCAGCAATTAGATGGAGATGAGCACTTAGCAAGTGTGTTAGTGGGAAAAAATGTGATTCTAGGTAATTTATTTCATCAATCCGATAATTTTCAAAAAGGTTTATTAAAACCAGCGCTGATTGATTGGCACTCTAATGCTAAGAGCTTGCCTACGAGCTTAGTGATGTTAGGGGTGACGGCCAATTTGCCTAAATTGGCTGAAGCAGCTGCACAAACTGGATTTTTAAATATTTTTCCCGATGATGATGGGGTTATTCGCTCAGCGCCTTTAGTTTTAGAGTTTAAACAGCAGCTCTATCCGAGTCTAGCTTTACAAGCGACCCGCCAATATTTGCTGGATGAACAGCCTATCAAACTGACTACTAACAGGGTAGGCAACGCTGAAGTCATCACCCAAATTGAATTCGCTGGTAAAGTCATTCGTACCGATCCTACTGGGCAAATTATTATTCCTTTTCTGGGGGCAATGGGGCAGTTTGAGCTTATCGCTGCTACCGATATTTTACGCCAGCCGGTATCTGCTCACTTGGCAGATGCTATTGTCTTGATTGGAACCTCGGCTAAAGGCTTGGCCGATCTACGCTCGACACCTTTTCAGTCTGGCTTGCCGGGGGTAGAAGCGCAAGCCACATTGATTTATGCCTTATTACATCCAGAAACTATTCCGGTTACTCCAGAGTGGTTGGATGCAGCCATTATTTTAGAAATGTTGTTATTGGGTAGTGCCATGCTCTGGTTGTATCCACATCTGCAGCCCTATGGAATGCTAGTATTTGGAGGCATGTTGGTTATTCTGGTGACCAGCTTGAATGTCTGGTTATGGGGCTATGGGCGGGTCAATACCCCGTTATTGCCACCGTTGCTGTTAGTGTTAGCGATAAGTTTGTTATTCGGCTTAGAGCGTTTATTAAACGAACATCGACAGCGGCAGCGAATCCAAGAGATGTTTGGCCAATATGTGCCTTCTGGACATATTGAGCAGTTGTTAGCGAACAAGCAGCTCAATACCAGTATGGCAAGTGAGCGTCGCCAGATGACTGTATTGTTTTCAGATATTCGTCAATTTACCTCCTTAGCGGAGCAACTTTCCTCAACTCAAGTACAAACTTTCCTTAATACTTACTTGACTCCACTCACTTCAATTATTTTTCAATATCACGGCACGGTCGATAAATATGTAGGTGATATGA
Organism: uncultured Thiothrix sp.; assembly: GCF_937873765.1. Classification (GTDB taxonomy): domain Bacteria; phylum Pseudomonadota; class Gammaproteobacteria; order Thiotrichales; family Thiotrichaceae; genus Thiolinea. The sequence continues at coordinate 3,913 of NZ_CALMZC010000050.1, read as the reverse complement.
TTATGGCGTTTTGGGGTGCTCCCCTACCGGATAAGTCCCATGCTGAACACGCCGTTTTGGCTGCGCTCGCGATGCAGAAAACTCTTAAAGCTATCCAGCCACGCTTCAATGACTTGGGGATTCAAAGCACAGTACAAGCTGGGATTGGTATTCATAGTGGTGAAATGACTGTCGGTGATATGGGGTCAAGTTATCGACGTGCTTATACGGTGCTTGGGGATGCGGTCAATTTAGCTTCACGTCTACAGGAATTAACTAAATATTACCAAGTCGAAAGCTTGGTTAGTTTAGAAACGGTGCAGCTTTGCCCCAATATCCAATTTCGCCTGTTAGATTATGTGTGTGTACGTGGGCGGCAACAGCCAGTCATGATTTATCAGCCCTTGGGTTTAAATTCAGAGCTAGCTGCTGAGCAGTCTTTATTGGTTAAACACGAGACCGCGATTCAAGCCTATTTAGCTGGGGATTGGGACTTAGCTAAAGCTAATTTAGAGGAACTAAATCTTCAGCAGCCGAGTCATTATTACTCATTAATTTTAAGACGTATGCAAGCTAGTGCTTATCAAGTTCCTACGGCTTGGAATGGAATTGTTAGCTTAAAAGATCTTTAAGAATAAAGGCTTTTACTCGTGTTCGTTGAAAGCGTTACCATGCGCGTTTTCAGATAATATTCACAAAAATGGGGCATCGTCTATGTTACCACCACGTCCGTCCGGAGTGATTGCCTTAGCGGCAGACACCGATACTGGCGGAGCTTTAGCTCGTTTAACTGCTTTAGAGGGACTAGCCCGTGCAGTTCTTGTTGGCATTATTCCACTCATTGCTTTTGAAGCTTTAGGTAGTAAAGAAGCGGTTGCGCAAATTTATTTAGTAGCCGCACTCGTTACCCTATTGATAACCCTTAATTTTAGTCGGTTAGAAAAGCTCTTACAGCGCCGCTGGGTGCTAAGCTTAGGTGCAGTGATGCTCGTAGTGTCATCACTCCTCATGTATTTTGGCAGTGGGTGGCTATTCGCAACGGGAATTGGTTTGCGTTCGGCGGCGGCTTCCATTTTTACCGTATGTATTTCGCTCTATGTCATGGACTATATCGAAAAGCTCGAGTTTGCACGCACTGAATCGCGGCGTATGCTGTATAACGGAGTTGCTTGGTTAGTCGGGCCGCTATTAGGTATTTTTTTATGGGAACATGGCATGCCGTTCAGCGCCTTCTTAGTTTCCATGATTAGTGCACTAGTGATGCTGGCTTACTTCTGGCGTCTACGTTTAGGTGATAATCCTGTTCTAACTGCTGCTAAACCACGCAAAGCCATTCACCCTTTAATCTTAGTCCCGCATTTTTTTAAGCAAAAATTCTTACGTATTTCTTATCTAATTACTTTAAGCCGTTCGGTATTTTGGGTGCTCTTATATGTCTATGGCCCTATTTATGCGGTGGAGGCGGGTTTACCTAAATGGGTAGGCGCTGCTTTATTATCTTTAGGCTGTGCCATGCTATTTTTCAGCCCTTGGGTTAGAGCTTTAGCGGAGCGTTTTCATACTAAAAATGTGCTGATTTTTGGTTTATCTTTATGTGGAGCTTCCTTATTAGGTTTAGGTTTATTGGGTGAGGCTCAAAAAATTGGTGTGGTATTGTGGTGGGCAGGGGCTTGGGGGGCATCTTTTGTAGATGTCCTCGGTAATATACCTTTTATGCGCACGGTAAAGCCTTACGAGCGTACTGAAATGACCATGGTGTTTTCAACATGGCGGGAAATGTCGGAGTTACTCACGCCTTTGGTCATTTCGATTATTTTGCTAATGCTACCTTTCTACACGGTCTACTATATTTTTGGTATCTTCTTGTTATTGGTGGCTTTCTATACAAGGTCTTTGCCGACACGGGTCTAAAAAGCAGCGTTCGTTAGCTTGGGAATTTTTCGCAAAACTCTCAAGTTCTGCACTAGACTTAAGCGATTGTTTGTAAAGCTGGAATAGACAATAAATATGAATTGGTTAAGGGGAAGTCAACGAGTAAGCATACTGCTTGCTTGTTTAATGCTGAACACCGCTTGTAGTATGGTCAGCGAAGAGTCGGGGGGTATTCCGGAAATTCAGGGAGTATGGCGCTACTCAGATGGGGTACTGCCTCATGTGAGATCCTCTTTAACTTATGAGTTTCAGCAGAGACGTTTTCGAGTCAGCGGCTATCCTAATATTTACGCGTATGGCAACTATGCTTTCGAGATGAGTGAGCAGGGCGGTTATCAAGTAGCTTTAGTACCTGAGGAAAGCCAAGGTTTTGAGCCACGCACGATTCAGATACAGCCTACTGGTGGACGAATTTTATTAATCGACCATAAAATCTATCGACGCATTTTAAGGCATTAGCTATGTTAAATTTTGCTTAACCGGTCTCGTTATGCCTACTTTAATTTAATTAATTTGGCATCATTTATTGCTAATAATGGGTATTAGTTAATATCTAAAATCCTGTACGTAAAAAACGAAAAGAAGGTAGTGGGGGTGGAGCTAAAAACATGAGTTCATTGCCTTTACAGGAGTAAGCTATATTGTCCTCAATATGACCTATATCAGGAAAGTTCTTCATGGGTTCTGATACTCCACTAGGAAGAAGAGTCATGCTGCCCTTAAGCGTTGAGTCAAGTATTTTAGTACACATTATTGTGGTTCCATTGGTAGATCTAGTTGTATATGCAAACTTTTCACTTGATACCGAAGACGAAAGTATTGACATATCAAGACCAAAACCTGACGTAAATTTATAACTCACAGTATCGTCGCTGCTTCCTAGGCCTTGTTGAGTAAATGTAGTAGTAATCTGGCTATCTTCATAGTTTTCTATTTTTAAATCAGGTGGAGTGTTTGGGTAGTTTAAAATATAGTCAACTAAATGCTTATTATCAAGTTGCCATGAGCCAATCAAACATTTATCAATAATAGGTTTTTTAAAATCACAAGTACAAGCTTCATCAGGCTTTACCTCATAAGATAAGGGGATTTTTCTCAAATCCTGCTCATTTAAATGAGTAAGATATAGTTTAATACTCTGCTCTCGATTACATTGTGACTTCAGCCATTGCTCTGTTTCTGTGGGGCGGAAGCGCTGTGAAGGTGAGGGTTCAATAGTAAGTTGAACACTTGGGTCAGCTAAAGAATTAAATTTAATGATTTTAGAAGCTGGCAAAGTTACGCTAATAATATTTAGTCGTCCTTGTGGTAATTGTGGTATTAAGATCTGTTGACGAGAATCATCTAATTGTATACTAGGCAACTCAGTAATAGCTTCTGCGCTTTTAGTAATTAATCCTCCGCCTAAGTCAGGTAGATTATGATCTAATAAACCTAAATAGCTATCATGAAATAAAGTATTATAATCTGTGCGTGCTAGAAACTGGCTTAACTGTTGAATTCTTTGATGATCGAGTATATCTTTTGCAAAGCGCACAGTGGCGTAATCCCCATGTTTCCTCGCATACTCAGAAAATAACCAATTAGCCTTATAAGGCTGTTTGAAGTCTCTTGAAGTTAAGTCAAATTTTTGAGTATGTCTAAACTCATAGTTAGCTTTAGGGTAGATAATGTTAGCAAGCCAGTCAGCCACACTTTCTTCTCTCCATTCATCTCTATCGAAATTACGTTCGAATACATTATACGAGCTGTGATGGATATTATAAAAACTAAAGCAATGGGCTATTTCATGGGCTATAAGAAAAGAAGTCCAGTCTGGTTCAGCTAAACTTCTACCACCAGAATAAACCTCAGCCCAACATTCATTGCTAGCTCTGTCTGGAAAGTAAGCTAGTCCAGTCTCACTTTCAGTCTCAACTGTTCGTGGTATAAAAACTATATATATTTTAGGTCATGCACCAGAGGAGTTGAAGAGCCACTAAAGCGGTAGTAACTTAAGCGA
>NZ_CALMZC010000049.1 GCF_937873765.1 uncultured Thiothrix sp. | reverse complement strand
AGTACCACTGGATCAGAGAGTACCACTGGATCAGAGAGTACCACTGGATCAGAGAGTACCACTGGATCAGAGAACTCAACTAGAGCAGAGAACTTAACTGGAGCAGAGAACTCAACACGTCCTAATAATGGAAGCAGGTATAACCCTGCTAATAGAAAATATTTAATTCCAAGTAATGTTAAATTTAATTTAAAAAATAATGTATATAATGCATTGTATCATGAAATTAAAGATACACCTGTTCAAGGACATGAGTTTAGCACTGCTTTCTTGTTAAGGTCTTTTATTGAGGCATTAGCAGTAGCTTATCTGAGAAAATACAATGATAGTGTTTTACAACATGAAAGTAAGTTACATAAAAAGCTAGACTACGTTTACAAAGACTTGATTGCTAGAAAAGTAGTTAGAGAGCAAATCCTTCAAGCACTTGCAGTAGCAACTAGTGAAAAGAACTCCATGCTTTCTCCTATCATCTTGGGCGGTATGGTGCATTTAACTACAGTACCAACTAAGCGCGAACTTATACAACTTTGGGATACATGGCAGCCTATTTTGTTGCTCATGAATAAAGAGAGCCTTTAGAGCTTGCCTCTTTTGTATTAAGCATATTAAGCTAAAAGTGCGTACTAAAAGGACTAGTGACATGCCGATTACCCACACACTGTTAAGGTATCCCGGGGGGAAAACTAAGCTTTTCCCTTATGTCGCAGACCTATTCAAAGAAAACGACCTCATGGATGGTCACTATGTGGAAGCCTATGCGGGGGGAGCCGGTTTAGGTATTTCTTTATTAGTCAAAGGCTATGCTCGCTACATTCATCTCAATGACTTAGATCCCTCTATCTACGCTTTTTGGTGGTCACTGATTCATAAAAATGAAGAGTTTGTCCATCTTATTGAAAAAACAGCGGTTACAGTTGAAGAGTGGGTGAAGCAAAAAAATATACAAGCCCAAGGTGAGCACAATAATTTATTAGCCCTTGGATTTTCTACATTTTTTTTAAATAGAACTAATATTTCTGGCATCATTAAAGGCGGCTTAATTGGTGGTAAAGATCAAGTTGGTAAATATAAGCTAGATGCAAGATTTACCAAATCAACCCTGATAAAGAAGGCTAGGTTGATTGGTTTTTATAAGAGTCGCTTTACAATTTATAACCAAGACGCTGCAAAATTCCTCTCAGATACCGCAAAAAGCCTACCACAAAATACCCTAATCAATCTTGACCCTCCTTATTACGTCAAAGGAAAAGCTCTCTATCAAAACTGGTACTCTCATGAAGATCATGTAGCTATTGCGGATATAGTGCCTTCACTCCAGCAGTATTGGATGATTACCTATGACAATGTAGACGCTATTCACGAGCTTTATAAAAAATTCTATCGAATTGAATACGGCTTACAATACTCTGCGCATCGTCGAGTTATCGGTAAAGAAGTTATGATTATTGATCCACGTCTTATCCTTCCAGATATTCGATATTTATCAGTGGCCTAGTATTTTAGCAACATCTCACTAGAAGTAGTTATGATTTTTGTACTTTTATCTGACTTTTCCCCATCGTAACATTTCTCCTTAAACCACTTACCATGAGCTTGGCTGAGTTCATGCGGTTCAAGAGCTTATATGTACTCGTTAATTACTTATACTTCTAAACTAAGCGATTCTGTGTTTAGTGCAGTTTTCTACCTTAAATTTTAATTCAGCAATCGCACTTAACTCCCAAGCTAGAGTCTATTCTTTCAAGATCAACCCATTCCATCACGCACGCTCAAGGATGAACCTATGAAACTTTCCCGTGTTCATTTTTCTATTTTCTACCTAGTTTGGCTGTTAATGCTTAGCAGTTTGAATCCGGCTTATGCTGCTTTTCGCTCAGGTGCAATTATTGCGAATCTACCTACTCAAGGTTCCGCCAATGCGGTGGCTGTACTGCCTGATCAACGTCATGTTTTGGTCGGTTCGGCCCAAGAGGGTTTATTGGTGGTTGATCTGCGTTCAGCAGAGAACCCTAGTGTAGTCAATACGCTCAGTGCTTTGCAGCAGGTGGAGTCGATTCTTATTCGGGGCAAATTAGCCTTAATTGCCAATGGTGCAGGCGGATTAGCGCTAGTGGATGTGAGCCAGCCAACGGCTTTAAAACTACTCGCACGCTTGGATACTTCCTCTTATGCTTTTGATGTGGCAGTCACTCCGGATGGGCGCACAGCGTTTGTCGCGGATAATACCAATGGGGTGGTGGTGGTGGATGTGAGTCAGCCGACTAAACCGCGCCAATTGGCGGTGATTCCCAGTTCGGCAGCGAGTGCAGGGGTGGCACTGAATGGCAATGGACAAACTTTGTATATTGCAGATCAAGCCGATGGGATTCAAATTGTCGATGTCAGTAGGCCACAAGCTCCCGTGCATCAAGGCCATTTTAACCCAGCCGGACATCCACAGCGCTTAGTGGTGTCAAAAGATGGGCGCTGGTTATTGGCGGCCAATAATGAGGGGGGCTTGAGTATGCATGCGCTACAGGTTTCAGCGCGCCATCAAAGCACTCAATTACCCCTGCGCAATGCCTTTGCAGTGCAGTTGAGCCAAGACGGGCAAGGCGCTTTGGTCGCCGACTTATTCAGTGGTGTGGTCATCGTGGATATTAGCAATCCCCTTAACCCACAAGTCGTGCAGCGAATTAAGACCCAACGGGCGGCTCAGGGGCTTGCAGTGAGTCAGGATCAGAGAACCGCTTATATTGCGGATACTCAAGCGGGTTTGACAGTGATTCGTTTCCGTTAGTCGGAATGCGCTCAAATATCAATCAATCCTGACTATAGTTAAATTAGAACACTGCTGAGAGTGTCAGCTCTGCTGTTGTCAAAAAATCCTGCTTAAACCTTCTGGATGCTGTCATGCCGCAAGATTTGGTATTTATTCTCATCGGCCAATCGAATATGGTGGGCTGGACAGAGAGCTTATTTAGTGAACTACCCGATTGGCTAAAAGTAAAGCCGGTACAAGTTGAATTCCACCAACATGGACGCAAAATGGAGTTTAACCAACAAACCGGTGGACGTATTGGCCCAGAGGTTTCCTTCACTAAATATCTAGCCGCTTGGTATCCGGGGCGGAAAATTCGTGTGGTGAAATTAGCCGTGGGTGGCACGTCGATTTATGACTGGGCACGCTTGTGGAATCCACGTTTATCTTTCCGTATGACTGAAAGCACGATTCAATCGAGTTTGTATGCTTTGCTCAAGCAGCAAATCACCGTGAGTCAAGTCTTGACGCAGGGTAATACGGTGAATGCGTTTGTCTGGATGCAGGGCGAGCGCGATGCACGCTATCCACTCGCCGCCGATGCTTATTTGGGCAATTTGAAAGCTTTTATTACCGACTTGCGCCGTGAATATGCAAGCCCAAATGCAGCGTTTGTCTTAGGGCGGATTAATCCACCGAAGGCGCAGCATCCCGCCGTAGATGTACTGCGAAAAGCCCAAGAAATCGTCACTACGCAAATGCCGCGCACGGTTTGGGTGAGTACCGATGACTTATCCAAAGCTGCCGACCAAATCCACTATGACACCTTGGGCGAAGTGGCTTTAGGTCGGGGCTTTGCTTATGCAGTGCGGCGGTTTTATCCAGTGTCTTAAGCTAAAGGCATTTCCTCTTTCACCAATTCACCATCACGAATACTCATTTTCCGCCAGCCGCCATTATCATTCATAGTAATCCAGCGGCGTTCTTCTTCACGGTAGAACCAGTCTTTATCAATTTCATAAAAAACCATCCGCCCGGTCGATTCCCAAATATTCACGATTTCATTGGTATGGGAGCGAATTTCATCAAAGTCCGTGGTGCATTTACGCCCCATATCGCTATAAAGCTGATGCAGTTCCAATAATAGATTCAGTACTTTATTATCCATATCGACAATATTTAAACCGACTCGGCGCGCTTCTTTTTTCAAAATAGGATAAGAGTGGCTGGGATAGGCGGAATTTAAAGCACTGGCGATTTGCTTGATCTGGCTTTCATCTTGGCAGTGATAACTTAAAATTTGTTCGCAGAGCATCATCGACAAGGACTCCGCCCGATCCACTGCCCCAATCACCAACGGATGTACATAATTAAATAGCGATTTGTAAGGATTCGAGGATTCATTGTCTTTCTGTGCTTGCCACAAATGAATCACGCGCTTTAATTCATCCAAACTCACACTCACCCGATCATTATCCCGATCAATCGGTGATAAATCATGGGTTAAGGAGGTATCAACGGAGGTCAAATAAGCCATTGGCCCCATATGAATTTCATCTGCACCTAAAGCCAACATGGTTGCAGCACTGGCGCATTCGAGCGGAACTAAAGCTACCACATGCTCATAATACTCGCGCAATAAACTGACCATACGCAATGAGGCTTGCCCATTGCCACCATCGGATTTAATAAAAATATTCACCCGCTTACCGCCACCGTGCGCACTTAACAGATGATACAAAGCAATCACATCACTGTGGCAAACCGTGCCACGCGGGTTGTTCCAATAGGTAATCAAGTCACCTTCTAAATGCTCGCCTAAAGCATTCAGGATGGTTTGAGTCTCATTAAAGCGCAGGGGTGGACGTTTGATGCTGAGTTCTGCAGGAGGGCTAGTTTCTTCTGGTGTTGACATAGTTAATCCTATTTTTTAAATATTTTATCGGTAGCTCAACGGCCTTCTTACTGGGTTTGTAAGCTTTCCGCTGATCGGTCGTTGTGTTTTGGATGTTGCGTGTTAATCTATTAATAACATTTATAAAAATAATCTTTTAAGAGTCAAACCCCATGACCCGATTAGCCTATTTAGTCGCTGGGCTGAGCCTGAGTTTACTCACGGCTTGTCAGAGTGAAGATACCAAGTTAGCACAAAAATCTGATCCTAGCCCCTCTGTATTGACAACTGAGTCGACCCTTATTAAGGCTGAGTCCAATACTCATCCCACTCCAGCAGTACCCGATTTCCAAGCATTACAGGCGGAATTAGCTAGCTTACAACAGCGTCTACAAACAACAGAAGCCAGTTTAACGCAGTCGCAAGCTGAATTGAGTAGCAAAACAGAGCAGCTCCAAGCTTTGAAAGCTGAACAACAAGTTTATCTACAGCAACAAGCTAGTCTTGATAGCACGAGTGAGCAAATTAAACAGCTAGAGCAACAAATCAGCCAGAAAGATCAGCAGTTAAGCCAGATAGAACATAGCTTAGTGCAAGCAGAGTCTGAGTGTCAGCAGGCCAAGCTAGTGCAAGCAGATACTAAGCAAATAGCTGAATTAAAGCCGAATCAGGTAGAGCATTAAGTTCTATTTAGACTAAGCATATTACAACGATTAATAACAAGAGCTAGAGCCATGTCAAACCCCCATTGCCTGCTATCGCGTTGGCTAGGCCACGTTTCTTTGTGGCTAGCTTGCTTATTCCTAAGCTTGTTACCCTTGACGAGTCAAGCCGTCGTCAGTCTTAGCCCCAATTTGCAAGTTAGCTTAGTCGATGGCACGGCTAATGATCAGATGTTAGCAAATACCAGTGTCCATGCGCGTGAGATCTTAGCCGATGGTTCTTCGGTCTGGCGCACCGTGATGAAAACGGATGCAGTCGGTAAAGCAAATTTCGTTTTAGAGGGGTTAGGGGCGGGGCGTAATTATCAGTTGTATGCGATTAGCCCGTCTGATGGTAACTATCGAGTCAGCGAGTTAGTCAAAGCCACAGGTAGTTTCTTATTTCGAGTCGGCTCACCTTTATTGAGAGTGACAGTCAAAGATGCCTTAGCCAATACCATGTTGCCAAATCTGCCTATCACGGCTTGGTATAAACAGCCGGATGGCAAACTGGTGTGGGCTGCACAAAAAACCACTGATGCGAATGGCAAAGTGGTGTTTGATATTCCACAGCTTTCTCAGGGGCGGCCAGTGCAATTATCCGCGACGGCATTTAATGCCACCCGTGGGGTGAGCGAGTGGATCACTAAAGTAGCTGAAACAGAATTTGCACTGGGTGAAACGCGTATCCAGCTCTTAGATGCCACACAAGTTACTCAGCCAGCCTTGGCAGCTACCTTGATTCATGTCCGTGAATTATTAGCAGATGGCAGCTCAGTGTGGGTGAGTCAAGGCACTACTGATGCTCAAGGGGTGCTGCGTTTAAATCTTTTGGCGGGTAAAAAATATGTGTTATTAGCCCAAGATAAAGCCTTCAATAAATACCGTACTAGTGCTGCCTTACAAAAAGGTGAACAGTTCACTTTCAAACTGGGTTCTTTGCCACTTAAGGTTAAACTCAGTGATGCAGTGAGTAATGCGAATTTAGTGGGCATCAATGTCACGGCCTATCAATTATTAGATACGGGAGCGTATCAATGGCGCACGGCGGCGACTACCAATACTAATGGGGAACTAGCTTTAGATTTACCCGAGCTGAGCACCGGTGGTAAAATCGAATTACGCGCTAGTGCTTATAATCAATTTACCGCGCGTTCCAAGCTAATCATGCAAGCAGGCAGTGAGGTTTGGAAATTAGGCAATCACCGCATTAAAGTAGTCGATGGTACTTTGGCGAATCAGCCAGCATTAGCAAATCATACTGTCTATGTTCGTGAAAAGTTAACGAATGGTACAGAACAATGGCTTGCGACCACAAAAACTGATACGGAAGGTTTATTGCGCCTTGATTTGCCGGGTTTAGAGCAAGGGCGGCAGTTTTATCTACAAACCCTGAGTCCATTGACTAAGAGCTATAAAACCAGTGCGGTTCTCAAGGCCACTGGTGATTCAGTATTTGTTGTTGGTTCTAATCCCTTAGTAGCTACCTTAAAGGATGCTTATTCTCAACAAGCCCTAGTTGGTGTTGATGTGGTGGCATGGCGCATGCTAGCCGATGGCAGTCGACAATGGCGTGGGCAACAAAAAACCGATGCGAATGGTAAAGTGACTTTTGATTTAGCAGAACTCAATAATGAAAGCGCCACGATTCGTTTACAAGCTACAGTCTATAACAAATTCACGGCAACTAGCCCTGTTTATACACAGAGTGGTGCGGTTGATTTCTTAGTAGGTTCCTTAGTAGTAACCGTGCGCGATGGCACGGCGGCAAGTCAGGCGCTGTTGCCTAATTTAGAAGTGCATGTGCGTGAGCAGCTTGCGGATGGTAAATCGACTTGGATTGGCAAGGGAACGACTGATAGCAATGGGTTATTGCGAATTGATTTGCCGGATTTAGATAAGGGTAAACAATATCGTCTGAATGCCATTAGCCCAGTCACAGGGCGGTATCGGGATAGCCAAGTGTTGAATGCACGGGGTCAATACACCTTTTTAGTGGGTACACGTTTGCTATTAGTGAATCTACTGAACGCCCTCAGTGGAGCCGCAGTACCCAATATCAATGTCACGGCTTATAAACTCGATGCAGATGGCGTGAATCGTTGGAAAGGCTGGACAACGAGTGCTAATACCGATGCCCAAGGACTTGCTAAGCTTGATTCAGAAGCCTTCTCCGTCACGGGCAACCGCTTTATTTTAGTAGCGACTCCCTATAACGGTGGACGTGTGGAGAGTGCTAGTTTTGCGGCTGGCGACTATGCAGTGAAGTTTCCAGTGGGTAGCATTCCCGTTACTTTGACGAATCGAGCCACGGCTACTGTGATGTCAGACATAAGCCTAAATGCTTACCGTGTGGATGCAAGCAATCGCTTATGGTGGGTAAAGGCCGGTAAAACCAATGCAGCAGGGCAAGTGCTGTTTGACCTAGAAACTTTAAGCAATGGAGAGCGCCATGTGTTGGTTGCGCAAGATCCTTTCAAACAAGGCCGCAATTATTATAGCCGCTTAGTAAGCAGCACGGGGGCGGTCGATTTTGGGATTCGACTGGATGCAGAAGGAAGCCGCTTAGATTTTGAGTTACCACGCTTAGAAATACTGACACCGAAACAAACTGAGGTAGGCACTAGTGGTTTTACCCTGACCGGAACGGCTTTAGACAACTGGGCAGTACGTGAACTTGCCGCCAGTGTCAGCGTCGACGCCAATACTCAAGCTTTAGTGACTGAATGGAATCCTTTAACGGGTGACTGGTCGGCAAAAGTACCTGCTAATCTATTAGTTGCGGGTAAAGAAGTGAAGGTCACCGTAGTGGCTTGGGATAAGGCTGGGAATCGTGCTGAGCGCACAGCGCTATTTAAGGTGATTGCAGATCAAGCCCTGCCGGTTATTCAAATCAGCTCACATCGTGAGGGTGATGAGGTAGTTAAAACCGGCTTTATCCTCAAGGGTCAGGTCAGCGATGATACTGGGGTGGCAAGTTTAACTGCACAAGCTCAGGGGCTGGCTAACTTAGCTGTTAAGAATTTAACCCTTAGTAGCCAAGGTGATTGGGCTTGGGTGATCCCGAATGGTCAATTAACTGCAGGGCAGACGCTCAAACTCGCTCTGACTGCAACGGATGTGAGTGGCAAAGTATCTACACAAACGCTTAGTCTAAAGGTGATTGGGGCAGCGGCGGAGACTCGTCAATTGGTTAACCGCATTACATTTGGGGCTTCATCCAGTTTATTGGCTGAAGTACGAAGTGTAGGTGCTGATGCCTTCTTAGAAGCGCAATTAAAGCCGAGTCAGATTCAAGCCCCTTCGTTTGATAGTGCAGTGGCTAGTTTACCGCTGGTGACTCCTGAGGATTTACAGGCTTACACTTTATTCCATATGGTGAATAGCCCTCGTCAGTTGCAAGAGGTGATGACTTGGTTCTGGGATAATCATTTCAATACCAACTTGGATAAGACTGGCAATAAGCTTCTGTATGAATTAGTAGAAAATGATGTTTTCCGCGCGAACGCTTTAGGGAATTTCTATAACTTATTGCTGAGCAGCGCACAGAGTCCAGCCATGTTGCTGTACTTGGACAACACCTCGAATGTAAAGGCGAATGCTAATGAAAACTATGCCCGTGAAGTCTTGGAGTTGCATACTGTCGGTGTGAATGGTGGCTACTCACAGCGCGAAGTCGAAGCCTTAGCGGAGATTTTTACTGGTTGGCAAGTCAAATATGATGCTTTCTATTTTAACCCTGAGCAGCATAATGCTGCGGATAAAGTGTTTTGGGGGCAAGCGATTAAAGGTGGTGGTATCGATGAAGGTGAACAGGCTTTACGTTTCTTAGCTCGTCATCCAGCCACTGCAAAGTATATCTGCTCTAAGTTAATTACTCTGTTTGTGAGTGATAAACCCGTGGATGCTTTGCTGCAACGTTGCTCAGCGACTTTTATTGAAACCGCTAGCCAGCCGGATCAAATGGCTCAGGTATTGCGCATGATTCTGACTGCTCCAGAGTTTAATGTAGAGCAGCATTTTAATAGCAAATTCCGTACTCCCCTAGAGTTTGGGGTTGCGGCTGTGCGTGCTTTTGCCGGTCAAGTCAGTACCAAGGGTTTGGTTGAGGAAACCAAACGCATGGGCTTAAATTTATACCGGAATTCAGTGCCTACGGGTTGGTCAGAAACGGGGGATGATTGGATTAGCACGGGCTTATTGCAGGAACGTATTCGCTTTGTGAATCGCTTAGTCGCTGGCAGTGTCACAGGCATTCAATTAGACCCCGCTGCTTTCTTCCGGAATCGCGGTGCGTTGACCACAGAAAGTATCTTGGCAGAAAGCTTTGATTTGCTCATGAATAATCAATACAGCAATGTGGAGTGGCAAACGGCTTTTGATATTTTGAATGCAGAAGGGGCGTTTGATTTAGAAGCCGCGAATGCCAATACACGCTTAAAAGCCATGTTAGCCACGCTACTTAGTTATCCAGCATGTAACTACCAATAATAAGGATAAAGACCATGCAACGACGTGACTTTTTGAAGCTAATGCTTTCCTCGTCCTTCGCGGGGAGTGCTTGGCTGTTAGATGATTCTTTCCGCCTGAATACAGCGCAAGCTGCTGCTGCCCCGAAAACTTTAGTGGTGATTTTTCAGCGTGGTGGCTGTGATGGCTTAAATGTAGTTGTGCCCTATGCGGATACCGATTATTACCGCTTACGCCCCGGTATTGCGATTGCTCCAGCCGGGCAAACCAATGGGGCTTTGGATTTGAATGGTTATTTTGGCTTGCACCCGGCGATGCAAAGTTTACATCGTCTGTATCAACAGCAGCAGGTCGCTGTGTTTCCTGCCGTGCATTATCCACAAGCTTCCTTATCGCATTTTGATAGCCAACAGTTTATTGAAAGCGCTGCGATTCGTAGTGATTTAGATGGCTGGCTCAATCGGCATTTAGCTAACTCACTCAATAGTACAGGTATGCGTGGTGTCGGGTTTGGGAGTGAGCTTGCGCAAGCCTTACGGGGTAGTGTGGTGGTTTCATCGCTTAAGGATTTGGCAAACTTTGATTTAGGCGTCAGTGATAGTGAAGAGATCCGCTTAAGTTCGCGCCTAAATACTGTGTATGCCCAACACCCAGAGGATCTTAATCCTTACTCGAAGCTTTTAAAGCAAACCGGTCAGACTTTACTGCGCGATTTAGATTTAACGCGCCAAATTGATCCCAAAGCTTATCGCCCCGCGAATGGAGCGGTCTATCCGGTGAATCTGTTTGGGAGTCAATTGCAACAAACGGCTCAATTGATTAAGCAAGGTGTTGGACTGGAGGTGGCTATGATCGATTTAGGCGGTTGGGATACGCATAGCAGTCAAGGGGGAGCTGCAGGGCCGCAAGCAAATTTATTAAAAGTGTTTGCGGATGGTATTGCGGCTTTTTGCGCCGATTTAGGTACGAGTATGCAAAATGTGCTGGTCTTGACCATGACCGAATTTGGCCGCACCGCTGAGGAGAATGGTAGCGGTGGTACGGATCATGGCAATGCTGCGGCTTGGTTTGCAGTGGGTGGACGGGTGAAAGGCGGCATTTATGGGACTTGGCCGGGCTTAGCTAAAGAAAAGTTATATTTGCAGCGCTATTTAGCGCATAGCGTGGATTTCCGAGATATTTTCGCCGAGGTTTTGAGTAAGCATCTGGGTAATACGGCAATGAGCCAGTTGATACCGAGTTATACGCCGCAACTGCGTCAGTTTATCGCTTAAGACAATCTACAACTGGTTCTGCTAGAGTCAGTTGTAAGTTTTTTAATGTTTATTGACGTTTACGTAAACGTAATTTACTATCATCGAATAATTTGCCTGCTTAAACCTAGGAGGAGAGGTTAGCACTATGAGTTCGAGTCTGAATTTTGCTTTAGGCGAAACGGTTGATATGCTGCGTGAAGCAGTGCGTAGTTTCGCTGCCCAAGAAATCGCCCCCCTTGCCGCTGAAACTGATCGCTCCAATGAATTTCCTAATCAACTTTGGCCAAAATTGGGCGCAATGGGTCTATTGGGGATTACCGTCCCCGAAGAGTATGGCGGTAGTGGTATGGGCTATTTGGCTCACAT
The DNA here is from genome assembly GCF_937873765.1 of uncultured Thiothrix sp. Taxonomy (GTDB): domain Bacteria; phylum Pseudomonadota; class Gammaproteobacteria; order Thiotrichales; family Thiotrichaceae; genus Thiolinea. Next base: position 21,939 of record NZ_CALMZC010000049.1, on the reverse strand, counting down.
GATTGCGATGGAAGAAATCAGCCGTGCTTCGGCCTCCATTGGCTTGAGCTATGGAGCGCACTCCAATCTCTGCGTGAATCAAATCAATCGCAATGGCACTGATGCCCAGAAACGTAAGTACTTAACCAAACTGATTAGTGGTGAACATATTGGGGCTTTAGCCATGTCTGAACCCAATGCAGGCTCAGACGTGGTGAGTATGCGCATGCGTGCCGAGAAAAAGGGCGATAAGTACATTCTCAATGGCACAAAAATGTGGATTACCAATGGTCCCGATGCGGATGTGATTGTGGTGTATGCCAAAACTGACCCACAGGCAGGTTCCAAAGGTATGACTACTTTTATTGTTGAAAAAAGCTTTGGTTTTAAAGTTGCCCAGAAGCTCGACAAATTGGGTATGCGTGGCTCGAATACGGGTGAACTTGTCTTTGAGGATGTAGAAGTACCTGAAGAAAATATACTTGGTCAAGTTGGGCGTGGCGCCGCCGTGTTAATGAGCGGCTTGGATTATGAGCGTGCTGTATTATCCGGTGGACCATTAGGCATTATGCAAGCGTGTATGGATATAGTGGTTCCGTACATTCATGAGCGTAAACAGTTTGGGCAAAGCATTGGTGAGTTCCAACTGATTCAGGGCAAAATGGCGGATATGTATACTACCCTTAATGCCTGCAAAGCCTATGTATATGCTGTGGGAAATGCGTGTGATCGTGGCGAAACAACGCGTAAAGATGCAGCAGGTGCGATTTTATATTCCGCTGAAAAAGCTACTCAAATGGCACTCGATGCTATTCAAATTTTAGGTGGCAATGGCTATATGAATGAGTACCCCACAGGGCGCTTATTACGCGATGCCAAGCTGTATGAGATTGGTGCGGGTACTTCTGAAATTCGCCGTATGTTGATTGGGCGCGAACTGTTTAACGAAACCAAATAGGGTGTACTGAAATGAGTGATCCGATTGTTATTGTCAGTGCAGTACGTACCCCTATGGGTGGGTTTCAAGGTGATTTTGCTAATCTTACCGCAGGCGAGTTAGGCGCTGTAGCCATTAAAGGCGCGGTCGAGCGGGCTGGCATTAGTACTGAAGATGTACAAGAAGTCATTATGGGCTGTGTATTACCCGCAGGACAAGGGCAAGCCCCAGCACGTCAAGCCGCCTTAGGTGCGAATTTACCCTTAAGTGCAGGCTGTACTACCGTGAACAAAATGTGTGGTTCCGGTATGAAGGCAACTATGCTCGCTCACGATTTATTAGTGGCTGGTACTAATCAGATAATGGTCGCAGGAGGCATGGAGTCTATGACTAATACGCCTTACCTATTGCCTAAAGCACGCGCTGGCTTGCGGATGGGACACGGTGAGGTCGAAGATCATATGTTCCTCGATGGTCTAGAGGATGCCTATGATAAAGGGCGTCTGATGGGCACTTACGCCGAAGAATGCGCGGATATGTTTGGTTTTACTCGTGAAGCTCAAGACGAGTTTGCCATTGCCTCACTCACCCGTGCTAAAACCGCGATTGAAACTGGGGCTTTTAAAGATGAGATTGTGCCTGTCACCGTAAAATCACGTAAAGGTGAAGTACAAATCGACACCGATGAGCAACCGCACAAAGCCGCCATTGATAAAATCCCTAGCTTAAAACCCGCATTTCGCAAAGACGGTACAGTCACAGCTGCTAACTCAAGCTCTATTTCCGATGGTGCTGCCGCCTTAGTATTAATGCGTCAATCTGAAGCAGAAAAGCGTGGTTTAAAACCTCTAGCCATTATTAAAGGGCATAGTACTCACGCCCAGAAACCAGCACTATTCACCACTGCGCCGGTCTACGCTATGCAAAAGCTACTCGATCAATTGCAGTGGACAGTGGCAGAAGTTGATCTATTTGAAATCAACGAAGCGTTCGCCGTAATTACGATGGCAGCGATGAAAGAACTCAATATTCCCCACAATAAAGTCAATGTGCATGGCGGTGCTTGCGCATTAGGGCATCCGATTGGTGCATCGGGGGCGCGGATTTTAGTGACACTATTATCAGCCCTCAAACAACGCGGTTTAAAGCGAGGTGTTGCATCACTGTGTATTGGTGGGGGTGAAGCTACGGCTATGGCGGTAGAGTTGGTTTAAACGCGGCACAAAATAAACGCTAGGACATTCCAAATGATTTTGACCGAAGAGCAAGTATTAATTCGGGATATGGTGCGTAATTATGTGCGCGATCATGTCACGCCCTATGCTGCCGAATGGGATCGAGCGAGTACTTTTCCTGCTCAAGCGCTGCGGGAGCTGGGTGAGTTAGGTTTATACGGTATGGTCGTTCCCGAAGAATGGGGTGGCTCAGATGTGGGGTATGTGTCCTTAGCCCTAGCGATTGAAGAAATTGCTGCCGGAGATGGTGCAACCTCTACTATTTTGAGTGTGCAAAACTCAGTCGTGTGTGGTCCGATTCTGAATTATGGCAGTGAGTATTTAAAAGAAACCTATCTCAAGCCCTTAGCGTCTGGACAGATGTTGGGTTGTTTTTGCCTCACCGAACCACAGGCAGGCTCTGATGCTTCCGCCCTTAAAACCCGTGCAGTACGTGAGGGTGCTGAGTACGTGATTAATGGCAGTAAGCAATTCATCACCTCCGGTCAAAATGCCCAAGTTGCGATTGTCTTTGCAGTGACTGACCCTAGTGCAGGTAAAAAAGGCATTAGTGCTTTCGTAGTGCCTACTGATAATGCCGGATACAAGGTCGCAGGTATTGAAAAGAAAATGGGACAACATGCCTCCGATACCGCCTCGATCTTTTTCGATAATTGCCGAGTACCTGCCAGCCATCTATTAGGCAAAGAAGGTGAAGGCTATAAAATTGCCCTCAGTAATCTAGAAGGCGGGCGTATTGGTATTGCCGCCCAATGTATTGGCATGGCGCGTGCTGCGTATGAAGCAGCACTGGCTTATGCACAAGAGCGCATTAGTTTTGGCAAACCAATAATTGAGCACCAAGCGGTTGCCTTTCGTTTAGCCAATATGGCGACTCAAATCGAAGCCGCTCGCTTATTAGTACTTCATGCGGCAACACTGCGCGATGCTGGGAAGCCCTGTTTAAAAGAAGCCTGCATGGGCAAATTATTTGCCTCAGAAATGGCAGAACAAGTGTGCTCCGATGCGATTCAAACTTTAGGAGGCTATGGATACTTAAACGATTTTCCGGTGGAGCGTATTTATCGTGATGTACGGGTTGCACAGATTTATGAGGGGACTAGCGATATTCAACGCATGGTGATTGCACGACAGCTTTTGGAGTCTTAAATAAATGAGTACTCCTATTGATTTCTACTTTGATTTTTATTCGCCTTATGGCTACTTTGCGAGCTACAAGATTGATGAAATAGCTGCACGGCATGGGCGTACTGTTAATTGGCATCCGATTTTATTAGGGCCAGCCTTTAAAGCGGTTGGCTCTAAGCCTTTATTAGAAATTCCCTTAATAGGCGAGTACTCAGCACACGATTTTAAAAGAACGGCACGATTAGAGGGTGTGCCATTTATCATGCCACCTACTTTTCCGGGGGCGACTTTAGCCGCAGCACGCGCTTTTTATTGGACTAATGAAATCGATAGTGAAAAAGCTAAGACCTTAGCCAAAGCCTTTTATAAAGCCGCATTTGCTGAAGGGCGTGACTTATTGGATCTGAAGGTAGTGACTGAGGTCACTAATCAAGTGGGTTTTAACGCTGATGATATGCTAGCCGCGATTCAAACTGATGCTATCAAAAATAAGCTCAAGCAAGCTGTGCAAGACTCATTAAATAAGAGGGTATTTGGCTCGCCTTTTATCATCATTGATGGTGAAAAATTTTGGGGAAATGATCGCTTAATTCAAGTCGAGCAATGGCTTGCAACCGGGGGATGGTAAATGCCAGTACTCAACACCACAGTAAATACCCGCTCTGAAGATTTCCGCGCTAATGCAGCGCATATGCAAACTCAGCTTGATGATTTGTATGCAAAAGTCGCGCAAATCAGTTTGGGTGGGGGCGAAAAAGCGCGGCAAAAGCATTTAGAGCGCGGCAAATTATTACCGCGTGAGCGCATTCACGTACTGCTTGATAAAGGTTCGCCCTTTTTAGAGCTGTCGCAGTTTGCCGCTTTCGGCATGTATAACAACGAAGTACCCGCCGCTGGGATTATTGCTGGTATTGGGCGGGTGAGTGGGCAGGAATGCATGATTGTTGCCAATGATGCGACGGTAAAAGGAGGGACTTACTTTCCTTTAACCGTAAAAAAGCATTTACGCGCTCAAGCTATAGCAATAGAAAACCGTTTGCCTTGTATTTACTTGGTTGATTCCGGCGGGGCATTTTTGCCGCTGCAAGATGAAGTGTTTCCAGACAAAGACCACTTCGGACGCATTTTTTATAATCAAGCCAATATGTCCGCTCAGGGTATTCCACAGATTGCGGTAGTGATGGGGTCTTGTACAGCGGGTGGGGCGTATGTACCTGCTATGTGTGATCAAAGCATTATAGTCAAAGAACAAGGTACTATCTTTTTAGGTGGTCCACCGCTAGTGCGCGCGGCAACAGGTGAAGTAGTGAGCGCGGAAGAGTTAGGCGGGGCGGATACCCACTCTCGCATTTCGGGTGTAACCGATCACTATGCCTTAAACGATACCCATGCTCTAGCGATGGCACGCGATGTCGTGGCGAGCCTCAATCGGGTGAAAAATCCTAATATTGCCTTAAAGCAACCTCGTGAACCTCAGTACTTAGTCGATGAGCTGTACGGTATTATCCCCAAAGATGCACGTAAACCGTTTGATATTCGTGAAATTATTGCGCGTTTGGTCGATGGTAGCGAATTTGATGAATTCAAGAAGCTGTACGGTACGACTTTAGTCTGTGGCTTTGCGCATATTCATGGCTATCCTGTGGGTATTGTGGCGAATAATGGCATTTTGTTTTCTGAGTCTGCGGTGAAAGGGGCGCACTTTGTCGAACTGTGCGCGCAGCGCAAAATCCCACTGGTATTTTTGCAAAATATTACCGGATTTATGGTCGGAAAAAAGGCGGAGCAGGGTGGCATTGCCAAAGATGGTGCGAAAATGGTAACTGCCGTCGCGTGTGCCAAAGTCCCTAAATTTACGGTGATTATTGGTGGTAGTTTTGGTGCGGGTAACTATGCCATGTGCGGTCGTGCTTATGGTGCGCGATTCTTGTGGATGTGGCCGAATGCACGTATTTCTGTCATGGGGGGCGAGCAAGCGGCAAAAGTACTGAGTCAGGTACGCAGTGATGCACTAGAAGCACAAGGCAAAAGCTGGAGCGTAGAAGAGCAAACCGAATTTGAGCGCCCTATTCGCGAGCAATATGAGACGCAAGGGCATCCGTACTATGCCAGTGCGCGGCTTTGGGATGATGGCATTATTGACCCTAAAGACACGCGTCGAGTACTCGGTTTAGGTTTGTCGACTGCACTGAATGCCCCGATTGAAGACACTACATTTGGCATCTTTAGGATGTAAGGAGAGAGTCATGTTCACCAAAATCCTAATTGCCAATCGTGGCGAAATTGCCTGCCGTGTCGCGCGTACTGCTCGCCGTTTAGGGATAAAAACCGTTGCGGTGTATTCTACTGCTGATGCTAAAGCCGAACATGTTAAAGCCTGTGATGAAGCCTATTGGATAGGCGAAGCGCCCGCAGCTGAAAGCTATTTACATGGCGATAAAATTTTAGCAATTGCCAAGCTTTCAGGGGCACAAGCGATACATCCGGGGTATGGGTTTTTATCCGAAAATGCGGGATTTGCTGAAAGCTGTAAAGCAGCAGGTGTGGTATTTATTGGTCCCCCCACGCAAGCCATTATTGCGATGGGCTTAAAGAGTGAATCCAAACGCTTAATGACTGAGGCTAAAGTACCTTTAGTGCCGGGCTATCATGGTGCTGATCAAGCCATTGATTTACTGCGTGAGCAATCGCAAACCATTGGTTATCCACAACTGATAAAAGCCAGTGCTGGGGGCGGTGGTAAGGGAATGCGTGTCGTCAAATCATTTGACGAATTTGATGCGGCATTAGCCTCAGCCAAGCGTGAGGCGATTTCATCCTTTGGTAATGATGCAGTACTAATTGAGCGTTATCTACAAAAGCCCCGCCATGTGGAGTTGCAAGTATTTGCCGATACATTGGGCAATGTGGTGCATGTGTTTGAGCGCGATTGTTCGGTACAACGTCGCCATCAAAAAGTGATTGAAGAAGCCCCCGCACCGCAGATGACGCCTGAGTTGCGTCATGCTATGGGGCAAGCAGCCATTAATGCCGCCAAAGCAATTGGCTATGTGGGGGCAGGGACGGTCGAGTTTTTGCTCGATCAAAGCGGCGAATTTTTCTTTATGGAAATGAATACTCGCCTACAAGTTGAGCATCCCGTCACTGAAATGATCTCAGGGCAGGATTTGGTCGAGTGGCAATTACGAGTAGCGAATGGCGAACCCTTGCCCTTGACCCAAGAGCAATTAAAAATCAATGGGCATGCGTTTGAGGCACGAGTCTATGCGGAGACACCCGAACGTGATTTTCTGCCCTCGACCGGTCGAGTAAGTACTTTGATTGCCCCTGAAACGAATGACTTTGTGCGCATTGATACAGGTATTCGGCAGGGCGATGAAGTTAGTATGTTTTATGACCCCATGATTGCTAAATTGATTGTGTGGGGGCAAGACCGTACTCAGGCGCTGCAACGTTTACAAGAAGCGTTGAGCAAATATTACATTGGTGGCTTGAATACTAATCTGGAGTTTTTGGGTAATTTGGCACGTAGTGCCGATTTTGCCGCAGGTGATGTGCATACGGGCTTTATAGAGCAACATATGGCGGAACTATTTCCAGAGCCGAGTACGCCACCTGATGAAGTATTTGCCGCAGCGCTATGGTGTGAGTTAGACCATACTCAAGCACGCGCATCTAAAGCGCAACGCCAAACCTTAGATCCTTGTTCGCCTTGGGCGATAGCTGATGCTTGGCGTATGAATCAAGCTAGTATTGATCCCTTTGAGTTTCAAGTAGGTGAGGCGCTTTATTCTATTCAGGGTATGCAACGCAACGGTACTTATTACTTAAAGCTTGCTACAGGTGAAAAGCCTTTATCAGGTGAGCGTATTCAGGGCGATGAGTGGCAAATCGTATTAGGGCAAAAAACCTTACGTATTAAAATTATTCAATCAGGCAATACGTGGTTAGTCTTTTGGAATAATAAGGTTTGGCATTTGAATTTACATGACCCTGTGCATGAGGCAGATGATCAAGGTGTACATGGCGGTGGTTTAACCGCACCTATGGCTGGGACCGTGTTAGATGTAATGGTGAAAGTTGGCGATCAGGTCAAAGCAGGCGATGCTTTAATGGTGATGGTAGCGATGAAGATGGAACATACGATTGCAGCACCGAAAGAGGGCATAGTGCAAGAGATTTACTTCCAAGTCGGCGATCAGGTCAAAGACGGTGATACCCTGTTGAGTTTGGAGTAGGGCTATGAGTTTACCTAAACACGTTAAAATCGTTGAAGTCGGGCCGCGTGATGGTTTACAAAATGAACCTATGCCTGTACCAGTTGAAGTCAAAGTTGCTCTAGTCGAAAAGTTGGTGGATGCAGGTTTGCCTGTCGTCGAAGTGGGGAGTTTTGTCTCACCGAAATGGGTTCCACAGATGGCGGGTAGTGCTGAGGTTTATACCGGAATCCAAAAGCGTCTAGGCATCAATTATCCCATGCTCGTCCCAAATGCCAAAGGTATGGAGGGTGCACTTGCAGCAGGGGTGAAGGAAATTGCGATTTTTGCCGCAGCCTCTGAAGCGTTTACCCAGAAAAATATCAATTGCAGCATTAGTGAGAGTTTAGAGCGTTTTCAGGTCGTAATGGAGCAAGCCAAAGCGCATGGTATTAAAGTACGTGGGTATGTGTCTTGTGTATTAGGCTGTCCCTATGAGGGCGAAATTGCTATTGCTAAAGTGGCAGAAGTCTCTAAGCAGCTGTATCAAATGGGCTGCTATGAAGTATCACTCGGTGACACGATTGGGGTGGGTACTCCCTTAAAAGCGCAACGCATGGTTGAAGAGGTGGCGCAATATGTACCGATTGAGAAGCTCGCCGCGCATTTTCATGATACCTACGGACAGGGTTTGGCAAATCTATTTGCGGTGATGCAGTTGGGGGTTTCAGTGATTGATAGCTCGGTGTCGGGTTTAGGGGGGTGTCCTTATGCAAAGGGGGCGAGTGGTAATGTGGCGACTGAGGATGTGCTTTATATGCTCAATGGCATGGGTATTGAGACGGGAGTAAGCCTAGACAAAGTACTAGAGGCAGGGCGGCTTATTTCAAATCATTTGGAGCGGTTGCCAGCTTCTAAACTGGGACGGGTTTTATTGTAGTTTAATATTGGTTGCTTGCGGCGAATCAATGCGTTCAAAACGGTTCTGTGCTGATACTAGAGTATTCAGTGTAGAGAGGTTAATCGCATGAATGAGAAAGTTTTAGCCCGTTTGATGTATGGTTTGTTGCTCGCAGGTGTTGGCTTAGTGCTTACGGGCGTGGGCTTGGTGGTATTCTCCGATATAGTCACTAAGCAGGGTGTACACGGTATTGCGCTGATTGCGGGTTTAATTGCGGGTGGTTTATTTCTGTCGATCCCTGCCAAGTTGTATTTAACCTATCAATTAATGCGACACAATGATGAGCGTAGGCAGGCGCTTAAGCAGTCGCAGCGATGAAATGAGTCAAATAGGTGAGGGTGGATGGCCTTAGCGATTAATGTAAAACGCACGAAACTACATCATCGAAGTATTCAATGTGAAGGTTTTAAGCGCGAGGATGGTCTTTGGGATATCGAAGCATATCTTACTGATCAGCGTTCCTATGATTGCAGTTATGATCCTGAGCATCGCGGCGGCCTGATTCGTGCGGGTGAAAATGTACACAATATGCGTGTGCGTTTAACCCTTGATTTGGATTTTATGATTCACGATGCGCTGGCTATCTCCGATGAAACACCTTTCCCGATTTGTTTCCAAGCCGCTCAAGTTATGCCGCGTTTAATTGGTTTACGTATGGGCAAAGGCTGGCTGAAAGAAGTACGTGAGCGCATTAGTACAGAGGTTTCCTGTACTCATCTGATTGATTTACTCACACCGATTGCGAATACAGCCTATCAGACTATGCATACCGCTTTAGAGGAGCGTGCGGCTCAACGTAAGCGCGAGGACAAAAATTTCACGCGCAAGAAGCTGGGTATTTTAGATACCTGTATCGCTTTGGCGAGCGACGGAGAAGTGGTGAAGCGGCAATGGCCGGAGTTTTATACAGGGGCTAAAAATGCAGACTAGCTTTGATCTTGATTACTACAATAGTTTAGCGGCAGGTACACTCACCGGGCATTTAGGGATTATCTTTACGCGTTTGCAAGAGGGTGAGGTGATTGCAGAGATGGATGCAGCTCCGCATTTGTTAGCGCCTAATGGCTTTCTGCATGCAGGTAGTTTAGTCACGCTAGCAGATTATGCAGCAGGTTTAGGCTGCATTGCGCATTTACCGGAGGGTGCTAGTGGCTTTACAACGGTCGAGCTGAAAACCAATCATTTAAGCACTACTCGTTCGGGGATGGTGGAGTGCATCGCTAAACCGACCCATCGGGGGCGCACGACCCAAGTTTGGGATGCTGTGATCACGCAGAAAGAAACGGATAAGACGATGGTATTATTTCGTTGTACGCAGATGATTCTTTACCCGAAATAAGCTATGAAAGATCTATTAGGTGTAGCCGGTGTATTATTACTCTTAGCAGGAATAACGGCTCTTATTATTGGTACGGCGCGCTATTTTTTCCCGATGCTGGAGCAATTTTTCCCTGAGAGCTTTAAGAAGCCCTTGTCGTTTCAATATGGAACTTATTATGTTCTAGTGGGGTTACTGTGTTTGCTGTTGGCTTAAGTAGTAACCAGTGAAGCTAAAAAAATCAGCCTAAAAGACAAGCAAGAACTAGGGATTTCAATTTATCTGTAGAAAACTGGTCAGTTTAAGCCTGCAATAACCTTATAGCAGGCTAGCTATTAGTTAAGTTAGCTATGCTTAACCCAAAAACCGCTGATAAGCCGGGTTATTCGTCTCATCCCAATATTCATAACCAAGCTGTTCTAAGGTTTGATTAAAGTCCGCTCGCTCTTCAGGAGGTACTTGAATCCCGACTAAGACTCGACCGAAATCCGAACCATGATTGCGATAATGGAACAGACTAATATTCCAGCCAGCACTCATGCTGGTTAAAAAGTGTAATAAAGCCCCCGGACGCTCAGGGAACATAAAGCGATAAATCAGCTCATTGTGTACACCTTGCCCATGACCCCCGACCATATAGCGTAAATGCACCTTCGCGACTTCATTATCAGTCATGTCCACGAAAGAGTAGTTTTGTGCACATAATTCCGCTAAGAGCTTTTCACGTTCACCTTTACCCGCAGCAATTTTCACTCCTGCAAACACTTGGGCATCTGTCGAGTCGGAATAGCGATAGTTGAATTCTGAAATCGAACGGCTACCAATCGCACGACAGAATTGTTTGAAACTGCCCGGTTCTTCCGGAATAGTGACCGCGAGTAATACTTCCCGACCTTCACCTAATTCCGCACGCTCGGCCACATGGCGTAAACGATCAAAGTTAATATTCGCCCCACTCGTGATGGCAATCAGATGCTTGCCTTCCCAACCTTGTGCTTCCACATATTTCTTAATCCCGGCTACCCCTAAAGCACCGGCTGGCTCTAACAAGGTGCGCGTTTCTTCAAACACATCTTTAATGGCGGCACAAGTTTCGTCGGTGTTGACTAGAATCACTTCATCCACGACTTGACGAGCAATTTCAAACGTTTGCTCACCAATTAATTTAACCGCTGCGCCATCCGCAAAAGTACCTACTTGCGCGAGCTGTACACGCTTGCCTGCTTTTAATGAATCATGCAAGGTTGGAGCTTCTTCATGTTCCACGCCAATGATTTTAGTATGGGGATACAAGTATTTGATATAGCTACCAATCCCAGAAATTAAGCCACCACCACCCACACAAATAAAAATCGCATCAATGGGGTCTTGATGTTGACGCAATAACTCCATTGCAATCGTCCCCTGACCCGCAATCACATCCAGATCATCAAAGGGATGTACAAACGTCATGCCCTCTTCTTGTTCTAAATGGCGAGCGTGCGCATAAGCTTCATCAAAGTTATTGCCATAAATGACCGCTTCACCGCCGAAGGATTTGACGGCATTGATCTTAATATCGGGGGTCACTTTAGGCATCACAATCGTGGTTTTAATCCCCAAGGTTTTACCCGCTAACGCCACGCCTTGTGCATGATTGCCCGCCGAAGCCGCGACTACACCCCGAGCGCGCTCTTCCGCAGTCAGGTGAAACATCCGATTGAAAGCACCGCGTAGTTTGAATGAAAAGACGGGTTGCAAATCTTCGCGCTTGAGGAAAATTCGATTGTGCAAACGCTGGCTGAGATTTTTGGCGTAATCCAGCGGCGTTTCTTTAGCTACGTCATAAACGCGCGCGGTGAGGATGCGTTCGATTAAAGATTTATCAGCGGTATTCATAATGACTCAGTGTCGCAGCGGTTGCGGGTCAGGTAGTATAGGCCAAACTCCAAACGCAAGCATTAGGTGAAGTAGTACGATGACTCAAGATGAAATGAAAAAAGCTGCGGCAAAAGCAGCACTCGCTTATGTAGAAGCAGGCTCAGTGATTGGGATTGGTACGGGTTCTACAGCGAATCACTTCATTGATTTATTAGCGCAAATGAAAACTAAAGTCGACGCAACCGTGGCTAGCTCGATGGCGAGCGCTGAGCGTTTACAAAAGCATGGCATTCGCGTACTCGACTTAAATGAAGCAGGGCAGTTAGCGCTCTATGTGGATGGCGCGGATGAGTCGAATCATCAGCTCCATTTAATTAAAGGCGGCGGTGCAGCTTTAACCCGTGAAAAGATCGTCGCTGGTGCGAGTGATAAGTTCGTGTGTATTGCTGATGGTACCAAGCTAGTAGAGATTTTAGGTAAATTCCCGCTACCCATTGAAGTGATTCCAATGGCTCGTGAATTAGTCTCACGCGAAATTGTTAAGTTAGGTGGCAAGCCAGTGCTACGTCCCAATTGCGTGACTGACAATGGCAATATAATCGTGGATGTACATGGCCTAGCGATTACCGATGCTAAGCAGCTAGAGAGTCTGCTTAATCAGATTCCGGGAGTAGTGACGAATGGCTTATTCGCGCTCCGCCCCGCCGATGTGCTGATTTTAGGCACACCGACCGGTATACAAACTCTGACGGCTGCTTAGTTACAGGCTTTGACTATTACTTGATTCCACTGCGCCGAATACTCTAAGGCAGCACTTAAGTATTTGGCGTGGTTTTCGCCGTATAAAGCATCGGTCACCCCATCCAAGCATTGAGTTGGGCAGCGTTCACTGGCTTTCGCATAAACCTCTGCCGTTAAACCGGGTACGGTGCGACTGCGCCCTGCATTACACAGAAAATAACGCTCACCCCGTGCAAGAGCCGCTTGAGCATCTTGCTTGGGATTTTTAGCTTGTAATTCACTGGTTTTCTTCACGAATTGTGCATCTTCCGCAGAAGTAGTTTGCAGAGATCCTTGATGACTAGGCATTTCTCGGCAAGCTCCCATCGTTAGACTTAGGCTAGCTAGTATTAGCAGGGTTAAACTAGGCTTGAACAGTTTCATTCTTGTACCCCTTTAGCGGTAAAACCTTGTCGAAAGAAAGCTCCAATGCCGACTAATAAGACCAATTCAAGCGGAAATGAACCCGCACCCCCGCTAGTATCAACACCACCCGAGCCACCAGTACCTGCTGAGCTTGGGTTCGCATCTGACAAGGCAAAGAAAATATTATTACTACATTTCACGCGAATGGTATTTTTCGTACCCAAACTACTCGGCAGCGTCACACTAACAGCCCCATCATTGGCTGTATTGCTAAGTAAGGTCTGGAAGTTTTCATTGGGCGTGGTGCTGCTCATATTCAGCGCAATATCGACATTGGCACAGCTAATGGGTACTTGATCAGTTTTCGCTACATTCCAAGTGACATTTAATACACTACCTGCGCTTAAGCTCACATTCTTCGGTGCAGTGATTTCAAACGCAGAGCCAGTATCTTGCACGTGCACAACCATCTCATCAGAACCAATGCCACCTTTACCATCACGAGCTTGTAAGCGGAAATTGAGTGCCCGCGTTTGACTGGATAAGGTTTCGCCATAGGTATGGCTGCCGGAGAGTAAATCCGTTAAACGCGGAATCGTGCGACTAGGGAAACTATTCGGTAACTGTGCGCGCACTAAAGCATTATCACCGGTATCCATATCGACTTTGGAGGCTGTGCCTAAATCAATTTGCTCCCAAGAGTAGCTCAAAGGATCACTATTGCCATCAGTCGCACTACCCGTGAGGGCAAAAGGGGTACGGGCTGGAATCGTATAATCTTGCCCTGCATTCACCACCGGATTGGTATTGCTCAAGCTCGTGCTATCTGCACAAGTCGCACCCGTGCTGCTTTGAGTGTAGGTCGTGATCTGATTGATCGAGCCAGAGTGGAACATTGGATCACTATGTGCTTGGAGGTTGTCGGGTGAGCAAATCCCTGCATAGGACATGATGGTGCTACCGCTCCCCGGTTCATAAGCGGTTTTGCCGATACGATTATTTCCTGAGCAACTGCCCGATTCACTATTAAAGGTATGGGTAGCACCGAATTGATGACCCACTTCATGCGCCACATAATCAATCGCAAAAATATCACCGGTTGGTGTATCCCAACCACTGACACCTTGGGCTTTATAACTATTGCGACAAGCCCCTTCGACCACAGCTACCCCACCATCACCTGTGGTAAACAGATGACCCACATCGTAATTTTCACTACCAATCAAATTATCCAAGACTGTTTGATTTTCTTTCAACAAAGTCGAGCCAGAACTAGGATACGGATCAGTGCTTGAGTCGCTATAAATAGTCGTTACACCACTCACTAAGCGCAGTTTGATACTTAAATCGCGTTGGTAAATTTCATTCATGCGATTGATAGTCGTCGTAATCGCACTTAAGGCTGTGGTTTTGCTACCGCCATGATAGTGGGTGTATTCGCCCGTTGCAGCGATGGCAATATCATAGGTTTTTAAATCCTCGCCTGCACGGGCAGCAATCACCGGGGCGTGTTTAGCAGGCTCTTCGGTTTGTGCAGTTTCATGGGTTGAGCATCGGAAATTATTCTTAAATAAGCCCGAATTGCTTTGCTTGCTCAGGCTACGATAAGAGCGCTCGGCTGCTTTAGATGTGGTAGTGGTCGGATCAACAAATAAAGTATCCCCATTCTGCATCATCAACATGGCCGTAAAGCCTAAGGCAGTGAGTTCGGCTCGCCCGGATACGACTTGCCCGTCTAAGCCTTTAATTTGCCAAGTCTGCCAATCTGGAAATTGGGTAGCGATCACGGGGCTGAGAATTTCTACCGGAGTGAGTTGGACTTTCGCGAAGCCACCCATGGGTAAAGGTAAGCTTAAACTTGGTTCAGAACCGACGTTAATCAGCAAGTTATGTAAGGCCTGTTCATTTAAAGATAAATGGCGTTGTTGAATCAGGTTTTCGCTGGTTTGGCGCGTTTGAATATCGCTCCAAAGTGCCTCATTAGCGTAAAGATTAGGTGTTGCTAAACCTAAAATAGCCAGAATGACGCGGGATAACTGTTTGTTCATTGTTATTATTCCTTGAGTTAAATCCTGCACTCATTTAGCCCTAAGCGCAGTCAGTTTGAAGCCTAGCCTTCTTGTCTGGGTTCGCGTCTGCCCGTACCAGTGAGTTTCGCGCTCATAAAGCCGCCAATATACAGTAAGCTACTCGCCAGAATCATTAACCAACCGTAGACAGCTTCATGCGGTGAAAATAAATACCAAACCCCTAAAGTCGCATAGAGCAGTGCTACCAAAATTGAAAAAACATGGCTGCGATTACTGCCTTTTAAAATACCGCGTATTAAGGGCATGAGGGGCAATAATAAGAGTAAAATCTCAATCGAGCGTGGGAATTGCTGAGTGCTTGATAGCCAACCATTCCATAGAATAATCAAGGCAATTAAGCCCAATAAACCGCCCACCGCACACGCACGCCATAATCTAATTGTATTTTTCATAGCTTATGTGCCAACTCCGCTAAGCGCTTGCCGAGTGCGAAACATAAGCGTTTTTCCTCATCCTTTAATTTGGCTTGGTTGTCGCTACCAGCCAAATGACTAGGTCCATAGGGCGTACCACCCGTCTGGGTACTAATTAAATCAGCTTCAGTATAGGGTAGGCCGGTGAGCAACATGCCATGATGAAGTAGCGGTGTCATCATCGATAATAAAGTTGATTCCTGCCCACCATGTAAACTAGACGTGGAGGTAAAAACACCCGCTGGTTTACCCACTAAAGATCCTGATAGCCATAAACTACTGGTTTTTTCTAAAAAGTATTTTAAGGGTGCTGCCATATTGCCAAAGCGTCCGGGGCTACCCAAAGCTAAGGCGTCACAAGTCTTTAAATCCTCTAAGCTCACATAGGGCGCACCGCTATCAGGGATGCTGGGTGCCATCGCTTCACAGACTTCCGAAACAGGGGCAACGGTACGCAAGCGTACCTCAGTCTGCGCGATACTTTCCACACCGCGTGCAATCTGTTGCGCCATCGCTGCAATCGAACCATGACGGCTGTAATAGAGAATTAAGACTTGTTTAGTCTGGTTCATAGTAAATCCAATACTTTTTCCGGCGGGCGGCCAATCACCGCCTTACCACCAGTAACCACGATTGGACGTTCAATCAATTTCGGATGCTTCACCATTGCTTGAATCAACTGATCTTCACTAAGGCTACTATCCGCTAAATTCAGATCAGTGTATTCCTGCTCAGATTTACGCAATAAGCCCCGCGCACTGATACCTAACATACCCAAGAGTTCACGCAATTTGTCCGCGCTGGGTGGTTTGCTCAGGTAATTGATAACGTCTGGGGTAACGCCTTCTTCTTCAAGCAGTTCTAAAGCCTGCTTGGATTTGGAGCAACGGGGATTATGATAGATCGTGACGGTGTTATCCATGAGTAAATTCCTGTCAGTTCATAGCTGCAATCTAGCCGGATGTGAAGGTCTAGGCAAGTAAGCTGCCAATTCAATCCGTCGCTTAAATCTTGTTTTAGGTTAATAAGCCAGTTAGCCTTATAAGTAAAAATTATTTTAGCTGTAATTGCCCTAGTTTCTAACAATAATTTTTCAATAGCAATAGTAGGCTGCTCATGGAGATCAGCGAAGATGATCAAGGTAGTGCCTGTTACGAAAGCCGCTAGTCTTACATCATTAGTTTTTATAGCTATTCTGCTGCTTTCAAGCCTAGCGCTTAGCGCTGGCGAACCGCTTAAAAGTATGCAAATTGGCATTAATCTACAAGTGCGTGCCTATTTACAAGGCCCTTATGATATGAATACAGGCCTAATGAAAGACCATTTACGTGCCCAAGGTTTGCTTCCATTACAACAACCTTATAGTAGCTCCCCATTTTTCTACACAGGGACTGAGAATCTAAATCGCTCGCTAACAAGTGTTTCATTAGGTGGAGATCAAGACGCTTTGATTGATTGGGTCTTGCTAGAGGTACGCAGTGCCACTAATCCAGCCTTCATCCTTGCACAAAAAGCGTGCGGCCTACAAGCAGATGGCGATCTAATGGATGTACAAACTGGCTCAACAACCCTGTTGTTTCCGAGCTTAACTGTGGGCAATTACTATGTTTCTTTGCGACACCGTAATCATTTAGGGGTAGTGAGCGCACAGGCACTAGCCTTGAGTTTTACCAGCAGCTGGCTCGATTTTAGTAATCCTAACTTTGCAGTGACCGGTCAACATAGTCGCTATTTGCATAAAACCAAAGCGCTACTGTGGACAGGTGATGTCAATCAAGATAAGAAACTTATTGCGCAAGGTATCAGCAGCGATAATACAGCTCTCTTGACGGTAGTTCTCAGTGCTAATGCGAATACAGCTTTCAATACCAGTTATCGTCTCACTGGCTATGCAGCCACTGATTTGAATTTAGATGGAGCAACGCTGGCCGCTGGCCCTAGCAATGATGGTAATTTGATTTATAGTAATATACTAAACTATCCCAGTAACAGCTCTTTTGCAGGCAACTACATCGTGCGCGGCAATGCTTATTGAAAAGCTTATTACAAAGCTAGAGTTTTCAAGATAAGCGGCAATCCTGTCCTAACTAACGAGGCTCTGCACTCGTCGAGGGGTTTGAGACTAAGCTTGATATTAATTTAATTGATGTAGTATCATCTAAGATAATTTTAAGTTTTGTTGGCTAAGCAAAAAAAGCTGCTACCTAAAGCTTTCGGGGTTAGTGCTGACAATTCAAGCTGAAATACGCTGAATAATCATAAAAACAATGGAGCGAATAGCATGGCCTTCTCACGTGCACTTCCAAATAGTGTTCTAGTACGGTTCTTATGCAGCTTAATCTTGTGGTTTGCAAGTGAACAGGTCTTGGCGCTTGGTTGTACAGCAAGTTATACCTATACCAACAATGGTACTAGTACTAACTATTCACTCACTTCCGGTCAGTCACTAAAAATTAATAGTGGTACTTATACGGGAAACATTAATAGTTTTCCGAGTAACACGACCATTTGTGTCGAGACTGGAGCAACTTTTAGGCCTAATAGTTTAAATAGTCCTGCGGGTAGTTTAATCAATTATGGCACTACTAATTTAGCAACCTTTTCTTATGGTGCAGGCTCATTAATTGATAACTACGGATTGCTAAATTTTATAGGGGGAGTGAATTTTAATGGAGCGACCACCATTAGGAATCGCAGCGCTGCAACGACCCTGATAGAGAATAGCTTTACTTTAGATAGTGGATCTCTACTAGAAAACAATGGCTTGCTGCTTGCTAAGCAAGATTTCAATACCAGTTCTGGTACAACAGTAAATAATAACTATCGGTTTGAAATTGAGGGAAATTTTAACCCTTCAGGAATTCTCACTAACTATGGAAGGCTCTATGTAAAAAAGTTTATTAATGCCAACTCGGATTTTTCTTTTAATAATTATTGTACCTTAGTCTCTTATGATGGGTTTAATAATAATTCTTTATTTTTTTCTAACTGGGGAACAATCCTTGTTACTTCTGCTAGTGGGGTACCGGGTGGGCTTTGGCAAAATAATCAAAGTTTTTATAATGGTGATGGTGCTAAGGTTGCGGGGGGGAATTTTACCAATAATGGGGTAGTCAGTGGCTATGGTGCTTTAGTCTTTTCTGGAGAAACCCGCAATCAAGGTACTTTCACTGGTTCTAGCGCGGCAAATCCGATCAATTTTTATGATGAAACGCAGACAGGCTCGTTATTATTTGATTTCTATAATTTGCCAGCTACGAATACGATTCGTTCACTTTTTGCGCGTCCGACTGAGTTAGATGCACCAACGACTTGCAATAACACTTATAAATCATTTGCAGCCTTAAATGCTTGTCCTGCAAGCGGGGTGGTTCAAAATCAAACAGGCACAGTCACCCAAGCGAGTGGTAATGGTGCTTTAGTCGAGAATGTGAGCCAAGCTATTGGGGCTTTACAAGCTTTAGGTACAACCGCTACGGCAGGCAATGCTGCAAAAATTATTGCAGGTGGTGTACTCACTTTGGATTTAGGTCAAGTTGTTCCAGCGGATGCACCGATTTCAATTTCCTTAGCGCGGGTTGATACCGCGAGAGTAAGGGTCGAAGTTTCCTTAGATGGTGTCGTTTTCAGTAATAAAGGTACTTTTGGTAGCAGTGGTACTTTAGGTACTTCTCCGTTAAATGTCTTAGCGCGTTTAGTGGTTAATGCTAATCCGGGTGGTACACAATACATCCGTCTGACGCGTGAAGCAGGTTCCATGTGGGTTGATGGTGCTGAGTATTCACAAACTTGTGTTGAAAGTCGTGACTATGGTGATGCCCCCGCTAGCTATGGTGTAGCTGGTCACAAATTAGTGTCGACTAATTTGTATTTAGGAGACGCAGTTCCTGATGCGGAAAGTGCTAGTAGCCATTCAGTTCGTGCGAATGGTGATGGCAATGATGAAGATGGTCCACCCCCCCAAGCAGTCGGTGCAGTGATTTCTAGTTTTGCTGTTCTGCAAATGACTGATATGAGTTACAGCACTACAATCCGTACCACTAATCAGACAGGTACGGTGGCTAAGCTAACGGGCTGGATTGATTTCGATAAAAATGGCAGTTTTGATGCTGATGAGCGCGCCTCAGTAGATGTACCCACAGGTTCAAATAACACTAACACCACGCTTACTTGGTCGAGTATTCCCACTGATATTACCCTCGGGACAACCTATGTGCGTTTACGTTTCACCACCGATGCGACTGCTGCCGTGCAAGCCACAGGTATTGCGCCTAATGGTGAGGTTGAAGATTTCATTTTACCGATTCACATGGATATTCCACCGAATAGTCCGAGTATTTCAATTGCTGGTGCTGTAACTTCCTTGGCCTGTCAGCCCGTTGTTTTCCAAGACGATTTTAATGATCTGACGCCAGCAGATACTAATTATTGGGGAATAAATCGTGCAGGTGCTTTGCCAGTGCGTTCTTGGACAGCCTCAGGGGGTGGAGCCGATACTTATGCACGCTTTATTGATTGGGGGCTGGGTTATGGCACTTCTATTTATTTTGGGAATGGTGATGTCCGTAGTGTTAGCCCAAGTTTAGGTAATGGCTTTAGTTTTGATGCACAAGGCAAACTGTTAACGATAATTGATGCGCTTGCCTTACGGGATTCCATTGATGATCTAGAGGCTACAGGGACTATTCGTGAAAGTCATTGGGGTGTCATGCCAGTGACCCTATCACGGTCGTTCGCCACGACAGTGGGTAAAACCTATCGTTTATATTTCTCAGCTTTACGTGAAACCGGTGACTTTTTACCCGGCATTATGCGTGTGGATGCACCTGGTGGGTCGATTCATTTTAAAGCACCGGGAGGCACGGAAGGTGTTTTAGATTATGCGATTGATTTTACTGCAACCAGCTCAAATTCTTCGATTAGCTTTGTGAACTATGGTCACTTTGGCCCAAATAGTGGTGGCTATTGTAATGTGGTGAATAATGCTTGGTGTACGGTTGGTGGTTTAGATAATAACGGTAAATCAGCGAATGAGCTAAGCATCGATAATGTAAAGCTGGTTGAAGCTGCCTGTGCTACGGGTGGGATCGGTGGTTATGTGTATCAGGATAACAATCTGAACAATACCTATGACATGGGGACTGAGACGACTATCCCTGCGATGACTGTGAAAATCTATGATGAAAAAGGTAGCTCTACTGATTTTACAGATGATCGCTTGGTCGCCACGCAATCTAGTTTTGCGGATGGGCATTACCTATTTGAGCATCTAGATGCGAATGCAAGTTATCGGGTGGAAGTGGATGCAGCCGACCCCGACTTGCCTAATGGTTTAACTATAGGTACACCCAATCCATCTAAAGGCTTAGTGCCCCTGGTCAATAATATTAAAACTGTAAACTTTGGATTTGATCCCGCAGGTGCGAATGGAAACCAAGATTATGGTGATGCGCCCGTTACTTACGGTGCAGCCCAACATACGATTAGTACTGGTTTTTATATAGGCAACAATCCACCCGATAGTGAGCTGACTCAAGCCATACCTTTGAATGGCACGGGGGACGATACGACGGGAAGCGATGATGAGGATGGCTTAGTCATATCTTCTCTGAGCCAAGGTCAAACAGTAACGGTAACGTTACCGGTTGCTGGTGTGGGTGGTTATCTACAGGCTTGGGTTGACTGGAATGGCGATGGGGATTTTGTTGATAGTGGCGAGCAAATTGCTACGAATATTCAAGATAATCTGGCAGGTGACACCAATAACACCGTCAATCTTATTGCTTTCGCAGTGACTATTCCTACAACAGCGACGACCTCAATAACTTATGCCCGCTTCCGTTGGTCAACGACTTTAGGCTTAGATAGTACAGCGGCAGCTAGTAATGGTGAAGTCGAAGACTATGCGGTGACAATCAGTCCCGCAAGTCCTATGCCGACGATCATCGGTGAATACCGTTTTGATGACTGTGGTAGTGGAGGCTGGCAGCTAGATTCTTCGGGAAATAACAACTCAGCGATTGGTACGGCTCAAATCCAAACAGACAATTACAAAAACTATGCTTGTACTGCCGTAAGTAACGTGAATTGGAATATGGAAGTGCCACATCAAGCTAACTATGCGCTGGCTAGTGGAGCTGTCTCAATTCTGTTCTATGACCATAAAGGGGTGTGGGCCTCTGCACGTTTACTAGAGAAAGGTTGGACGGCAGATCAGAAACTGTCCTTGGAAATGAAACCTTCGACTGATTGGCAGCATGGGACGGTATCAGTCAATTTGAATGGTAATGTCATTGATACTGGTGAAACCTATTACACCAGTTTAGGCAATGGTAGCTTGAATGATACACAGTGGGTTCATGCAGTATTGAGCTTTGGTCCTGCGGGGATGAAGTTGTATATCAATGGCGTGTTAAAAGGTAGCAATGCTTACACCGGTGGCATTACGGGAGTGCTAGGTAATTTTCGCTTGCCGGGGGTAGAAGGCTATTTTGATGAGTTCTATATATTCAATCAGCAACCGACTGATGCTCAAGTGAGCACTCTGTATAGCAATTTGCTGGCTAATAAGACTTGGGATGGAAACACACGTACTTGTAATTGTTCAGGAGGTGTAAGTGCTGACTATGGCGATGCCCCTGCGACTTATGGCGTCCCCTCACATGAGATAGTCACG
>NZ_CALMZC010000048.1 GCF_937873765.1 uncultured Thiothrix sp. | reverse complement strand
GGACGGCCTGAAAAAAACCGTCCGACAATTTGTGTAGATACTTATGCCGCAAGGGCGGGGAGGATGTCAACGTGATTTAAAAAACTCCTATGATACTGCGCATCAAGAAGGTTGGGTTCAAGGTTTGGAAGCGGGAGAACAGCTTGGAATGGCCAAAGGCCGAGCAGAAGGCGAACAAAAAGCGATTATAAAAATGGCTCAAGGGATGCAGGCTAATGGTTTAGATTTAAAAATGATTGCTGCTGTGACAGGACTGACTGAAGCTGAAATCAAGAGTATGTTGTTTTAGACTTTCTAAACTTAAAGAGTAAATACATGTTACAACCTAGCGTTCAATTAAGCCGCGAAGATTATCTTAGTTTAGAAAACCAAGGTGAATTAAAGCATGAATATTATGCAGGCCAAGCCTTTGCAATGGCGGGTGGTACGTTTCGCCATGCGCGGGTGGCTGGGAATATTTACACCCGTTTAGCGTTAGCCTTACATGGCAAATCCTGCCAGCCGATGAATAGTGATATGCGTGTGCATACACCTTCTGGCTTGGATACTTATCCAGATGTTTCCGTTTATTGTGGTGAGCCAGAACTAACAGATAATGAGCGGACTTTGCTCAATCCTAGGGTGATTATTGAGGTGCTTTCACCCAGCACTTGCGATTATGATCGGGGTGGAAAGTTTGCCCATTATCGGAGTATTTTAGGCTTACAAGATTATTTGTTAGTCGACCCTGATAGGGTATTGGTTGAGCACTACCATCGCTTAGGCCGAGATGAATGGCATTTACAAGTTCACACTAATCCGACAGATGCTTTAAGTTTGACGGCTTTGGGCGTGAAGCTGGGTATTCAAGAGCTGTACGCAGGGCTAGGCTAGTTTTCTGTAGTTTGCCCAAGACCATAGTTGGCAAGTTTCGTGTGCACTTCCGCCATTTGCTCATCCGTTAAAATCACCACATCGCCCAATTGTAAAGCGTGATAATACTGTTGCGCTAAGGTCTCTAATTCACTCGCTAGCCACATGGCTTTAGTGAGGGTTTCGCCAGCCACTAGCATGCCATGATTGGCGAGTAGGCAAGCCTTGCGCTCCTGCATCGCCGCTAAAATATGATTAGATAAAGCTTGTGTGCCATAAGTGGCGTATTCGGCACAGCGCACATCATTTCCACCAAATAAAGCAATCATATAATGTACCGCAGGAATAGCCCGGCGGGTGAGGGCCAAACTGGTGGCATAAGTCGAATGCGTATGCACGATAGCGCCGACTTCAGGGCGGGCACGCATTAAATCATAATGAAAACGCCATTCGCTCGACGGTTGATGGGAACCCTGCCATTCAGCGTTATCCTCTAGAGAAATAGCTGCCAGCATTTCTGGACGCATCGCTGCATAAGCCATTGCGGTGGGAGTGATAAGCAATTGATCCTTATAGCGCGCTGAAATATTCCCTGAGCTGCCTTGATTTAAACCCTGTGCATTCATCCATAAACATTGCTCAATAATTGCTTGGCGTAATTGATATTCTTCAAACTCCATGTTGTTCACCTGAGTGTGCTTTTAAAGCGGGTAAGAAAAATTCACTGACTAATAACGGTTTATCTGCACCGACAAATAAGGTTTTTCGCCCTAGTAAACTCGTTTCAGTGAGTTTGTTTAGGTTTTTAAATAACGCTGCTTGGCTGGGTAGTTCTGCAAATAACATAGTTTGGCGCTTTAAAATCGGCTCAGAAAAAATCCAATGTCCCAGCGGACGACTACCTAGTTCGCGTAAGGCTTGATAGCGCCCCTGTAAAGCCGCTTCAGGCAAAAGCGAGCAGGCAAACACTAAAGGTTTATCACCATCACACAGCAAGACTTGGCGCTGCAAAACGTGCTCCGTGGGTTGAATCATCAAATCCTCACAGATAAATGCCGGTGCAGCGATGAACTCATGCTGTAGCACCTGTACCTGAAAGGCCTGCTGACAAACTTGCTGCAAGCTCTGAGTAAGAGAGCCCGTTGCGACTAGCCAAGGGACTTGCCAACTGGCTGTTGGAGGCAGAGTGGTTTGCCAATAAGGGGTGAATAAGTCGTGCATGAGCCATTAAATAGCAGTGTGATGAATCGCGTATTATAATTGGCGTGTCATTCAGAGTAATCAAGGATTTCTTATGGCACGCACGCCCTCAACCATGCTAGCACTGGGTACATCAGCACCGGGCTTTTCTTTACCCGAGCCCGCGACCGGCAAAACGGTGGCACTTAAAGATTTTCAAGGCCAGCCACTATTAGTAGCCTTTATTTGCAATCATTGTCCTTATGTACTGCATATCCAAACTGTATTTGCAGGTATGGCTGCAGAATATCAAGCGAAGGGGGTTGCGGTGGTAGCGATCAATGCGAATGATGTGGCGAATTATCCTGATGACAGCCCGGAAAAAATGCGACAGCAAGTGAAGGACGTACCGTATACCTTTCCGTATTTATTTGACGAAACTCAGCAAGTTGCCAAAGCTTATCAAGCGGCTTGTACGCCAGATTTCTTTTTATTCGATGCGAATCACCTGCTTTATTATCGCGGTCAATTTGATGATGCACGCCCACGAAACGATGTGCCGGTGACTGGAAAAGATATGCGTGATGCTGTGGATAGTTTATTGGCAGGTATGGCTGCGCCAGAGAATCAGGTGGCTTCTTTGGGGTGTAATATTAAGTGGAAGGCGGGGAATGAGCCGGGGTATTTTGGTCGCTAATCCTTGGTAAGGGTTAAATTCATTCTTGATTAGAAATAGACTAAACTAATCCTTTTCTAAAAAGGATTGGTCTTATGCGGTTTATTTTAAATAGCTTCTTGTTCTTTGTCATGTTCTATTCAACTAATGCTTTAGCTGAAGTTTACAGACCTATGCCAGTCTTTAAGGGCGATAAATTATTAATTGTATCCCAGCCTCCAGAGCGTGAACCCGTCGCTAGCTTGGTAACTATTCGTGAGTTAGATACCTACTATATTCGTTTATTAGTTAGTTTAAAGCGGGGTTTACCTGAATTAGATGCACAAAGCTCCATTAAGCTTGGTCAACTTTACTTGCTACGAACGAATGCCAAAATGACACAGGCTCAACAAGCAAGCTATCAACCAGCCAATGTCATGTTTGATAATGCAGTCTCAAGTGCTGTCGATAAGGTTTGTCATCAGTGGCGAGTGGTTGAAGGTGAAAATGAGTATGAATATATTAATACAGCACTCGTGATTAAAATTCAAAATAAGGAAGCACCCATGCCTAGGGGGCAACAGCTAATCCCCTCATCAATGAGTTCTTCCTTTCCCACTAAAATGATCAAGCTATATCAACAGGTTTTGGCTGAATATGTTAGTCGTTGGAATAGCGTGATGTATGCAGAGTGTAAACGCCTAAGTGGTGCTCCTGATATTAACCGTATTCCTCCAGTGAAGCCCACCCATAAGGCTATCGGTAATACTGTATTTATTTTAGATGAAGCTCCCTTTATTGAGCCACGTTCCAATACCCAAAGTGATTTGCAAAAGGCAATTTATCAGATTCGACTGGCACAGGCGATGCGTCAGAAAAATGTGGAGCTTGACGTACAGAACGCGATTCGCCAACAGCAAACTTATTTTCTGGGTATGAAATGGGTAATGGTGGGTGATTGGTTTGGGCCAGGTGCACCACCTAAAAACTTCAGACCGCGAGTGGTCTCGTATGGCATTGAAGAAGGGAATATTGATCAGGAAGAAGCTGAGAAATTAGCTAAGGTTTGCCCCATTCGTATGCTTGAAGGACGTGATGATTTGTATGCGGGTCTGTGGGGTAATGTTGATTTAAGCAATAATCCAAACTCACAGGCTATACAACGTCATGAGCGATTGATGCGACAATCCTTACAAAGGATACGTACTTACGAGAAACGTTGGAATCAAACTATGTTGCCTATTTGCCGTGAAAAACTAAAAAAGCAGAACTAGATATCTTCGGTGGGTGAAATAATCTCTTAACCTTGATTCCAATCGAGAAGTATTGGAGTCTGGTTAAGAGTTAATACAACATCCCAAACATCCACAAAGGCACGCGCCGCCCATCACCTACTACCATATCATCCAGAGCTGCATAACTTTGTGCTTGTCCTTTGAGTTGTTTAAGGCTTTTATTCGCGCCACCAATTTCAAAAATCCATTGCTCATCGACGCTAAAATCGCCTTGATCATGGTAATGGACTTGATGTTGATAGCTCAGTTGAGAAACGAAAAAGGTTTCACGTAAGGAGCCGCTATGGGGTGTAGCACAGAGTACTTGAAATAGATTCGTATTATCTAAGAGTAGTTTATCTGGTTTATTTACCGTGCGCATGCCAGAACCAGCACGCACTATATGAATGAGATGACCTGCTTGCATCCGCTCTAAATATTTCGCTAAGGTTGCCCAAGATGTGCCAACCGTTGCACTCAGTTTGGAAATATTCAGCTCGACGGGATCAGTGCTACACAGCATATAGAGCAATTTTTTTAATTTATCAATCTTGCTAGTTTCAATCGAATAAATACCTGCTAAATCAGAGTCAATGGTCTGATTAATCACTTCTAATAACTTGCGTGAGTAGTTATCCAAAGACTCACGATAAAAAGGGTAAGCACCGTAGGTTAAGTATTTTTTAAATTGCTCAATCGGTCGAACTTGACGCATTATCTGCTGCGCTAGATTACTATGTTGTTCTAATAGTTCTGGCAAGCTTATAGAGTCAAATGGTTGCCCTGTTTCAATCTCCATAAACTCGCGTAAAGACAATACTGGCAGATCATAAACCACCGCACGCCGTGATAAATCGCCTAACTCATGTTCTATCCGCAAAGCAGAAGAGCCTGAAAAAATGACTTGTAAGTCAAAAGTATCGCGAATGGCTTTGAGGTGATTTGCAAAATTTTTGATCTTATGAATTTCGTCTAATAGTAATAGTTGCCCGCCTTCTTGGTAAAAGGTCTGCGCCAATTCATACAAACTCAGATCTACCATCGCAGGATGATCGCAAGCAATATACAGCACTTGTGCAGGCTCAAGCTTAGCCGCCGCCGCGTGTTGTAGTAACAGCGTAGTTTTACCGCAACCCCGCGCCCCTTTTATGCCAATTAAAGCTTCTTTGAAATCAATTTTTTGATGCAAGAAACGTTGATAACTTGGTTGCGGGCGAGCCAGAATGAAAGCTGAAGCTTGGCGTAGAATGCTGGGGATCATAATCGGGTTTACTCTCTAAGCCATAAAGTAGAGTTTAGAGTAATTTGGTTATTGTTAGTATTTTTATTTTATAGAAAATAGGGCTTTCTTCTCATTTTAGGAAGTGATACAGCTCATCCACACTCAGATCTAAACCTACCGATTCCAAACGTACAACCTGCCCCGTTGTAAAATACTCCAACTTCCACTCATTGCGCCGCCGATAAATCTCCACATAAGGCGAGTCTTGCGAACACAACACATACTCTTGCAAAGCTGGAATCAGTCGATAACCACTGAGCTTTTCTGACCGATCTTTTTGCACGGTACTCACTGATAAAACTTCAATAATTAAGCAAGGTGATTTATTCGCATAAGTATCGGTTTCGTCTTCGCAGCTTACTTGTACATCAGGATAATAAAAGCGCATATCACCCAAAGTTTCGATAGCGACCTTCATATCGGATTGAAAGACTTGGCAGCGAGTATTGCTTAAATGCGTATAAAGTCGTACAAACAAAGCACCTGAAAGTAAATTGTGATTACGGCTCGCGCCCGCCATTGCATAAATCTGCCCATTATTGTATTCGCAGCGTGTGCCGTCATCAGCTCGATCATTTTCTAGGCGTAAATAGTCCTCAGGGGAAACATAATTGGTTTGTGGTAGCGCACCCATATTGAAAACTCCAAGGTTATTACTGCCTAGTTTAGCACTATTAGTCATAGTCTCCCAAAGCCGCTAGAATACCTCCCATCTCCAACTCCCAACAACTAGACCTGCAATCTGGTTAAGGAACTAACATGAAAAAGCCGGAATTACTCGCACCTGCGGGTACTTTGAAGAATATGCACTATGCCTTTGCTTATGGGGCGGATGCGGTGTATGCGGGGCAACCGCGTTATAGCCTGCGCGTGCGCAATAATGATTTTCAGAATGATGTACTCGCCACCGGTATTCGTGAGGCGCATGCTTTGGGCAAGCAGTTTTTCGTCGCTGCTAATACTATGCCGCATAACTCCAAGGTTAAAACCTTCTTGCGCGATATTGAGCCAGTGATTCACATGCAGCCCGATGCGCTGATTATGGCAGACCCCGGTTTGATTATGATGGTGCGTGAAGCTTTTCCCGAAGCAGTAATTCATTTATCGGTGCAGATGAACACGGTGAATTACGCTAGTGTGAAGTTTTGGCAAAAGCTTGGTGTGAAGCGGATTATTTTGTCGCGCGAGTTGTCTTTGGATGAGATCGCCGAAATCCGCCAAGAATGCCCCGATATGGAGCTGGAAGTGTTCGTGCATGGCGCTTTGTGCATTGCCTATTCAGGGCGCTGTTTGTTGTCGGGCTATTTTAATCACCGTGATCCCAACCAAGGGACTTGTACTAATTCCTGTCGCTGGGAATACAAAACCTCTGAAGCTGCTGAAACGCCGGATGGTACTATCGTGCCGCGTGAGGCCGTGCTGTCGATGGATGTGTTCAATAAAGTGGCGAGTACAGCCGATTGTGGCAATCAAGAGCGCCATCCTTTAGCGGATCGGGTGTATTTCTTGGAAGAGGCTAGTCGTCCGGGTGAATTATTGCCGGTGATGGAAGACGAACACGGCACTTATATTATGAACTCCAAAGATTTACGCGCCGTTGAGCATGTGCAACGCTTATGTGAAATCGGGGTGGATAGCCTGAAAATCGAAGGGCGTACCAAATCGCATTATTATGCGGCACGTACTGCGCAAGCCTATCGCCAAGCGATTGATGATGCGGTTGCGGGTAAGCCTTTCGATGATAAATTATTAGGGGTTTTGGAGAACTTAGCGAATCGCGGTTATACCAATGGTTTCTACGAGCGTCACCATACCCATGAATACCAGAACTATATCTATGGCGCGTCGCAATCCCATCAACAGCAGTTCGTGGCGGAAATGACGAGTTATGATGCAGCGAATGGCTGGATGGATGTGGAAGTGAAAAATCGCTTTGCAGTCGGTGATCGTTTGGAGCTGATCGTACCCAACGGGCAGAATCAGGAATTTACTTTGGAAGCGATGCGTAATAAACATGGTGAACCCATTGAAGTTGCCCCCGGTAGTGGGCATTTTGTGAAGATTCCTGTGCCGAATTTACATACTGATAAAGTATTGATTAGTCGGTTTATCTAGTTTGCTATTTGAGGATAAGGGCTTAACAACTTAAGCCCTTGTTTTTTGAATAAGCCATTAAAAGGGATAAAAGCATGAGTGATCGTGTAAAAATTCATAGCATCGAGGTGCTGTCTGATAATTGGTATGTGCTACGCAAAGCGACCTTTGACTACCAGCGCAATAATGGCGAATGGCAGACACAAAGTCGTGAGGTTTATGACCGTGGCAATGGAGCGACGATTCTGCTGTATAACTTAGCACAGCAAACCGTGGTGCTGACTCGGCAATTTCGTTTTCCAGCGTTTAGCAATGGTTTAGAGAGTGGCTTATTGATTGAAACTGCAGCAGGTTTATTAGACCAAGCCAGCCCTGAAGAGCGGATTCGTTTGGAGGCTGAAGAAGAAACCGGCTATCAAGTGCAAGCGATTGAAAAAGTGTTTGAAGCGTATATGAGTCCGGGTTCAGTCACGGAAAAGCTCTATTTCTATATAGCAGCCTATCAAGCTAAAGATAAGCTTAACCATGGCGGAGGGGTTGTCAGCGAAGGCGAAGATATTGAAGTTTTAGAATTACCGTTTCAGCAAGCCCTTGCAATGGTCAAAACGGGTGAGATTCAGGATGGTAAAACCATTATATTGCTGCAATATGCTGCTTTACATTTGTTCTAAACATGATGATTGAGAACGATAAAAACAGTCATCCCTAGCCAGTCAGTGGCACAATCGACAATAAAGAAAAAAACCGAGTAATATCAAAGTTACTAGTTAAGCTAGCGAGAAGACATTTCTATTCACTCGCGTAGGTAAGCACCCATGCAGTTAGCTAAACCGCTCAAAATTTTAGAGCCGATGCAGTGGCAGTCTGAGCTGCAAGCGGTGTGTGGTCATTTTCGCACGGTGACTGAAGCGTCCAGTATTTTAGGGCATGTGGAGGTAGTGCGAAAAGGGAAGGCTGATTTTGCGCTAGTACAGCATAACGCTCAGCAAATTGTACGTAATTATCGCGATATTGCTCAAGACGGGCATGCCTATTATTTTCTGATTATTCACTTGGCAGGGCATGCAGAGTTACAGCAGGGTAAATCCCGCGCTGTGTTACGTGAGCAAGGGGATATGACTCTGATTGATTCCTTGCAACCCAGTACTTTTAGCTACGATTCCAGCCTCAACACTCGCCAATTATCCTTACATTTGCCGCGTGAACTGTTGCATCAAAACCATCCACAAGTGCGCTTTGATCCAGCAACCTTAATTAGTGCGCAAAGTGATTATGGTCAGTTGATCAATGCGCATGTGAAAATGCTGGTCAATACGCCTGAGCATAGTCCTGCTCAAGTGCATTTATCTAATAGTCTGTTGGAGTTGCTGTGTGCACAGTTTGCCCGCGCGGATAATGCAGAGGAGTTAGCCGCTAACCAAAAGGCTTTACAGCATCTGATTGCTTTGTTGCATGAGCATGCTTTGGAGGATGGCTTTAATGTAGTACGCTTAGCGGAGCTGTCTGGTTTATCCACCCGTACTATTCAACGCCTATTGGCTGAAGCGGGTTTGCAATGTACAGAAATGATTCAACAAATTCGCCTGCAACGTTTTACTAAACGCCTTGAAGCGACTCAGCGACAAGGGGGTAAGCTGCAAATCGCAGCACTTGCTTATGAACACGGGTTTGGGGATATATCGACGCTCAATCGTTTGTTTAAAAAACAATACGGTGTTTCTCCTAAATACTATGGAGCTACCTCCGCTTCCTAAATTTTGGCGCTAACTGCATAAACTTTGGCGCAGCCTACCAAGATTTTTCACCTGAGCTATGAAATGCTAAGCAGCAATCATAATCAGGAGGAGTTTATGAGCGTCATCATCTACACGAATACCTGTAATGGACAAGCCATTACATCTGCAGCCACTTTTGAATCCTATAATCCCGCTACGGGCGAAGTCTTAGGTTTAGTTCCCAGTTCTACTCAAGAGCAAGTTCAAGCTGCCGTCGCAGCGGCTAAAGCGGTACAACCAGCATGGGCAGCTTTAAGTGATGAAGAGCGCAAAGGCTATTTAATGCAAATGGCGAAAGTGCTGGAGGACAATCTCGATTATCTTGCCAAGCTTGTTACTCAAGAGCAGGGTAAGCCGCTGGCTGGCCCCGGTTCTGTATTTGAAATTCAAGGCTGTATTGGCTGGACGCAAGTACCCGCTAGCCTCGAATTGCCCGTCGAAATTGCGTTTGAAGATGATACCCGCCGCGATGAAATTCACCGTACTCCGATTGGAGTAGTGGCAGCGATTGCACCTTGGAATTGGCCGCTTCTCATTGCGACTTGGCAAATTATGCCGTCCTTACGTACAGGCAATACGGTGGTGATTAAGCCGTCAGAATATACCTCGATTTGTACCCTAGAAATGGTGCGTTTACTCAATACAGTGTTACCAGCGGGTGTTCTCAATTCGGTTTCCGGTAGCGGTGAAGTCGGGGGTTGGCTCAGTTCTGCACTAGGTGTGGACAAGATTATGTTCACCGGTTCATCGTCTACTGGTGCGAAAATCATTCAAGCTTCTGCGAAAAATTATGCGCGTGTCACTTTGGAGTTAGGTGGGAATGATGCGGCGATTGTCTTACCTGATGTCGATCCTGCCAAAATTGCTCAAGGTTTGTTCTGGGGTTCATTTATTAATATGGGGCAAACCTGCGCCTGCATTAAGCGCCTCTATGTGCATGAAGCAGTGCATGATGCCGTAGTTGAGGAGTTGAATAAACTCGCAGCCGCTATGCCGATGGGCAATGGCTTGGAAGAGGGAGTTGTGCTAGGACCCGTGCAAAACCGGATGCAGTTCAACAAAATCGTTGATTTGGTCGAAGATGCTAAACAGCAGGCTGCAAACTTTGTTTGTGGTGGTGCTGCCATGCAAGGTGCAGGTAATTTTTTCCCAATTACTTTAGTGACCCAAATTGATAACGCTGCACGTCTAGTTCAGGAGGAGCAATTTGGTCCAGTATTGCCGATTGTGAAATTTAGTAATCTCGATGAAGCGATTCAGATGGCGAATGCCGTCGAGGTGGGCTTAGGTGCTTCGGTGTGGTCTAGCAATCCTGAGCAAGCCCGTGAAGTCGCTAATCGGATGCAAGCTGGAACCGTGTGGATTAATCAGCATGGGACAATTCACCCAATGGTTCCCTTTGGTGGGATTAAACAATCTGGCTTTGGAGTAGAGTTCGGGGTAGATGGTTTAAAAGCGGTGACACAACCGAAAATTATTAGTATCAATAAGGCTTTAGCTTAAACGACTGACACACGAGGAGGAGAGAATATGAAAGCATTCAAGGCGTTATCCTTGAGTATTGCTTTAGTCTTGGCGCATGGCACAGTTGGCGCGGAATCCCCTGCTAGCACCGAAACTAAAAAGGCTGAGGTTGCACCTGCTGTCGAAACGGCCAAAACAGAAGCTACTAAACCGGCTGAGACCACTGCGATTCTTAGCCCACAAGATGGCCTAACGGTGGATGAGTATAAACAAATAACTAATCTTTTAAAGACCAGTGGTGGCGCAACCGATAAAAGTTTATATCCCTTAATTGAGCTGGTGGAGCCGGATAAAGCTGAGGTTTTAAAGTGGCAAGCGGAGAAAACCCCTGTTACCCGCCGCGCACTGGCGCAATTCACCACTGACAAAGGGGTGCAAGAAGCTATTGTTGATCTAACGAATAAAAAAGTTGAAAGTACTAAAACTCTCGATAAAGAAACGATGGTGACTTTTACCGAATTTATTTCGGCGATGGATGTGGTACTCAAGCATGAAGATTTTGTTAAGGCGCTCGCTAAGCGCAATGTGAAAGCGGAGGAAGTCTTCTGCTTACCATTGACTGCAGGCAATTTCATGCTTGAAGAAGACAAAGGCAAACGCTTGATGAAAGTGCCTTGCTATGTCAAACCAACGACTAGCTCCAATTTCTATGCTAAGCCCATCGAGGGTTTATATGCGGTGGTGGATTTGCGTGAAAGCAAAGTGATTCGTATTGAAGATGAGGCTGTAGTGCCTGTTCCCAATGATGATTGGGGTTACACTGAAGATGAAATTGCCAAGCGAGCCCCTTTGCGTCCTGAAACCAATCCTGCGGTATTAACTCAAGCGGGTAAGCCGAATTACAACATTAATGGGAGCGAGATTAGTTGGGATATTTGGAAGTTCCGTTATCGGATCGATAAGCGTCCAGGCATGGTGGTATCCGATATTAAGGTGAGTGATGGTAAAGATTGGCGCTCCGTGTTGTATCAAGCACATCTATCTGAAGTCTTCGTGCCGTACATGGATCCCAGTAAAGGCTGGTATTGGCGCACCTATATGGATAGTGGTGAATATGGCTTTGGCTTATTTTTGAGTCCACTCACGGCTGGGATTGATTGCCCGAAATATGCCACCTTTTTGCCAGCTTTAATTCATGATGATAATGGTAATCCACTCGAAATCCCGAATGCCGTTTGTGTGTTCGAGCGTAATATTGGTGATCCTGCATGGCGGCATTTTGAAGTCTTTGCGCAAACACCAGAAAAGCCTGTACCCGCCGAAGGTCGACCTGATACGGAGTTAGTCGTGCGTACTGCTTCTGAAGTGGGTAACTATGACTATTTGATTGATTATCGCTTCCGGCAAAATGGCGACATTTACATTATGGTTGGAGCGTCTGGTTTGGATGCAGTCAAAGGTGTCGCCTCCACTAATATGAATGATCCGACGGCTAAAGTGGATACGGCGCATGGTATGTTGATTGCGCCAAATTTGGTGGCTGCAAATCATGATCATTTCTTCAATTTCCGCATGGATTTTGATATTGACGGGCAAGACAATACCTTCATGGTGATGGATTTAGTCAAAGAAGAGCCACCTGCGGATGTACCACGACGCTCGCTTTGGAATCTCACGCATACACCGGTCACTAATGAAATGGACGGGCGTTTTAAAATCAGTGCACTTAAGCCGCAAATGTTCCATGTGATGAATATGAATAAGCAGGGGCCACTGGGGCATAATCCGAGCTATATGATTCATCATGGTAATGTGGCCTATAGTCCCTTCGATTTTGAGAATGACCCACCCATGAAGCGCAATGCTTATGTCGAATATAGTGTGTGGAATACCCTGTATGACCCGACTCAGCGTTATGCCGGTGGCAAATATGCTTTTGCCAGTGATGGTTCGGATACTTTAGCTGAGTGGGTAAAAGCCAATCGGAATATTGCTAATAAAGATGTGGTGACTTGGTTTACGGCTGGTTTCCATCATACCCCACGCATGGAGGATTGGCCGGTGATGACTACAGAGTGGAAAACGGTGCATCTGATGCCGTATAACTTCTTTAGCCATAATCCAGCGATGACTTTGCGGAAGCCGAAGGAGTAAATATAAGTGTTTGGGCTAAGCACTAGATTAATGCTTAGCCCTTTAAATTTATTGACTTATAAGTGCTTTAGCCGCCGCAATCTGCAATTTAACCTGATTCGGTGCAGTGCCACCCAAATGATCCCGTGCTGCGACTGAACCTTCTAGCGTTAATACCTTAAATATATCTTCCTCAATCATAGACGAAAAGGCTTGTAACTCTTGTAACGTCATTTCGCTTAAATCTCGCCCCATCTTCACACCTAAAGCAACCGCACTACCGACGACTTCATGTGCATCACGGAAAGGTAAACCTTTACGCACTAAATAATCGGCTAAATCAGTCGCAGTAGAGAAACCCTGCATAGCAGCACGACGCATTTTTTCTGGTTTAGTTTGTACATGTGGCATCATGTCGCCAAACGCACGCAAGCAGCCGAGTACTGTATCGACGGTATCAAACAGTGGCTCTTTATCTTCTTGATTATCTTTATTGTAAGCGAGTGGTTGGCTTTTCATTAAAGTGAGCAAGCCCATCAAATGCCCGAACACGCGCCCACTTTTGCCACGTACTAATTCCGGCACATCCGGATTTTTCTTTTGCGGCATAATCGAAGAGCCAGTGCAGAAACGATCTGGTAAGCGAATAAAATCAAATTGCGCGGAAGTCCATAAAATCAGCTCTTCCGAGAAGCGCGATAAGTGCATCAGGAGGAGGGCAGCCACCGAAGTAAACTCAATCGCAAAATCACGATCACTCACCGCATCTAAGGAATTACGTGCAGGGCGTTCAAAACCTAATAACTCAGCACTGTAATGACGATCAATCGGATAAGTAGTACCCGCTAGAGCAGCAGCACCCAAGGGCATTATGTTTACCCGCTTACGGCAGTCCAACAGACGCTCATAATCACGCTCCAGCATTTCAAACCACGCCAGCATGTGATGCCCGAAAGTAATCGGTTGCGCAACTTGTAAATGGGTAAAACCGGGGAGGATAGTGTCGGCTTCGCGCTCAGCGACTGC
The DNA here is from genome assembly GCF_937873765.1 of uncultured Thiothrix sp. GTDB lineage: Bacteria > Pseudomonadota > Gammaproteobacteria > Thiotrichales > Thiotrichaceae > Thiolinea. The sequence goes on along the minus strand of NZ_CALMZC010000048.1, from coordinate 32,620 downwards.
AACTAAGCCGGTTTGTAGGCGGCGAATTTCATGGGCGATATGATCAATTTGATCGCGCAACCATAAACGGATGTCAGTCGCAACTTGATCATTGCGCGAACGTCCGGTGTGTAGGCGTTTACCTGCAATGCCGATCCGGTCAGTGAGGCGCGCTTCGATATTCATATGAATATCTTCGAGCGCAATTTGCCACTCGAACTGGCCTGCTTCAATTTCAGCTTCGATTTGGTCTAAGCCAGATAAGATGGCTTCTAGATCATCTGTGGAAAGAATGCCCACTTTATTCAGCATGCGTGCATGCGCACGTGAGCCAGCGAGATCATGTTGGTATAAACGCTGATCAAATTGAATAGAGGCGGTAAATTCAGCGACGAAAGCATCCGTGGATTCAGTAAAGCGTCCGCCCCAAGCTTGATTTTTGGTGGCCGGTGAATAAGTGAGTTTGCTGTGATTTTGAGCTGTCATGAGCGCAGTTTCGTTAAGTTTTAGTCAGTTAAGCGGAAAAACTTGAAGTTTATTCCTTCCTTATGGAAGAATCGAGAAAAGCCTTCAGCAATCAGCAAGCCGCTGAGCTATAGTATGATATGAAAGCTCGATCGTAAGTTGCGATCTGGGAAATTATAAAAATAACAATTAACTAAATCCTGTCTTAATTTTCAGGCCAGTCAGCCCTTGATGAGTTTGAAAAAGACAAGAGCTAAAAAGAATAGAATGTCTTTATCGATGAGCAAAACGCTTGGTTATTTACCTAATATTTGTGGCTCTCAACCTCTACTACGAATCGTAGCGGCTGCTTTGTTTTTGGCAATTATTTTAGCCTTAGCGGCTGCAGACGATGTGCATGAGTTTTTGGTGAAGCTAGGCTTGAATGCTTTATTCATCCTTTGGGTTAGTTTAGCTTCAGTCTTAGTCTTATGCCTAATTCAGCGTTTTTACACACCTGCTTCAAACAAAATAGCCACTGCTATTATTACAGGTGTGGTCTTGGTCTTTACTCTGTTTGCCTCAGTCATCGGCCTATTTCTGATTAAAAATCATAGCTTAGATGAGTTGGGGGGAGGAGTAGCACTGTATTTCTTAAAAAATATAGTGATTAGTGTTGTACTGAGTTTAGTGGTTCTGCGTTATCTATATGTACAAGGTCAATGGGAGGCTTCTGTCGAGGCTGATTCGCATGCGAAATATGAGGCTCTGCAATCACGGATGCGTCCTCATTTTCTCTTTAATAGCTTAAACACAGTGGCGCATTTGGTGCATAAAGATCCAGTGCAAGCTGAAGAGGCGATTCTAGATTTGGCGGATATTATGCGTACTACCTTAGATAGACGGAATCGTATCAGTCTACAAGAAGAATTGGATGTGACGATGCGTTATCTGCGGATGGAAGGGCTACGCTTAGGTAAACGTCGCTTGACGGTCGTCTGGGATATGGATCGGAATACTCTACCGTTTGACATGCAGATTCTGCCTTTAATCTTACAACCCTTGGTGGAAAACGCCATTTATCATGGGATACAACCCCGTAAAGAGGGGGGGACACTAGGGATTAGTTTATATGATGCGGGTAGTCATCTAGCAGTATCGGTCACCAATCCACTCTCACCTAGTGGCGCCAGCTCGCATCAAAAGGGTAACCACATAGCCCAAGAAAACATGCAAAAACGACTGCATCTCGCGTATGGAGATCGCGCTAATCTGCAAATACAAAAAACTCCCCAGCAGTACCGCGTCTCCTTTTCCATCCCCAAGGAGTAATAATAATGTCGATTAAGATTTTGGTTGTAGATGACGAAGAATATGCCCGCGAAAGAATCAAAGGCTTGATTGATCGGTACGCGGATTACGATGTTTGTGCTGAAGCCGAAAACGGGGCGGAGGCAGTGGTGATGGTGGAGCGTTTTCAACCTGATATTGTCTTAATGGATATCACTATGCCCGGCATGGACGGGCTAGAAGCCGCTAGACATATTTCAGGCATGGATATGCCCCCAGCCGTCATATTTACCACAGCGTATGGTGAATATGCTTTAGAAGCCTTTTCAACAAAAGCAACAGGGTATCTTATGAAACCAATAAGACAAGAACAATTATTACAAAGTCTGGAACAAGCCCGCTCGCTTAACCGTGCTCAACGCTTAGAGATGTTAGAGCAACGCACCGGTGGTCAACGTTCATCCCGTAAGCATATCTGCGCGCGTATGCGTGGCAATTTGGAATTGATTCCAATTGAGGATGTTGTCTATTTCCAAGCGGATCAAAAATATGTCACTGTTCGCCATAATGGTGGGGAAGTGATTATTGAAGAATCGCTGAAGTCTTTAGAAACCGATCTAGCTGATCGTTTTATCCGTATTCATCGCAATGCTTTAGTCGCGAAAAGTCGTATCACTGGTTTAACTAAGTCTGATGTGGGTCGTACACAGATTACTTTAGATAAAGTACGTGACCAGTTAGAAGTTAGCCGTCGCCATTTAGCTGAGGTTCGCCGCTTCGTTCGTGGCCGCTAAGCTCTATCTTTGGCAGTGCTGTTGCTGACAGTACTGCCGGTTTACTCCCACCTAACAGTTTAGAGCTGTTAATCTACCCCAAAAATAGCTAAGATTTTCTCTTCCCTTGCAAAGCATCTCTATAGTCTTTTTGCAGACAAAAACTAGTTATTTTTATTATACTTAGTGACTCTCTTAATAAGTAGCTTTAAGCATTGCTTTTCTTAATTGTCGACAGTTGAACAATTGAATCGCATACGATTGTCTAGTCAAGATGCAAAAAGAATGCAGACCAAAATACTACTTAAGCATAAGTTAGAGGGGTGAATTAGCCATCCCTTCACAAGAAATAGCGTCAATTTGGTACTAACTTTGCGTATTTCTTAGAAAAATACAAGCAAACTTGCTCTTCATATTTTGTTCAGATAATTTGATTTTAAGTTGCTGATAACCATTGCAGCTTTTGTAAATTAGTGGATAATGTCGACATAATTTTTGTAGGCAGCTTCAGGAAGTTATGCCCACGCGATGGGTGAGCGGTCGCTGGTTTGGCGACCTAGAGTTGACCGTATATTAGTATGTGTTTATACTCCCGCCGGGATTTGGAAAGCAAGGGGATAGACTGCCCCTCCAGAGATGCAGATGCGCAACATACTGACCATACAATTCGTCCTGATAGTAGTGTGTGCTGCTATTGCTTTCTACTTACAGGGTGAACGTGCTGTGCTACCTGCACTTTATGGTGGTGCAATTGCTCTTGCTAATACATATTTACTGTCTCGGCGCATGGGTAAAGTAGGAGGAGACGCCAACTTTGACCCAAAACGTAGCATGATGTTGCTATATCTAAGTGCGGTCGGACGCTTCGTTTTTGTTCTAGTTGCTTTAGTAATCGGCTTAGGTCTCTTGAAATTGACCCCGATTCCACTAATAGGTTCCTTTATTGTAACGCAACTAGGCTACGCCTTTGCATTGGGCCCTAGCCAGAAGGCAGGGCAAGCATGAAGGCAGAAAAAAGTTTATTAACTTTGGTCGTGGGGTAAAAGTGTGAGCGAAAGTGCGCAAGCAGCCGATCCCGTCGCGTATATTCAGCACCATTTGACAAACTGGAGTACTAGCCAGCCGAAGTCTATTGCAGACTTCAATGTGCTACATCTAGACGTCATTATCTTTAGTGCTCTGCTCGGCGGGTTATTGATCTTCATCGCTAAGAAAATTGGCGAAAATCTGAGTTTGGAAAATCCAAGTAGACTCCAAAGTGCTGCTGAAATGGTAGTGGAGTTTGTGAATGACCAAATTAAAAACGTCTTCCCTCATCCGGATAAACTGATTGGGCCTCTGGCTTTGACAGTGTTCACTTGGGTCCTAGCGATGAACACGATGGACTTGTTACCGGTTGATCTTTTACCCTCTTTATGGACAGGTATTTTAGGTATTTTTGGGGCTGATCCTCATCATGTTTACTTAAAAGTAGTCCCAACCACGAATCTAGACACCACCTTAGGTTTGGCGTTATGCGTATTCGTCTTGATTCTTGCTTATAACTTCAAAAGCAAAGGCCCAATTGGCTACTTGAAACTGTTCTTATTCCACCCATTTGGAAAATACTTCATCCCGGTCAATGTTGTTATGACCACTATCGAAGAGCTAGCTAAGCCTTTGAGTCTTGGCCTACGGTTATTCGGCAACTTATTTGCGGGTGAGTTGGTATTTCTGTTAATCGCATTATTGACCTTAGGTGCAGGCTTTAGTTTTGGCTTGTTCATTTGGTTTCCAATGCAAGTTTTGTTGGATTTGGCTTGGCTGTTATTCCACTTATTAGTCATTACGTTGCAAGCATTCATTTTCATGGTGCTGACCATCGTTTACTTAGGAATGGCAGATGCTACAGCAGATGATCATTGATCATCCTGCTTTTAATGGTTTGTAGGCTTTTCGATTTTTAATTTAACTTTTGGTAATTTTTAGGAGACTGGAAAATGAATGCTGAACTGATTGCTATGATCTATGCATACACCGCAGTAGGTGTTGGCGTGATCCTCGCTGCAGCAGGTTTAGGCTCTGCAATTGGCTGGGGTTTGATTTGCGCGAAAACTTTGGAAGGGATCGCACGTCAACCTGAGCTACGTCCTCAATTAATGACTAATATGTTCATTTTCGCTGGTCTGATGGAATCATTCCCGTTCATTATCTTAGCGTTTGCTATGTGGTTCTTGTTCGCAAACCCATTCGTTGGTGCTGCTGCTTCTGCTATCGGGGCTATGTAAGCCAGTTGATAGTGTGTTGAAACCCCGTGTGAACGGTGGCTTTAATTTAAAAGCAGGAGAAAGGTAACGTGAACATTACTCTGACACTGATTGCCCAGGTCTTAGCATTCTCGATCATGATCTGGTTAGTCCAGAAGTACATGTGGGGACCGCTGAACGATGTCCTGGATAAGCGTCGCCAGAAAGTTGCTGAAGGTCTTGCTGCTGCTGAGAAAGGTCAGCAAGAGCAAGAAGCTGCTCGTCAAAAAATTGATGATGAGCTAAAGCAAGCGAAGGTAGAGGCTGCAGAGATTATTTCCCAAGCGCAAAAGCGTGCTGGTGAAATCGTTGATGAAGCCAAGAATGCTGCTGTTGAAGAGGCAAATCGTGTAAAAGCGGCTGCCCAAGCTGAAATCGAGCAAGAAGTTTCTCGTGCTCGTGAAAGTTTACGTCAACAGGTTTCTTCACTGGCCTTGGCTGGTGCTGAGAAGATTCTTGGTAAAGAAATCAATCCAAAAGCCCATGCGAAAGCATTGGATGAGCTGACCGCGCAAATCTAAGGTGGTGAACCATGTCTGAATTGACAACCGCTGCCCGTCCTTATGCCAAAGCGGTATTTGAGATGGCGCAGGACGCTGGTGTGTTGCCGCAATGGTCGGCGCAACTAGCCGCTATGTCTGCGGTAGTCGCGGCAGAAGGTTCTGCTTCCTTGCTGAGTCATCCTCGTATGACCAAAGAGCAAAAAGCGCAAGCCTTTGCAGATATCGCGGGTTCTGCGATTGATGCTCAAGGTGGGAATTTGCTCAAGGTACTAGCGGATAATGACCGTTTTGTATTGTTACCTGAAATTGCCACTCTCTTTGAACAATTCAAAGCTGAGGCAGAAGGTGCAGTTGATGCGGAAATAACCTCTGCGATGGAAATGACTGATGACCAGCAGCAAGCTATTGCTGCGGCGCTCCAGAAACGCTTGGGACGTGAAGTTAAGTTAGTGACCAAAATTGACCCTTCTTTAATGGGTGGCGCGATCATTCGTGCTGGCGATTTAGTCATTGACGGCTCTATCCAAAGCAGGCTGAAAGATATGAAGGCGGCTTTGGCTCGCTAAGCCAAGCCGATAACTGAGGAATAGCACATGCAACTTAACCCAACTGAAATCAGTGAGCTGATTAAGAAGCGCATCAGCAGCTTCGAAGCGAGTGCTGAAGCACGTACTGAGGGTACTGTTGTCTCTGTAACAGACGGTATCGTGCGCCTGCATGGATTAGGCGACGTAATGTCTGGTGAGATGATCGAATTCTCGAATGGCGCTTATGGATTAGCGCTGAACCTAGAGCGTGATTCTGTCGGTGCGGTCGTATTAGGTGACTACAAAGGTATCACTGAAGGCGACACAGTAAAATGTACAGGCCGTATTTTGGAAGTTCCAGTCGGTCGTGGCCTATTAGGTCGTGTGGTCGACTCACTAGGTAACCCCATTGATGGTAAAGGCCCTGTTGAAAATGATGGCTTCTCACCTGTTGAGCAAATCGCTCCTGGTGTTATCGACCGTAAATCAGTTGACCAACCACTCCAAACGGGTATCAAAGCGTTAGACGCGATGGTTCCTGTAGGTCGCGGCCAGCGTGAGTTGATCATTGGTGACCGCCAAACGGGTAAAACTGCTGTTGCAGTCGATACCATCATTAACCAAAAAGGTAAAGACGTAAAATGTATTTACGTTGCGATTGGTCAGAAAGCTTCTACGGTAGCCAACGTTGTCCGTAAGCTGGAAGAACATGGCGCAATGGAGTACACCACAGTAGTGGCAGCAACGGCATCTGACCCTGCGTCTATGCAATACCTTGCTCCTTATTCTGGTTGCTCAATGGGCGAGTACTTCCGTGACCGCGGTGAAGATGCACTGATCGTTTATGATGACTTAACTAAGCAAGCTTGGGCTTATCGCCAAGTATCGCTGTTGTTGCGTCGTCCACCAGGTCGTGAAGCTTATCCAGGGGACGTTTTCTATTTGCACTCACGTTTGCTCGAACGCGCTTCGCGTGTTAATGCTGCTTACGTTGAAGAGTACACCAAGGGTGCTGTGACGGGTAAGACCGGTTCTTTGACCGCATTGCCAATCATTGAAACTCAAGCGGGTGACGTTTCTGCCTTCGTTCCGACAAACGTTATTTCGATCACTGACGGTCAGATTTTCTTAGAAACCGACTTATTCAATGCGGGTATTCGTCCTGCGATTAACGCGGGTTTGTCAGTATCTCGGGTGGGTGGTTCGGCACAAACTAAGATCATCAAAAAGCTGGGTGGTGGTGTTCGTCTTGACCTCGCTCAATATCGTGAGTTGGCTGCGTTCTCGCAGTTTGCTTCTGATCTGGACGAAGGTACCCGTAAACAATTAGCACGCGGTCAGCGGGTTACTGAACTGATGAAACAGCCTCAGTTTGCGCCGTTGTCTGTAGCTGAAATGGCATTCTCTTTATTCGCAGCAAACGAAGGCTTTTTAGACGACGTAGATGTGAAGAAAGTTGTTGATTTTGAAGCAGCTATGTTGAGTTACTTGCGTTCTTCCCAGAAAGAGCTTCTGGATAAGATTAACGTAAAAGGTGATTACAACGATGAAATCGCTGGCGCTATGCGTAAGGCTCTTGAAACGTTCAAGTCTACTAACACTTGGTAATGGGAGGTAAGTCCCATGGCAGGTGCTAAAGAGATACGCACACAGATCAAGAGTATCCAAAATACTCGAAAGATCACCAAAGCGATGGAAATGGTTGCGGCATCCAAGATGCGTCGTGCACAAGATCGCATGAATGCTAGCCGTCCGTATGCTCAAAAAATGCGTGCCGTAGTTGGCCACGTTGCTAATGGGCATTTGGAGTATAAGCATCCTTATACAATTGAACGTCCAACAGTGAAGAGAGTTGGTTACATCATCATCTCCACAGATCGTGGGTTGTGTGGTGGCTTAAACGTCAACCTCTTCAAAACTGCGTTGCAAGATATTGCTAAGTGGAAAGCACAAGGGGTCGAAGTTGACATCGCTGTGTTTGGCAATAAAGCAGCGAACGCGTTCCGTCGTTATGGTTTAGCCGCCCAAAAAACTCATATGGGTGATACTCCTAAAATTGCGGATATGGTGGGTACGATTAAGGTTATGCTCGATGCATATGCCGAAGGCAAGATTGATCGTCTCTACATGGTGGAAAATGAATTCATCAATAGTATGACGCAGCGACCACAGGTGACTCAGCTCATCCCAATCGCGCCGATTAAAGATGAAGGCATGAGTCACTATTGGGACTACATTTATGAGCCTGAGTCAAAAGGGGTCATTGACGCCTTGATGCAACGCTATATTGAATCCTTGATTTATCAAGGTGTTGTCGAAAATGTTGCCTGCGAAATGGCAGCGCGGATGGTGGCGATGAAAAGCGCCTCTGACAATGCTGGTAAGATGATCAATGATTTGAAACTGGTGTACAACAAGGCACGTCAAGCGGCGATTACGCAAGAGATCTCTGAGATTGTCGGTGGTGCGGCGGCTGTCTAACGCTGTTTACGGAATTATCATTTTTTAAGAGGTACTATCAATGAGTACTGGAAGTATCGTTGAAGTTATCGGCGCGGTTGTCGACGTGGAGTTCCCACGTAATGCCGTGCCGGCTGTTTACGATGCGCTGACAGTTGCCGATCAGGGTTTAACTCTGGAAGTCCAACAACAGTTGGGTGATGGCGTTGTGCGCACGATCGCGATGGGGGCTTCAGACGGCCTTAAGCGCGGTATGAAAGTTGACAACACAGGTGCTCCTATCTCCGTACCAGTCGGTCACGGTACTTTAGGGCGCGTCATGGATATTCTAGGTAATCCAGTTGATAAAGCTGGTGATATCGTGCATGAGCAAAAATGGCCAATCCACCGTGATCCGCCAGCTTATGCCGATCAAGCAGGCGGTATCGATATCCTTGAAACAGGCATTAAAGTTATCGACTTGATTATGCCAATTGCTAAGGGTGGTAAAATCGGTCTGTTCGGTGGTGCGGGTGTTGGTAAAACCGTTACCCTGATGGAGCTGATCAACAACATTGCAAAGCAACACTCTGGTTTGTCGGTCTTCGCAGGGGTTGGTGAACGGACTCGTGAAGGGAATGACTTCTATCACGAGATGACTGAAGGCGGCGTTATCGATAAAGTAGCGCTGGTTTACGGTCAGATGAACGAACCACCCGGCAACCGTCTGCGCGTAGCTTTAACCGGCTTAACGATGGCGGAATATTTCCGTGATGAAGGTCGTGACGTTCTGATGTTCGTTGACAATATTTATCGCTATACCTTGGCGGGTACTGAAGTATCAGCCCTGTTAGGTCGTATGCCTTCTGCGGTAGGTTACCAACCAACCTTGGCGGAAGAGATGGGCGTTCTGCAAGAGCGGATCACTTCTACCAAAAACGGTTCGATCACTTCCTTCCAAGCAGTTTACGTTCCTGCAGATGACTTAACTGACCCATCTCCGGCAACGACTTTCGCGCACTTGGATGCGACTTTAGTATTGTCGCGTAACATTGCTGAGTTAGGTATTTATCCTGCGGTGGATCCATTGGATTCTACCTCACGGATGTTAGACCCACTCGTCGTTGGTAAAGAACACTATGAGACTGCGCGTGGCGTACAGGGTATCCTGCAACGCTATAAAGAACTGAAAGACATTATCGCCATCCTAGGTATGGACGAATTGTCTGAAGATGATAAGAAAGTAGTTGGCCGTGCTCGTCGTATCCAACGTTTCTTGTCACAACCGTTCTTCGTTGCGGAGGTCTTTACAGGTTCTCCGGGTAAATACGTTACCCTGAAAGAAACTTTGGCTAGCTTCAAAGGCATCCTGAACGGTGAGTATGACCACTTACCAGAAAACGCCTTCTATATGGTGGGGTCAATTGAGGAAGCGGTCGAGAAGGCCAAAAAGCTCTAATAGGAGGGCATGATGGCATCGACAATTCAATTGGAAGTAGTCACCGCTGAGCAAAAGCTTTTCTCTGGTTTGGTAGAAAAAGTGATTGCTCCGGGTGCGATGGGTGATTTAGGTATTTATCCTAAACACACGCAGCTGATCTCGACGTTACGTGCGGGTGAGTTGAAATATACCACTGCTGAAGGTACCACTTCGTTGTTCGTCTCTGGTGGTGTGCTAGAGGTGCAGCCGACTCTAATCACGGTGCTCGCTGATACGGGTATGCGTGCAGAAGATTTGGATGCACAAGCCGCTCAAGATGCGATGAAGCGTGCGCATGATGCGCTACAAGGCAAAGATCCTGCTGACCTCGATTACGAGGCAATTCAGGCTGAGCTGGAAGCGGCTAAAGCGCAGATGGAAATGCTCCATCATATTGGTAAAGTACGCGGTCACTAAGTTTCGACTTAAACCCTTACTAGTGAAAAGGCTCCCTTGGGAGCCTTTTTGTTTTTTTCTAAAAAATTCATTAGCATAAGTTCAGTCCATAGCAGTAGAAGGGAAAATATGGCCGGTTATTACCACCCCATTGACGAAGATGATGACTATGTCAGTCGTAGTCACGATAAACGTGAGGCAGAAGCAGCTCAGGCACTGGGTGAGAAGCTGATTGAATTGCGCCCTGAGCAACTTAAACAGTTGGATTTACCCGAGCGGCTAGAAGATGCTGTATTAGAAGCTAAGCGTTTAAATAATCACGGTGCCTTGCGTCGACAGCGGCAATATATCGGTAAGCTGATGCGCCAAGTAGAGCTTGAACCCATTCAAGCTAAATTCGCGGAATGGGAGTTTAGTAGTAAAGCGCACTTGGCTGTTTTTCATCGCTTGGAGCGTTGGCGGGATCAATTATTGGTGGATGATTCAGTCTTAGAGGAATTGCTTGCAGCTTATCCAACGCTTGATATGCAACATCTCCGCGGCTTAGTGCGTAACGCGCGTAAGGAATATGCCGCCAATAAGCCACCTAAGAGCAGTCGTGAACTCTTTCAATATCTACGTAGTTTGGTTGAGACACAGTAGTTTAGGGCTACTAATAGTAGTTAGCGTTAAGCTATACTCTTCTAAACTTATGTCTTTACATTAAACCTGTAATAAGATCATTGCTTTTACGTTAGGACAGGTGTATTTTTATAAAAATTCAAAGCGCTTTGGTTAGGTTGAAAAATACTTACCAAAGTGCCTACTTAGTTTGTTTTCTATGTATCGTTGATCTTTTGGAGGAGATAGATCGTGACTTTAATGCATAATCCTATTAAGAAAGCCATCCTGGCGTCAGTGTTGGCTGTTTCTCTGACTTCTATTTCTGCCTATGCAGTTGAAGTCAATTTTGTTTCTGGTGCAGTTGGTAAAGACATCGAGGTCTTTAAAGAGCTGGTGAAACCTTGGGAAAAAGAAACGGGTAATACGGTCAAAGTAGTACCTATGCCTTCTTCGACCACGGATCAATTCGCTCAATACCGTTTATGGCTGTCAGCTGGTAACGCTGATGTGGACGTTTATCAAACCGATGTTATTTGGGCACCACAGTTAGCCGATAACTTCGAAGATTTAACCGAAGCCACAAAAGATGTTATCAAAGATCATTTCCCATCCATTGTTGAATCACAAACTGTTAACGGTAAATTGGTCGCGATGCCCTTATTTACTGACGCACCAGCCCTTTACTATCGCAAAGACTTGTTAGAAAAGCATAAGCTCAGCGTGCCCAAAACTTGGGAAGAGTTAACTGAAACCGCTAAAAAAGTTCAAGAAGCTGAGCGTGCGGAAGGCAGTAAAGATCTTTGGGGCTTTGTATGGCAAGGTAATGCCTATGAAGGTTTGACCTGTAATGCTTTAGAGTGGGTTAAATCCTTTGGCGGTGGTCAAATTGTTGAGCCAGATGGAAAAATTTCTGTCAATAATCCAAAAGCAGTTGCTGCCTTAGATTTGGCTAAATCTTGGGTAAATAATATTTCCCCTCCCGGTGTCCTCTCATACGGTGAAGAAGAAGCACGTGGTGTTTGGCAAACTGGCAATGCCGTCTTCATGCGTAATTGGCCTTATGCTTATGGTTTAGGTGAAGCAGACGACAGTAAGGTTAAAGGCAAATTTGATGTCACAACCCTGCCAATGGGTGGTGGTAATGACAAATCAGCCGCAACTTTAGGTGGTTGGAACTTAGCAGTTTCTAAATATGCTAAGAATAAAGACGCAGCGATTGCTTTAGTGAAGTTCTTAGCTTCCACTGAAACCCAAAAGCAGAACGCTTTGATTGGTTCTAAGTTGCCAACGATTATGTCCTTATATGACGACGCGGACATTAAAGAAAAGCAACCGATTATTCCACGTTGGAAGGATGTGTTTTTACAAGCGGTGCCACGTCCCTCTGCACCCACTAAGGTTAAATATAACGAAGTGTCTTCCAAGTTCTGGTCTGCAGTGCATGAGACTTTATCCGGTAAAGGCACGGCTGCTGAAAACCTCGAAGTATTGGAAGCCGATTTAACCGAATTACAAGGTAAAGGTTGGTAAGTTCTCCTCCAAACCCTAAAAGCTGCTAAGCCTTAGGGGTTACGTCGGAAGGGTAACGACCTTGGTTGTTACCCTTTTTAATCAGCACCACCCTAGGAGAGACCTCATGAACCCCTCTCATGCAGTTTCATCTTCAGGTAAAGCAGAATTACAAACACAGCGTATTCGCGCAGCCATGTGGTTTTTAATACCCATGATCGCTGCCTTAGTCCTTGTTGCTGCTTACCCCTTATTTCGTTCGATTTACTTTAGTTTTACCGATACTTCGCTGAGCAATCTATATGGCGGACAATGGATCGGTTTTGATAATTATTTAAGCTGGCGTACTTTGCCGTCTGGCAAGACCATTTTCCGTGGAACTTTGGTTGATCCCGCTTGGTGGAATGCGGTTTGGAATACCGTGCGCTTCGCTTTTGTATCGGTCACTTTAGAAGCTATCTTAGGCATGATTGTTGCCCTAGTGCTCAATGCTGAGTTCAAAGGCCGTGGTTTAGTGCGTGCTGCGATTCTAATTCCTTGGGCGATTCCTACCATCGTGTCTGCCAAAATGTGGAGCTGGATGCTGAATGACCAATTCGGCATTATCAATGATGTATTAATGAATTTGGGCATCATCTCGCAAAAAATCGCATGGACGGCTAGTGTGGATACGGCGATGTTTGCGGTGTTAATTGTAGATATTTGGAAGACGACCCCCTTTATGGCTTTGTTATGTTTAGCAGGGCTGCAAATGGTACCGAAAGATGTATATGAGGCCTCGAAAATTGATGGTATTCACCCTGTCAAAGTGTTTTTTAAGATTACTTTACCACTAGTAAAACCAGCTTTGATGGTGGCGATTATTTTCCGTATGCTGGATGCGTTGCGTATCTTCGATTTGATTTACGTATTAACTCCGAACTCATCGACGACTAAAACCATGTCGATTATCAGCCGTGAAAATATGATTGAGTTCGATAAGTTCGCGTATGGTTCGGCGCAGTCGACCCTGTTATTTACCTTCATCGCACTGTTTGTGATTCTCTATATTTGGCTGGGTAAAGTCGATTTGAGTGGAGATAACAAATGAAAAGCCTACAGACTTTAGCATTTTATTTGTTAGTGCTAGTGATCGTCGTTGTGTCGGTGTTTCCATTTTACTATGCGATTTTGACCAGCTTTAAAACGGGTACCTCCTTGTTTGAAGTTGATTATTGGCCAACATCCTTTAGTTTGAGCAACTATTATTCAGTATTTCAACAGGGTGAGTTCTTACGCAATATTTTGAACTCGGTGTTTGTTGCGACTATGACTGTTGCATTAGCCTTGCTGATGGCAGTGACTGCTTCTTATGCTTTGGCGCGGGTACGTTTCCGTGGGCGTGGTTTATTGCTGATGACGATTTTGGCAGTGTCTATGTTTCCCCAAATTGCGGTCTTATCCGGTTTGTTTGAGATGATTCGTTTTATTGGCATCTATAACACACCGTGGGCTTTGATCTTGTCTTATACCATTTTCACTTTGCCTTTCACCGTGTGGGTACTCACCACCTTCATGCGTGATTTGCCGATTGAAATTGAAGAGGCTGCGATTGTCGATGGCGCAACACCTTGGCAGATTATTACGAAAGTATTTTTGCCCTTGATGTGGCCAGCTTTGGTGACCACGGGCTTATTGGCGTTCATTGGTGCATGGAATGAGTTTCTATTCGCTTTAACTTTCACCTCATCGAATGAGACACGTACGGTACCGGTTGCAATTAGCCTGCTATCAGGTGCGACGCAATATGAAACCCCTTGGGGCATTATTATGGCTGCGTCGGTGTTGGTCACAGTGCCAATTATTATTCTGGTATTGATTTTCCAACGTAAGATTGTGGCTGGTTTGACGGCTGGTGGCGTTAAAGGCTAAAGGAGTGTTGAGATGGCTCGTATTGAATTAAAAAATGTACGGAAGTCGTATGGCGCCATTGATGTCATCAAAGGTGTCAATCTGGATATTCGCAGTGGCGAATTTATGGTGTTCGTTGGCCCTTCCGGTTGTGGTAAATCGACTTTATTGCGCTTGATTTCAGGGTTGGAAGATATTACTTCAGGCGATATGTTGTTTGATGGCGAGCGGGTCAATCACCTAGCACCGTCTAAGCGCGGTATTGCCATGGTATTCCAATCCTATGCTTTGTACCCGCATATGAATGTCTATGACAATATGGCCTTCGGGATGAAGCTTGCAAATACTACCCCTGAAGAAATTCGTGTTCGGGTGGAGAAAGCAGCAAAAATGCTGCAGATTGCTCATTTGCTAGATCGTTTACCCAAGCAATTATCCGGTGGTCAACGCCAGCGCGTAGCGATTGGACGGGCGATTGTGCGTGATCCACGTGTGTTCTTGTTCGACGAACCTTTATCCAACTTGGATGCGGCCTTGCGGGTACAAACTCGCTTAGAAATCGCCAAGCTACACCACGACATGAATAAAGCCACTATGATTTATGTTACCCACGATCAGGTCGAAGCGATGACTTTGGCGGATCGGATTTGCGTATTACGTGATGGTCTGGTGGAGCAGGTAGGTACTCCGGCAGAGTTATATGAAAGCCCTAACTCAGTCTTCGTTGCAGGTTTCATTGGTTCGCCGAAAATGAACTTCCTCACTGGTAAGTTCGCCGAGCAATACAATTGTACTACTTTGGGTATTCGTTCTGAGCATTTAAGCATCGATAACACCAATCCAGTTTGGCAAGGTGAAGTCGTGCACTATGAAAATCTAGGTTCAGATAACTATATTTTCGTAGATATTGGCAGCGAAGAGCCAATGATTGTGCGCGAAGATGGTACAGTGACTTTAGAACTTGGTACGAAGGTCGGGATTCGTCCACAACCACATAATTTGCATCGTTTTGATGCTAACGGTAAGCCTATTCGACGTTAGACCTACCGTTTTCGGGTAGCTGTTAGTTACTAACAGCTACTTCGTCTGTGACTTGAAACAGTGCAACCCCATTGCCCGCCAAGTTCAATCGCCCATCTACTAATTGCGCAGCTTCCAATAAAACTTCAGTCACTTGGCCACCGCTGAGCTTCACATGCTGTACTGTCGGTGAAAGATTGAAGACACACAACAAATCACTACCACGTTTAAACGCTAAAATCGGTTCTTGGGTAGCGAAGAAATGCGTAGCACCCTGCTTTAAAGGAGCGCTCGCTTTACGCAAACGCAACATACGTTTGTAGAAATTCAACACTGAGTTGGGGTTGTCTGCTTGTTGTGCGGCACTGTGGGCAACTTGCTCAGGCTTGACGGGTAGCCATGGTTTGGTACTACTAAAGCCCGCGTTAGGCTGATTTGCATCCCAAGTCATGGGGGTACGGCAACCATCACGGCCCTTGTTTTCCGGCCAAAAGCGCAAACCTTGTGGATCGGTTAATTCGCTATATTCTAGATCCGATTCAGTCTGGCCGAGTTCTTCGCCTTCATAGATGCAAATCGAGCCTTGTAGCGACAGCAGTAAAGCGCCGGCTTGTTTTGCTAAGGCTTCATTACTGACACCATATTGTTTCCAACGGGTCGCGTGGCGCACCACATCATGATTCGAGAACGCCCAGCACGGCCAGCCATGTGGTGCACCCGTATAAAACTCATCAATCAACTTGCGAAAATGAGCAGCACTGAACGGATCTTTCAACATTTCGAAGGAATAACACATATGCAAGCGTTTTCCAGAAGTATATTCGCCCATCATGCGAATCGGATGATGATCTTCGCCCATTTCACCCACCATAGTACGCGCCTCGAATTCATCTAACAGGGCACGCATCCGCTCTAAAAATACCAAATTCTCAGGCTGATTTTTCGAGAAAATATGGTATTGCATTGAATAAGGATTCCATTCAGGTTTTTCCTTACGGCGGAAATCGGCTGGATCGCTCCGCAGCAGCGCATCATGGAAGTAGAAATTTACGGTATCCAAACGGAAACCATCCACACCTCGTTCCAACCAAAAACGCATAGTTGAGAGCAACCAATCCTGTACGGCTGGATTATGAAAGTTGAAATCTGGTTGTTCGACTAAAAAGTTATGCAGATAGTATTGATGACGACGTGAATCCCATTGCCAAGCACCACCCCCAAAAACCGATAGCCAGTTATTGGGTGGAGAGCCATCATGCTGTGGATCAGCCCAGATATACCAATCTGCTTTAGGATTTGTGCGGTTTTGACGGCTTTCTTTAAAGAAGGGATGCTCAGAACTAGAGTGCGATAACACTTGGTCAATAATGACTTTTAAGCCCAGCTCATGAGCGCGTGCAATCAATTGCTCAAAATCAGCCAGCGTGCCAAAGGTCGGATCAATATCCGTATAATTGGACACGTCGTAGCCCATATCTAACATGGGTGAGGTAAAAATCGGCGATAACCAAATTGCATCCACTCCTAAGTCCGCGACATAAGGTAAACGCTCGGTAATACCGGCTAAATCACCTATACCATCGTTATTAGAATCCTGAAAAGAACGGGGATAAATCTGGTAGGTAACAGCCCCGCGCCACCATTCATTCATATATGCTCCTTGTTAGCTAACTCGTTGTGGTACTTGCGATTTCTAGTGATGGTAGTATAACCAAAGCGCTTTGAGTTTATTAGTCGCAAACTTTATTAACAAGGTTAAATTTTTGTTAGTCAATTTCTGCGAATGCGTGTCGAACCACGGATAATTAACTCTACCTCGAGTAGTTGCTGCTGCTTAGCATGAGCTGTGTCATCCACTTCAATTTCGTGATGCAACATTTTGGTTATTTCATAGCCTGCTTTCCGAATGGGTGAACTAGTGGTTGTGAGAGGGGGATCAAATTTATCCGCTCGTAAATAGGGGAGATAATCATCATGCACAATAATCGCCACATCATAACCCGGCTCTAAACCATGCTGGCGTAGAGCGCGCATCGCACCGAGGGCAAAAATCATATTACTGATTAACAAGGCGCTAGGCCGGGGGCGGTGCATCAATAATTGTGCGGCGGCATTAAAACCTGATTCTTCAGTGATCTCGCCCTGTACACATAAGCTTGGATCGTAAGTAATACTATATTGCTCAAGTGTTGATTTGTAACCCAAATAACGATCATTAGCATAATTTAGACTTTGATCACCGTTGATCAGGCCGATATGCTGATGGCCTAATTCGATCAGTAAGCGTGTCGCTCTAGCAAAAGCGCCTTGATTATCGATATCACAATAGGAGTAGGTTTGATCGCAGTGAGTACGTCCATGCACAACGAAAGGAAGATTAGAACCGACTAAGCTTGCGACGCGTGCATCATTCACTGCTGGACTACTAATGAGTAAGCCATCTACCCGTCCAGACATGGCCAGTTGTTCGTAGACTTCCAGTTCCTGACTTAGCGGGGTTGGGATCACGGTAATATCCATATCCGCTTCTGCTAAAAACTGCGCCACCCCTGCCAAATACTCGCCAAATAACGGCTCAACAAACAAGTTCTTTTCAATCGGTAAGACAATCCCAATATGTTCAGTGCGACCTGTCGCTAAGGATTTAGCGCTGGGGTTAGGCCGATAGTTCATTTCACGCGCCAGCTGTATCACCCGTTGCCGAGTCCGTTCACTCACTTCAGGATAACCATTTAAAGCACGACTAACCGTTGTTTGTGATAATCCAAGGCGCTGTGATAGCTCTTTCAGACTCATAAGGGACTGGATCTTTACTAGGGCTGATAAAGCTTGATTCTAGCGAATAAGCAGGGGCTGGAATAGTAGCTTTACCTTAAGGTAAACATTTAATATTTCAAAGCGCTTTGAACTTATGCTTTAATGAGGAATCAGCTTCCTGCACACGATAGACAACACGGAGAGGGTGCTCACCATGCAAGCGCAATATTTACAATTAGGTGGTGATAATGACTGGTGGAAAGGCGCAGTTATTTATCAAATTTACCCACGCTCGTACAAAGATACTAACGATGATGGGGTCGGTGATCTGCCCGGTATCATTGAGCAACTAGACTACATTGCTGATTTAGGAGTGGATGCTATTTGGATTTCACCTTTTTTCACTTCACCCATGAAGGATTTTGGTTATGATGTTTCAGATTATCGTGATGTTGATCCTTTATTTGGGACACTAGACGATTTTAAACAGTTACTTAGCAAAGCCCATCGTTTAGGGGTGCGGGTGTTGATTGATTTAGTCTTATCGCATACCTCTGATCGGCATCCTTGGTTTATTGAAAGCCGCAGCAGTCATACTAATGACAAAGCGGATTGGTATGTCTGGGCTGAGCCAAAAATTGATGGTACTCCACCCACTAACTGGTTCTCGATTTTTGGTGGTTCGGCTTGGGAGTGGGATACACGGCGTCGCCAGTATTATTTGCACAATTTCCTCACCAGCCAACCCGACTTAAACTTTCATAAGCCACAAGTACAAGATGCACTCTTGGATGTGGTGCGTTTCTGGTTAGATTTAGGTGTAGATGGGTTCCGTCTGGATACGGTGAATATGTATGTGCATGACCAGCAACTGCGTGACAACCCACCGATTGGTAATAAGCGTGTGAATGGGATTGATGAGTCGAATCCTTATGCTATGCAAGAGCCGCTATATAACATTACTCGCCCTGAAAATCTCCAATTCTTGGAACGTTTCCGCCAAGTTTTAAATGAATATCCAGCGGTGACTTCAGTCGGCGAATTGGGCGCGGTGACAGATATGTATACCCGCATTGCTGAATATACTGAGCAAGGTAAGCGTATACATATGGCGTATAGCTTTGACTTCATGACTAAAGAATTCAGTGCGGCGCATATCCGGCGAGTCGTGGAAAAGATGGAAGCAATGGAGGGCGGTTGGTCTTGTTGGGCTTTCTCCAATCATGATATTGCCCGTGCAGTGACGCGTTGGGGGGTAGGGCATCAAGCAGCACCGTTGTTAACCGCTTTATTAACCAGCTTGCGCGGTAGCTCTTGCTTTTATCAAGGTGAAGAGCTGGGCTTGCCTGAAGCGGAAATGGCTTATGAAGACTTACAAGATCCTTTCGGGATTCGTTTCTGGCCAGAATTTAAAGGTCGCGATGGTTGCCGAACTCCAATGCCATGGAATGGCAGTGAGGCTAATGCAGGTTTTAGTGCCGCCGATGTCAAACCGTGGCTCCCGATTCCTGATCAACATCAAGTATTAGCTGCTGCTCAACAACAGCAAGCGGATACTGTTTTACAGCGCATTAAAACCTTCTTGCATTGGCGTCGCCAACAAACCGATTTAATCAGCGGTGATAATCATTTTCTCGATGCACCTGAACCGATTCTAGTATTAATGCGCGGTAACACTTGCTGCATTTTCAATTTGAGCAATAGCCCGCAAAGCTTTACCTTACCTGCGCATTTATCCCTAGAACTGTTAGCCGGGCATGGTTTTTCTGGCAGTTTGCATAAGAGTACGGTGAGCTTGCCAGCCTATGAAGTGTGCTTCGCCAAAGTTCTTGCCTAAAAGATTATTTCTGTAGAGTAGAGCACTAGCGCTTTTGCAAAGGCAAAGCGCTAGCATGTTCATTTAAAGGCTGACCTGTGTGCCTACTTCTACCACTTGAGTGGGCATTAAACGAAAATAAGTGGCAGCGCTTTCTGATTGGCGCATCATCCAAGCAAATAAATTGCAGCGCCAACGCGATAAAATACCTTCACAGCTTACGACTGAAGTACGCGCAACAAAGAAGGTTGCGTCAGCAGGAATATTCAGTTGGTATTTCGAGGTATGTTGCAGGGCTTTGTTTAAATCAGGCTCTTCCCGAAAGCCAAAGCGGACAGCAATAGTATAAAGACCTGGGGCCAAACCAACTACTTTTAAACGTTCCTCCTCAAGAACATAAGGAATTTCTTCATTGTCTACATGTAAAAAGATAAGTTGCTCATGTAGCACTTTATAATGTTTTAGGTTATAAAACAGGCGACTTGGTACTAGGCCTGCACTAGAGCTTAAATAAATAGCAGTACCTGAAATGCGTGGAATAGTTGGTGACAGCTCATTAACAAATTTGCGCAAAGTCATATTAATTTTGCGGCGTTGTTCACTCACTAGTTCGCTGCCTTTTTTCCAAGTACTCAATAATATAAAAATTAAGATTCCTGTGGCTAAAGGTATCCAACCACCTTGTGTAAATTTAGTTAGGTTTGCGGCAAGAAATATAAGCTCGAAGCCTAAACAGGCGATGACGACCATAATAATGAGCCGACGCAGGCGCTGGTTACTACGAGTTAAAGCCACAATTAGAACTAATAGGCTGGTAATGACCATTGTCCCTGATACCGCGATACCATAAGCTGCTGCTAAAGCACTAGAAGAGCCTAGCTCTAAAACTAACCAGATAACACCCAAAAGCATTATCCAATTTACACTAGCAATATAAATTTGTCCTTGCGCCGTATCAGAGGTATGTTGGATGCGCATCCTCGGCAAATAGCCTAAGCGGATGGCTTGAAAAGTGAGTGAATAAGCCCCTGAAATAGTAGCTTGGGAAGCAATTACGGTCGCCATAGTCGCTAATACCACTAGAGGAATTAGGAGGCTTTCTGGAGCTAATAGATAGAATGGGTTAGAAATAGTACTAGGATCACGTAGAATTAAAGATCCTTGCCCAAAGTAGTTTAAAACTAAAGAGGGGCAAACTAAGCCATACCAAGCGATACGAATCGGTTTAGCACCAAAATGCCCCATATCTGCATATAAAGCTTCACCACCTGTTAGGGTTAAAAAGATCGCGGATAATAGTGTGAAAGCTGCCAAAGGATAGTTTAGTGTGAATTGGAGTGCATACAGAGGGTTAAGCGCTTTAAGCACCTCAGGGTTTTGTAAAATGCTGATTATTCCCAAAGTGGCTAGCGTAACAAACCATACTAAAGTAATGGGGCCAAATAGTTTGCCAACTTTGGCTGTACCGTAGCGTTGAATGAGAAATAAGCTAATTAAAATCCCTAGTGTAATAGGAATAATCCACTCTTCAAATTGCGGAGTCGCAACGCTAATGCCTTCGACTGCTGAAAGGACTGAAATAGCAGGGGTAAGTATAGCATCCCCATAAAACAAAGCAGCCGCTACAATACCAAGAATAAGCACGAGTTGGGTCAGTCTAGGAAGAGTGCGCTGACTATGCCGTTGAGCAAGTGCTTGTAAAGCCAACACGCCGCCTTCGCCTTTATTATCAAAGCGCAACACAATCCAAACATATTTGAGGGAAATGATTAGCATAATGGCCCAAAATAAGGCTGATAAACTCGCTAAAACATTTTCTTCTGTGGGTTGCATGCCGTGCGCAAACGCTTCTCGAAAGGCATAAAGTGGGCTAGTGCCAATATCACCGTAGACAATGCCTAAAGCAGTCAGGGTCAAAATGCCCAAGTTTTGTTTGGGCTGAGCATGGTTACTCATAATGAATGGGAGTCCTTAGTAATGACTAAATTTGAAAGCGATAACCGATGCCCGTTTCGGTCAGAAAATGTTTAGGTTGGCTGGGATCATCTTCTAATTTCTGGCGCAAATGCCGCACATAGACCCGCAGATAATGATTACTTTCTACATAAGTGCCGCCCCAAAGTTCGCGTAGCAGATAGCGATGAGTGAGGACGCGATCCGTATGCATCAGCATTAAACTCAAGAGCTGAAACTCAATCGGGGTGAGATGGACGATTTCGCCTGCGCGCGTGACACGACGTTGTTGTAAATCGGCTTCAATTTGCCCGAAGCGATAGCATTGGGATTCTGGATAGACTTGAGCTTGGCTGCGTCTTAATAAAGCACGGACACGCGCTAGTAATTCGCCAATCGAAAAAGGTTTACTCAGATAATCGTCAGCGCCTAAATCAAGGGCTTTGATTTTATCTTGCTCAGTGATGCGTGCTGATAAGACTAAAATCGGCAGTTTCGACCAAGTACGCAGGTTATTAATCAAACTCAAGCCATCGCCATCGGGTAAACCTAAATCGAGCAACAGCAAATCGAGTGGTTGCTGCTTGAGTAGATGCAAAGCTTGTTGACAGTGACTAGCCTCTAGCACTGCACAAGCTTCAGATTCTAAAGCAGTACGCACAAAACGACGGATATTAGGTTCATCTTCAACAACCAGAATACGGGGATGGTCGGGCATCATACTTCGGTGACTCCTGTTGAGAGTTCGTCAGTTAAAATGCTAGGTGGATTACCTAAAGGTAGATAGAAGCAGGTACAACTGCCTCCAGTGGGTAGGTTAAGAGCTTTGATATGACCTTGATGTGCTTCTAGAATGGCACGACAGATACTTAAGCCTAAACCCATACCCGGAATAGTTGATTCGTGCTTACCACGCTCGAACAATTCAAAGATTTGGTCAAGTTTCCCCTCGGGAAAGCCTTCTCCCGCATTACAGATAGATACTTCAGCTTGATCACCCAGTAATTGCGCACGAATCGTTAGCTCACTGTGAGGGGGTGAGTATTTAGCCGCATTTTCTAGCAGATTGCAGAGCACCCGTTCCATGAGTAAAGCATCGAATTCTAGGAGTGGAAAATCATCAGGAATCTGGACGCTAATCCGATGTTGGCTTAAAGCAGTTTGGAGTAGTTTGATACTGGCTCCAATCACTTCATCTATCGGTTGCCATTCTTTGCGGAATTGCAAACCACCTGCCTGCAATCGTGCCATTTCTAATAGGTTATTCACCATGTTATTGATCCGGCTAGCTTGGTCACGTAAGGCTTCTAAAGTACCTTGAGTCTTTGCATCTAAGTTATTTGTGGTGAACTGTAGGGAATCAGCCAAGCCATATAACGAAGTGAGAGGGGTACGAATGTCATGGGATAGTGCTGATAAAATAGAGCTGCGTAAACGCTCTGCCGCGATTTGGACTTGAGTCTCTTGTGCGATTTTTTCAAGGCGATAGAGTTCTAAAGCTTGCTGTTCGCGCAGAGTTGCATTTGATGCTTGCTCTCTAAATCCTGACATGAAATGTGTAATGATTAGAGCGACAATCAGCATCACTGCCAAGGTAATCACATATTGAATATGTGAAACTGCTAAAGACCAGTGCGGTGGTACAAAGAAAAAGTTAAAAGCTAAAACACTAGAAAATGTAGCTAGAATAGCAGGGCGTCGTCCTAGTTTTACTGAGACAAAAACGACCGCTAGCAGAAATAACATGACAATATTAGTTAGGTCTAAGTGTTTAGCTAAAGGAATTGAAATTACTACAGTCAGTGCGACCGTAAGCAAGGCTAAGGTATAGCGTTGCCACCGTGGACGTACCATTAGACTGTCTAAATTAAACCAGCTACTCATGTTTGAGTTCATGTGTTTTTTTACTTCACACAATGGGGTAGTAGTGTGAATTCTGGCAGGCTGGAAATAAAAATAATGTAGAAATTTAGAATTAGGCTTTTTCCGAACACCACTCAAAAATTAGTAGACTAAGCCCACGATTCTCTGGAACGCTATGGGATTTGCTATGCCAGAATAAGTTATTACAATTGGTGGTAAGAAGCCGGATGTGGTGAACTTTCTTATAATAAATTTAGATCGATCTTGCTTAAGTCCATATCGTGTTCAGTTTAGGCTGTATTCTAATATTCATAGCAATGATAGTAGCTATCGTTTTTACCTTGTAGACGTATAAAGCGCTTTAGCCGATGATACAGGCATTCAAGAGGAGAGTTCTGTATGAGTGCTAGTGAGCCAATATTCCCGCCGAATCCCCAATGGACTGAGGTTGGCACCAGCCAAGTGCCTTTCTGGGTTTATACCCGTGACGATTTGCATCAACGCGAGTTAGAACGCCTATTTTATAGTAAACACTGG
Source organism: uncultured Thiothrix sp. (assembly GCF_937873765.1). Taxonomy (GTDB): domain Bacteria; phylum Pseudomonadota; class Gammaproteobacteria; order Thiotrichales; family Thiotrichaceae; genus Thiolinea. The sequence goes on along the minus strand of NZ_CALMZC010000048.1, from coordinate 8,556 downwards.
TGCTATATCGGCTTAGAAGCAGAGATTCCTAATCCCGGTGATTTTCGCCGCTCGGTCGTGGGTGAGCGCTCGGTGATTATGGTGCGGGATTTAGAGGGCAATATTAATGTGGTGGAAAATGTCTGTGCACATCGTGGCTTACGTTTCTGTCGAGAGCGCCACGGTAATCAGAAGGATTTCTTCTGCCCTTATCATCAATGGAATTACAGCTTAAAAGGCGATTTACAAGGTGTGCCCTTCCGGCGCGGTGTTAAGCAGGATGGCAAAATTAATGGTGGAATGCCCAAAGATTTTAAGCTCGAAGAACATGGTCTAACTAAGCTCAAGGTGGCTACACGTGGTGGAGTGGTGTTTGCCTCTTTCGATCATGAGATTGAATCATTGGAGGATTTTCTCGGCTCTACAATTTTGCATTATTTCGACCGCGTATTTAATGGCCGCAAACTGACTATTCTCGGCTATCGTCGTCAGCGTATTCCCGGTAACTGGAAGCTGATGCAAGAAAATATTAAAGATCCTTATCATCCGGGGCTACTGCATACTTGGTTTTCTACCTTTGGTTTGTGGCGTGCGGATAATAAATCTGAGCTAAAAATGGATGAGCATTTCCGTCATGCTGCGATGATTTCAACCCGTGGCAAAGGTGGTAAGAATGAAGAAGTGGTTAGCGGTGTAGATAGTTTTAAAGAAACTATGCAACTAAATGATGCGCGCTTATTAGATATTGTCCCTGAGCCTTGGTGGGAGGGGCCAACCGCAGTCATGACGACGATTTTCCCAAGTGTGATTATTCAGCAGCAAGTGAATAGTGTTTCTACCCGCCATATTCAACCGAACGGGCATGGCTCCTTTGATTTTGTCTGGACGCATTTTGGCTTTGAAGATGATTCGCCAGAAATGCATCAACGTCGCCTGATTCAGGCCAACCTGTTTGGCCCAGCAGGCTTTGTCTCTGCGGATGATGGTGAAGTGATTGAGTGGTCGCAAGAGGGATTTGAACAGTCACCGACTAAGCATACGGTGCTAGAAATGGGTGGGCATGAGATTGGCAACACTGATCATATGGTCACAGAAACATTGATTCGAGGGATGTATGCCTATTGGCACAAAGTGATGGAGGTTTAAACCATGGTTGATTTCCAAACCTATTATGCGGTGTTAAATCTCTATAGCGATTATGCGCGTGTCTGTGATTCAGCGGATTGGGATAAATGGCCAGAGTTTTTTGTGGAGGAGGGGATTTATCGCCTGCAACCACGGGAAAACTATGAGCAGAATTTGCCTTTATGCTTATTAGCACTAGAAAGCAAAGCGATGATTCGTGATCGTGTCTATGGCGTGAAAGAAACCCTGTATTACGACCCCTACTATCAACGGCATATTGTCGGTATTCCAAGCATTCTGAGTATTGAACTGCATGAACAAGGTGAGCTAATCCGAGCAGAAGCCAATTATGTCGTCGTGCGCACTAAATTGGATGCCGAATCTACCGTATTTAATGCAGGTTATTATCGAGATGAAATTGTGCGTACTGACATGGGACTCAAATTCCTATCGCGTTTATGTATTTACGATAGTGAGATGATCCCCAACTCAATTATCTACCCGATTTAAGGAGGACAAATGAATAACAACTGGATTGAAGCTTTAGCTTTAACAGCAGTCCCTGAAGGCGATGTAACTGCAATACAAATCAATGGCAAAGAGATCGCTTTCTATGAGGTTGAAGGTGAGATTTTCGCCACAGACAATATCTGCACGCACGGACGTGCACGTCTCAGTGATGGCTTTTTAGAAGGCAAAGAAATCGAATGTCCACTGCACCAAGGACGCTTTGATGTCTGCACAGGCAAAGCTTTATGTGCACCTTTGCATAAAGATATTCAGACTTATCCAATTAAGATTGAAAATGGCAAGGTGTTTATTAATTTGCTTTAGTGGCTTAAGAAAGAAATTTAGGCTAAAAAGTAAAAAGCCCTGTAAACTATTCATTTACAAGGCTTTAAATGTGGTGCCGGCACTCGGAATCGAACTGAGAACCTACTGATTACAAGTCAGTGAAGGTATTGTTTTTAGGTGTTTGCTAGTAGTTTTTAAATGCCTTGCTACACAAGGCTTTCAAGCGGTTAGTTGTTCGGAGATTGACGGAGCGTTAAGCTATTTGTTGAGCTAAAAAGTACACCGTAAAGTACACCGTAAGGATCAACAGTTATGGCTAATACCTACACCAATCATAAAGGCGTCAAATCAGCACTCAGCACACCACCAGAATCAGGGCAAGAAGAGTATAAGGACGCGACGGCTAGCGGTTTATACTTGCGCGTCTATAGCACCGGACTAGGTGTGTTCATTCATCGTTACAAGATCAATGCACAACGGCGCGTTTTTACTTTAGCTGTGCCTGAAATTTCTAAGTCAACTAAGGAAACCGAGCTAAGCGCGGCCTTAGGGCAAGCACGTGCAATCCATGCACAACAGCGTACCCAAATAAAGGCGGGGATTGATCCAGCTATAGAGCGTGATCTGAAAGCACAAGAGCTAGTCGCTATGCCAACCGTCAGTGAGTTTGCAGATACTTATATTCAGCGCTACGCCAAGCCTAAAAAGAAATCATGGGCAGAAGATGAGCGACAGTTAAAGGCTGACGTGATACCCGTATTAGGTAGCCTAAAAATCGATGCGGTAAGGCGTGGTCATGTCATAGCACTACTGGATAAAAAAGAGGATACGGGCGCGCTGGTTGCAAGAAATCGGCTCTTATCTTTACTTTCTAAGTACTTCGCCTTTGCCTTTGAGCGTGACTTGATTCAAGAGAACCCGGCAAAGGGCATTAAGAAGTTAGATGAGGAAGCGAGAACACGGGTGCTGTCTGACAATGAGGTTCGTTTGCTTTGGCAGTGGCTACATTCAAATAAGTGTGATTTAGCGACCAATAGCGCCTTAAAGTTGGCTCTGGTTACAGGCCAGCGGGTTGATGAAATTTGTTCTATGCAAGAGAAGCATATTCAAGGTGACTGGTGGTTGATACCTGACCCCAAAAACTCAGTGCCTCATACTGTTTTTTTAACCGATAGGGCAAAGCAGATTATTGAAGAGTTACGCCCGCATAGTCGTAAAGGCTATTTACTGATTAATAGGGAAGGGGAGTCAAAAGATTCTTCTACCTTACCCGCCGTGATGGAGAGTGCCAAGGTCGCGTGGGAAATTGAGCCACGGCCAACACCCCATGATTTAAGGCGCACACTCACCACCGGGATTAGTAAGTTAGGTTTTAATCGGCTTGTCCAAGATAAAGTGATTAATCATAAAGATAGTTCAGTCGGCGGTATCTATGACCGACATGATTACGCCAAGGAGAAACAGCAGGCACTTGAAGCTTGGGCGCGTAAGTTGGACGAGATTATCCACGGCCATACAGCAGACAATGTTCTAACTTTTCGCCAAGCTTAAATACTACCATTTTAGACCACTACCAAAGCCGGACATGCTCCGGTTTTTTTGTGCCTGTAATTTTCACCTGATGCATGAAAAGTACAAATTAGTACTGAAAATACTCATTTATCAAATTGTGCAAAAAATACCCTAAATCTCACTGCTGGTGTACTTCTCAGTTTTAAAGTCATTTGGAAGATAAGTACACCAAGTACACTAAGTACATCAATTTGATTAATTATTAACCATTATTATTAGTTAAATTTATTAATTAATAGATATTTGTTTAAAATTAGAACAATAAACGAACAAAATGATTAATAAGTAAGCAAGAAAGGCAATAGAGCGCGCCAGCCCCTTAATGGTCGGATTATAAGTACACCAAGTACACCAAGTACACCAGCCCTCTAAAACTGAACATACATCGCCTTTAGCCTTTCAAGGCAGCTCAATTCCAATACTAAAAACATGAAAGGCGTTGAGTCCCGCCCCTATGGTGAATGTGAAACGAGTCCCCCCTTAAACTATCAATACCTCACCACCTTATCGAAACAACCCGCCTCCTATGGGTAAGCCAGAAGAGGCTAAGCCATCCCCCCCTAGTTGGGATTCAAAGGCCGATTGCATTCAGAAAAGAAGCCCCTCTAGTCTGTGAAGCTCATACCTTGCTGATAGTGTTCAGATGAAACCACTAAGGTTTTCTGGCCTTTCTCATTGTCTGAGCCACCAATCCGCTGCACATAGCCATCATAGCGATTGAGTGCAATCAAAACCTTGTTTGCATAGCGGCTGAGTTGTTCCAAGCGCATAGTACGAATGGCTGACCATTTACCTATACGTTCTAGGTCTTGATCAAGGTTATCAGTTAATGAAAAAGGGTAGGTTTGATTAAGTAACGCGAGTCCTTCTTGGTAATACCAAGCAAGCTGCTGCTCATAAAAAGCCACACGTGCAAGATATATCAACAGGCGATCTTCAGAGGGAAGCCGTTGCACCCAGTGATGAAACGATTTAAGGGTGATGCCAAGGTATTGGCAAATCTCTAGGATCGTGAAACCTTGCATAAGCGATTCTGCGATTTGATGAATGCCGATTAACTTCAGTTGCTTACTAGCTGGAATATCAGCTTTTATCAAAGGAAGTTTTAACTTACGGTGCTTTGGCCTTAGTCCAGACAAGGGCAGCATCAATGCAGGATCAGGCTGGGTCATGGCTCAATGCCCTGAGTGCAATCAAAATGCGCTGGCTTAATTTGTGCCCAAAGTAACCGCGCTGAATAGCTGGATAGAAAGCAGTGCGCTGAATGCCAAGTACTTTGCTAGCTAAGGACACATTTCCATGAAAGTATTTCAGTACATCGTTTGTTGATAAATAGATAGCTGGTTTCATCGCTACATTATGACAGTTTTGGGGGTGTGAACGGCGACTTCTGACAGCTATTATCACTTACTACTACTGTTGTTAGTTGGCTATTTGTAGTCGCTCGTACCAGTTCACATTCGAGATAGCGGGTAAAATGCCAAGCCTCAACGAATACGATTCACAGCACCCGAATTTTAGAGCCGCTGGATGTATGAAAAAGCACTGGACTGAACTAGTAGCCATACAAGCAGGTATCGCAGCGCACAGCAAGCCGCTATGACCGCAATTCAGTATGCTACAAAGTGCGGGGAGAAACTGATACAAGCTAAAGCGGCTTGCGCACATGGCGAGTGGCTAACTTGGATAGAGGAAAATTGCAGGGTGACTGCGAGGCAATCGCAGAAATATATAAAACTTGCTAAAGAAATGCCTCAACTTATTGATTCAAATACGAACTACAGTTCGCATTTCGATTCAATCAATACAGCCATCGCCTACCTCTCCGCCTCCGAAGAAGTCAAAGCCGAAGTTGACGCAAGCACTGAACCTGTTACCGATACGAGCTACACAACGTAAACGGGAACGCATACGTGTCTAGGGTTATTCAAACAGTTCTGCATGCGTGCCTGTTCGAGAGAAGATGATTAATTCCTGCTTACCTTGCTTCTCTAAACGGTAGATCAATAGGAAGTCACCACCAATATGACATTCTCGATGGTCGTTCCAGTCACCGACTAGCGCATGATCCAACCATTCAGCAGGCAAGGGTTCATCGTTGGCAATTAATAACAACATGGCTTCCTTGAGTTGTTTCATGTTGTACCGACCTGAGTAGGTGAGCCGTTGCCAATCCTTAATAAATGCCTTGGTGTAGTCTGCCATGCGCGGCAAATTAGCACGTTTAGTGCTCATGGTCTAAGCACTGAAATAATTCATCGACTGAACTAAAACGGGCGCGGGTTATCGCTCGTGCTTCTTGCATCGCTGCAACCGTTTCAGCATTAGGTACTTTCAGCGCAAACGGAAAGCTTTGTTCAGCAGCGACCCGAGTCAGCAACAAGCGCACCGCATCGGATACCGTCAAGCCCATTGCAGCCAGTGCTTGGGTGGCATTATTCTTAAGTTCTTCATCAATCCGTATATGAATCATGGTGCTAGCCATCGTCTTAGCCTCTATTTAAAGTGAGTTACAATGTATCTCAGATAAGACTAGCAAGCTATCTTAAAAGTTCACCAAGGCGCATAGGTTCAAAACTACGAAATTCGTTCTTTTAAGTAAATTCAATGGCTTAGTGGTTTTAATCAAAGCCCAATCAAGCATTAATGTCTAATTTTAGAACCAAGCGCTAGCTTTTTTGAATTAAATCTTGTGGTGAGTAGCAAACTTGTTATGCTTATTATCTGTAATCTATGAGATACAGTAATGTTTGAAGTCTTTCAAAGTGATGAGTTTTCAGCATGGTTAGCCGGATTACGTGACCGATCAACTAGGGTGCGGATTCAAGCCCGCATTGACCGCATGGCCGGCGGGAATTTAGGGGATGTCGCTCCCATTGGTGAAGGCTTAAGTGAGGCAAGAATTCATCAGGGTGCAGGTTATCGCGTGTACTTCAAACAACAAGGCCAAGTATTGCTAATCTTGCTTTGTGGTGGCGATAAATCCACGCAGCAGCGCGATATTGAGCAAGCTAAGCAACTGATTAAAGCATGGGAGGATGCCCATCATGCCCCAAGGATTTAGCCGTTACGACTCTGCAGAGTATTTGAAAACCGATGAAGATATGCAGGCTTATTTAGATGCTTGCATGGAAGAAGCGGGTGCTGATCCCGCGTTTATTGCTCGTGCTTTAGGGGTAGTCGCACGGGCGCGGGGTATGACGCAATTAGCGCGTGAAACCGGGCTGGCTAGAGAAAATCTTTATAAGGCACTATCAGGTGAAGGTAATCCCGAATTTGCGACCATTTTGAAGGTCATTCATGCGCTGGGTTTGCGCTTGAGTGTACGCACCTTAGCCGCTTAAGCTTGCTTCCATTCCTACTAGTCACCTAGTACTTGTGTGTTGGGTGACGCAGAAAAAACACACTAAGTCATTGATCTAGCAGTTATTACTAATTCTCAAAAAATTGGGATAGCGCTTAGTTTTTGCTGTTCTTCAATGATCATGACGCAAGTCGTACTGACAACCGCAAGCCTAGGGTATGGATGATTTGATCTATCACGCTCAAAGGAAGCTGGCTTAGTGTGGATTGGGTCGGTAAAAGATTAGCCATACCTTTAGCCTTGGCAACATACACTAAGGCTTGTTCAAAACCTTCTGCCCCGTTTTCCTCTAACATAATATCCAGAAATTCACGGATATTTTCATCAGTCTGTAGATGTGCAGATAGATCAAAGGGTTGTATTTTAGTCGTCATCAGCCTTTGCCTGCTTTGGCGAGAGCTTGCTCTACAATCTGGCGTACTTCTTCCGCTGTAATGCAGGTTAAGCCTTCACGTTTCACGCTTTCTTCAAGACGCACAATTATTTCAGCATTCAACGAACGGCGGTTCTGTTCTGCCAACACTTCTAATTCTTCTTTTAATTCGGGCGGCATTCGCAGACCGAAAGGATTCACGTCCCTACTCATAAGCTAGCCTTTTTATTCTGATTGCACAGTGTAGCTAATTTGATATTGACTTAATATATTCACCGTGAAATTATAATAGCTTCACCGTATAACAAAAAGGTTATGAAATGACAGCCAACACCAAGAAGAAACCACCTTTTGGGCTTCGGATGCCTGAGAGTGTGCAGGAGTGGCTAAAGCAGCGTGCACTTGGCAACAATCGCAGCATGAACGCGGAAGTAGTCACGATTCTGCAAGATTTAATGATGGGACGATTAGAACAGCAGGCTTTCGAGCGCGGACGGCTTGAAGGGATCAGTCAAGCTATGAACCCATAAACGAAAACGCCCCCAGCCAGTGGAGGCGCTTAAGGGCTGTTTAGGTATCTCACCCCCTAAACAACCTTGCTAAATACCGATAAACGACTAAATTTAATGAGGATTCAGCAATTATGAATACTAGCACAGCGCAGGCTTGCGCACACACTGACCGCGATGAACTGGAGCGCGAATTTATAGAAGTTTGCCTTGCATCAAGTGAGGTCAATAAATTCATTACTCGGGTTTTTGTTCATGCTGCTGCCAATAAAGACACAGCACCCTTGCATGAGTTAGTTAAACGCTTCCCTCGTGATAAGAAAATCAAAGATGCCGTGTTAGGTCTAATTGCACACATTGAACAAGCTGATGCTGTTCAGGAGGTGCAAGCATGATTGCTTTAGACTCTTGTGAAATGGACGTTGTTGGAAGAAAGCTTAGCCAGTTACGCGCCCTTTTGTCTGTCAGCATGTGCAAAGACTTCACCACGTACAACGATAAAATTCAAATGTCCTACTTATGGGCTTGTTCTGATTTAGCCGATGAAATAGATCGGCTAATGTTCCCTAACTCTGTTGAGACAAGGGGGCAGGCATGAACACTACCCTTACCCATATATTGCCCTATGCGGTGAAGTTGACCGCGTTAGGTGCGCTTATCTTCGCGGTGCTCAAAGTGTATCTAGTCGCTGATACCTATGGTGCATTAGTCGCTATGGTGTTTGCAGGCTTACATCTGCCGATGTGCTTATTCAGTTGCCTCGTGGTGTGGTGGTTCTACGACCCCTACCCAGCGATGGGCTTCTTAGCACTGGTGAGTACCCTCTTAAATGCGTTGCT
>NZ_CALMZC010000047.1 GCF_937873765.1 uncultured Thiothrix sp. | reverse complement strand
CTTAAGTTACTACCGCTTTAGTGGCTCTTCAACTCCTCTGGTGCATGACCAAAAAGTTTAAGAAAAAACCGCTAAGCGGTGCTTGTTAGCAGGCTAACGTTCGGCTTAAGATTTATTAAGGTAATCAATGGTTGCATAATTTAAAAATATAACCTTGTCATCCGCCAAATTCCCTAGCCAAAATTATTGAAGAGTGTCACTTCATGCAAAAAAATAAATTTGTACAAATCATATGCGGTGTGAGTGCATCTATGCTCTTACTTTTAGCATCAGTCGATGTTGAAGCTGAAGGCAAGGGACGAAGCTACGGGCTTAATAACCCTTTCCAAATTAGCGATTTACCAGAGGGTCAACTAAAAAATAAATTAACTAAACTATCACCCAAAGCACGTGAGCAAGCGAAAGCGCGTTTAGATACTTTACGTTTCCATGATCGTGACTTGCCGTATATGCGCACAGATGATGAGGGAGGTATTTATATCGCTGACCCTATCAATCCCGATGTACAGTTAGCTAGCACTGCACGCATGCAGGAGTTAGCTGCTACGGTTCCAGCAGGTGTAGATGTTTTCAAATTACATAGCAATCCGGGTGCTAACAATATCGTTTATTTAGACTTTGATGGTCATGTGATAATCAATACGGCTTGGAACACTTCTACTAGCCCCAGTTATACCGCGAAACCTTACGATATTGATGGTGTCACTAGCAGTTTTAGCGATACAGAAAAAGCGAATATTTTTGAAGTGTGGCGGCGTGTTGCAGAAGATTATGCACCCTTCGGGATTGATGTCACCACAGAGGCTCCAGTGAGTTTTGGGTCAAAAACTGCTCGGGTATTAATTACTGCGAATGTCGATGCCAATGGCATCGACATGCCAGCGAAAAATTCAGGCGGGGTTGCTTATATTAATGTATGGGGCACTTCAAGTTTTGCTAGCAAGTATTCCCCCGCTTTTGCTTATCACAATCAAGTCGGTGGCCCGGATAATATTGCTGAAGTTGTTTCCCATGAATTGGGTCACAATTTAGGTTTATCTCATGATGGTACCAGCACCAGTGGTTATTTCACGGGTCAAGGCAGTGGCATGATTAGCTGGGCACCTATTATGGGCGCAGGCTATTACGCGCAACTTAGCCAATGGAGTAAAGGCGAATATCCAAACGCTAATCAAATTGAAGATGATATTGCTATCATTAGCGCTAAGCTCAGTCCAATTGCCGATGATCATAGTAATGTTCGCTCTGGGGCTACCCCCTTAGTGATCGATTCTACAGGACATATATTTGCAAGTACGCCGGCGACTAGCCCGCTTGATCTAAGCAAAGTCAATAAAGGTATTATTGCTACCCGTACTGATGTAGACGTATTTAGCTTTAATACTGGTGCAGGCAATGTAGTGCTACAAGCAACACCTTTGCGTGAAGCCAGCGCAGAGCGTGGTGGTAACTTGGATATTGCCTTAAGCCTCTATGATAACGCAGGTAATTTAGTCACTAGCAGCAACCCAGCGGATGAAACGGATGCAGGTATCAATACCACACTAGCGGCTGGTCTATATTATTTAGCAGTTGAGGGGGTAGGTAGTGTTAATTACAGCGACTACGGCAGTCTGGGTCAGTATTTTATTGAAGGTGTTTTGTCCTTAGCAGAACCGGATACTACCGTCCCTAATCCTAATCCATTAAGTTTTGTGGTAGCACCTGAGGCTAAAGACCGTAGCAGTATTCATATGACAGCAACAACTGTAACCGATGATAGTGGCAGTGTAGAGTACTATTTTGCTTGTACCGTAGGGGGGAATGGTTGTGTGGATAGCGGCTGGGTAAAATCGCCCGATTTCACTCTAGGTGGGTTGGCTGCGAATACCAGCTACAGTTTTACCGTCAAAGCGCGTGACCTTGCGGGAAATACCACCGATAGTTCAGCCGTGGCGAGTGCAACTACTTTAGATAACCAAGCACCATTGGCTAATGCTGATAATGCTAATGTGGTAAATACCTCCAGTGTTAGTGTAAATGTTTTAGCGAATGACTCTGATCCTGAAAAAGATCCCTTAGCCGTAAAAGCAGTCACCCAAGCGGCTAATGGGTTAGTGAGCTTCACTAATTCAGGAGTGGTTTACAAACCTAATAGTGGCTTCGTGGGGACGGATAGCTTTACTTACACCCTTAATGATAGCTTCGGTGCTAGTGCTACTGGCACGGTCAGTGTCAATGTCACGGCGGCTCCAGTCTCTACCGTTAATCTTAGCCCAGTGGCAGTAGCCGATTCGAGCAAAGTAGTCATCGGCCAAACCGTTACAATTCCTGTGTTAAACAATGATTATGATCCCGATGGTGATGTTTTAAAAATTATCAGTGTGAAATCAGGTCAGCGTGGGTCTATGAGTATTAGCAGTACTGGTAAGGAGCTGATTTATAAAGCGGGCTATCGTACGGGTTCAGATACGCTAAGCTACACGATCAGTGATGGTCGTGGTGGAAAAGCTAGCGCAAAAGTTACCGTGAGTATTGTGCGTTAGTTAGTCCACTGATTTACTTGAGTTCCACAGCAGGCTAGTTTGCCTAACTCCGACAAGCCGGTTCTTGGAAAAGAGCCGGTTTTTGTTATTGGAGCTTGTATTTTTCATTTTCCCCCTTATTGTTAAGCTCATTCTAGTTTTTCTTTAGGATTGTTTTCTATGGCTGATTCTCCGTTTATTTTTGAGGCGAATACCCAAAATTTCGCTCAGTTAGTTATGCAGAATTCACGACAAGTGCCGGTACTGGTTGATTTTTTTGCAGATTGGTGTCAACCCTGTAAGACACTCACGCCGATATTGACCAAACTGATAGATGAATATCGTGGTGCTTTTATTCTGGTTAAAGTAAATACTGACCAAAACCAAGCCCTAGCCGCGCAATTAGGTGTACGCAGCCTCCCAACTGTTAAGCTCTTTAAAGATGGCAAAATCGTTGATGAATTCATGGGTGCTTTGCCTGAAGTCGAGATTCGTAAATTTTTGAACAAGCACCGCACACGTCCTACCGAACCCTATCGTCAGCAAGCTCTAATGATGCAGGCAGAGGGTGATTTAGCGGGGGCAATGAGCTTAATGCAGCAGGTGTTACAGCATGAGCCGGACTTTTATGAAGCTGCTTTGGATTATGCGACCATGTTACTGGTCTCGGGTGAAGTAGACCAAGCGGAGACCTTAGTAAATCAAGTTCCAGAAACATCGGTAGAGCCAGAGTTGCTGCAAAAACTGCGCTCTGAGATTAAGCTCGCTCGTTTAAAAGCGCAGTCGGAAGGCCAAGATACTTCAGAGCTAGAACAACGCCTTGCACAAAACTCGCAAGATTATGCAGCAATGCTTGACTTAGCTAAAATCCGTGTTGCTCAAGGTCGCACTGAAGAAGGTTTGGCGCTCTATTTGACGGTGATGAAGGCAGATCGCAGTTTTGGTGATGATGCAGGTCGGCAAGGTCTAATTGCGAGCTTTGATCTATTGGGTGCTAGTGATCCGCTAGTAAAAAAATATCGCAGTAAAATGTTCTCGCTTCTGTATTGATAACAGGTTAGCTAGTCACCAGCCACTAAGTTTTAGGTTTAGTGGCTAATACTTGGCAAGTTAGTTCACCATCGTATAAACGTATTTGAATACTTTGTTGAGGTTTAATTTGACTCGTTGTTTTAATCAGTTGCTGGTTGTTATCTAAGACTAAAGCATAACCCCGCTCTAGAGTAGCCAGTGGGCTATAAGCCTGTAAGCGAGAGGCTTGTAAACTAAATAGTTGGCCTTTATTCTGTAATTTTTGCTCAATGAAGTGTTGCAAATGTTGGCGGTGCTGCTGTAGTCTGGTCTGTAAGACTTGAATAGCGGAGCTAGGATTTTGCCATTGCAAGCGTTGCTGCAGTATTTGCAGGCGTAAATTCACTCGTTCTTGTTTAAGTTTTAAGGCACGCTGTAAGCGTAAATCTAGTTCATCTAAACGCTGAGTTTTCTGTTGTAAATAATAGAGGGGATGTTGACGTTGTAGGCGATTTTGCACTTGACTTAGCTGCCGGTGACGAGTATTCAAACTTTGCTGGGCTGAGCGCTGTAGCTGCGTTTGGAGTATGTTAACTCTAGCCAAAAGTCCCGCCGAGTCAGGACTCACTAGTTCCGCAGCGGCTGAAGGAGTAGGAGCGCGTCGATCAGCGACAAAATCAGCAATAGTGAAATCAATTTCATGACCAATGCCACTAATGATCGGTAATGCACTCGCATAAATCGCCTGTGCAACGCTGGCTTCGTTAAATGCCCATAGATCCTCAAGAGAGCCTCCACCCCGAGCTAAAACCAATACGTCACACAGTGGTTCATGATTAGCTTGTTGTAAAGCTTTTACAATCTGTGGCGCTGCCCTCTCACCTTGTACAGCGACTGGGTAAATTAAAACTGGGATTTGCGGGCAACGCCGTTTTAGGACATTTAAAATATCATGAACTGCTGCTCCAGTGGGCGAGGTAATCAGACCAATACAGCGTGGATAGCTCGGCAGGGCTTTTTTGTGCTCACTCGCAAACAATCCAGCCTTAGCTAAAGCTTGTTTTAGTTCTTCAAAGCGCCGTTGTAGCTCACCTTCTCCCGCTGCCTCCATGCGCTCAACAATAAATTGATACTCCCCGCGTGGCTCATACAGGCCAATGCGCCCATAGGCAAGAACTTTACTGCCGTTGTCGGGTTTAATGTGTAAGTTTAATGCTTTAGGGCGAAACAAAGCACAACGTAATTGCGCTTGGCTATCCTTAAGAACAAAATAAAAATGCCCAGAACTGGGGCGAGCAAGGTTAGAAATCTCGCCTTCCACCCAAATCGGCGGAAAACCTTGCACGAGCCATTGGTTCACATCGGCATTGAGTTGGGAGACACTCAGAACTAGGCGTTGGTTAGTCATAAGTTTGTAAAATGAACGTTTACTGACATTTGTGTGATAGCAGTTTACCCCATCTAGACCAAACCTTATAATGAAGCGCTTTTATTTTAAGAGCCGGATGATCCCTATGCGTATTCTTCAGGAAGCCCTCACTTTCGATGATGTCCTGCTGGTTCCTGCCCATTCCACTGTGATGCCAGCCAATACTAACCTGCAAACTCGCCTGACTCGCAATATTCACCTGAATTTACCACTGGTTTCTGCAGCTATGGATACTGTTACCGAAGCACGCTTAGCGATTGCTTTAGCCCAAGAAGGCGGCATGGGTATCGTCCATAAAAATATGAGTATTGCTAAGCAAGCTCAAGAAGTACGCGAAGTCAAAAAATACGAGAGTGGTATTATTAAAGAGCCGATTACGGTGAGTCCTGATGCAACCATTCGTGATGTGTTAGAACTCACTCGTGCGCGCAGAATCTCTGGTGTTCCAGTGGTACAAGGCGAAGATTTAGTCGGGATTGTCACCGGGCGCGATTTGCGTTTTGAAACGCATCTAGATGCACCAGTCAGTACGATTATGACGCCGAAAGAGCGGTTAGTGACGGTCAGCGAAGGCGCTGAAAAAGACGAAATCCAATATTTATTGCATAAACACCGGATTGAAAAAGTGCTGGTGGTGAATGATAAGTTCCAGTTGCGTGGCTTGATTACGGTTAAAGATATTCAAAAATCGCATGATTATCCTCATGCTTGTAAAGATGATCAAGGTCGCTTGCGAGTAGGGGCTGCTGTCGGTGTTGGTCATGGCACAGAAGAGCGTGTGGCTGCTTTAGCGGCTGCGGGTGTCGATGTGATTGTCGTGGATACAGCACATGGGCATTCACAAGGTGTGATTGATCGAGTCCGTTGGGTCAAAACTAATTTTCCACATATCCAAGTGATTGGCGGCAATATTGCCACTGGTGCGGCAGCCTTAGCTTTAGTTGAAGCGGGTGCCGATGCGGTGAAAGTCGGGATTGGTCCTGGTTCCATTTGTACTACACGGATTGTTGCGGGGGTGGGTGTGCCACAAATTACTGCAGTGATGAATGTAGCAGCCGCCCTTCAAGGCACGGATGTACCTTTAATTGCCGACGGTGGGATTCGCTTCTCCGGTGATATTGCTAAAGCAATTGCAGCCGGTGCACATTTAGTCATGTTAGGTGGCTTATTTGCAGGGACTGATGAAGCACCGGGTGAGGTTGAACTCTTCCAAGGCCGTTCTTATAAGTCTTATCGTGGTATGGGGTCTTTAGGGGCGATGGCACAAGGTTCGAGTGACCGCTATTTCCAAGAGTCTGAAAATGCTGTGGATAAATTAGTCCCAGAAGGGATTGAAGGGCGTGTCCCCCATAAAGGGCCGCTATCGGCCATCGTCCATCAATTGATGGGTGGTTTACGCGCTAGTATGGGCTATGTTGGTTGTGCGAATCTAGATGAAATGCGCACTAAGCCTGAGTTCATGCGGATTACCAGCGCGGGTATGCGCGAATCGCATGTGCATGATGTGACCATTACCAAAGAATCGCCGAACTACCGCGTTTAGTAGCAAAAATCTGTGCTGGTAGCTTAAGTTTTCTACCAGTGCTAGCTCACTCCCCATCTAGGGGATTTTTTTTTGAGAGTTGACTTATGAGCCAAGATATTCATTCCCAACGTATTTTAATCCTCGACTTCGGTGCGCAGTATACCCAGTTGATTGCTCGGCGCGTGCGTGAGGTGGGGGTGTATTGTGAAATTTATCCTTGGGATGTGAGTGAGGCAGAGGTTACTGCTTTTGGTGCAAAAGGCATTATTCTTTCAGGTGGTCCTGAGTCGGTTACGGCTGGGGATGCGCCCTTTGCACCTGCGAATGTTTTCACCTTGGGTGTGCCGGTGTTAGGGATTTGCTATGGGATGCAAACCATGGCTGCTCAGTTGGGCGGTAAAGTCGAAAATTCAGATCACCGTGAGTTTGGCTATGCACAAGTGCGTGCGCGTGGGCATACTAAATTGCTACAAGGGATTGAAGATCATGTGACGGCAGAAGGTTTCGGCATGCTGGATGTATGGATGTCACATGGCGATAAAGTCACCGAATTGCCGGCAGGTTTCAAATTAATGGCCAGTTCTGAGGGAGCGCCGATTGCAGGGATGGCGGATGAAGAGCGTCAGTTCTACGCAGTTCAATTTCATCCGGAAGTCACCCATACTCGTCAAGGTAAGCGTTTGTTAGAGCGCTTTGTCGGTGAGATTTGTGGCTGTGCACGTCTCTGGACGACGGCGAATATTATTGAAGACAGCATTGCGCGTGTGCGTGAGCAGGTCGGACAAGATGAGGTGATTTTAGGTTTATCAGGCGGTGTAGATTCTTCGGTCGTTGCGGCAGTTTTGCATCGAGCCATTGGTCAGCAGCTTACTTGCGTATTTGTGGATACTGGCTTGCTGCGCCATCAAGAAGGCGATCAAGTGATGGCCACTTTTGCCCAACATATGGGGGTGAAAGTGATTCGTGTGAATGCAGAAGAGCGTTTCTTAAGCGCTTTAGCGGGTGAAACTGATCCTGAAAAGAAACGCAAAATTATCGGACGCTTATTCGTTGAAATCTTTGATGAGGAATCGCAAAAGCTCAGCAATGCTAAATGGTTGGCGCAAGGCACTATTTATCCTGATGTGATTGAATCCGCAGGTAGCAAAACCGGCAAAGCGCATGTGATTAAATCGCATCATAATGTCGGCGGCTTGCCTGAAAATATGCAGCTCAAATTGGTTGAGCCTTTGCGTGAATTATTTAAAGATGAAGTGCGCGTCATGGGTGTGGAGCTAGGTTTACCCCATGAAATGGTCTATCGTCATCCATTCCCAGGGCCGGGTTTGGGCGTGCGCATCTTGGGTGAGGTAAAGAAAGAGTTCGCTGATCTGTTGCGCTTAGCTGATTCTATTTTCATCCAAGAGCTGTATCGTCATGACCTGTATGACAAAACCTCACAAGCTTTTGCGGTGTTTTTGCCAGTCAAATCGGTGGGTGTGATGGGCGATGGGCGCTGCTACGATTATGTGATTGCCTTGCGTGCTGTTGAAACGATTGATTTCATGACCGCTCGCTGGGCGCCTTTGCCGTATGAGTTTCTTGATTTGGTGTCCCGTCGAATTATCAACGAAATCAAGGGCATTTCGCGCGTGGTCTATGATGTGTCTGGCAAGCCACCTGCTACGATTGAGTGGGAATAATCCATGTTGAGACTAAGCGCTAGTGTTCTACTGGCGTTTATGGCTCTTTTCAATTTTCTGCTTCTTGCTGAGCCAAGTATTCCCACTTGGTTCAGTGGTTTATGCGCTTGGTTAAGTCTTGCGCTGCTCTTTACCTTCACCTCTTGGCGTAACTTTATTCAGTTTTTTCTACTCGCTGGCTTAGGCTTGGTGCTTTTGTTGTGGGGCTTAGGTCGAGGTGCTTCACTCTCTTTGCATCAGTTGCTGATACAGAATAATAGCCTGTTAGTGATGCTTTATAGTGTGGGTTTTCTACGCTTGGTGGCGATTCCAGCCGCTGAAGCGGGCGAGTTACCACGTGGGCGTATGGCTTTTGTTAAAACCCTGCTAGGAATTCATGTTTTAGGCGCGGTGATTAATTTATCGATCTTAGTGCTGGTAGCCGGTCGTTATCATGCCCTTGGTTTATTAGGTCGTGATACGGTGAGTTTAATGGGGCAGGCTTTTTCTGCTGCTGCTTTTTGGTCACCATTCTTTGCTGCGATGGGCGTGGCGCTAACTTATACCCCTGGTGCGCAATTATTAGAAGTCATTGCTTATGGTTTAATCTTAACCCTGGTTTCTTTGACTTTAATGACAGTATTAGCGGGCGGCTGGCACTTACAAAAAGTACGAGATTTTCCAGGTTATCCGATGCATTTAAATAGTCTAATCATTCCAGCTAGTTTGGCGGCTTTAGTGATAGGTTTGCATTTACTACTACCTGAAATTAATGTGTTGGCCTTAGTCTCGATTAGCTCGATTACTTTGGTTTTTCTGGTTTTGTTACTCAGAAATAGAAATACCGCTTGGTCGCAATTCAAACGACATTTGTTGGAAGCTGCTCCCCGTATGGGGCGCGAATTGGCACTATTCTTAGGCGCTGGTGTCTTAACTTTAGGTTTACAGATTTTATTAAGTACGGTTGGCGAATTTCAGCTTTTCAAGCACTTTGGTGGAATAGAAGCTTCTTTGGTGCTCGGTGGGGCGATTCTTGTCTCCATGTTGGGGATTCACCCGATTATTAGTATTGCCGTGCTTGGCCCTTTGGTGCTGCCTTTGCGACCTAATTTAGAGCTTTTGGCCACTTTATTCCTGAGCATGTGGAGTTTAGGGGTCGTCGCCAACCCGATTTCAGGTACTAATGTCATGCTGCATGGTCAGTTTGGTGTATCAGGGCGTGATGCTTTTCGGTGGAATCTTAAATATGTGGTGTTGATGTGGTTGCTAAGCTCACTAGTTTTTATTAGTTTGAGTGCTACTCTAGTTTAGAAGCACTCCTAAGACCTAGATATTCTTTATTAAGATCATAAACGATAACTAGCTTTTAAACCTAGATAAGTAGCAACCAGTTTTTCAGCAACTTCATCATTATGTGGAATTAGGCCGCTCACCAATAGGCGCTTGAATCCATGCCCAACTATCTTACCCACTGATTTTATCGCAAAATTCAAATTCACTTCGCCACGTTTACCATTGACGACTAGTTCCGCTTGTTTAGCTTCTAAAGTTGGATTTTCCAGATCAAGCGTATCCAGTTCAAACAGCATGCGCTCATAAATCACCAACGGGCGCTCTGGGTTGAGCATAACCTGTTGCGAAGTCAGAAGCGGTTGAATAGTGTAAGGATAATTATGGCCTGAGAAGGCCACATAGTTACGGCTTAAAGTTTCTGCTAATGCTGGTTTTTTTAGAATTTCGCCTTCACGTTCGACCCGTAAATAAACCTTATCAGCACCATTACTAATATCGAAGGCATTTGCATCGGTTGGAGTAAAATCTAAAGGGTCGTTATCCCCCACCATGCCTTTAAAAATAAAGGTCATTTTGGGGCTAATGCCATATTTAGCTAGTACTAAGGAGAACAACAGATCGCCGGGCACGCAAAAGCGTTGTGCATCAGGATTATGAATGGGATTAAAGTCGTCCGCGATTTCTTTGGCAAAACGGCTCGCTTGTTGAGCACTAATCCGTACAGTATTGCCTTCTGCCTTATGGAACTCATCAAGAAACATACAAACTCAATCGTACTTGAACTAAGGGGTGCTCAGTATAAGCAAATTTCAGTTTAGAATCAGCCAAATACCAATCGCAATCATCAGTGAACCAGTAATTCGATTGAGCAGGCGTACATTGCCTTGCTTTAAGAGTAAATGTCGTAAAGCTTGCCCACCACTGGCATAGGCTAATAAACAGCCGAACTCCATAGTTAGGACAATAGTTAACATGAGTACGAGCTGTGTACCAATTGGACGACTGTGATCAATGAAAGGAGGCAACAAAGACAGCAGAAAAGCCCAGCCTTTTGGATTAGACACGGCAGTAATAAAACCCCGCAGTGCCAAATCCCAAGGCTGAATGGAAATACTCGCATCCGGTGTTTCGGGAATGGCTAAGCGCCCCCGTGAGCGCCACATTTCAATCCCGATCCACGCTAAATACAGCCCACCGATTATTTTAAACACTAAAAATACCTTAGGGAACTGCAGCATCATGGCAGCAATACCAACGATGCCCAAAGTGGCCACTAAGCCCACACCCAACAATTCACCCCACATCATCGGTAGGCTACGCTTTAAACCAATCGACATACCTAAAGTTAGTGCTAAAGTCATACACAATCCGGGGGTAACGGATACGAAAAAAAAGGTCGGAATAAATACCGCCAAAGTTTCAGCTTGCATAATTAAACCGCTACGGGTGCTTTAATATGAGGATGATACTGATAGTTGACCAATTCAAAATCTTCGTATTTAAAGTCGAAGATCGAAGTCACTGCCGGATTTAATTGCATTTGTGGCAAGGGATAAGGTTCACGTGCTAGTTGCTGCTCGGCTTGTTGTAAATGGTTTAGATATAAATGTGCATCACCCAAGGTATGAATAAATTCGCCCGGCTTTAAACCAGTCACTTGTGCAACCATTAAGGTCAGTAATGCGTAGGACGCAATATTAAAAGGTACACCTAGGAAAATATCTGCACTGCGCTGGTAAAGTTGGCAGGATAATTTGCCATCGGCTACATAAAATTGGAAAAAAGCATGGCAAGGAGGCAAGGCCATATTTTCAACCTCAGCCACATTCCAAGCGCTGACAATCAAACGCCGTGAGTCTGGGGTCTTTTTGAGCTGCTCAATCACTTGGCTGATTTGATCAATATGCCGCCCATCTGCACTAGGCCAAGACCGCCATTGATAGCCATAGACAGGGCCAAGTTCACCGTTCGCATCGGCCCATTCATCCCAAATACTCACGCCATGTTCTTTTAAATACGCAATATTAGTGTCGCCACGCAGAAACCATAATAATTCGTAAATAATCGAGCGTAAGTGTAGCCGCTTAGTAGTCAGCAACGGGAAGCTGCTTGAAAGGTCAAAACGCATTTGGTGGCCGAAGACCGATACGGTGCCTGTTCCAGTACGGTCTCCTTTTTGGCAACCTTGGTCGCGCACATGGCGCATTAAATCAAGGTATTGCTGCATAACTGAGTGCTAATTAGCCTTGTTGCTGAGTATTAGCTACTAGTTTACCTGCTTGCTGCTTGCGTGTATTGAATTTTAAGGTGCAAGTGTAAACTAAGGGTAAGCTGTCGTTAGTGCCTGCTTGGCGAGGATGTTCTTCAACATGGCAAGTGGACTTGTGCGTATAGAATAATGGGCGCTGCTGGCCTTCTTGTTGATCAGCGTATTGCATGAATAACTCCTTTTTGTTCTTGTAGGACAATTTAATTGTAAGCCCTAAGTAAAATAGAACATTATTTAGTCGATAATAGGTGGATAAAAATTGAAGAACTCAATAATTGGTCAAGTTTGGGTAGCTGACTGGCTAGCTTTAAATTCTTCTGGACGGGTTTGACTTGCTACTTTGTCTAAAATGCCATTCACGAATTTGTGTGCTTGTTCTGCACCAAATTTTTTAGTGAGATTCACTGATTCATTCACAACGACTTTGTAGGGGGTTTCGGGATTATTGATAAGTTCACACGTGGCAATGCGCATGACAGCGTGTTCAATCATGTCAACTTGAGCTAATTTACGGTCTAAATGCGGATTTAACAGGGTTTCAAGTTGTTCGGTATTTTCGATTGACCAACGCAGCATTTTGTGGAAAAAAGCTGCATCACATTTACGGAAGTCCTCAGCCAACTCTAAATCTTGTTGGAAATATTGATAGATTTCTTCAAAGGTATTCCCAGTCATCAGCCATTGATAAGTACCGATCATGGCTAAGCGACGTGCAACACGGCGTTTAGCAATTAATTGCTGCATCTCATTGAGAGGTCTACGTGAGGGCTTTTTGGACATTTCAAGCACGCAATTTATTTAATAAAGAGACCATTTCGATAGCAGTCAGAGCTGATTCAGCCCCTTTATTGCCAGCTTTAGTGCCAGAGCGTTCAATGGCTTGCTCGATGGTATCCGTCGTCAGTACCCCAAAAATGACGGGAATATCATGGGCTAAACCTACAGAAGCTAAGCCTTTAGCAGCTTCGCCAGCGACATAATCAAAATGCGCAGTACTACCGCGAATCACCGCACCTAAAGCAATGATCGCATCATAGTCACCATTTACCGCCATCGATTGCACCACTACGGGCAATTCATAAGCACCGGGAACACGCACAATTTCAATATCATCTTCTTCAATGCCGTGACGCTTTAAAGTATCAAGCGCGCCCGCTAAGAGGCTTTCAACAATGAAGCCATTGAAACGAGCTACTGCAAGGCCATAGCGGGCTTTTTGTGGGGTAAAATCACCCTCAGTTACTTTAATAGCTGTCATGCTTAATCTTAATCCTTGAGTCCAACTAGCGAGTTGTCGTTTCAATTATGAATGTAATCAACTACTTCTAAGCCAAAGCCCGCAATGCCTAAGAAACGCTTAGGTGCGCTCATCACGCGCATTTTCTGTACGCCTAAGTCGGCGAGAATTTGTGCGCCAATGCCATAAGTTTTGAGGTCAGCGGGTGAAGAGCGCGTATTGTCCTGCACAATGGGCTGAGATTCAAACGCTTTTAAGCGATCCAACATATCTTGGGTATTATTTTGTGGTTCGCGTAAGATAATAATCACCCCAGACCCTTCGTCTGCTACTTTTTGCATAGCAGCACGTAACGGCCATCCGCAATAAGGTTCTTTCAGCGCTAACAAATCACAGAGTTCATTTTCAAGATGTACCCGCACTAAAATCGGTTGAGCAGCTTGCACCTCACCTTTGACTAAAGCTAGGTGAATATTTGGGCGACCCAATTCTTTATAGGCATGCAGCTTGAATTCACCCGCTTCAGTATTCACAACGCGCTCGTAAATTAGCTCAACCGTTTTTTCATTCTGGACGCGGTAGCGGATTAAATCCTCAATAGTGCCCATCTTCAAGCCATGTTTGGCGGCGAAGATTTCTAGATCAGGGCGACGTGCCATCGTGCCATCTTCATTGAGGATCTCAACAATCACTGCCGCCGGTTCAAACCCTGCTAAACGTGCAAAATCGCAACCTGCTTCCGTATGACCTGCACGAGTCAAAACACCCCCCGGTTGTGCCATAATCGGGAAAATATGCCCCGGTTGTTCAATATCAGAAGGTTGAGCATTCGGTGCTACTGCAGTACGAATCGTATGAGCGCGGTCATAAGCAGAAATACCGGTGGTGACACCTTCAGCGGCTTCAATAGAAATCGTGAAATTAGTGCGATGAGCTTCATCAGTCGCAGCATTCATCAAGGGCAAATTGAGTTGCTTACAGCGTTCGCGAGTAAGAGTTAGGCAGACCAAGCCACGGCCTTCTTTCACCATAAAGTTAATATCTTCAGGGCGAGTCATGGAGGCAATCATCAATAAATCACCTTCATTTTCACGGTCTTCATCATCAACGATAACAACCATTTTACCTGCTGCTAAATCGCTAAGGATTTCTTCAATTGTATTAAATGCCATGGTGTGATGTCCGCTTGAGGTCGCTAGCAATTTCTGAGGCGGCAATCATACGCAAATCTGTGGCGCTTGACTAATTGCCCGCATAGATATTTCTGTGAAAAATTTATCTATACTCAATGTCTGCGGTCACTAATCGCCGCTAAGCGACCGAATACAAACGATAAACCAAATAAGATCAGCCCAGTGAGGGCAATTGTTAAGCTCAAGCGCCCCCAATTCAGCATAGCTTCTGCCATCCATTGGTCTGCTAGCTTGGTATATTCCAAAGTTAAATAGGGGATCAGTCCAATCTGAGTGTTTGCAGTCATGTCATTACCAGCCCCTGAAATACTACCCCAAAGCAGCCAAGTTGCTACAAAACTAGCTAAGGCACGTGCTAGAGAGAACATCGGATTGGGAATGCGATGGTTTTTCGCCACCGACCAAGTAAAGACTAAAGCCAAGACAGCGGCACTCATTAAGGTGAAGGTCAAGGTCTGGCTGGGACTAAGAGCAAACATAAATAGGGTCAGTTCACTAGAAAAAAGAAACCCGACCTTAGTCGGGTTAAATGTAAAGGTCAACTCTAGTTCAACAGGCTAGTGTCCATCATCTACTTTGCGCTGATCCTTAAAAGTCCGCCAGCCACTAATCATGGTGCTAACTAGCGACTGCCTAGACATAATATCTTCACGGATTGCTACATAAATATGCGCCATAACGAATAATAAAATCCACCACATCCCCAGATGATGCCAAGTATGTACATCCATGCTTTGCCCAAACAGTGGAATCACCCATGAGCTAAATAGCGCAAATTGCCATGAATTTAAACCGGCTCCTTCGCCATAGAGTGCAAAGCCGGTAACGATCATAAAGAGTAGACCCCAGACAAACATAAAATGCATGAATAAAATAGCGAGTGGATTATGTCCCGTATATTTGCGTGGTTCTTTCTCTAAAAAGGCATACCAGCGGATCTCATGCAGTACACCTGACCAGTATTCAGGTTTATGGAAAGGCGGTATAAAGATTTCACGGGCATGATGATTTCCGACAAAAGCCCAATAGACTCGACCAAGAAAGCCAATTAGTAAAATATAACCTGCTGCAAAGTGCGCGAAACGAATATACCCCATTAGAAAATGATCGCTTGCCTCACCAGACATAGTCGGTAATGGGCTACCAATAAAGTAACCAGTCACTGCTAAAATTACGATGGCGAGCGCATTAATCCAATGCCAAATTCGTAAGGGTGCTTCATACACATAGACGGCAGGTTGAAAGGCGGGAGTATCGTTCGGTTGAGACATGATTAACTCCTTTTGACACGCCAAACCACCATGGCAGTGATTAAAACACCTATTAAAACTAAGCCGATGCTATGGTAAGGGCTACTAAGGAAGTGCTCCACAAGCTCTGGCCAATTCAAAGCAGTATGTTGCCCCGGATGCGCCAAAGCAGCCTCACTGCTGAGTAGGACACTAAGGGCGATTAATTCATGCGACAATTTAAACATTTTATGGCTCCTTAGCGCACTTTTACGGTTGTCAGTTCTTCACCCTCTGGCCCCAGCACATGCGTTGAGCAGGCTAGACAGGGGTCAAAACTATGTAAGCTTCTTAAGATTTCTACCGGCTCATTCGGGCGCTCAACCGGCGTATTCATCAGACAAGCTTCAAAAGCACCGATATTACCGGCTGGATCGCGCGGTGAGCCATTCCACGTCGTCGGCACGACGCATTGGTAGTTTTCGATTTTGCCGTCTTTGATCTTAATCCAATGGCCTAAAGCACCACGCGGAGCCGCTACATTGCCCACACCTTTAGCCTCTTTCGGCCAAGTGTCTGGATGCCATTTCTCCATGTTTGCGGTTGCTGTGTCACCAGCTTTGATATTGGCAATCAATTGATGCCAATCTTCGAGCATCATGTCTCCACAATATTCAGACTCCAGTGCACGTGCCAACGTGCGACCGATAGTACTGTGTAGTGCAGCTTTAGGATCAAGGCTAGTACCTGCGAGTTGGTTAAAGCTAGCTAGACTACGTGCGACTTGCTCTTGTACATAACCCACGCCTTTGGCATAAGCAATGGTGTAGCGCGATAAGGGGCCAACCTCTACGGCATGGCCTTTCCAGCGTGGTGCTTTAATCCATGAGTATTTGGCGCTTTCATCCAGTTCTTGAATATTGGTTTTAGTGCCTTTTGCATTCGCACCTAACACATAATTAGGTTCGGTGATACCATCCCAAGGATGTAAGCCTTTGCTTTCGTCGGGGTAGCTATACCATGAGTGGGTGACGAACTCTTGCACTTCATCGGGATTGCGTGGGTCAATCGGCATGACTTCATTCCAGTTGCCATTCAGGATGACGCCACCGGGTAATTGATCGGTGGATTTGTCATAAGGGACTTTAGCGTAATCACCATAATCCATCACATTCACGGCACCATGTCCACCGCCCCAGAGTTGGTTTTTATAGAAGCTGGCAATCGCAATCACATCCGGTACATACACATTTTTATTGAAGGCAATCATCTCCTCAATCCGTGCGCGCACGAAGTTCAAGCGCTCCATATTCAAGGGTGCACCCGCAGAATAATTCTGATCCATGTTGATCGCGCAGGGCACGCCCCCGACTAAGTAATTGGGATGTGGGTTTTTGCCTCCGAAGACAGTATGCACTTTGACGAAGTCTTTTTGTAAATCCAGCGCCTCTAGATAATGCGCCACTGCCATTAAATCAGCTTCGGGTGGCAATTTATACGCGGGATTATCCCAATAACCATTTTTGAACGGTCCTAACTGGCCGGATTCAATAAAGCGTTTAATCCGAGTTTGCACATCACGGAAATAGCCGGGGCTAGACAAAGGATGCGCAGGTGACACGGTTTGCTGTAAGGCCGAAGTGGCTTTCGGATCAGCCTTTAATGCATTGACCGGATTCACCCAATCCAAGGCATGCAGGTGATAGAAATGCACGACATGATCATGTACTTGCAGCGTTTTTGCCATTATTTCGCGAATCAGATGTGCATTAAGTGGAATCCTAATCCCTAAGGCATCCTCAACCGCACGCACGGAGGTTAAGGCATGGCAGCCGGTACAAACCCCACAAATCCGTTCCACAAACGCCCATGCATCGCGAGGATCACGACCTTTTAAGATGACTTCCAAACCGCGCCACATTGTACCCGTCGATACCGCATTACGAATGATATTGCTGGAATCAATATTCACTTCACAGCGCATATGTCCTTCAATACGTGTGACCGGATCAATCACTACTCGTTGACCGGAGTTGTCTAAGGTATAGCCATTTGGTGTAGTAATAAGGCCCACTGTTATTCTCCTTGTTCTTTAGCAGTCACGGGTTGATTGGATTTATTAGCTTTAGCACGGCTCACCGCCGAGACAGCAGCATGTGCAGCAATTGCTACACCCACGGTAGTTGCGGCAGCAAGGCCAAGGGTGTCGGCATTGGCTTCTACCCCAAAGGGTTTTAGATCAGTTAAGCGCGCATACCAAGAGCCTTTGTCCCAAAAGCCGTCTTCAGAACAGCCAATGCAACCATGCCCCGCTTGGATCGGGAAAGAGGTACCTTCATTCCAACGTATGGTGGAGCAAGCATTGTAAGTCGTAGGGCCTTTGCAACCTACTTTGTATAAGCAATAGCCTTTGCGTGCACCTTCATCATCAAAGCTTTCCACGAATTGCCCCGCATCAAAATGTGGACGGCGATAGCATTTATCGTGAATACGTTGGCTGTAAAACATTTTTGGACGACCTTGGCGGTCAAGTTCAGGAAATTTTTCAAAAGTCAGAATATAAGTCACCACTGCTGTCATCACTTCTGCAATGGGTGGGCAACCGGGGACTTTAATAATGGGCTTGTCATGAATGACTTTATGTACTGGCGTGGCTTTAGTGGGATTTGGTGCAGCCGCTTGTACACAACCATAGGACGCACACGATCCCCACGAAATGATTGCTTTGCAATGCTTAGCGACATGCGTGAGCTGATCAATAAATGGTTTGCCACCGATAATGCAGGACATACCATCTTGATTTAGAGGGGGATTGCCTTCGACCGCAAGGATGAAATTACCATCATATTTTTGAATGGTTTCTTCAATAATGGCTTCGGCTTGTTGCCCCGCTGCTGCCATAATCGTGTCGTCATAATCGAGAGATACCATCGATAAAATTACGTCTTTAGCTAGCGGATGTGCGGAGCGAATAAACGATTCTGAGCAGCAAGTACATTCAAGACCATGCAACCATAAAATCGGAATGCGTGGTTTAGTTTCCATCGCATGAGCAATTTTTCCCGCGAACTCAGGGGCTAACCCTAAGGCTGCGGCGGTTAAACTGCAATACTTCAGAAAACTTCGCCGCGAGATACCTTGGCGGCGCATGACATCATAGAAGGTCTCTAGCATACACTACTCCTCACTCCGATTTTGGTCTGGCTATGAGGGCGTTATGCAAAGCTTATGCCATGCATGGAGGTATCGTTCCAGCTAAGAGGGGCTTAAGTTGCAATTTCCCAAGCCAATTACAAGTCGATTAAAGCTAGACAATTATTAAGAAGGTCCATCTACTTCTTAAGTTTAAGATGTATGATCGGTGATTAGATGGAAATTAACCTTGCAAATTTTTAAAAAATTGTAATAGGATATTCCAATCATCACCGTAGGAGAGAACGAGTGGCTACCCAACAAGTTTTAGTGCTTGGCATTGGCAATGTACTATGGGCTGATGAGGGTTTTGGGGTACGCTGCGTTGAGACCCTTGATCAAAATTATGTCTTTCCTGATCATGTCACTCTGATGGATGGGGGTACACAAGGGATTTACCTCGTGCAGCACGTTCAAGCCGCCGATATTTTAATCGTCTTTGATGCGATTGATTACGGCTTAGAAGGTGGAGCTTTAAAGCAAGTTCATAATGCAGATGTACCCCATTTCATGGGTGCAAAGAAAATGAGTTTGCATCAAACGGGCTTTCAAGAGGTGTTGGCGATGGCGCAATTGCTCGATTCCTATCCTGAAAAAATCTTGCTAATTGGTGTGCAACCCATAGAGCTTGAAGATTATGGTGGTAGTTTACGTCCTGCGGTCAAAGCACAAATTCAGCCGGCTATCGAAATTGCCTTAACTTATCTTGATGGTTTGGGTGTGCGTGCGACCAAACGTACCCATGCTTTACCTGAAAATGAGCGCTTAACTCCAGCGCAAATTGCTTTAGCGCAATATGAAGCGGGGCGGCCTTCTGCAGCACTAGCCTGTCGGCTGGGCGATGAGCGTGTCTTAGCCGATCCGAGTATGCAGTTTGACCCAAAACCCTCGTTGATTGATAAACCTTTGAGTGTAAATGTCGATAGTAGGAGGCCAAACTAATGTGTGTGGGGCTTCCTATGCAAGTGTTGGAAATGCACGGTACGCATGCTTTATGTGAAGCCGATGGGCAAACTGAACTCATTGATATGATTTTAGTGGGTGATCAAGTGCAAGGTACTTGGATACTCAATTTCCTTGGGGCAGCACGTGAAATATTAGCCCCTGAATCTGCTAAGCAAATGCGCCAAGCCTTAGCTGCTCTACAAGCCGTTAATCAAATTTCTGACCCGCAAGTGCAATTAGATGAACTATTTGCCGATTTAATTGGGCGCGAACCACCCTTACCAGAGCATTTGCGCGCGCAACTGCCACACAAAGGATAAATCTATGTCATCCCCGCTAATTGAGCGTTTGCAACACGAATTTCATTATCCACTGGTGGATGCGAGCAATTTAACTGCGTTTCTCAAGGGGTATGCGTGTACAGCACTGTTTTTCACCGAAGATCCGAAACGCTTTCATGAGTCCAACGATGTAGCCGTCGTATTACCGGAACTGGTCAAAGCCTTTCCGAATCAATTCACTCCTGCCATTGTGGCACGCAGCGATGAGAAAAAATTACAAAGTTTATACGGTTTTCAAGCGTGGCCTGCCTTGGTGTTTTTACGTGGACAAAATTACTTAGGTGCGATTACTGGCATTCAAGATTGGGCGGTGTACCTTACTGATATTACAACCATTTTAGCCTCTGAGCCTTCGCGCCCGCCCGCGATAGGGATTGCAGTGGTCAGCCATTAGGAGGCTAGTATGACCGAAAAATATTATGGCAAACCGATTGGGATTCCGATTGTAGGTGTGGGTTCGCAACCTGCTGAGGAGGGCGACGAGACCTTTAGCTTTATCGGCGCACCGGGGGTGATGCCCACTTACCACAATCCGCTTCTGCCTGAGCCAGAAGCGGTAGAAAGTCTAGTAGCCGCCAAAACGCTCCTTGCGCAAATCCAACAGGGGATTGAGCAGTATCAAGCCCGTTCGCCTGCATTGAAATATGACTTACTACCTTTGGATGCGGCTAACCTCGGTTTGGTTAACCAAGTCTTGAATGAGGGGGAAGTTAGCGTAGTGTATAGCGGTATGCCAACAGTCCAAATTCAAGAGTCGGTCTTGACTGGAGTGTGGCGTGTACAGACCTTTGATGAGCAGAAACAATTAATTGCTGATGGCATTGAAGTGGCGGATATTCCTTCGATTGTACGCGAACGTAGTTTTGCCCATGGGCAAGCCTTGAATACCAATCTGCATAATTTGCCATTTGGCGTTTTAAATGCGCCCGCTTTAATTACCGAAATCGCTGAAAAAAGTAGGTCTTGGCAAACAGGGGCTTTGCCGCATGTAGTGAATTTAAGTTTATTGCCTTTGTCGCCAGAAGATTTAGTCTTTTTAGGTGAGCGTTTGGGCATGGGTGAAGTCACGATTTTATCGCGTGGTTATGGCAATTGCCGGATTGGTAGTACACGTATCCCCAATGTGTGGTGGGTGAAATATTACAACTCGGAAGATGCCTTAATTTTAAACTCGATTGAGATTGTTGACGTGCCCGAAGTCGCGTGCGCTGCGCCTGAGGATTTAGAGGATAGTGCCGAGCGTTTGGCAGAGATTTTAGAGGTCTATCAATGAGCCAAATTCACAGCCCGTTTGAAAGCTCTTACGGTGGTGACAATTCGCGCATTAAAGACAGCGACAAAATGGAGTGCAAAATCTGCTGGCGCGTTTACGACCCTGAAGAGGGTTGCAACTACTGGCAAATTCCTGCCGGAACGCCGTTTGCCCAATTGCCCGACCATTGGCGTTGCCCCGAATGCGACGCGCCCAAAGCACAATTTATGGTTGTGAATCATGCTTGCCCCCCAGCCTGCTGATGCTTGCATTCAACGCTTGGAGCTCACCTTCCAAGTCATCGAACGCGAGCGTATGCAGTGTGTACCGATTTTAAATGCTAGTTTGCAAGTGAAAGCTATTGGCTTTAAGCGTTGGCAAGAGTATCGCCTAGGTATTTTACTCACGCCGTGGTTTATGAATGTGGTGCTCTTGCCAGAATTGCAAGATTGGCAAGTCGGTAGTAAACAGCTAATTGCTTTGCCGTCAGGTGAGTATGAGTTCATTGTTGGGCATGAAATCGAACTAGGCTTTTATCTAAGCTGCTCACTGTTTTCGCCTGTTCTAGAGTTTGAAAACCAAGCGGCTGCCGAAGCCACGGCTGAAATTGCTTTATTGCATCTATTAAAACAACAGGCTGTCCCCGAACCTGCTAAAGCTGAAACACGCAAGGCTCTTAATCCCGAATCACTCACTCGACGCGCACTGTTACAAGGGCGCTTTTTGCGAAGCTAAGATGCAAGCCGGTTTAGAAGGGCGTATTCAGATTGTTTTAAATTCAGCCACGCAAAGTGCGAGTGTGCAGATTCAGCGTCCCTTGGCGGCGATTCAAAAACTTTTGGTTGGAAAGACAGTTGAGCAAGCTTTAGAGCGCATTCCATTGCTGTTTAGCATTTGCAGTCAGGCTCAGAGTTGTGCCGCTTTATTGGCAGTGCAAAAGACATTAAAGCTACCAAGTCAGCCAAAATTGCTTGAGACACAAGCGCAATTAGTCCGGCTCGAAACGCAGCGTGAGCATGTGTTACGGATTTTAATGGATTGGAGCACTTGGTTGGGGCAACAACCCAACCCCAGTTTAATCCAACAAGCTATGCGTATTGTCCCGCAAGCCCGCCAAGCTTGGTTTCAAGGTGCGCGGGCGTTTACTCTAACTAGCGAATTAGCCACGACTGACACTGAGATAATGGATGTGTGGGAGTCGTTTTTAGAGACGCATATTTTTGCTATGTCTTTGGATAAGTGGGAGCAGCTCAATACCTTAAAAGCTTTACAAAGGTGGATAGCTGCACAAGCAACGGTAGCCGCCCAAACTTTAGCTCAGTTACAACAGCAGCAATTAGCCAGTTTGGGGGCAAATGATTTTCCATTGGCAGAGGAAGCGTCGGTACTAAAACGCCAAGCTCAGCAACCGATCATTCGAGCTGCATTAGCGGCTTATGGTAATGGAGTGTTTACGCGTTATCTAGCGCGTTTAGTGGAATTGGTACAGCCGTCGATTATGAATCTTGCTCATCAGCAAGTTGAAGCTGCCCGTGGGAGTTTGCGTCATGTTGTGCAATTGAATGCGCAGGGTTTGGTTAAAAATTATGAGATTCTCGCCCCAACTGATTTAACCTTCGCATCACAGGGTGTTGTGTCTGAAGGTTTACAAGCGCTCATGCAAACGGCTTCAAGCTCTGAATTAGTAAGCCAAGCCCGCTTATGGATTGCAGCACTTGATCCCTGCGTGGCGTATGATTTGGAGCTGAGCTATGCATGAAATGTCGCTGGCAGAAGGTGTATTGCAAATCTTAGAAACCGAAAGTGCTAAGCAAGGTTTTAGCCAAGTCAAAACCATTTGGTTAGAAATAGGTGCGTTGGCAGGTGTAGAGGTTTCGGCTTTAGAGTTCGCCTTTGATGTGGTACGACGTGGGACTTTAGCTGGCAATGCTCAACTAGTGATTATTCATTTACCCGCTCAAGCCTGGTGTTTGTCCTGTGGGCAGATTGTGGAAATTCGCCAGCGTTATGATGCTTGCCCTATTTGTGGCGGTTATCAATTGCAAGTCAGCTCGGGTGATGAAATGCGTATAAAAGAATTGGAGGTGGAGTAATGTGTACCGTATGTGGTTGTAGTACAGGCGAAACACGGGTGGAAGGTAAAGAACCTAGTCATGAGCACCACCACGATCATAGTCATACGCATGATCACCACCATCATGACCATGATTATAGTCATGCTCACTCACCTGAACCGCAAACTATGTTCAAACCTTTAGTGGGTAATCACCATTATGGGCTAGGCCCTGCACGCGTTCATGCTCCTGGTTTAAGCCAAACGCGCATGGTGCAGATTGAACAAGATATTCTGGGCAAAAATAATAGTTACGCGCAGCAGAATCGACGTTGGCTAGCGGAGCAGGGTATCTTTGCTTTGAATCTAGTTTCAAGTCCGGGATCGGGTAAAACCAGTTTATTGGTGCGCACCCTCACCGATTTAAAAGATGAGATGCGTCTAGCAGTGATCGAAGGTGATCAAGAAACTGCACAAGACGCGGATAGGATTCGTGCTACCGGTTGCCCTGCGATTCAAATTAATACCGGCAAAGGCTGTCATTTGGATGCGCATATGGTTGGGCATGCTTTAGAAAGTTTACAACCCCAAGCCGCTAGTATTCTGTTTATTGAAAATGTCGGGAATTTGGTTTGCCCAGCGGCGTTTGATTTAGGTGAGGCGCATAAAGTGGCGATTTTGTCGGTCACTGAGGGCGAGGATAAACCCATTAAATATCCAGATATGTTTCATGCTGCTAACCTATTGCTTTTAAATAAGATTGATCTGTTGCCTTATCTGCAATTTGATGTGGAGAAATGCATTGAGTATGCACGCCGCGTAAATCCCTCCATTCAAATCTTACAAGTCTCAGCCACCACAGGTGAGGGTATGCAGCAATGGTATCAATGGCTGCGCATGAATCAGCAAATGCGTTTGCTTGGGCGTCCGAGCACTCAAGTTAAAGCCGAGCTTGGAGCATGACTGAACGCCCAACGATCTTAATCGTGGATGATGAAAAGCGTGCGCTAGAAGCCATCGTGCGCCTGTTGGATGATGAGTTTGATGTGTATACCGCACACACTGCTGAGCTTGCCTTGGCAATTTTGGAGCGAGAGTGGGTCAAAGTGATAGTCTGCGATCAGCGCATGCCCAATGTGTCGGGCGTAGCGCTTTTAAGTCAGGTGCGCGAACAATGGCCGGAAGTGGTACGGATGATTATTTCCGGTTACACCGATTCCGATGACATTATTAGCGCGATTAATGAGGCGGGTATTTATCAATATATTAGTAAGCCTTGGCATCCCGATGAATTACGCTTAAAGCTGCGCAATGCGGTCGAGTTGTTTGATTTACAACGCCAAAACGAACGTTTGAGTCTTGAATTAAAACTCAAGCCTAGTACTTTGAGTGCGGCTATTCAAAGCAAACGTACTGCTTTGCAAGAGCGTTACGATTGGGATATGGGGGTGGTGCGTAGTCCAGATAGCTGTATGAATGCAGTCTGCCAAGAGATTTTCCAAGTTGCTCCCTATGATGTGAATGTGGTGCTCACAGGTGAATCAGGCACAGGCAAAGAGCTACTGGCGCGCGCCTTACATTACAATAGCCTACGTCAGAATGAAGTATTTATTGCCCAAAACTGTGGTGCTTTGCCGGATGAGTTACTAGAGAGTGAGCTATTCGGGCACAAGCGTGGTGCATTTACCGGCGCGATTGCAGATCGGGTGGGCTTATTTGAATTGGCGGATAAAGGGACAATTTTTTTAGATGAAATTGGCGATATTTCCCCTGCATTTCAGGTGAAGTTATTGAGGGTGTTACAAGAGGGTGAGATTCGTCCCCTTGGTACTAATACCATGCGCAGTATTAATGTGCGAGTGATTGCTGCCACGAATAAAGATTTAACCGAGGAAGTACGCCAAGGTCGTTTCCGTCAGGATTTATATTATCGGCTTGCGACGTTTTCGATTCATTTACCGCCTTTGCGCCAGCGTTTACAGGATGTACCCTATTTAGCCAATGCGCTCTTGCAAGAGGCGGTGCAGCAAATGGGGAAGCATGTCAAAGGCTTTAGTAATGAAGCCTTAGCCTGCCTACAAGCCTATGATTGGCCGGGTAATGTGCGTGAATTGCAAAATGAAGTGAAGCGTATGCTAGTTTTATGTCGAAGTGACTATCTCGAGTCGAATTTGGTGTCTCCACATGTGTTGCGTGCCACACCAGAAGAATATCGCCAAGAAATGCGCCTGTTGACAGATGATTTACAAGGCACGCTCAAAGATCGCGTTGAGCAATTGGAAGCGCGGATTTTAAAAGAAGTCTTGATTCGCCATCGCTGGAATAAAAGCCGTGCTGCTGAAGAGTTAGGCTTATCGCGGGTCGGTTTACGTAGCAAACTGGAGCGTTATGAGCTTGAGCGTTTGGATTCGGCAGGTTCAGCATGACCAACACTCTCCTCAAACAAGTCGGCCTAGACCAAGGTTTGCCTAGTCAGTTTGAGGAGAATGCGTGGGTGGAGGTCATTCAGCGCATGGATGATATTTACACCGACCTAGTGCACTATCAAATTGAATTAGAAGAAAAAAATACTGAGCTAGAGCATGCTTATGCAAATCTGACTCAAGCTCATCAAGATTTAAAAGACACCCAACGCCAATTGATTCAATCTGAGAAAATGGCCTCTTTGGGGCGTTTGGTGGCAGGTGTAGCACATGAGTTGAATAATCCAATTAGTTTTGTTTTCGCGAATATGCACGTGCTCTTGAGTTATGAGCAACGTTTTCGGCAGTATTTGGAGGGTGTGCATAGCAATTTACCGGTGGATAAGCGTGAAGCTTTACGTAAACAATTGCGTATTGATCGGATGATGGAGGATATTCGTCCACTGTTGGAAGGCTCAATGGAAGGGGCGGAGCGAGTCAGTGAAATCGTGAAAAACTTGCGCCTGTTTTCCACGCCCGCCAGCCAAAAACCTGAGCGTTTTGATCTAGTAGCCCTCTGTCAACGTACTGTTCACTGGCTGGCGCGCTCTAGTCCTATTGAGCCTGAACTCACTCAAACCTTCCCTGCTCAATGTGCGATTTATAATTACGAAGGCTATGTCAGCCAAATCTTGGTCAACCTGATTCAAAATGCCTTGGATGCGATGGAAAACCAAATTAAACCAAAATTGACCCTGCAACTGCTCACCGAGTCTGAGTGGGTGCACGTGGATATTCAAGATAATGGTTTGGGGATTAAAGAGGCCGATTTACCTAAGTTATTTGATCCGTTTTATACTACTAAAGCCGTCGGCAAGGGTACTGGTTTAGGCTTATATATTAGCTATGGCTTGGCGACGGAGCATTGTGGTGGAGCTTTGAGTGCACGTAATTATTATCAGCAGGGCGAAAATGGCGCGATTTTCCGCTTGAGTTTGCCACTAAAAGCGAGGGCAGCGTTATGAACATACTGTGGCTGCAATCGGGTAGTTGTGGTGGTTGCTCAATGTCGCTGCTCAATGCCGAAGTCCCTAGTTTATATGAATTATTTAAGCTAGCCGACCTTAATTTATTGTGGCATCCGTCATTAAGTGAAGCCTCGCATCAGGAGTTTTTAGACCTACTCCAAGCCGTACTGACGGATGAAATTCCACTGGATATTCTGTGCCTAGAAGGTTCGGTAATTTGTGGGCCGAAGGGTAGTGGTGCGTTTCATCAATTGGCGGGTACACAACAGAGTATGTTGCACTGGCTCAAGCTCTTGACTGCTAAAGCACAGTATGTGGTGGCGGTGGGTTCGTGTGCAGCGTTTGGTGGGATAACGGCGGCGGGTGAGAATATTGCTGAAGCGACGGGTTTGCAATACGACGGCGCACTCTTGGGTAGTGTTTTAGATGCTAATTGGCGCTCCAAAGCAGGCTTTCCGGTGATTAATATTGCGGGTTGCCCTACGCATCCCGCTTGGGTGACGAATACCTTAGTGCAAATCAGTATGAATGCCTTGCGCTTAGAGGATTTGGATGAGTTCCATCGCCCGCGTTCCTATACCAATCATTTAGTGCATCACGGCTGTCCGCGTAACGAATTTTATGAATATAAAGCAAGCGCGGGAAAGCCCGCCGATTTGGGCTGTATGATGGAGCATTGTGGTTGTTTGGGGACTCAAGCACGCGCTGATTGTAATACTCATCTGTGGAATGGCAGTGGTTCATGTTTGCGTGGTGGGTATCCTTGTATTAATTGCACCGCACCTGCATTTGAGCAAATCAAGCATGCTTTTGGAGTAACACCGAAAATCGCCGGAATCCCGATTGGTTTGCCCTCTGATATGCCTAAAGCTTGGTTTGTAGCGCTCGCCTCATTATCTAAAGCTGCTACCCCTGAACGAGTGCGCACTAATGCAGTCGTTGAGCAAATCTCAATTCCCCCCAGCAGCAAAAATCGGGGACGCAAATGACTCGTCGCATACTGGGGCCGTTTAACCGTGTCGAAGGCGATCTCGAAGTGCAATTTGAGTCTGATGCAGGTGTCATTACTCAAGCGTGGGTTAACTCCTCGCTGTTTCGAGGCTTCGAGCGGATTTTGGTGGGTAAAGTACCCAGTGATGCTTTGGTCTACACACCGCGTATTTGTGGGATTTGTTCAGTGGCTCAATCAGTTGCCGCTGCCCAAGCACTCGCTCAAGCGCAGGGTTTAACACCCACTCTCAATGGGCAATTGGTTACGAACTTGATTTTAGCCTGTGAAAATCTAGCGGATCATTTGACTCACTTTTACCTATTTTTCATGCCCGATTTTGCCCGTGAGGTGTATCAAAGTCAGCCTTGGTTTTCTGATACAGCGCAACGTTTTAAAGCACAAAGTGGCAGTGCACATGGCGAGGTTTTAAAAGCGCGGGCTGAGTGGCTGCATATCACTGGTATTTTGGCTGGCAAATGGCCACATAGTCTCAGCATTCAAGCAGGCGGTAGCACTCGTGCTTTAGAGGCACAGGAAAAGCTGCAATTGTTATTATTGATTCGGCAATTTCGTGCGTTTTTAGAGCGTGTGGTGTTTGTTGATCAATTGGAGGCGGTTACACAATTAAGCACTGCCGATGAGTTAAACACTTGGCAAGCCGCACACAGCAACAGCGATTTTGGGCGATTTTTGCAATTAGCAAACCGTTTAAAGCTAAACGGTTTAGGGCGTGGCACAGATCGCTTTTTGAGTTATGGCGCGTATGGTCAATATTTTCCGCAAGGGGTATGGGTGCAGGGGCAGATTCATGCCTTAGATGTGGAGCAAATCACTGAGGATATTAGCCATAGCTGGATGCAAGCAGAGCAACGTGTAGCAGTTCCATTTCAAGGTGAAACGCAGCCACATTGGGAAAAGCAGGGTGCATATAGCTGGTGTAAAGCGCCACGTTTAAATGGGAAAGTGGTGGAAACCGGTGCAATTGCGCGGCAGCTTGTGGCTCAGCAGCCGTTGATAACAAACTTAGTGCAAGCTTCCGGTGGCAATGTAGCGACACGGGTAATTGCACGTCTCTTAGAGCTAGCCCGTGTAGTGCCCGTGATGGAGCAATGGTGTCAAGCCATCCAAATCGGGGAGCCGTTTTGTGCACATGCTTCGATGCCGGATGAAGCACAGGGAATAGGTATGGTCGAAGCGGCACGTGGCAGTTTAGGGCATTGGCTCACCCTTCAGGCTGGCAAAATTGCTCATTATCAAATCATTGCACCTACGACTTGGAATTTTTCCCCACGAGATGAATTAGGTCAGGCAGGTGCTTTAGAGCAAGCTTTAGTTGGAACTCCGGTTGAGGACACCGGTGCAGTCAAGGTGCAGCATATTGTACGTTCGTTTGACCCTTGTATGGTTTGCACGGTGCATTAATGCAAGCAGAACGCATTCGGATTCGTGGCATTGTGCAGGGTGTGGGGTTTAGACCTACCGTATGGCGTATTGCGCATGAATTGAGCGTGCTCGGCTCGGTACGCAACGATGGCGAAGGTGTACTGATTGAGGCGCAAAGTTCAGTGGTGAACTTAGAACAGTTTGTGGCTCGTCTGCAAACCGAAGCGCCAGCTTTGGCACAAATTACGAGTATTGAGCGTGAGGTTATTGCATTACAAACTCAGACTGATTTTCAAATTCTCGCAAGCCATTATTCAAATGCTCACACGCATATAGCACCCGACGCTGCAACTTGTAAGGAATGTATACACGAGAGTTTTGACCCTAAGTCACGTCGCTACCAGTATCCCTTTACTAATTGCACACATTGTGGGCCACGTCTAAGTATCGTTACAGGCATTCCCTATGACCGCGCCCAAACTACTATGCAGACCTTTGCGTTATGTAAGGCCTGTGCAGCAGAATATCACCATCCGACTGATCGGCGTTTTCATGCTCAAGCTAATGCTTGTGCCGTTTGCGGTCCACAAGTTTGGCTTGAGACGGTCACAGAAAAAATTCAAGGCTATGCTGCGATTCAGGCTTGTGCTGAGCACATTATGCAAGGGCAGATAGTCGTTATCAAAGGTCTTGGTGGCATGCATTTAGCAGTCGATGCTAGTAATGTTGATGCCTTATTTAAATTACGTAAGCGTAAACATCGTCCTGCTAAACCCTTAGCTTTAATGGCAAAAAACTTAGCACAAATTGAGCAATTCTGTTTAGTCAACGCTGAGGAAAAAGCTGCCTTAGAGTCCGCTGCAGCACCGATTGTATTGCTAGAGCGCAAACCTGAATGCTCCTTAAGTGATGCGCTTGCGCCTAATCAACATCTGATTGGTTTCATATTGCCTTACACACCCTTACATCATTTACTAATGAATTGTTTAGAGCAGCCTATAGTGCTTACCTCAGGCAATGTTTCGGGTGAACCACAGTGTATTAGCAATGAGCAAAGTCTTGCGCAATTGGGTGAAATTGCCGACACACAACTGCTACATAATCGTGATATTGCCAACCGAGTGGATGACTCAGTGTTGCGTTTTATGGCAGGGGAAATGCGTGTTTTGCGGCGGGGGCGTGGTTTTGCACCTAAACCAATAGATTTACCAACAGGCTTTGAGCAAGCACCTAAAGTTTTGGCGTTTGGGGGCGAGTTAAAAAATACTTTTTGTTTGTTAGAGCAAGGGCAAGCCATTCTGTCCCAACACAATGGCGATTTGGCGAATTACCAAACCTTACAGGATGTGCAGCAGCATTTGGCTCTGTATCAAACGGTGTATCAGTATCAGCCAGATGCAGTTGCTTTGGATAGGCATCCGAATTATCACATCAGCCAATGGGGTCGAGCATGGGCGGCTGAGCGTAATTTGCCAATTATTGAAGTTCAACATCATCATGCGCATCTAGCAGCCTGTCTAGCAGACAATGCTTATCCCTTAGCAGCCGATGAGGTACTGGGCATCGTGTTAGATGGCACAGGTTATGGGAGTGATCATACCCTTTGGGGTGGCGAGTTTTTAAAAGCTAATTATCAGAAATTTGAGCGCTTAGCCTTTCTCAAGCCGGTGCATTTATACGGTGGACAACAAGCCATTCTTCAGCCTTGGCGCTTAGCGGTTGCTCATCTAAAGGCGACAGGTCGTTGGCAGCAACTAGCGCGAGATTATGCTGAGTTGGCAGCTATTCGCTATCTGCAAACTAAGCCACTAGCTAGTTTGCAGGCAATAGCAGAGCGGGGTTTAAATTGCCCACTCACCAGTTCTATTGGACGGCTATTCGATGCAGTGGCAGCGCTATTAGGTATTTGTTGTGAGAGCGTGAGCTATGAAGGGCAAGCCGCTATTGAGCTAGAGGCTTGTGTGGAGCGTGGTTTGTTGACTGAGTTAGCAGGTTATCCATTCGCTTTCAATGCTTATCAGCTTGACCCTAGTCCAATGTGGCAAGCCTTATTAGCTGATTTAGCAGCAGGACAGAGTAAGGCTTGGATGGCTACGCGCTTTCATAAAGGCTTAGCACACAGCTTGGTAGAGATTGCTTCCCAACTCGCCAAGCAGTACCAATTGACTACCATTGTTTTATCTGGTGGTGTGTTTCAAAACCGTGTCCTATTAGAAGCTGTCCACGCTGGCCTAAAGGGTCAATTTACCGTATTAATGCAACGCCAAGTCCCAGCCAATGATGGTGGTTTAGCCTTGGGTCAAGCAGCGATTGTTGCCGCGCAATTATTAGGAGTCAAGTAAGTATGTGTTTAGGAATTCCGGGGCAGATCAGTACGATTACCAATGCCGCTTGTTACTTGGCTAAGGTCAATATCGGCGGCGTATTGCGCGAGGTAAATATTACTTGTATTGCTGAAGAAGGCACGGAGTTACAAGATTTGGTAGGCGCATGGGTATTAGTGCATGTGGGCTTTGCCCTAAGTCGGATTGATGAAGACGAGGCACAGCGTACTTTACAGATTTTGGCGGAGTTGGGTGAATTACAGGTTGAACTCGATGCTATACAAGCATTAGGAGTCAGCGCATGAAGTTTGTGGATGAGTTTCGGGATAGCGAAAAAGCGCTAATTTTACGCCAAGCTATACACCACATTGCTCAGATCTTAGAACCCTGCTTGCAACGTCCATGGCAGATTATGGAGTTTTGCGGTGGGCATACTCATACCATTTTTCGTTATGGGATTGAGCAAATGCTGCCCGATTGTATTGAATTGGTGCATGGGCCGGGTTGTCCCGTGTGCGTGTTACCTATGGGGCGGGTAGATGATTGTGTGGCAATTGCTGAGAATCCGCAGGTGATTTTTACCACCTTTGGTGATGCGATGCGTGTACCTGGTTCGCAAAAGAGCTTATTACAAGCGCGTGCCGAAGGGGCGGATATTCGCATGGTTTATTCGCCGATGGATGCGCTGGCTTTAGCAAAAAAGCATCCGGAACGGGAAGTAGTATTTTTTGCCTTAGGCTTTGAAACCACGATGCCAAGTACGGCTTTGACTGTGCTGCAAGCTGAGCGTGAAGGCATCAAAAACTTCTCGCTCTTTTGCAATCACATTACCACTGCACCGACCATTAAAGCGGTGCTCGATGAACCGGATCTCATGCTGGATGGTTTTCTAGCTCCCGGACACGTAGCGATGGTGATTGGTTTAGAACCCTTCCAATTTATTGTCCGCGATTATCACAAGCCTTTAACGATTACTGGCTTTGAGCCATTGGATATTTTGCAGGCGCTATGGATGCTATTGCAGCAATTCGCTGAAAATCGTTGCGGGGTGGAGAATCAATATGCACGGGTGGTGCAAACTCAAGGTAATACCACTGCCTTAAAGGCTATCCACCAAGTATTTGCAACCCGTGATTTCTTTGAGTTGCGTGGTTTAGGCTCGATTGATCAGGCTGGAGTGGGGATGCGCCCTGAATATGCATTCTTTGATGCTGAGCAGAAATTCAAAGTTAAAAATCTCACTATGACCGATCCGCAAGATTGTCAATGTGGCGCTGTGGTTAAAGGTTTAATCAAGCCATGGGAATGCCAGATTTTTGGTAAACGCTGCACGCCTGAAAATCCAATGGGTGCACTGATGGTGTCCAGTGAGGGCGCGTGTGCGGCCTATTATAATCATGGCTATGGGCGGGATGCAGCATGAGTAAGTTAGCTGGAAAAACCATAACGCTTGCGCATGGGGCAGGCGGTAAAGCCATGCGTGAATTGATTGATGAAGTATTTGTAAAAGGTTTTGCCAATCCCGAATTAGCCAATCTAGAAGACCAAGCACGCTTTGATTTAACTGAATTAATTGCGCAAGGCAATCGCTTAGCACTCACCACCGATAGCTATGTGGTCGACCCGCTATTTTTCCCCGGTGGGGATATTGGCAAATTGGCGGTGACTGGCACGGTGAATGATTTAGCCATGAGTGGTGCAGTGCCTTTATACCTCACCTGTGGAATGATTTTGGAAGAAGGCTTTGCCATTGATGAGCTGATTAAAATCGTTGCCTCGATGAAAGCAACTGCCGATGCAACCGGCGTGAAAATCGTTACGGGTGACACTAAAGTTGTGCATAAAGGTGCAGTGGATAAATGCTTTATTAATACTGCTGGGGTAGGCGTGATTCCCGCTCATATTCAAATTGCTGCCACCCAAGCTCAAGTCGGTGACAAAATTATTATTAATGGTTTTATTGGTGATCATGGTGCGGCGATTGTAGACGCGCGTGGTGAGTTAGCTCTAGAAAGTTCAATTTTAAGTGACTGCCAACCGCTCCATGATCTGGTGCAAACTATGCTCAAAGTTTGTCCCCAGATTCATTGCTTACGCGATGCGACCCGTGGTGGGGTAGCCACCGTCCTAAATGAGTTCGCCCAAAGCTCGCAAGTCGGGATTAAATTGCAGCACTCTGTTATTCCAGTCCGTGATGAAGTGCGTGGGATGTGTGAAATTTTGGGATTAGATCCTTTATATTTGGCGAATGAAGGCAAACTCGTAGCGGTCGTGCCGCCTGAGTATGCTGATCTGTTGCTGGCAGCGATGCGGGCACATCCAGCAGGCTTAGCCAGTGCGATTATCGGCGAAGTGCAAGCCACGCCCAAAGCGCGTGTGCTCTTAAATACTGGTTTTGGGGGAGAGCGCCTCTTGGATATGCTCGTAGGCGAGCAATTGCCGCGGATTTGTTAGTGGGTAGTGACTGGAGCCAAACCAAAGTGATGCTCAAAGCCTTTTATAAGTTGTAAGAGCAAAGGTAAGATCACTGCCCAGCCTGCTATTAGGGTGATCAGCGAAACTGGCAAGGAGTAATTAAAACTTAAAGCCCCCATCTTGGCTCCTGCCCAATAACTCAAAGCGCCCGCCACACCACCTATAGCAGCTTGATAAAGCGGTTTCAGTGGTTGCAACCAAGCCAAACTATAAAACAAACTTAAAATAAACCCAGCCCAAATCACTAATAACCAAACGGGCAGTGCACTATGCAAACTCCAAAAACCAAGTATCTGCAAGCTTAGATCAATGCCCCAACCCAAAGGGGCAAGGACTAAAATTGCTAATGAATCACGCTTAAGCTGTGCAGATAGCAGCAGCAAATGTAAGCCTAAGAGCGTAAGCAAGCCTAGCACTGCGCTATTGCCTCCAAGCGCGGCTAGCCACCAAATCCCTTGGAAGATGGCTAAGTCAGTTAGTTTAATGGCTAGTGGATGTTTGAGCATGATAAAGCGGTTTATCCGCAGTTAAATGCACGGTACTAATCAAACGTTCCTGAAATCCGCCCGCACAATAATGCAGGTAAAACTGCCACAGGCGATAAAATTGATGATCAAGTCCCAAACCTGCGAGTTTATCTTGCTCAGCCTGTAAACCTTGTGACCAGTGTTTTAGGGTGAGGGTATAGTCCAAGCCAATATCTTGTAAGCCACTGATTTTCATATCAGTAAATTGTGTCAAATGTTGACTCATGACGGTAATCGAAGGCAAAAAGCCGCCGGGGAAAATATAACGTTGGATAAAGTCAGCTTGTTTGCGATAGCGCTCATAGCGTTGGTCACTAATGGTAATCGCTTGCAGGAATAAGCGCCCATGCGGTTTAAGTAAGCAATTACATTGTTTAAAAAATTGTGGCAAGTGTTGGTGTCCGACCGCTTCAATCATTTCAATGGATACTAGCTTGTCGTATTGGCCGC
This sequence comes from uncultured Thiothrix sp., assembly GCF_937873765.1. Taxonomy (GTDB): domain Bacteria; phylum Pseudomonadota; class Gammaproteobacteria; order Thiotrichales; family Thiotrichaceae; genus Thiolinea. The sequence continues at coordinate 11,345 of NZ_CALMZC010000047.1, read as the reverse complement.
TTAACTCGCGATAGTCTTTTTTCAACAGGGTGATTTGCTGCTCTAAGCCTTGGTCTTTAATCAGTTGTTGCACATAAGCGTGTTGAGCATCGGAGATCGTGGTGGTAGTGACTTTGGCTTGATAATGCTTTGCCGCATACACCGCTAAAGCCCCCCAACCAGTGCCAATTTCCAAGAGGGTATCACCTGATTTTAATTCTAAACGCTCGCAAATGAGGCGTAATTTGTTGAGTTGCGCTTCGTGTAAGCTACTGTTTGAACTGGGGAATACCGCGCTGGAATAGAGCATGGTTTCATCAAGGAACAGTTTATAAAACTCATTCCCAAGGTCGTAATGGGCAAGGATATTCTTCTTGGAGCCAGCCTTGGAGTTAGGGCGTAAAGCATGCGCGATACGATGCCCGATTTGACTAAGCCATGAAAAACCATGATCAAGTTGGTCGAGTAGGTGTTGATTGCGCACCAAGACACGAATCACTTTGGTTAAATCGGGGGTATCCCATAAGCCTTCGATATAGGTTTCGCCGGCCGCAATCGTACCTCCCCCCCATAACACCCGTGCGTAGCCTTGCAAATCATGTACAGTAATATGTGCTTGCAAACTGTGTTGTGGGTTGCCAAAGGTATAAAAGGCTTCGGGGTCTTGGAGGGTTAGATAGCCGTAGTCGAGTTTGGCGAGTAATTTTAAAAACAAGGCTTTCGCGAAAGTCGCTGAGCTGAAGTTTAGGCTTTTACTAAATTTGACAGTGCTTAAAGTGTTCATACATTACTCTCCTTCGAGGGCGTGGGATGCGGTACATAAGGTACCTTTTTCCAATACAGTTTGAGTGCCTGCCAGTAAATACTGGCCACTGTTTTAATCGTCATGGCAGGAATGCGTAGCCATTGCGCTTTGAGTTCGGCAGCCGTGAGTGGTTTACGCTCCAAGCGCAGGGAGGCATCAAATAAGCGTTCTTCGGCTTGATTAGTGATTTGCAGGCTCAAAACTTCATCCAGTGCACTAAACCGCCAGTGATAATGCATCTGCAAATCCATGAAGGGCGAGACATGAAACACCTTAGGAATCGGTGCTTGGCTGCGCGCATCAATTAAATAGCAATGGCGCTCGTTCCACGGCGTATTACTGACTTCGGCGAGCAAATAATGTAATTCGCCATTCGCTGCATGGCAGTAATAGAAATTCACTGGACTAAAGTAAAATCCCCAGCAGCGTACTTGCCCAACAAATACTACACGCCCATCTAAATTATTCCCGCCTAAACTCGCTACTTTTTGCCAAACCGTTTGGCGCGTGAGTTCGGGCTGATGACCTAAATAATCACTAGGGTGAAAACTCATTAAGGCAGCACGTTTAACCTTAAACCACCAGCCTAAATTGGGTAGGCTATTGAGTTCATCCAAGTCCAAGGCGAACAAAAAGATCGAGTATGTAAAGCGATGCAACGTAGGCTGATAGCGACAATGTCCTACCATACCACTGTACAGGCAACTGTTTAACGCGTTCATACTTGCACTCCTAGACGGCGGCACACATCTACTGCACTTCTCACGCCGTCTTCATGGAAACCGTTATACCAATAGGCTCCGCAAAAATGGGTATGGCGCTTGCCACAAATTTCTGGGCGGCGGCTTTGTGCTTGCACCATTTTTTGACTAAATACGGGATGGCTATAACGGTATTCACCCAAAATTTTGCTTGGCTCAATGGCTTGGGTATTATTCAAAGTCACGCAAAATTGCGGTGCTTCTTCGGGCAAGCGCTGCAAAATATTCATGCTATACGTGACCGTGGCAGGCTGTGTCACTGAGTTGCTTAAGTGATAATTCCAACTCGCACGTGCCAAAGGAATCGAGGGTAATAAACGCTCATCGTGATGCAAAAGAACTTCATTCTCACGGTAAGGAATCGCGCCTAAAATGCTGGTTTCCTCAGAACTAGCATCATTCAGCAGTGCCAAGGCTTGATTGCTATGGCAGGCTAAAATCACTTCATCAAATGGGTGCGTGCTATGCTCGGTGCTGATTTGCACACCTTGTTCATGGCGCTGAATGGCTTTAATCGGGGTATTGAGATGAATATTACTTGCGAAGTTGCGCGTGAAATAGGGAATATATTGCTTCGACCCCCCCGTAATGGTGTACCACTGCGGGCGATCTTGAATATTCAATAGGCCATGATTATGGAAAAACTGAATAAAGAATTTGAGTGGAAAAGCTGCAATTTCTCCCAAGCTCGCCGACCAAATCGCTGCACCCATGGGTAAAATGTAATGCTTGGCGAAAAATTCGCTCAAACCTTCTTGCTTGAGAAAGTCGCCTAAAGTGAGCTCGGCTGGAACGCCTTGTGCAGCTAAGGTTTTGCAGCGCTGATTAAAGCGTACAATTTGCTTCAATAAGCCATAAAAGCGCGGATTCCATAAATTGGAGCGCTGAGCGAAGAGACTATTTAAGGAGTTGCCGTTGTATACCAAGCCAGTTTGTGTATTAGTGACGCTAAAACTCATTTCAGTGGGCTGATAAGGCACGCCTAATTCATTGAGAAAACCTTGGAAATAAGGATAAGTGCGGTCATTAAAGACAATGAAACCGGTATCAATCGCCCAAGTTTTGCCCTGCACATTCACATCAATGGTCGCCGTGTGTCCGCCAATATAATGATTGGCTTCAAAGACTTGTACTTCATGCCCACGGCTCAGTAAATAGCCGCAAGTCAAACCTGAAATCCCTGAGCCGATAATGGCAATTTTCATGAGCGTAGTATCCTTTGCCCCAGCCATAGCTGTAGGCTGTAGGGCAGACGATTTAATAAGCGTAAAGCAAAGACAAAACTGGCGGGTGTGCTAATTAAAGCTTTGCGCTTAGCCAAACCACGACGAATATCGGTAGAGGCCTGCGCTACTGGAATACGCATCGGCATGGGAAAATCGTTTTGATCGGTGAGTGGGGTTTGTACAAAGCCGGGGGTAATCAGGCTCACCGCAATGCCATGTTTTTTTAAATCTAAACTTAAGCTTTGTGCTAAATAAGCAATCGCGGCTTTACTCGCGCCATAAGCTTCTGCACGGGTGAAAGGGAATAAGTAAGCACTCGAACCCACCAAAGCCAATTGTCCACCTGCCGGAATATGCCGTGTAAAGGCTTCTAAGCAATAGCCGATACCGAGTAAATTGGTGTGCATTAAGCGACTAAAACGCTCACTGTCGAAGTGCTTAGCATCATCGATATAAATGCTTGTGCCTGCATTGAGGATAACTAAATCCAAAGCTTGAGTAATACTTTCCCCTGCCACTAATACCGCTTCGCGCTTAGTCACATCAAAGCTTAAAGTCTGGCAGTGGGTAGGGTTGTGCGCTTTTAAAGCAGCCAGTTTTTCAGTATTTCGTCCGCAAGCAAGCACTTGCCAGCCATCTTTTAAGTAATCTAGTGCGAGTTGTTGACCAATACCGGAAGTGGCACCGGTGATGAGTACCGTTTTCATGCGACTGCTCGCTTTTTCACTGTGCGAATCACCTGACCTAAGAGTGGAATATGCTCATAGAGCATTTGCCCTAGATCGGCGTAATCACGATGCTTTTCAATAGCTTGCTGATTGAACTGTAAGTGGCTCGCACCTTCGACCGTGACTGCTTTGCCGCTATTTAAACGGGGGTGTACAAAGGTCATCGTCCAAGTGACGCAAGCTTGATTATCTTGATAAAACAAGTCTTTAATGACAAAACGACAGGATTCGAGATTGGCATAGAGTGCCGCAAAATAAGCTTCAAACGCCGCATAACCTTGCACGCGGTGCAAAGGATCTTGGAATTCAATTTGGGGGCTATAAACGCTATGTAGGGTCGACAGGTTTTCTTTTGTCAGTCCCTCATACACTTGTTTAAAACTTTCTAATACCTTAGGCAGCATTGCTAGTTCTCCGAATGCCCCTACGGGCTTGATGCTGGCTAAGTTAGCAAGATCAATGTCAAACTAACGTGAAGATGACAAGAGATTGACGATCATGACTAAACCGAATGGCATTTACCAAAAGCTGATTCGTGTATTTGTGCTGCAAATGCTATTTATTAGCCTCATTACGGCCTTAGGGGTGTATACCGCAGCATGGATTGTAGAAAAAGTCATGGTCAAAGCAGCACTCGAAGGTGAAGCCGTACATTATTGGACTTGGCTGCTGCAAGACCCGCAGCATCCAACCCCGAATACTGATAATTTGCGGGGTTATCTCGCGCAAAATGGCGATTTTAGCCAAGTACCCGCTGAAATTCGCGCCATGCAACCCGGTTATGAACGGGTGCATTTGGGGCAAAGCAATCCTTTGGTTTATGTAGAGGACAAAGCGAATCAGCGCTTATTTTTAGTATTTGATGAAAATAGCGTCGGCAAATTGTCTTTCTATTTCGGTGTCGTGCCTTTGAGTTTGGCACTGATGGTGATTTATTTATCGGCGTGGGTGGCTTATCGCTTATCACGCCGTACCTTGTCGCCCTTGGTTTCGTTGGCACAGACTATGCGTCGATTTGACGGCAAAGGCAATGATTTTGCTGATCTGAAATTGGACGAATACACCGCAATAGCCGTGAATGATGAAGTGCGCATTCTCGCCCAATCTTTGCAGGAATTTACCCACCGCCTGCAGCAGCAACTTATCCGTGAGCGTGAATTTACCCGTGATGTCAGTCACGAATTGCGTACCCCCCTAGCCGTTATTAGTGGCTCGCTGGAGTTATTGCAAAAACAAGCACATAAACCCTTGCAGCAGCGCGCTTTGGAGCGTATGCAAGTGACTACCCGTGATATGCAATCTTTGATTGAAACCTTGTTACTGTTAGCCCGTGAAGAGAATCAGGCGAGTCCACCAGAAGCGCTATTGGTGAATGATTTAGTGAAGCGGCTGATCAACCAAGTTGAACAAACTCATAATAGTGATCAGCATGTGAAATTGCTCTGCATTGAGCCGCAACGCCTGAGCATCCACGCACCACGCCAAGCCTTGGTTATTGTGCTTGGCAATCTCATTCGCAATGCTTGCAATTATACCCAGCATGGCTCGGTGACGGTATTGATCGAAGGTAATGCCGTCGAGGTGCGCGATACCGGGATGGGCATGAATACGGAGCAGTTGGAGTTGGCACAACAGGCTTTTCAGCGTGTGCATACCAGTGGTGACGGCTATGGTTTAGGTCTAGATATTGTCCGCCGCTTGTGTGAGCGCTACGGTTGGCATTTGAGTATGAGTAGTTTATTGGGGCAGGGTACTCGGGTACGGGTACAATTAGTAGGCTAAAAGTTTAAAACCCACGCCCTTAACGGTTTGAATCAGTTCAGCTTGATTCGGCTGATTGAGCGCTTTGCGTAAATTATATAAATGACTCCGTAAGGCATCGGTATCAGGGGTATCACTACCCCATACTTCATTTTGCAAAGCTTCACGCGAGACAATAGCCGGAGCTTCGCGCATTAAAATACGCAGAATTTTAAAGCTCGTTGGGGATAGAACGACTTCTTGCCCTGCACGCCATACCTGCTGCGTGCCAGTATCCACCGTCAAATCACCCAAGCTAATACGCTTATTCACTACTTGCCCACGATTACGTTTCACCAAGGCTTGTAGCCGAGCCACTAGTTCTTGGTTGGCGAAAGGTTTCACTAAATAATCATCCGCGCCTTGGGCAAAGCCCTGCAAACGATCTTGAAGTTGGTCACGCGCAGTGAGCATTAAAATCGGTACATCCAAACCATATTGCTGACGCAAACGCTGACAGACAGTAAAGCCATCGATATCCGGCAAGTTTATATCCAAAATGAGGGCATCATAGGTATTTTGAGTGGCTAACTCTAAACCTTGCAAACCAGTTGCAGCGTAATCGACCTCAAGGTTTTCGCTGAGTAAATAGTCACTGATGGTTTCGGCTAAGAGGCGGTGATCTTCGATTAATAGCACGAGCATGAGGCAGTCAACTCTAAGAATAGGGGCGCTGTGCCATTATAGGAAAACTGTGGGGACTGTGCTTAAACTCCTGTTTGTGAGTCAACCATTAAGCTGCGTATACTAGATAACCCTCGTAATAGGAGCAGCAGATGTTAGGTATTCATGATTGGTGGTTATTTATTATTTCCGGGTTGTTACTCAATCTTATGCCTGGACCAGATACTTTATTTATTATGAGCAAAAGCGCGTCGCAGGGCTGGAAAGCAGGGGTGGCTGCAAGTCTGGGCATTTGTTCTGGCGTCTATGTGCATGTATTTGCTGCTGCTTTTGGTTTGTCCGCGTTACTGGCGACTTCAGCAGCGGCTTTTGTGGTAGTGAAACTGATGGGAGCGGCTTATCTGATTTATTTAGGTTGGATGACTTTACGGCAAAGAGCAGCGGTAGCTAACGAAGCGAAGGTGCAAGCCGTTCAAACTAAGCAGCCTTTATTCACCGTTTACCACCAAGGCTTTCTCACCAATGCCTTAAACCCGAAAGTGGCGTTATTCTTCTTGGCGTTTGTACCACAATTTATTTCTGAGGATTCAACTAATACCGTATTAGCCTTTATTCTACTTGGAACGGTGTTTGACATCAGTAGCTTGATTTGGTGCACAAGTGTGGCTTTATTTACGGCTTTTGCCAGCGAGCGTTTACAGCTTAGTGCAAGTGTCAAAACTTGGTTGAATAAACTCGTTGGCTCTTTATTTATTGGCCTAGGGATTCGCTTGGCAGTATCGGCGCAGAGTTAAGGTTTTTTCGTAATCCCAAGTAAGGGGCCTAAAAAGGTGATTTGGCTATTGATTTTAGTTTCAGCAGAATAAACTGCTGAAACCACGCCATCTAAATACAAGGCATCAGTGCATTTAAGCTCATCCTTAAAGAAGCGTGCGAATTCATAGAAATTTACTGGCTGGGTACTGATAACTAAATAAACTTGTTTGCCTGCAACCCCAATTCCATTTCGGATTAAGCGCGAAATCGCCTCGGGTTTAAATTCAGGATGAATGTTACCATTTTGCACTAGCAAAGGCCCCGATTGAGTTGCTAACTGCACCTGCTTAGCGAACTTGGGGTATTCAGAAGATTCGACGATCTGCGCTCCGGTTTCATTAATCAAAAATATTCCATTTGGTTTCCAATAGAAATTACCTTGGGCTGCACGTAAATTGAGTTTACCGAGCTGCTTTCCCTTGATCACTAAGAGACCCACCGGCTCAAAATTGTTTTGATACATGCCCGCATTCATAGCAAATAGCAGCTCTTCCTGTTGAGTGCTCAGCCAAGTATTTAAGCGCTCAAAAGTTTTAAAGGGCTGGCCGTTGTTATCTTTCAAATACAGATTAAGTTGTTCCCGCTTTGGGTTATAGGATTTGACCATAAAACCCGAATACTCAGCAGCATATAAGGAACCACTAAAGAAGATTAAGCTAAGTAAGCAGATTAGGTGGTGCATTATAAATCTCGATCTTTAGGTAGTAACCAAACCAATAATTGATTGAGTAATAAAGTAGTAGCAAGCAAAAACACGATTATCCAAAGAAAGTAATTGCTTGGCATTAAATACCAAGAAATATCTTTTGGATCAGTACGCCATAACTCATTACTAAACACTAACGGGTGAAAGATTTCCATCCAGAAAAACCGAAAGAAAGGGCTAATCAAGAGCATGACAACTAATAAGCCTAACATTAAATTTCGGATAATCACGGCATAGGCTTGATAGCACTGCGCACGTTTGCTAAGAACTAAGTCGAGTACCAATACGGCTGTAATCAAGATAAATAACCAGAAAGCTTGCTCGTACATACCACGTACTTCAGTCAGATGTTGGCTTTCTTTTTCAGACCAAGGTGGGCTAGGCAAAGTGCTAAGTTCGTGGCGAAAAAAACTAGCTAATTCACTACTGCTGGTTTCAATTTTAACTATACCTAATTGTTCGCAGCGTGGATTCCAGTGGCAATTGATTTGATAAGTCCAAGGCGTATAAATTACTGCAGCCAGTGAAATAAAAAATAACCACAGCAGCAATAAGATAGGAAAAATAATAGTTTTAAGTTTAGAAACAAGCTGCATGTCAGGCGCAAATAGCAAAAGCTGCATGATACTCAACTGCGCCTAGGACTGCATGTTCTTTCAGTGTTAAGCCTAGAAAGTACGCAGTCGTACCCTTAAGATAGTCGTGTATAGTTGCAAAGACCCAATGCATAGCACACCAAGTAACTAGCTAAAGAGCTTGCCCTTTCCCTGAGTGGTGGCTGAAACATAAGCACAGTGACCATTAGTCTCAATTGTAGTCGGTTTAATGCAAGTGGTTTGAAACTTCTTCAGGTTGTTTAATCTAAACCTATACTTAGACTAGTTGAATTTTACTTTAGGGATTTTAGCCTCATATTAGCACTTTCTTATAGAATAAGGCAGATATGGATTTCTTCATGAAAATGACCAGTTCGCCGTTAGCGAAGTTTGGATTAGGTTTGTATTTACTGCTGACTTTATCAAGTAGTGGGGCCAGTAGTGAGCCGATAGATTCGGTAGCGGCTACTCATCCCTGTGCAAGAATGTCAGTTAAAAGTTTAGATAAGCGTGCTGCACCTTATCAAGATACTATTCAAAAATACGCCACTCAATATCAAGTCAGTGAGGCAGTGATTAAAGCGGTCATCGCTATTGAGTCCTGCTATAACCAACAAGCAGAGTCACCTAAAGGTGCACAAGGTTTAATGCAATTGATTCCAGAAACGGCCGAGCGCTTTGGTGTTTCTGACTCGATGGACAGCCATCAAAATATTCAAGGCGGTACGCGCTATCTAGCTTGGCTATGGAAACGTTTTGATGGTGATTTAACTAAAGTTTTAGCTGCGTATAATGCAGGCGAAGGGCGAGTTGATCAATACAAGGGGATTCCGCCGTATCGCGAAACTCAAAATTATGTGCGTAATGTCATGTTTGTTCATAATAAACTAGCGGGAGTTGAGGAAAGCCTTAAAGATGAGGTAAGTCCTAAAAGTGAAGTAAGCACTTCAAGCACGGCTGTGTTCTTCCATTCTGCAGTGATAAGTACGAATACACCGGCAGTCACGGTACGCCGTGCCAGCTTCACACAAGCAACCCCATCTGTACCACCTGTGCCCCGCAGAGTCGTCGCAGTGTTTGAATCACCCTTCAAAGTAACCCGCCCGACTAAGCCCGGTCGAGCTGGTTGGTCAGCAAATAAAGCACGTGCTCCACAACTCTATAAGCATTAATACTGAAAAAAGGACTTGCGAGTCCTGAGAAGTTTGGTTATATTTTGCAGCCTTCAACGACAGGCATATAGCTCAGTTGGTTAGAGCACCACCTTGACATGGTGGGGGTCGTTGGTTCGAGTCCAATTATGCCTACCAAAATATTGTAGTATGTTGTTGCATACTGTCCTAAAAGCCCTTGCAGGCCACAATCTGCAAGGGCTTTTTTGTTGCATGTGGTTGCATGAAGTAGCATGGCATAGCATTAAATTGTGCATATTATTGTGTATATCGTTCCAACTTAAAGAGAGCGATATACACAAATGAATAAGAAACTAAAAGATTCAACCGTTAAAAATGCCAAGCCTGAAAAAGATGGTTCACCAGCAACTTATGCAGATGGTGGCGGTTTGTTGTTGTATGTAACCAAGACTGGGAAATACTGGCGCTATCGTTACCGAATCGAGGGAAAACCGGCTATTCACTCTTTGGGTAATTACCCTGAAATGAGCTTAAAAGAAGCCAGAGAGCAGCATGAGGAAGCGCGTGCTTTAGTAGCTAGAGGTATCAACCCAAACCGCCATAAGCAGCGCTTGCAAGCCTTGGAGTGTCAGGTAGGTAGGCAGAGTTTTCAGGTAATTGCCTTAGAGTGGGTAGAGCGCAATAAATCAACATGGTCTGAAGGGCATTTTCTTAGGGTCAATCGTTATTTACAGAATGATACCTTTCCGTGGATAGGACAGAAGAATATTAATAAAATCTCTCCCGCAGAGATTACCCGCTTGGTACAACGTATCGAGGCACGTGGGGCAGGGGATGCAGCTAGACGGGTGAAGCAATACATCAGCCAAGTCTATAAACATGCTATTTCCTTAGAGTTGGCCGAACGTAACCCGACAGTAGACCTTGATAACAACATCATCTTTAAACCCAGAAGCAAAAAGCCCTTTGCAACCCTGACTGATCCAGTCAAAGTGGGGCAACTCTTACGCGATATAGATCATTTTGAAGGGACGCTCATAGTCCGATGTGCTTTGCAGTTGTCTGCTTTAGTCATGTTGAGACCGGGAGAGTTGAGAGCAGCGGAATGGTCAGAAATAGACCTTGATCAAGCTTTATGGACAATCCCGATTAAGCGTATGAAAGCACCTACCCACGAAAAGCAAGCTAATCTTTCCAGTCATATCATCCCCTTATCAACTCAAGCGGTCGCAGTTTTACGCGAGCTATACCCCTATACGGGACGATCTACTTATGTATTCCCCAATGCACGTGGTGCAAGTCGCTGTATGAGTGAAAATGCAGTTAGAGCCGCACTAAGGACGCTGGGGTATGACAACGACACCATGACCCCACATGGATTTAGGGGCATGGCTTCTACCTTACTGAATCGAATGCGTGAACAGGATACTCGTACCCGCCTTTGGGACATGGACTTGATAGAGCAACAGCTTGCCCACCGTGATAACAGTATTCGAGGACGTTATAACCGTGCTGATAGTAGTGAAGCGATTCACCAGCGGCGGGAGATGCTGCAAGCATGGGCTGATTACCTAGATGAACTCAGGGCAGGTGGTCAGATAGTGGCATTTAGAAAAGCAAAATAACCAAGGTGTAAGTGATCAAGCCGGGTAGTTTTACCCGGTTTTTTTTCGTCTGTTAAAAATTATCATAAAAAAGTTGCGACAGTTGCGACAGTTGCGACAGTAAAAGGATAAATTGATTAATAATTAATTATATAGAATTTACTAATTAATAATAAAATATATATAAATTATTGTTTTTATTATAAATAATATATTTAACCTTTATTTTTGATTCATTCAAAACCCTGCTTTTCTCACTTTAGTAATTGCGACTGCGACAGTTGCGACAGTTGCGACACTTCCCAAAGTAAGTTCAATCGTACAGATACTTACCTTTGGTTTTTTATTCAAACTCAAGGGCAGGGTGCTACACTTGCCCCATACAACACCGCCAGCTGGGAAAGCCCGATTCACTTACACCACGGGTACAGAGAGACCATGACCGATACCCCCAAAAAAACACTAAGCCTCAATAAAAAGCCTGCTAGTACCCCCACAACCACGGGAACGATTAGCCGCAGCGGCAAGCGCATCATCCGGCGCGAAGAATTAAACCCTGTACCGACT